>CAJJBX010000009.1 GCA_905182555.1 uncultured Ilumatobacter sp. | reverse complement strand
ATATGAGTGATGTGACCGTCTCGATCGATCTCGATGCCACGCCCGCTGAGGTTTGGGCCATTGTCGAACCCGTCGAAAATCATGTCGACTGGATGGCCGACGCAGTAGAGATCCGCTTCGAAACCGAACAGACCCGCGGCATCGGCACCAAGTTTCTCTGTGACACCAAGGTCGGCCCGATCAAGTTGGTCGATCAGATGGAGATCACGGTGTGGACGCCAGCAACCAACGGCGAAGACGGAACTCCTGGCATCGACGGAGCAATGGGTGTCAAGCACACCGGCATCGTCACAGGGAGCGGAATCTTCTCGCTTGAGCCTCTGGCAGGCGGCAAGCGTACGAAGTTCACATGGCGTGAAGACCTCGATTTTCCTTGGTTTCTCGGTGGGCGACTCGGCGAGATCATCGGCGGAAAGCTCGTCCTCGGCTTCATCTGGAAGCGCAACCTGAAGGCCCTCGAAGCCCTCGTCAACGCCCGCACGAACTGACCCGCTGTCACACTCTGGTCTGGCGCACTCTGGTCTGGCAGGTTTGACAGGCCGGCGCGCCTGATCTCGTGCCCTTTGCCGAACGCGCAGTTTTGGGACATATCCGTCACGATGTCGCCACCCACAGGCCGCCGGACATTGGACCATCGACCTGGGTCAAGGCCGACCGTGCCGCTCCAACGACCCCATCGCACCGCACTTCGTCGGGCTTGACGACTGGACCGACATCTGTGCGCTTTGGGTGACACCAACCAAAGTGACCGCGCTCGCGAACGACGCGACGTACCCGTCAACGTTCGCCTCGTGGACCACCGAACGGCGCCTCAGCGCCTGACGCAGGCCTATGTCAGGCTGCGCCTCGCAAATTTACCTGTGACGGATCAACCGGGACTGCGCGCCGCAAGCCAAAGCGTCGACAGCGGACCGACGTCGATGGTCGCCGAACAGGACTGCCCCTGCCAGGGTTCCTCGACCCCGTGAGCGATGTCAATTGGTTCCGCGCCGGCTGCGATCGAGTTGGTGTCAATGCCGCGGTGGCCACTCCCCCAGAACTGGGGCGAGTCAGTGTCGAGCACGACCTGCCAGCCGCCGCCCCAGGGCAGCCCGACGCGGTAGCCCGGCCGAGCAACCGCCGTGAAGTTGGCAATACAAACCACTGCCTGTTTGCCACCGTCACCCCACCGAGTGAAGGCGAACATCGAGTGCGCCGCGTCGTTGGCATCAAGCCACTGAAAGCCAGCCTGGTCGGTGTCGCGTTCCCACAGCGCCGGCCAACGATCGGCGATTGCGTTCATCGCCGCAATGGTGTCGCCCACGCCCTTGTGCGGCGGATGCTCAGCAAGGTGCCACGGCAGCTCGGCAGCATCGTTCCACTCCTGCCACGGCGCCAGTTCCGCGCCCATGAAGAGCAGCGGCACACCGGGCATTGACCATTGCCATGCGAGCAGGTTGCGAAGCGATGCAAACTTCTGCCAGTCGTCACCGCTCATCTTGTTGAGGAGGCTGCCCTTGCCGTGGACCACCTCATCGTGACTGAGTGGCAGGACGAATCGTTCGTTGTAGGCGTACAGCTGCGAAAACGTCATCTCGCTGTGGTGGTGCTTTCGATACACGCCGTCGAGCGCGAGATAGCCAAGCGAGTCGTGCATCCAGCCGAGGTTCCACTTATGAGTGAAGCCAAGCCCGCCCTCGGCGACCGGATGCGTGACGCCCGGCCACGCCGTCGACTCTTCCGCGATCATCAAGACGTCAGGAAATTCTTCCGCAACAACGCTGTTCGCCTCTTGCAAGAGTGTGATCGCCTCAAGGTTCTCGTTACCCCCGTGCACGTTCGGTGTCCATTCGCCATCTTCTCGCGAGTAGTCGAGATAAAGCATCGAGGCCACAGCGTCGACCCGCAGACCATCGATGTGGAACTCGTCGAGCCAGTACAGCGCATTGGCAACAAGGAAGTTGCGCACCTCGTTCCGCCCGAAGTCGAAGACGTACGTGCCCCAGTCAGGGTGCTCGCCACGCTGTGGGTCGGCGTGTTCGTACAGCGCCGTGCCATCGAAGCGGCCGAGGCTCCACTCGTCTTTCGGGAAGTGCGCCGGCACCCAGTCGACGATGACGCCCAGTCCGTGTTTGTGAAGCATGTCGACGAACCGACGGAAACCGTCAGGGTCGCCGAAGCGCGCCGTCGGGGCGTAGTAGCCAGAAACCTGGTAGCCCCACGATCCACCAAACGGGTGCTCGGCAATCGGCAGCAGTTCAACGTGGGTGAAGCCGAGCGACGCCACATGCGCTGCGATCTGTTCGGCGAGGTCGTCCCACGTGTCGACGCCGCGACGCCACGACGCGAGGTGCAATTCGTAGATCCGCATCGGTGCGTCGCCGTCGACGATCGCATGACGCTCACGCATCCACTCGATGTCAGACCACTCATACTTACTCGGCGCCGGCACGACGCTGGCATCACTCGGCGGCGCCTCAGTCTGGCGGGCCATCGGGTCCGCCTTGCGGAGCGTGCGCCCTTGCTTGCTGACAATTTCATATTTGTAGCAGTGGCCAGACCGGGCAGCCGGACAGATGATCGTCCAAATTCCAGTCCGTCCGTTGGCCTCGATCATTGCCATCGGCTCGGGTTGCCATTCGTTCCAATCGCCCACAACAGCGACCGACGCAGCATTCGGTGCCCACACAGCAAACTGCACTGAACTCACGCCTGCTGGGCCTGGACCAAACACTTGCGGGCCGAGCACTTCCCACAACCGACGATGCTTGCCTTCGCCCAGCAAGTGGAGGTCGAGCTCACCAATCGGGGCAGGTGGCAACCCTGTTGGACCGGAAGTCGAAGCAACGGGGGGCACAGAGTCAATCGGTGGCATCAACCTCCAGAGTAGAGTGCGCGGCCGTGCGTGTGTTGTTGCTGTCCTGGGACTTCCCACCAAAAGAGACGGTCGGCACCGCTACGCACGTCGATGGGTTAAGTCGTGCACTCGCGGCGAACGGGCACGACGTGGTCGTGATGACCACCACACATCCCGGTACCGACCGCGACGCCGACGCTGCTGGGCCGGTCCGTGTCGTCCGTGGCGTTGTCGACTTGCCCTGGCTATCAAAGACCGATCCAGTAGCACGCACTGCTTCGGCAAATCACGCCTTCGTCAAGCTTGGTTGCAGCCTTCCCGACTTGCTCGACGGATGGGAACCCGACGTGGTCCACGGACACGACTGGCGAATGGGCTGGTCAGCGGACACACTGTCGGCCCGATTCGATGTGCCGTTCATCCTGACGATGCACGGCACCGAACGAGTGCGGCACGGCGGCCAACTTCCGCCAGGCGTGCCGAGCGACATCAACTCAATCGAATGGTGGCTCGCATTCCAGGCCGATCGGCTGATCTCACCGACCAGGTTCATGGCAGACCAGCTCGTATCGAGCTTCGAACTGCCACCCGAAATTGTCGCTCGTGTCCCCAACGGCATCGATCCCAACCTGTGGCTCGTCGAGAGCGATACGCCAGTCGAGCGAGAACAGCTGGTGCTCTCTTGGGGCCGCGTCCAGTTCGAGAAGGGCTTTCAGGTGCTCGCCCGCTCGATGACCGATGTGCGAGCACGAGTCCCGGGCGTCCAGTGCACAATTGCCGGGCGCGGCAGCTACCTGCCAGAACTCCAAGCACAGATCGACGTCGAAGGCGTCAACGACTGCGTCCACGTCACGGGCTTCTTGGACGACGCCGAACTCCGCCACCTCACCCATCGCGCTGGTTGCGTCGTGATCCCGTCGCTGTACGAGCCGTTCGGCCTCGTTGCACTCGAGGCTCTCGCGGCAGGCGCTCCGCTCATCGTTGCCCGGACAGGCGGCCTCGCCGAAATGATCGAGGGGACCAATGCTGGCCTCACCTTTGAGCCCGGCAGACCCGACGACCTCGCGAACTGCATCGAACGGGTGCTGACCGATCAGGTTCTCGCTGACGAACTGACTCGCAACGCAAGCGACCTGATCGAGCAGAACTATTCGTGGGCTGCCATCGCAACGGCCACCGCACGTGTGTATTCGACATCGATTGACGCTCGTCAACGCTGACTCCTCGGGCATAGTTGCCGGAATTAAATCGGGGCAGGCACACGTCGAAGGCAGACGCATCTCGAAGGCGGGCAGAGTGTCGGGCCGCACATTTTCAACCACCTCAAACACAGTCGGTCGGAGGTCGTTACCCTCGCTTCGGTGCGCCCGCTCCATCAATTCAACGTCGTCAGCGAGATTCCTGAATCGCTTGCCGGCATCAGCGATCTTGCTGCAAATCTCCATTGGGCGTGGGATCGTGAACTCGCTCACGTGTTCGATCGGCTTGATGGCAGCGCACCCGGCTCATGGCGACGGACTGGCCAACACCCGGTCGACTTGGTCCGGCGAACCTCACCAACCTGTTGGGCCGAACTGGCAGACGACGCAGATTTCGTCAAGCGCGTTGGGGCCGCCCGCAGTCGGCTCCAGCAGGCTGTCGACGGGCCGTCGTGGTTTGGCGATCGCAGCGCAGCCACCGAGGGCTCGCCGCTGCAATCCGTTGCGTACTTCTCCCCCGAGTTCGGCATCACCGAGGCCCTCCCCCAGTACTCGGGCGGTCTCGGCATTTTGGCCGGCGATCACCTGAAAGCGTCGTCTGATCTCGGCGTGCCGTTGATCGGCGTCGGGCTCCTCTACGCCGAGGGCTACTTTCACCAGCAACTGAACAGCGATGGCTGGCAGGAGGAGCGCAACGAGCGCATCGACCCTGCCGCCCACGGCGTCCACCCGACCGGGCTCACAATCGAAGTCGACCTCGCTGGTACCACTGCGCTGGTTGCCATCTGGCGCGTCGATGTCGGCCGGATTCCGCTGTACCTCCTCGACACCAATCTGCCCGAGAACACGCCCGATGTCATCGCTGTCACCAACCGCCTCTACGGCGGCGACGAGCAGCACCGTCTGCGCCAAGAAATCATCCTCGGTATCGGCGGCGTCCGAGCACTGCGGGCCCTCGGCATCGCTCCGCAGGTGTTCCATAGCAACGAGGGCCACGCCGGATTTCTCGGCCTCGAACGGCTCCGCGAGTGCACCGATGCCGGGCTTACCTTTACCGAGGCGATCGAGGCAGTACGCGCCGGCGGCGTCTTCACCACCCACACTCCCGTCCCCGCCGGAATCGACCGCTTTCCGCGTGAACTGTTCGAGTCCTACTTCGCCAGTTTCGCCACGTCGTGCGGGGTCGCTTTCGACGAGCTCATTGCGCTCGGCCAGCGCGCCGACGAGCCCGACGGCAAATTCAACATGGCAGTCATGGGGCTTCGGCTCGCTGCACGTGCCAACGGCGTCGCGAAGCTGCATGGCGAGGTTGCACGTGAAATGTTCGGCGGAATGTGGCCCGATCTTCCGAGCAACGAGACGCCGATTGGCCACATCACGAACGGCGTCCACGCCCGAACATGGGTCAGCGACCGGACCGACGAACTACTCACCGGCGCGCTCGGCGACGATTGGCATCTGTCCGGCGCCGACGCCTGGGCCCACGTTCGCAACATCGACCAGTCCGACATCTGGGCCATGCGTAACGTCGGTCGCCAAGAACTCGTGGACCTCGTTCGCGATCGGCTTGGGCATGACCTCCTCGATCCGAACGTCCTCACAATCGGGTTCGCTCGTCGCTTCGCCACGTACAAGCGAGCGAACCTCCTGTTGGGCCAGATCGATCGGCTGCGCGCACTCTTGCTCGATGCTGATCGACCCGTGCAGTTCGTCTTCGCCGGAAAGGCTCACCCGGCTGACCAACCCGGCAAGGGCTTGATCCAGCAGATCGCCAAGCTCGCCGCTGACGCCGATGTGCGCCACCGCTTCGTCTTCATCCCCGACTACGACATCGGCATCGCCCGCGCGATGTACCACGGCTGCGACGTGTGGCTGAACACGCCTCGCCGCCCGTTCGAGGCGTGTGGCACCAGTGGCGAGAAGGCCACGCTCAACGGCGTATTGAACTGTTCGATTCTCGATGGCTGGTGGGCCGAGATGTCCGACGGCAGCAACGGGTTCGACATCCCATCGTTCGACGACGACCATGACCTCAACCGACGCGATCACCGCGAAGCATCGGCCACGTTCGACGTGATCGAGCAGCAAATCGTGCCGTTGTTCTACGACCGCACCCGCGACGCCATTCCCAGCGGTTGGATCGAACTCATCCAGAACAACTGGGAGACCCTCGGGTGGAACGTCGTGGCAGCACGCATGGTCCGCGACTACGTCACAACGCTCTACGAACCGGCAGCAGCGTCGTCCGATCTGCGCCTTGCTCATGGAGCTGCGGTTGCTCGTGAATTGTCGGCATGGAAAGTCGGTGTCGCTTCGGCATGGCCATCGGTTTCAATCGAACTGTTCGACGACGGATCCGACACGGCCGACGGCGTCAGCGGGACCACCCGTTCGGTTCGTGTCCGTGTCGATCCCGGCGAGCTACGCGCCGATGAACTGGTCGCCCAGGTCATGCACGGCCCACTCGCCAGCGATGGCACCTTCGACCAGCACCGGACCGTGGCTGTGGATCTCGAGCACGTCGGTGACGGTATCTACGCTGGCCACTTCACTCCAGGCGATGCCGGCCCCTGGGGCCTCAGCGCACGGGCACTGCCGACCCATCGCGCACTCAGTTCGATCTTCGATACCGGTCTCGTCGCCTACGGTTGATGCGCCTTCCGGCGCCGTTCACCACCCCAATTGCCAATCCAGTCGCCAATCCAATCGAAAGCAGTCTGAACCCATTGTTTAGCTAGCCTCGCTTGGTGCAATCGCTGGCTTCGGAGGAATCAACCCCACGGGTTGCTCCACCGTCGCCGCTCGTCCTGTTGTTCGCCTTCGGCGGGCTCATGGCGGCATTGGCGGCCGGCTACGGCGTGCTGTTCACGATCGTCGCTGACTTTCGTGACGAATACGGCATCAGCGAGACCGCCATCGGGTTCGTGATCGGGCTCGGCTTCATCGCCGGATTCCTGTCGCAGATCGAGCTCACTGACGTCGATGCTCTCGTCACTGTCGTCTTCATCGGCGTGCTCGGCAGTGTTGCCGGGCTGCTGCTGATGGCGCTCAGTACGACACTGACGCCCATCCTGATCGGCCGGTTCATCTCCGGCATCGGCATCGGCGCGGCCAGCCCGGCGGTCAAGCGCATCGTGATTCTTGCTGACCCCGACAACCTCGGCCAGAACATGGGCCGCCTGCTCGCTGCCGACGTCTTCGGCTTCGCTACTGGTCCAGCCATCTCGGCAATTCTCGTCGGCCCGTTTGGCATTCCTGCTCCGTTTGTCGTGGTCGCAGCAATCACCCTGATCCTGCTGCCAATCGTTGCTCGCGTCCCAGTTCAAGAGTCGGTGGAACAGTCCGAACATCGCTTCGCCCTTGACCTACTCCGAATCCGACCGTTCGCGGGCGCCGCAATACTCGGCGCCGTTGCCTTCGCGATGATCGGCGCCTTCGACGCGCTGTGGGATGTCGTGCACAAAGACCTCGGCACCACCGACTGGATTGCGAACCTCGGCATCACCCTGTTCGGCCTGCCGTTGATCTTCCTTGGGCCGCCCGGCGGTCGCCTCGCCCAGACATTTGGGCCATTCAAACTCAGCTCGATCGGCTTACTGTTTGCATCCGGGATTATGTGTCTCTACGGGTTCCTGCCGAGCGGCGGGCTGATCTTCACCGTTGCGATGGTGCACGCCGTCTCTGATGGCCTCACCATTTCTTCCGCCGGCGTCGCGGTCGGCATGGTGGTGCCTGCCGATCGACAGGCGGGCGCACACGGCGTGGTCGGTGCTGCCCAGGCAGTCTCAGCCGGCGTCATGGCAGCCATGACCGGCGCGCTGTACGAGGCGTACGGCCAGACCACTGCATACGTGGCTGCAGCCGCCGTGATGCTGGTGATGACGCTGACCGGCCTTTGGCTCGCCCGATCGGCGTGGGACATCTCACGCCCGATCGGCTCGTCGGTCAACAACTGAACCAAACGCCCGAGACCTGGTAGCAACGCTGCAACAACGCGGTCACAACGCGGTCAGACAGGCGGGCTCGGGTTACTTGCCGATGAATTCAGCTTTTCCGGGGCCGCTCTCGAGGAAGCTCTTCACGCCGATCTGGCTGTCTTCGGTGCGGAACACTTCAACAAACGCATCAAGTTCGATCTGTAGACCTGCAGCAAGTGACGTCGAGAGGCCTTCATCGATAGCCCGCTTGCAAATGCCCTGGCCGGTGAGCGCGCCCTTGGCAAGGGTGGCACCAAGTTCAAGCGAACGTTCCATCAGCGCTTCGGGTGCAACGACCTCGTCGGCGAGGCCGATCCGGTGGGCTTCTTCAGCCATCACCATTCGGCCGGTGAGACAGATTTCCTTGGCCTTCGACGGGCCAACGACACGAGCGAGCCGCTGTGTCCCGCCACCGCCAGGGATGATGCCGAGCAGAATTTCGGGCTGACCGAACACGGCATACTCCGACGCGATTCGGTAGTCGCAGGTCAACGCCAATTCGCAGCCGCCACCGAGTGCATAGCCGCTGACCGAGGCAATCACCAGACAGGGCAGGTCGGCAATCCGGTTAAACGCCGCATGGATTTGTGGTCCGATTGTCTTGGCTTCCTCCGGGCCGCCAAATTCGGAGATCTCGGCGCCGGCAGCGAAGATCCGGTCGCCACCGCTGACAATCAGCGCAGCAGGCGGATCGTCAGTCAGTTCTTGTGCTGCTGTACCGATCTCGGCAACGAGCGCACCGGAGAGCGCGTTGACCTTGCCGTTGGCGAGGGTGAGGACGGCAACGCCGTTGTCGAGTCGTTCGAGAGTGAGGAGTTCGTAAGCCATGAGCGCCAACCTAGGAGATCGCGGGACCTCTCTGAGCACCGAGACCGACCTGATGATGTCACCCGGTGCTGACGTCGACAATGACCTTGACTGCTCCGGCACTGCGGTCTGCGGCAGTCGTGAATGCCCGAGCCGCATCGCCAAGTTCAAAGCGATGGCTGATCAGGGCATCGGGGAGCCCAGGAAGTCGACCGAGCACCTCCGCCGCGATGTCGGTCTCGCGGCGTCCATCGTGATGGCCCCAGTACAGCGCCGTGCGGAGCTGCACTTCCTTCAAGCCAAGTGCCAACCCGGGCAAGTTGACATCGCTCCAGTAGATACCTGGCACGAGCACGGTGCCCGCCGAGCGCACCGCCCCGATGGCCGCGGCCAATGACGACTCGCTTCCAGCTGCATCGATCACGATGTCGTAACCCGAGCCGAGTTCGTCTGCTCGAACCGGTCGAAGACCCAAACGCTCGGCCGCCTCAAACTGCGCCTCGTGACGAGCGACGATGTCGATCTGGTCGACCCCACGGTCTTGCGCAACTGCAGCGACGACGAGGCCGACCGTCCCGGCGCCAATAACTGCAATACGCATTCCGGCGACGGGATCGACCTTGTTGACCGCGTGGACCCCCACGGCAATCGGCTCGACGAGGCTGGCCGCCTCGGCGCTGACGCCCTCAGGGAGAGCGACGAGGCACTGCGCATCGACGACCAGTTCGTCAGCCATTCCGCCATCGATGTGGATGCCATGGACCCGGCGACCACCCACCGAACACATGTGTTGATCGCCCCGCTGACAGGCCGAACACTTGCCGCAGAAGGCCATCGGCTGGATTGCGACCGGACGCCCTTCGTAGATAGCCGAGATCTCGTGTCCGAGGGTGACACCACTCGGGCCCAAGCCGATGACATGCAAGTCCGACCCGCAGATCCCAACGGAAACGGGACGCACCGTGACCGGATCGGTGATCCCTGCAGCCTGGGGGCTGGGCACATCGACGACGGCCACGCCGTCAGACGTGGCTCGAACCGCCCTCATCGCCCCCTCATTGCGTCATAGAGATTGGGTCATAGAGATTGGGTCATAGAGGTCAGGCGTCGACTGCGGAAAGCATTTCGTCAGCAGCAGTCCACGGATCAGTGGTGCGGGCCACGACTTCATCGGTCAACTCGTCCCAGCGGTCACCGGTGCAGATCTCACGAGCGCGCCGTCCAAGGCGGTTGGCAATGATCTCGCGGAGCTCCTCACGCAACCGGAACGTGCGGCGACGTTCGAGTTCACCTGAGGCTTCCGAGGCTGCGCGATGTTCGAGCACTGCGTCCCAGATATCGGTGACTCCTTGCCCCGTCGTGCCAACTGCCGGGATGATCGGCGGCCTCCACGCGTCGTGGGGCATGGCGCCCAAGTCGAGCATCTGCATCAGATCCCGCTGCGTCTCATCGACACCCTTGCGGTCGGCCTTGTTGATCACGAAGATGTCAGCGATCTCCATCAGACCGGCCTTGTTGGCCTGCACGCTGTCGCCCCAACCTGGGTTGACGACGACGACCGTGGTGTCAGCCTTGCCGGCGACTTCGACTTCGACCTGACCCACGCCAACGGTTTCGACCAAAACCCACTTGCGACCAATCGCATCGAGGACACGCACCGCTTCGGGAGTCGCCAGCGACAGCCCGCCGAGATGACCGCGCGTGGCCATCGATCGGATGAAGACCCCCGGGTCGGTGGCGTGATCTTGCATGCGCACGCGGTCACCGAGGATCGCACCGCCGGTAAAGGGTGACGACGGGTCGATGGCGAGCACCGCAATCTCCAGGTCAAGCGAGCGAAGATGGCCAATGATCGCGCTGGTCAGCGTGCTCTTGCCAGCCCCGGGTGCACCGGTGAGGCCGACTGTGTAGCCCTCACCGCTTCGGGAGTAGGCCAGGCGACCGACTTCGCGTGCTTCGTCTTCTCCTCGTTCGATCAGCGACAGCAGACGTGCAAGAGCGCTGCGATCGCCTTCGAGGGCGTTGGCAAAGAGTTCAGCTGGTGGTTTGCGTTGGCGTGCCATGAAGACTCGGAGTATTGCAGCGCCGGTTACGTGAGCACGTCTTCGGCGGTGAAGATCGCGTGGTTGGTGGGACAGATCACTTCATCGATGTTGATCACTTCAGCAATGTTGATCACTTCCGTGACGCCGTCGACGCGGTCTCGCATGATGCGCTCGATCCCGGCTTTCAAGGTGACCGTGGACGACGGGCAGCCAACGCAGGCACCAGTAAGTTCGACTTCGACCAGCCCGGTGTCTTCGTTTACCGCATGCAGAACAATGTCGCCGCCGTCGGCCTGAACTGCCGGGCGGATCACTTCGATTGTGGCTTCGACCTGTTCACGCATGACGCCTCAATTCGGTGGGCCCACCGAGAGAGTCGGTGGGGCTCATTGTCCATTCAATCACCACCGCCCGTACGATCCCTAGCTGTGAGCATTGGTTCATCACAGGTTGCGATTCAAGCCATCCTCGCCCACGAGGGCGGTTGGGACGAGTTTCTGCTCGTCAGCGGACCAATCGTCGTGATCATTGGCCTTCTCGTGCTGGCGAAGCGCCGTGTCGATGCGATTACACCCGACGGCACGAAGCGCCCGAACGGGCCGACCAAACCTTCAAAGTCCGCAAGATCATCGAAGTAGCAGGCTGAATCGTCGGCAAAGTCCCGGTGGTCAGCGCAGCCCGGGGGGCGCGAAACTGGCGAGGTATTCGCTGTCGGATTGCATGCGGTCGCGTCGGCCGTCGTAACCGGTGCGTGGCAGGTTTCAGCTGTGGGCCGGTTGGCAAGTTTGGTGCTGCGCACGACGGCTTGATAACTCGTCCGTGCTGGTTTCGAAATTCGAGCCCACCGGGCTGATCGGCTTCGCCGGTGATGTTGAGCCAACCGCAGTGGAACAGCCGATCGCGCACTTCATCGTTCTTCTGGGGAGCTGAGTCCTTGTGTCACCCGTCCTGGGGTTTCAAGCGGGTCAGCAACGCAGTTCCAAGTAGGCCCGAACCGAGGGCAGTCCATTGGGCAGCGGTGTGGCCTGACGAGTCGATGATCTGTCCGATCGTCGGCGGGCCGATGAGTCCGCCCAGACCGTTCGCTGTGTAGAGCGCCCCGAGGACCCCGCCCATGCCGAGCGTGCCGAACAACTGCGCCACCACGGCTGGGGAGAGCGCGATGATCCCGCCGTAGGACACGCCGAGGACGACCGTAAAGGCGATCAACAGCGAATAGTTCGTGTCGGCGACGATCCAGATCACGAAGCTCAGCCCGAGTCCGAGACACGACAGGCGGTAGAGCCCCACGATGCTCATCCGGCCCGCGAGCGCACCGAGTCCCAGGCGACCGATGATCGACGCCATGCCAATCACCCCGAGCAGTACTGCAGCGGAGCCCGAAGTTCCCGTGGTGTCGATGTAGTCGGCCATGAACACGAACGGTGTGAATAGTGCGGCTGCGAGGAAGAGCGATGACGCGTAGAGGAACCAGAAGTCGCGACGTCCACTGATGATCTCGCGGATCGGTCGGGGCGCGGCGGATGAACCGGGAGGTCGATGTGCCCCCACCGCGGCGATGACCAACAGGACCCCCGACACGACTGCAAGGACTCGATACGCGTCGCGCCAGCCGTTGGCTTCGATCACTCGCTCCATGATCGGGACCATCACGAGCGTGCCGAATCCGATGCCTGCGACCGCGAGGCCGAGGGCGAGTGTGCGTCGCTGCTCGAACCAGCCCCCGACGGTTGCAACCATCGGCACGTAACAGCACGCGACCCCGATCCCGACACCGAGTCCGTAGGTGAGGTAGCCGAGGCGGATCGACGAGACCTCGGCGGTGAGCAGGAGGCCGCCCACCATCGCAACAGCGCCGAAGATCATCACACGTCGCGGGCCCACGCGATCCGCGACCCGGCCACTGACGATTCCGATCATAAAGTAGGCAAACGTGGTGATCGCGAAGAACAGCGCCGTCGCCGATCGGCTGGTTCCGAACTCGTCAGCCATGGGCCCAAAGAACTCGCCGAAGCTGTAGGCGACCCCGAACACGGTGAACATGGCGAGGAACGCAGAGGCCACAACCACCCAGGAGCGCGCCGAGTCGACTCCGTGGGGTGCACCAACGTCGGCGCTGACGGTCGTGTTGATTGACATGCGGGTTGTCTCCGGGTGCTAAGCGCGCGAGCTGACGGTTGATTTCGTACTCGCTAGTACGCCATACTGAATCACCGATACTCTTCGGTCAAGGAATACTTTTACTTAAAGGTACGAAATGCCTGCCGGACGCCCCCAATCCCTCGATCTCGAGGCTGCGATGCCCGTGATCCTTCGTCATTTCTGGCATGACGGGTACGCAGGAGCGACCATCGATCAGGTCGCCGCCGAGCTCGGCGTGACGAAACCGACCGTCTACCGGGCCTTCGGAGAAAAGGAGGCCGTGTTCGCTGCGGCCCTCGACACCTACCACCGGGCGTACATCGCTCCCGCCGAACAACACCTTGAGCAAGCGGCCACACTCCGCGACGCGCTCACCGGATTCTTCGCGGTCTTCGTCGATCGGATTGTCGACGATGACCTCCCTGCAGGCTGCTTTCTCGGCGACAGCGCCATGACAGGCACGTTCACGACCGGGCCCATCGCTGCGACCATTGACCGGCTGCAAGGGCGATTGGGTTGATGAAAAGGATCTTGTCGAAGCGGCCATCAATGGCGGTGAGCTCGAACCAGCAACTTCGGTGGCAGCCGTCGTCCCGTTTGTACTTGGGCAGGTCTCAGCGCTCTCAGCAATCTCGCGGACCGGGCCGACTCGATCGCAGCTCGACTCCGTGGTCGGCTACATGCTCGCCGGGCTCCCCTGGGTCCGCAAGCGCTGACGCCCCGACCCAAGCACAGATTCCCCGCGAAAGCACCTATAACGCTGCTCTGCGACGGCGACGGCTTCCGAGGGCGCCGGTTCGTAGACGCCCCACAACAGGGCAAACGTCCCTTGGCACGGCACTAGTAGCCGGCGGCGGGCAGCACCTGATCGAGGAGGGCTTGGAGGACCTGCTCTTGCAGCTCGGCTGAGTTGCGGAAATGGATGCCATCGGAACGCAGCCCCGCGCTTGCCTCGCAGTCGCCGTCGGGACACAACCAGTTGGAGTAGTCGAACCGGTTCCCGTCGAGCTCATCCGACGCTGTATTCAGACAGCCCGTCCCCGGGCGCCGATCAGCGATCGGAATCGCTGGCGGTGCCACCGACGAAAAAACGACGGTCGCCGACTCCTCGAACCGCCTAATCATCGCCTGATACTCGAACCGCCAGCGGTCATCAAAGCCCGCCTCGCACGGTCTGATAACTGAGCCATCATCGAGCTCGCGCCCGCCCCCAACGCCCGGCCAGCCGAAGAGGAGATACACGACGTCGGGTTCGAACGCATCGACGGCGTCACCGAATCGGTCGGCACCCCGGCAGTCTTGCGGGTCGCCGAGTTGCGAGTCATCGAGCAGCCACCATTTGCCTGCACGAACCATCGAGCAGGCGATCTGGCCATCGTTGCGGACCGTCACCTCACCGAACCGTCCTGTGGCAATTTCGGTGATTTGCTGGCTCGTCAGCGATTCCGCGACCGAGTCGCCGATGATCTGCACACGCAGTGGTCGATTCGGCAGCGCGACCGTCGAAGCCGTCGCTTCAGCGACCGTCGAAGCCGTCGCTTCAGCGGTCGATGGCGCCACGAGCGAGGTCGTCGGGAGCTCGGCATCCGGTGTTGGCTCGCCAGGTCCTGACGCGGTTGACACTGGTGATGATGTCAGCAATGTGGTTACCGCAGGCGGAATGGCAAAGGGTGCGTCATCGACCCGCTGATTTTCGGCGGCCGACACCACCGTCGCACCAACGACAAGTGCACCGACGCCAATCGCGTAGCCGACACCACGATGGGGCGCAGCCAACTTCGGCATCGGGGCATTCCGTTCGACGGCAAACCACGACGCAGCTGTGAGGAGCGCAGTCACTGCGACCCAGAGCGCGCCGAGGGCGATACCACTGAGGCCGGTTCGTTCGGCGTCGAGGACCACGATCACCGGCCAGTGCCAGAGGTACACGCCGTAGGACACCCGACCAATGCCGACGAGCATGCGGTTGGACAACACCTGTTGGACTATCCCATCTGACGTCGCGGCCCACATCGCAGTGACCGACAACAGCGCAATCATCAAGAACCCAGGCCCGTAGAGCCACCGCTCATCGCCGCGCAGCGTCACTGCGAACGCGACCAAGCCGAGCACGCTCACCAGCCCTGCAATGTCAGCGGTACGCGACCGGTGGGCTCGGCGCAGGCCCATTGCCCCCGCCGTTGCGCCGACCGCCAGGCCGGCTGCTCGCGTGTCGGTCCCGAAGTACAGCCGGCTCAGGCCCTGGCCCTCATCAGACGCCAACACGGTGGCAAGCACAACGGATCCTGCAGCCACTGCGACTGCGACGCCGGCAACCGCGCTCCGGACCCGCTGCGTGCCGGCGACCCGCAAAACCACGACCAACACGATCGGCCAGACCAGATAAAACTGTTCTTCGACCGCCAACGACCAGGCATGCTCGAGCAGCGACGGCGATTCGTACAGCGCAAAATAGTCACGGCCCTGGCCAACCTGGCCCCAGTTGGCCACGTAGAGCAGCGCATAACCCACGTCGCGCCCAACGCGTTGCATCGCTTCACCGCCCTCGATCACCGAATAGCCGAGCACGGCGGCGCACAGCGCACAACATCGCCGGAAGCAGGCGCCGTGCTCGACGCGCCCAAAATGATCCGAGCGCAAGCCGGTCGGTTCGGTCGATCTCGGCGAGCGCAAGTGCGGTAATCAGGTACCCGGAGATGACAAAGAAGACGTCAACGCCGATGAATCCTCCACTGACCACACCGGCATGGAACAAGAAAACCGCGCCGACAGAGACGGCGCGGAGCCCATCGATGCCTGGTTCGTACTTCAACCGACTCGTCGAATATCTGCGCCAACAGCGCTCAATCGGCCGACCAGATCGTCATAGCCACGATCGATGTGGTGCACGCCCGAGATGATGGTCTCACCTTCGGCAGCGAGGCCGGCAACGACCATTGCTGCGCCCGCGCGAATGTCGTGTGCCTGCACTTCGGCGCCACACAGGCGTGGGACGCCGCGGATCACGGCGTGGTGGCCAGTCGTACCGATGTCCGCGCCCAACCGCTGCAACTCCTCGACGTAGCGGAAGCGTCCGGGATAGAGATTCTCGGTAACGATGCCGACGCCGTCGGCGACCGACAGCATCGTGATGATCAGCGGCTTGTAGTCGGTGGCGATTCCTGGGTACGGCAGCGTGGCGACGTCAATGGACCGCATCCGCTCCGGCGCCGCGACGTGCAGTCCCGACGCGCCGTCGATCTCGACAGGTGACATTTGCAGGCCCATGTCACCGAAGCGGTCGAGCAGCATTGTCATGTCGTCGGGTCGGATTCCGAGCACGTTGAGTTCACCGTTCGAGACTGCGGTGGCCGCGAGGTAGGTGGCGGCCTGGATGCGGTCGGGAACCGTGTAGTAGCTCACCGGGCGCAGCGCATCGCGTTCGACCCCCTCAATGGTCAGCCTCGACGTGCCGATGCCCGACACGTCAGCGCCCATCGCAACCAGGAAGTTGCAGAGGTCGGTGATTTCTGGCTCGCGAGCACAGTTGTCGATCGTTGTGCGGCCCTCGGCGAACACTGCGGCCGTGAGCAAGTTCTCGGTGGCGCCGACGCTCGGAAAGTCGAAGGTGATGTCAGCACCGTGGAGGCGTTCGCAACGTGCTTCGAGGTACTCGTCGGTGAACCTGAACTCGGCGCCCATGGCTTTGAGGCCGCTGATGTGCATATCGATCGGTCGAGCGCCGAAGTCGTCGCCACCCGGCATCGACAGGCGAACCTCCCCGCACCGAGTGAGGAGTGGTCCAAGCACGTTGATCGACGCACGAATCTTCTCGACCAGTTCATAGGGAGCGACCGGCGTGATCTGACCCGTATTGGTCAGTAACAGCTGGCCGGGTGCGGGCCGCTGCATGTTGACACCGAGGGCAGCGAGCAACTCACCCATAATCGTGACGTCGACGATGTCTGGCACATTGGTCAATTCGAACGTGCCATCGGTGAGCAACGTGGTCGCCATCAACTTCAGTACCGAGTTTTTTGCGCCCGGCACGTGGACGGTGCCCTTAATTGGACCCGAGCCACGCACGACGAACGTTTCGGTGTCGACTCCAGTACTCATGACCCCCAGTATGCTCGCCCCGTGGAGCCCGGCGGTCGCATCGTGACCCGAACCTGGCCGCATGACAACGAACACATCGCATCGATCACGGTCGCCCGTGACGACCTTGTCCTCGAAGGGCGTCGTCGACCGATCCACAGGTCTTCAATCAGGTCTACGGGCCGTTCTCCACGTACCAGCGACACGTCGAGGTGAGCCCCGATGCAATCACCGAGACCACCTCGTACCGACTGACGATTCCGTGGTTCGGCTGGCTCTTCCGCATCCCTGTCAAGCAGGTACTCCGCCGCCGAGTGTCGCACCGTGGCTGGTGGTCACCGCCCGATCGGCTCGACGCTACGCAAGTACTCGTGATGGGTCTGCTGGCCGCAGCATCGATGAGCGCGGCCTTCATCAATACCCTGTTTACGCAGACCGCAAAGTTTGCTGCCGACGACTTTGGGGTCGGCGACTCCGGTGTCGGATACGCAGGAGCGATCGTGCGCGCCGGCATCATCGTGGCGTTGCCCGCAGCAGTGCTCGCCGATCGGATTGGCCGCCGCCGCGTCATGGTCGCGGTCGCGTGGATTGCGCCACTGCTGTCCATCCTTGGTGCAGCGGCACCCAATTTCGCCGTGCTCGTCGGCACACAGACGCTCGCGCGCCCGATGGGCATCGCCCTCTCGTTCCTGGTTGGCGTGATGGCCGCCGAAGAGGTGCCGAAGAACACCCGCGCCTACGCAATCAGCGTCCTCGCGATGGCGAGCGGCTTCGGCGCCGGAATTGCTGTCTCGTCATTGGCGCTCGCCGATCTCGGCCCCGGCGCGTGGCGCCTCGTTTACGTGGTGTCCGCGATCTGGTGCATCGTGGCCCTCGACCTCACCCGCCGGCTCCCAGAGACCCGCCGCTTCACCGCCGCAGCGGTCGAACGCAAGGCGCCACGCGTCCCGCTCGACCGCAAACGCATGGCGCTGCTCGGCTCCGTGGCGTTCATTGGCAACATTTTCATCTCGCCCGCGAGCTTCTTCCAGAACAGCTATCTCAGCGATGTGCGCGGCTACTCAGCAGGGCTCATCGGCCTCTTCTCACTCGTCGTCGGCACACCCGCTGCGATCGGCTTGATCATCGGTGGCCGATTCGCAGATACGCATGGCCGTAAACCGCTGATCGCCGTCGCGCTGCCCCTCTCGACGCTGGCTGTCGTGCTGGCGTTTACGTTCGGCGGACCAATCCTGTGGGGGTTCTCGTTCCTTGCCGGCATCACCGGCAGCATGGTGTTTCCGGCAATGGCGGTCTACCGCACCGAACTCTTCCCGACCGGCAACCGCACGCGTGCCGCTGGCATCATCACAGCACTCGCGCTGCTCGGTGGAATCGGTGGCCTGATCAGCACCGGGCAACTCATCGACGCTGGCTGGTCGTACAGCACGGTGATTGGAATGTTCGCCCTCGCCCAAGTCGTCGTGACAATTATCGTCATCACGTCATACCCCGAGACTGCTCACCAAGAACTCGAAGACCTCAACCCCGAAGACGCCACCCTCATCATCACCGGCGGCTAGCTGTGACGCTTGGGTCAGGCTTGGGTCAGACCAAAGCGTGTCAGCGGGGCGCGCAAGTGATGCGGCGAACGAACTCGGCAACTGCGTCGGCAACGATTACGTCACGGCCTTTGAGGTCGTGGCGCGCTCCGTCGAGCCAGATGTGCTCGACCGGCGCCGAGATCGTGGCGGTCCACTGCTCGAGTTCGTCGGGTGTGCTGAACTCGTCTTTGGTGCCAGAAATAAAGAGACACGGCACGGTGATTCCGGGTAGATGCTCGACGCGCAACCTGTCGGGTTTCTTTGGCGGATGAAGGGGTCGGGGCAACACGAGCGCCGCAAGATTCTTCACAGGGCCGACCCCATCGACATCGGCGGCGACCATCGAGGCCATCCGCCCGCCCATCGAGTGGCCACCCATAATCAGCGGACTCCGGCGGCGAGAGATCGAGGTGAGGTCATCGCGAATCGATGCCATCAACTTCGGCGCACGATCGGGCGGCCCCTTGCGGCCTTCTTTCCGGTACGGGAAATTCAGGCGGCTGGTCCGTGCTGCTACTCCGATTTCAATTGCCAGGAGCCGAGCATGAGTGCGGTCGGACCCGGCACCTGGATACAGAAACAAACTCGGTTCAGCCATGCGGGAAGGCTCAGCTTTTCGCGCTGAGGATGCGACGGGCCTCAGCCAGGTCGCTCATCGCCTTTGCCGCGTCGCCGCGATCGCCGCCGTGGTCGGGGTGCACATCGCGCATCCTCTTGCGAAACTTTGAGGTGACCTCACGCTTCGACGGCGGCTTGCTGCCGAGTTCAAATCCGAGACGTTGAGCGCCCACCCGAGTGGGTCGGCGAGCGCCTCGAGCGTGGTCGTCTGCGATCCGGCGAGGTGAGCAATAAACGACGCGCCAATCGGGCCGCGCCATCTCGACGCCTTCTGCAGTACATCTGAAACGCTTCGCCGATGCTCAAGCGCAAGTCGTTCCGTGGCATAGATAGCTCCGAGAACCTGGCTCAGACCAGTTCCGGTGCTGTTGAAATCGAACGAGATCTCGTCGCCGTCGCCAATCAGGCGATGGGTGCTGACGGCGAGCCCATGGCGGTCGACCTGAAAACGGTGGCGGAGCCGCGGCTGTACGATTCGTCCGCCCTGGCCGACCTCGGTAATCAACCGGTGGGCATCGGCAACCTGCTCATCGTTGAGGCCTCCGAGGTGGGCAGCGACGACCGAGCCCAGCAACAGGCCACCAAAGCCGGGCGCTGGATCGACTGGCAGCACCATGTGTCCGAGGGCAACGCGGCGTGTCGGCACGGTGGGTCGCGTGTGGAAGATCTCCAGTTCGGCGAGGAGCACGGTGAGCGATGAGCCAGTCGTCAGGTCAGATTGTCGGGTCAGACGTACGGTCGCAGCAGCGAACGAAGTTCTTGCGCCAAACCAATGATGTCGGAGCCGTCGGCCTCTTCATCTTTGCCAGCCTTAGCACCCTCGGCATCGGCCATGACCGCTCCACGATTCGGTCGACGCCGGCAACGGCGCCAGCCCACGTGCGCTGAGCAGTGCGTACGGCGGGTGCCGTTATCGATGAGCTGGGAGAGTTCGATCAGCTGCTTGCGGGACTTTGCATCGAGCGGGTCTTTGGCCAACTTGTCGGCAGCGAGAAGATCGTGCTCAACGAGCCTTCCGGCGGCTCGTTGTCACCAGACTGGTCGGCGTTCATCAGCTCACCGCCCTCGATTGCATCGAGTAGATCGTCGACAGAGTCTTCGGCTTCGACAGCGACCACGACGGCGTGGCCTTCCCAGCGATGCGGTACTTCTGATTCGACAAGCGCCTCGCTCAGCACCGTGCGGTCGGCGTCGGTCCACTCGTCGAGATTGAACTCGGTCGATTCGGCGTCGGTCTCAAGCACAATCGGAAACGGCCGATCTCTTCTTCGAGCCGCTCAAAATCGCATCGACGCTGTCTTCGTGCACTTCGGGCACGATGAGTTCGCTGTCGTCCCACGCATGGGGAACCAGCGCCTGGGCCATGGCCTCGGCGAGTTCGGCCCGCTGATCGAGGGTTCCAGACGTCGACGTTGTAGTGGACCTTGACGATGTCGGATCGTTGGGGTCAAACTCGACCGTCTCGCCGATACCGGCGGTTTCGTTCTGTTGTTCGGCGCCGCCGCCTCTGCTTACAAATGCCACGGGTGCACGATACCTGCGGTCAGCGCGTCAGTGCTTCAGAAATGCCTCAGTTCGCTCGTATTCATCTCGAACATTGGCCGAATCACGGAATCCATGCCCCTCACCGTCATAGACGACAAACTCGACCTGACCACCGCTCGACCGAATCGCCTCGACGACGGTCTCGCTCTGGCTGATTGGCACCACAGGATCGTCGCTGCCGTGGAACAGGAGGAGCGGTGCGCCGATTCGACCGGCGCGGTGCAGCGGCGACAGCTCGTCGTATCGCTCCCAGCCGACGACTGCGGGCTCCCCGACGAGCGAGTCGCAGTAGTGCGCTTCAAAGCGATGCGTCACCTGAGTCAGTGCCCGGAGATCACTGACCGGATACGAGGCCACACCACCGGCAACCAGCTCAGAATGGTCGGCCAGCACACCAAGCACGGTGAGACCACCCGACGATCCACCCATCACCACACTCGTTGCAGGAGTTGCCCAGCCCGCAGCGTGACCATGCGCGATGAGGCAGCCGTGTCGTCAACGTCGAAGCGACCCCACCCACCGTTGAGCGCCTGCTGGAACTGGCGACCATGCCCGGTTGTCCCACGTGGATCAACGACCAGCACGTCCCAGCCGCGGCTCCACCAGTACGAGATGCGCGGCCGAAAATCTGCCTGCCACTGGTCCGTCGGCCCGCCGTGCACCCATGCCAGCAACTTCCCGTTGCCTGCCGCATATCGTCGAGCGAACAGCCCATCGACCTCGATCACCTCGGGCTCGGGCAGCTCGAACTGCTGCCAGCCCTCGGCGGGCCCCACCGCCAAAACAGTGCGGGGCGGTTTGATGTCGGGGTCGCTCAGGTCGTACGCCACGATCTGCGTCGGTGTGACCGCACCGGTTCGCAGCGCGACAATCGTGTTGCCGTTCCAGCTCAGCTGACCGTGACCGCCTTTTCCGATGTTCGTGACTGCGCCGGTCGACCGCTCGACAACAACCAGTCGACCGAAGCCACGTTCGTTGCGACACAGCGCGACCCGTTTCTCGTCAGGCGACAGAACAAAGCTCCGCTGCCCCATCCCCCACGTCGGCCCGGCCTGCTCGAATGCTTCGGCAAGGACCGGCTTTGCGTCGACGTACACGTTGAGCCATCCACTGGCGTCGTGGACAACCGCTGTGTTCCCGGCGCTGATGCAGCGCGGCTGCTGCACCGCTGCGCCTTCAGGGCGCCAACGTGCCCACGTTCGGTCAGCGAGCACGCACGTCACTATGTGCGCCGCATCCCACGGCATGTCAGGTGGGCTCCACCCCTGCCAGACAGCGGCCGACGAGTCGGGTGCCAGCTCAGGATCGAAACAGAAGGCGTCGACGCCATCGTCGAGGCGCCGCAGTGCTCCCGACCCGAGCTGCACTTCCCAGACTTCGGCCTCGTCGACGATGAACACCACGACTGAGCCATCGGTGCAAGGAGCCCGACACTCCCGTTCGAGCTCGGTGATCGGTTCGGGACGGCCACCAATCGGTTGCCACCACAGCTCGCCACCCTTCGCCGCGTAGACCACACCGGTGCCGTCCGGGTGCCAATCGAAGCAGCCGCCAGAAGTGCCCCGGCCGGGTACTGGGTCGGGCGGTAGCGCACGCTCAGCGCCGCCATCCACAGACACGGTCATGATCGCCGCTGCACCACGCCACCGCTGCACGAAAGCAACGGTCTGGCCATCGGGCGAGATCTTTGGCTCGGTGAGGTCGCGGCCGGCGGTCAACAGCTCCAGGGGGACGTGCACCCCGCGATGTTACGCCCGCAGGCAAATCCCTGTCGCAACGAGAACCAGCTCAGAATCAGGCTGGCCATCTGGGTCATTCGCTTCACCACAGATAATGTGCGGAAATGTCCGCACGCGAGAATCCTGACCGCAACCTGGCGATGGAGCTCGTACGAGCGACCGAATCGGCATGCCTCGCCGCTGCCCGCTGGGTCGGGCGTGGCGATAAAAACGCTGCCGACGGCGCGGCCGTCAATGCGATGCGACTCTCGCTGTCCACCGTCGCCATGACCGGCACGGTCATCATCGGCGAGGGCGAGAAGGACGACGCTCCAATGCTATACAACGGCGAGGAAGTCGGCGACGGGAGCCAGCCAGAGGTCGATGTCGCAGTCGATCCGATCGACGGTACGACACTCACCGCGCTCGGCAAGACCAATGCCTTGGCGGTCATCGCCGTTGCAGATCGCGGATCGATGCTCGACCCCGGCCCGTCGTACTACATGAACAAGATTGCCGTCGGTCCTGATGCTGTCGGTGCAATCGACATCACCGCCAGCCCCACGCAGAACCTGCGCTGGATCGCCAAGGCAACACGCAAGGAGGTCGGCGACCTCACCTGCGTGATCCTCGATCGGCCGCGCCACGCCGACCTGATCGCCGAGGTCCGCGCCAGCGGCTGTCGTATTCGTCTCATTACTGACGGTGACGTCTACGGCTCTGTGGCGACCTGCTGGCCCGACGCCGGCGTGGACGTCCTCATGGGCATCGGCGGAACCCCCGAGGCTGTTATCTCTGCTGCCGCCATGAAGGCAATGGAGGGCGAGATTCAGTGCCAGTTCTCTCCCCAAAGCGACGCCGAGATGACGGCCATGACTGACGCCGGGTTCGACCTCAATCGCATTCTGATGCAGGACGACCTGATCACCAGCGACAACTGCTTCTTTGCAGCGACCGGCCTCACCGACGGGGCGCTCCTGCGGGGCGTGCGGTTCGATAAACAGGGCGCGCGAACGCAAAGCCTCGTGATGCGTTCGCGGAGCGGAACCGTCCGCATGATCGACGCCCGTCACCGCGTGGCGAAACTTCGCGAGTTCGCCGCCATCGATTACTGACCACCTTGAGGCCTCCAATCCCCTCGAGTTGTTCTTCGACTTGGCATTCATCTTTGCGCACAGCCAGATCGTCCACATGCTGGTGGAGTACCCGGACTGGGAGCACGTCGGCAAGGCAGCTCAGCAGTTCACCTGGGCTGACAATGCCGTACTCGTTGTCGGTGCTCCAGCGCTCTTTGCCGACAGGTCGATCGACGCGGCGTAGCTCATCGTGATGATCGACGTGATTGGAATTGCTGCGCTCGCCGCCGAGCACTACCGCATCGAAAGCGGCCCCGCGACTCAGGAATTCATCACAGCCGCGCCTGGCTGCGCGACATTTCGTCAGGCGTTGAGCAGGCTCCGACGGAGCCACTGGAACACCCGCCACCCGGTCAATTCGTTCGCCATCGGTCCTGCGGCAATCGCAGCCGCCTCGTCGCTGATTGCCTTGCCGTTCGGCGCTTTGACGTGTACTTCAGCCACGCGTTCGGCCATCACAAACCAGCCGACCGCCTCTTCAATAGTGCGCCCCACTGTGAGCAACCCGTGGTTGCGGAGAATGCAAAGTTTTGCCTCACCCAGCGATGCCGCGATCCGCTTGCCTCCGTCGGTGGACAGGATCTCCACTTCTTCGTCGTCGAACAGCGCCTGATCGAAGACGAACGCCGCCGACTCTTGGCTGAGCGCACGAAACGGCTCGACGTTCGCCGACCACGGCGTTCCGAACGGCGTGTGCGTGTGACATGCACTCACCACATCGGGACGGGCTTCGAGCAACGGTGCGTGAATGTTGTACCCCGCTGTATTGACCGCACCCGTCGGGTTGCCATCGGCATCAACGACATCGCCACCGGGTCCAACGAGGACGAGCTGTTCCGGCGTGGCAGCGCTGAACGGCACCCCCCAATCGAGGAGCCAGAAATGGTCGGTCAGAATCGAGTCGCGCGCCGAGACGTGGCCGTCGCCGAGCTGCCCCCAACGTTGGGCCCCCAAGATCCGATAACCAAGCGAGCACATCTCTTTGCGGTGTGCCCGCTCAGCCTCGGGTGAACGTACGGTGTCGTACGCGTCGACGCCGGGGAAACCTGGATACGCATCAGCCATCGGATAATCGTATGTCCTCTACGCTCAGTACATGGATCCGGATCTGATTGGAGCGGTCGCTGCAGTCCACCGCAGCGACGAGCACACCTTCTCAAAGGCCACCTGCGAATCAATCGAGTTGGTTGCCGGGCTGGGCGTGAACGGCGATGCCCACCAAGGCGCCAAGGTCAAGCACCGCTCGCGCGTGGCAGCGAACCCCGACCAGCCAAACCTCCGTCAAATCCACCTCGTCATGAGCGAGCTACTTGACGAAGTCAACAGTGCGGGCCACAACGTCGTTGCGGGCCAACTCGGCGAAAACATTACGACGACCGGAATCGACCTGATCAGCCTCCCTGTCGGTTCGATGCTCCGCATCGGCGATACGGCCCTGGTGGCGCTGACTGGCCTCCGCAACCCGTGCCCACAGATCAAGTCCGTCGGCGACGGCTTGATGAAGATGATGTTTATCGACGATCAAGACAACCCCGAAGGGCCCAAGATCGGACGTACCGGCGTCATGGGTGTCGTCATCGCAGGCGGCATTGTTGCAGCAGACGATGGGATCAAGATCCGTTTCCCCGCGGGCCCACTGACTCGCATGGAAAAGGTCTGAGAGAAGCTACGTTGGGCGAGTGCCCAAAATCGTGGATCATGTCGAGCGTCGCGGGCAACTCCTCGACGCCGCTGGCCAGGTGCTGTTGGAGCACGGCCTCGATGGGTTGACCACGCGCCGAGTGACCGACGCTGCAGGAGAAGCCAAGGGCGCGCTGTCGCACTACTTCGCCAACAAAGACGACCTTGTCCGCCAGCTCCTCGAGCGGTTCTACGAGCGAATCCGCATGCGATTGACCGAGCGCCTCGCTGGGCTGTCGGGACTGGATGCGCTTGGCGAGCTCATGCGCGAGCTCCTCCCGCTCGATGACGCTCGGCTGGGGGAAGCGCAGGCCGAGCTGTCGTTCGTCGCCGCATCGGTTGGATCACCCGAGCTTGCTGTCTGGTACCACGATCAACGTCGCCAGTTGACAAAGGTCTTGATGCGGTACACGAAGCAGGCGCAAGCCGCCGAGGAAATCGACGCAGGTCGTTCGGCCAAAGCGATCGCCGACGAATTCCTCACGCTGATGGACGGACTGAGCATGCAGGCGGTTCTTAACCCGTCGCCGTCACATCGACGAGTCCAACGCCAACAGCTCAGATCCTTTCTCGACAACCTGCACTGACCTGATATTTTGGGCGGGTGCCCAACGAACTGGATCCGACTACAACCGACGAACTTCGGACACCGGCTCTCGTCGTCGAGTCATCGATCTTCGAAGCGAACTGCGCGGCGATGGACGCCGTCCTGCCGGGCAACAAGCTCCGCCCGCACGTCAAGGCATTCAAGTCGACCGCCATGGCGCGCCGCCTCGCCGATGGCGGACACACCGCATTCTGTGCAGCCACACCCCTCGAAATCGAGGGCATGGCCAGAGCCGGGCTCGGCAATGACCTCCTCCTCGCCAACGAGTCGCTTGACGTCGCTCGCCTCGGGGCGTTGGCGGACGCCGCCAACATCACCATTGCGGTCGACTCCGACACCACCCTCGACGCCGCCATCGCTGGCGGTATTCGAAGCGTGCTCATCGACGTCGAAATCGGCCTTCCCCGCTGCGGCTGTTCGGTCGACGATGCACCGCTGCTCGCCGACAAGGCACGCCGAGCTGGTCTCGATGTCCGTGGCGTCATGGGCTACGAGGGCCATCTCATGATGGTCCACGACCGCAGCGAACGTGTCGACAAGGTCGGAGCAGCCACGTCGATCCTGCTCGAAGCTGCCGAGCGCGTCGGAGGTGAGATCGTGTCCGGTGGTGGCACCGGCACGTTTGATTCCAACACGTGGTGCACCGAAATCCAGGCCGGTAGCTATTCCCTGATGGACACCCAGTACCTCGAGCTCGACCTCCCCTTCGAGTGCGCCCTCAGCGTGCTCGCTACCGTCATCTCCGTCAGCCCGAAAGGCTGGATCGTCGTGGACTGCGGCCTCAAGTCACTCGGAATGGACCACGGCAAGCCATCGTGGGCTGGCGGCAAAGTCTTCTTCTGCTCCGACGAGCACACGACGCTGTCGCCCACCGAGCTGACCGACTGGAAAGTCGGTGACCGCACAAGGCTGCTCCCGGCACACGTTGACCCCACCGTTGCCAAGCACAAGCAGATGTGGGTTGTCAACGGAGACACCATCACCGACAAGTGGGACATCGACCTCCGCTTCTGGTGAAGTGTCACATCGAAATGAGGCGGCGTAGCAGCTCCGTGTCGAGATGTTGCTCCACGGCATCAGCGAGTTGGCTGAACGTGTCGTCCAGCACCGAGCTGATGCGAATGCCGAGCAGCCGATCAACGAATGCTGCATCTTCGAAAAGACCGTGGACCGTGGTGGCAACGACGTTGCCGCTGCGCCAGGCGACCGGGCCGAGTTCGCTCCGGCCGATCACCAGATCGTCCCCTCCAGACACCTGGCCATATCTGATCTCGTAGCCGTCGTGCTGTTCGCCCTCCCAGTCGATGCTCGACCGGACAGTCAGTTTTTCATCAACCATCGTCGTCCGAATGGGCAGTAACCCAAGCATCTGAGCAGATCCACCGGCGAGGCCTTCAGCATGAGTCAGATCGTCGAGCGACAATCCCAACATCATCGCTCCGCCACACACACCGATCACTGGCGTCCCGGAAGCAGCCGCCTGAGCGACCGCAACATCGAGACCGCGCTCGCGCATCCATGCCAGATCAGCAACGACGTGCTTGGAACCCGGCAAAAGCACGATGTCGGCCTGCTCGAAAGAGGCCACGTCAGTCGCCCAACGAACGCTCGCAGCATGGCTCAGCATGTGAAACTCGTCGAGGTTCGAGCCGAATGGAAGCCGCGGCATCACGACCAGTGGTGCGCCCGATGGTGCCTCACCATGCTCGACTGCTCCCTCTTCGCGGGGGAGCCGATGACGCAACATCGGCAAGACGCCTGCATCAGCCATTCCCGTCAGCTCGGTCAATCGCGCCGGGGCCGGCACGAGCAGCGTTGGGTCACCTCGAAACTTATTCAGGACGTACCCGGCGAGCCGCTCACGGGTTGCCTCGGGGACCAGCGCCCAGGTTCCATACAGGTGGGCAAACGATCCACCACGATCGATGTCGCTGACCAGTAGCGCTGCAGCATCAGCGTGCTCAACCATCCGGTTGTTGACCTGATCAACGAGGTTAATCTCGGCCGGGCTCCCCGCTCCCTCGATCACAACGAGATCGAATTCGGACGCGAGGGCATCAAACCCCTCGGCCATCGGTGTCCAGAGCGCATCGTGACGTTCTTGCCAGGGCGTAGCTGTCAACTCCCGATCAACGATGCCACGCACCACGACTTGGCTCCGCGTATCGGCTTCTGGCTTGAGGAGCACCGGGTTCATCCGGACATCAGGCTCCACGCCAGCTGCTCTGGCTTGCAACCACTGCGCAACCCCAATTTCCCCGCTGCCGTGAGATGTCGCCACGACGCGGGCGTTGTTCGACATATTCTGCGCCTTGAACGGAGCGACGCGAACACCCTGACCTCGGAACCAGGCACACAACGCCGTGACGAGGAGCGACTTGCCCGCATCAGACGTGCAACCGAGCACCATCAGCGGACGGTGAGCAGTCATGGCGCGGGGAAGCCACGGCGCGGGACAACGACCACCTGACGGTTGCCCAACTCATCAACGTCCACTTCAACCGTGACACACACGTTGTAGATCTGACCGAGACGGTCTGCCGTAAGCACATCAGCAGCATCACCAGATGCAACAACATCACCGTGGTGAAGCATCACCAAGCGGTCGGTGTAGGTCCCCGCAAGCGTCAAATCATGCAACGCACTGATCACGGTGATTTCCTCGGTTCGACGGAGTTCGGCCACCAGTTCGAGCGCCTGCTGCTGGTGACCGATGTCGAGAGCTGACGTCGGCTCATCAAGCAGCAAGATCGGCGCCTGCTGAGCCAGCGCCCGAGCAAGAACGATGCGTTGGCGCTCTCCCCCGCTCAGTTCACCAAGTAAGCGGTTGGCGAACCCACCGAGGCGAAGCCGTTCGAGTACATCGTCAACGACTCGGTGATCGGCTCTGGTCGGTGAGCCGAAGTAGCCAATGTAGGGCGTCCGACCGAGCAGCACGTATTCACGTGTGGTCATGTCGTTGGGAATCAACGGATCCTGCGCAACATAAGCAACAAGCGCTGCTCGAGACCGGTCGTTGAGGTCGCCAAGTACAACGCCATCGACAGCGAGACAACCATCAGAACGAACCAGTCCGGCAATCGCCTTCAGTAACGACGACTTGCCGGCACCGTTCGGCCCAATAAGGCCGAGCCACTCGCCAGGCAAAATCACATCGGAATAGCCAGCCAACGCCGACACACCACGCTTGTTGTAGCGAACTACAACGTCCTCCAGCGTCAGAGTGCTCATGCTCCGACGCGCCTCGTGCGGAGGAGATACAGAAAGAACGGGGCCCCGACGAACGCCGTGACAATCCCAATCGGGGTCTCTGCTGGCCGTGTCAGCATTCGCCCGGGAACATCGGCAAGGATCATGAATGCGGCCCCTCCCATCATCGAGAGCGGCAAGAGTCGCCGGTGCCCTGCTCCGGCGATGAGTCGAATCACGTGTGGCACGACCAGGCCAACGAAGCCAATCAGCCCGCTCACTGACACCACCGCAGCAGTTCCAAGTGTTGCGGCAACCACGATGACCAGCCGGGTTCGGGGAACCGAAACACCCAACGTTGCGGCTTCTTCGTCGCCGACACGAAACACATCGAGGTGTCGACGATGCATGATCAAAAACAGATCAAGGGAGAGCATGGCAAGACGAGCCGAACGTCTCTCACTAATCGAGTGAGGCTGCCGAGCAGCCAGCGCGTCACCTCGCGAATTACGTCAAGATTGCGCTGCAAGATGAACGCCTGAATTGCAGACGTGAACGACACCACTGCGACACCGGCCAAGACGAGCGTGACACCGGTGCGCGAACCACCGAACGCCGCACCGACTGCGTACGTGACCATCACTGTTGTGACAGCGAAGACGAATGCGATTGCAGGGACAGGATCGACTGGCCAGCCGGAGGTGGCGCTGCGACCGATCGTCAGGCCAATGGTCGCCCCGAGGCCGGCTCCGGCTGCTGCACCAAGGAGGTAGGGATCAACGAGTGGGTTGCGGAACACGCCCTGATAGGCGGCTCCAGCGATCGACAACATGCCGCCGACAAGCCCACCGAGGACGACGCGCGGCATCCGGATCTTCCAGACAATTGCCCATTCACCGTCAGACACACCTGAATCGAAGTCGATTAGCGGCAGACGGTTGAGGAGCTCGAGCGGCACACGCCACCAATCGGGCCCGGCCGGCCCGATCGAAGAGCCGAACACGATCGCCGCAAGCAGCACCGTGGCGGCACCCATGAACCAGACTCCATCTCGCAACGGGCCCCGCGCAGGCACTGCCTGTTCGGAGCTCGTTGCGAGAGAAGACATCAGAAAGAAACTACGCCGGAATCGCAGCGGCTTGAATCGCTGCCGAAACTGCTTCCACGTAGTCAACGACACGCGGGCCCCAACGTGACGCAACGTCATCATCCATCTCAATGACGTTGCCGTTCTGGACCGCAGCGATGACGTCCCAGCCATCGCGGGCGCCAATTGTTTCGATGGTCTGGTCACAGCACTTGGTGTCAGAAAGGAAGATCAGGTCCGGGTTGGCAGAAACGATGAACTCAGCATTCAGCTGCGGGTATCCGAAGTTGTCACCCTCAGCCTGGTCGGCGATGTTCTGGAGTCCGAGCAATGTGTAGATCTCACCGATGAACGTCGTCGAGTCCGAGCTGTAGAACGTCGGATCGAGCTCGTGGTAAATGCTCAACGAAGCTTCGGCCTGCGGTGCTGCAGCGATCGCTGCGGCGAGACGGGTCTGCATGTCAAGCGTCGCCAGCAGCGCCGTTTCGACGGTGCAGCACTTGCCACGTGAGCAAACTGCTGCAGCCCAGCGGCGCCATGGCCGACCAGTCGAGGTGCATGCTCTGCGAGCTGGTCGCCGAGACGGCAGGGGGGGTCAGCAAGCCGTCTCGAGACACGACCCCTACACCCGGCAGAGGCCCGGTCGACTCGCCCAAAGACCTCCCAGCTAGGTTCTGCGCCGCAAAGCGATAAGTCGTCGACAGCAACGAGTAGTTCGCCCGCACCGATCGCGAACATGATCTCGGTATGCGTCGGGCTGAGCGAAATGATTCGCTCTGGAACGCCGGGCTCCTCGACTTCTGCGGGGGTTGTGTCAGCCGGGGCCTCGGTGCTGGCCGGCTCTGCCTCGACGGGTGCCTCCGTTCCGGTCGGAGCGGGTGCCTCCGTTCCGGTCGGAGCGTCTGCGCTCGTGTTGTCGGCTGCGTCGCTGCCGCATGCGGCTGCAACGAAGGCGAGTGCCACTACGGCACCGATGAGTTTCTTGCGGGTGGACCGTTCTGTTGAACGCATTGTTCCTCCTGCCTCGATAACGAGGGGTGTGATGGAGGACAAGCTGGGCTCATCCGGCAGAAAACCACCAGATGCGAACCTTCCCTTGCCTCGAGGGATTGATTTCGCGTTGTACGAGCAGGCGACCGGACTCGCTCGAATTACTTCGAGACCACCGTTGCGGGACAGTGCTGGAATCTCACCAGACTTCGCTGCGTTGTACGACGTTTCACTTTGACGTGAAGTGGACATCTTAGTGCGGGGCTCCGTAACCTTTCGCACTTAATGACCAGTGAAATTTTAAACGACGAGACCGCGGTCACCGCACCTGACACTGCTCCGACCGATGATCCACGCCCTGACGGACTACGGCGCGCGGACTCGCTGGTCATTGTCAACACGGGGAACGGCAAGGGCAAGTCATCGTCAGCGTTCGGCATGATGATCCGTGCACTTGCACGCGACTGGAACGTCGCTGTCGTGCAATTCATTAAGTCGGGCAACTGGAATGTCGGCGAAGAGAAGATGGGCCGCAAGCTCGGCGTCGACTGGTTTTCGTTCGGCGATGGATTCACCTGGGATTCCAATGACCTGACAAATGACAAGGCGCACGCCGCCCAAGGGTGGGCAAAGGCCATCGAGCTGATGGAGGCTGGCGAACACCAGCTGGTGATCTTCGACGAGCTGACCTATCTTGCGTCGTTCGGCTGGCTGCCGATCGCCGACATCGTCGGCCCAATCGCCGACCGGCCACGCCACGTCAACGTCATCGTGACTGGCCGCGACGCCGCTCCCGAACTGATCGAGCTCGCAGACACAGTGACCGATATGACCGAAATCAAGCACGCTTACACCAAAGGCATTCGTGCCATGCGCGGCATCGACTTCTAGCGGACCGCAGCAGGTACCACATGTCACTCACCGTTCTCATCGGCGGCGCTCGCAGCGGTAAGAGCTCGCTTGCTGTCGATATCGGGCGTCGCTACCAAGCTGACTGTTCCGGTCCGGTTTCCTTCATCGCCACCGCACCGGCAAGCGACGACGACATGCGTCAGCGCATCGAACGTCACATCAATGAACGTCCCGCCGATTGGCAAACGATCCAAGAGCAGCTCAATCTGTCAACTGCGGTGGACGCTGTGCCTGAGGGCCTCATCATCATTGATTGCCTGACCCTGTGGACCTCAAACCTCATGTGGGACGGAAGGAGCGATCAGTACATCCGCAATCAGGCGACAACCGATGCCGCCAATGTGGGGTTGCGCAGTGATCCTGTCGTGGTCATCACCAACGAGGTGGGGCTCGGAATCGTGCCCGAAAACGCCCTCGCTCGTCGCTATCGAGACGCACATGGTTTCGTCAACCAGGAGTGGGCCGCCGCCGCTGACACGGTCCTGCACCTCGTCGCCGGCCGTGCGACCAAGCTCGAAGATCCATGGACGCTTCTCGACGATTTCCAATGACCCATCCGGCAGACTCCACGCCATGACCCTGCTGCACCGCCGCCTCGCCGGCCTGCCGCTGCGCGACAGCGCGGCCCACCAAGCCGTTACCGAGCGGGCTGCACAAATTTTGCGCCCGGGCGGCGCTCTTGCGTGGCTCGACGAGACCGCCGCCTGGGTCGCCGGCTGGCAGCGCACCGGTCGACCTGCCATCGAGCGCCCAGTCGGGGTGATTTTCGCGGCGGATCATGGCGTGGCCGCCGCCGGCATCAGCGCCTATCCGCCCGAAGTCACCGCCGGGATGCTCGCCGCGTTCGAGGCAGGCCAAGCAACAATCAGCGCATTCGCTCGGGCTGCTGGCGCCGAGCTGCGCTCTGTCGACGTCGGCGTCGGGCGGCCCACCGGCGACATTCGGGTCGAAGCAGCAATGACGCCCGAACGATTCGATGCAGTGGTCCAACAGGCATTCGACGCCGTCGATGCGCTCGACTGCGACCTGCTGGTACTCGGCGAGATGGGCATCGGCAACACGACGCCGTCTGCCGCAATCGCTGCGTCGCTCGTAGGTGGCGACGCTGCGTCCTGGGTTGGCCGCGGCACAGGTGTCGACGACGAAGGATTCGCCCGCAAGGTCGATGCTGTGCAGGCTGCGCAACGCCGAATCGCCGGGATCACCGACCCGATCGAAATTTTGCGTGAGGTCGGAGGAGCCGAACTCGCAGCAATCGCTGCTGCGACCATCGCCGCGCGCCATCGGTCGATCCCGGTGGTGCTCGACGGCTACGTCACTTCTGCATCGGTCCTTCCGCTCGCGATGATTGACACCGGCTCGCTCGACCATTGCATCGTGGGCCATTGTTCCGCCGAGCCTGGCCACCGCAAGTTGCTTGACCACCTTGGTAAGCGGCCGTTGCTCGATCTCAACATGCGGCTTGGTGAAGGGTCCGGCGCAATGGCGGCTGTTCCGCTGATTCGGATGGCATGCGCCGGCATTAGCGAGGTGCCGACCTTCGCCGAGTTCTTCGCGTGAGCAACGGGCTCCCTCCGTGGGGTGCGCTGAGCGCCGCTCAGCTCTTAACCCGTATCCCGATTCGGCTGCGCGCCGCACCGAATGTTGCGAAGGCGGTCCCCTGGTTCCCCGTCGTCGGCGCATTAATCGGCGCCGCTATCGGTGGAGTTGCAGCGGGGCTCATGGAGCTGACCACACCCGGCGTGGCGGCAACAGTCGCCGTTCTATTCGGCATCGTCGTCACCGGCGCATTCCACGAAGACGGTCTCGCTGACACCGCTGATGCGATGGGCGGATGGACGCCCGAGCGTCGCCGCGAGATTCTCAAAGACTCGCGACACGGCAGCTACGGGGTCGCTGCAATGTGCGGAACCATCGTGTTACGCATCGCGTGCATCGCAGCTTTGGCCCCAGCCGCAGCGTTCGCGGCGCTGGTCGCTGCACACACACTCGGCCGCGGAGCTGCTGTTGGTGTTATGGGCTTGGCTCCGCCGGTATCGACCGATGGCCTCGGTGCCGACTACGCCCGGTCGCTCACCCGCTCCCGTACCGTGACCGGGGTGGCCGGAGCGCTCGCGATTACGGCGCTGGCAACGGGTTGGTGGGTCGGACCATTCGCCGTCGCTGCGCTGATCAGTGCTGTCATGGTCGCTGCTGTGGCGCGCCGCGCGTTCGGTGGTGTATCCGGCGACATTCTGGGCGCCGTCGAGCAGGTCGCCGAATGCGCGATCCTCGTCGTGGCGACCGGGCTCGCATCGCGTCATCCCCTTTGGTGGTGACTTGCTTTGGTGAGACTATGAGCTCGATCCCATAGTCTCCCTGCGTGAACATTCCGGCCCCCGCAGCTCAACTCGTTCGTGGCTTCGCCATGGGCGCCGCCGACATCGTGCCTGGGGTCTCCGGTGGCACGGTCGCGCTGGTCCTTGGCATTTATGGCCGACTGATTAACAACATTCGGATCGGTGCTCGCGGGCTGAAAGAGCTTCTGACCGGCGACATCGCCGCACTCAAGGCCACACTCGGCAAGATCGAGTGGATCTGGCTCGTGTCGCTGCTCACCGGAATTCTCGTCGCCGTCGCGGCACTGTCATCAGTGCTCGAACGCCTCCTCGACGACGAACCGGTCACCATGTCGGGCCTCTTCTTCGGGCTCGTGCTCGGCACAATCTACGTTGCCTACCGCATGCTCGACCGAGTCGATACAACGGCAATCGGCATCATCGTCGGCGTCGGGATTAGCCTCTTCCTGCTCCTTGGCCTCAAGTCAGACACGGTGGTCGACGACAACGCCGCCGAGGTCGTCACCAAGTCGCCACTGATCTTCCTGTTGGTCGGCGCAATCGCCATTTGCGCCATGATTCTGCCGGGTATATCCGGCTCGTTCCTGCTGGTCATGATGGGCATGTACACCGAAGTGCTCGGGGCGGTGAACGATCGTGACTTCGTCTCGCTCGGCGCCTTTATCGTCGGTGCCGTCCTCGGCCTCGCACTCTTTTCCACGCTGCTCAGCTGGCTCCTTGAGCACTACCGAACCTGGGTGATTGCGGCAATGGTCGGCCTGATGCTCGGCTCAATGCGTGTGCTCTGGCCCTGGCCCGACGGCACCAACACAACCACGCTGTCAGCGCCATCTGACAACGTCGTCCTACCGATCGTTCTGGCCGCCGTCGGGATCATCGCCGTAGTTGCTGTCGACATCCTCAGCCGCAAGTACGTCGACGTCGACCCCATCGACTGAGCCCCTGAGATGCATCTGGGATCACCTACTCGAGCACGCGAATCTCACGCTTGGGGTCCACCCCGCCACGAATCTGTCCTCTCAGGACAAACGCCGAAAACGCTACGTCGATGCACACCCGGAGCAAACTGTGCCAGGATTTAGTTTCATAAGGAGATCAGGGGCGCAGACAGTGGACCCTGGCCAAACACTAGGAGAGCGTCATGTTGTTCATGATCGAATTCAAAATAAACCACGAGCAGAAAATGGAAACGTTCGGAGCCTTCAGCGGAATGACCGCAGATGATGATGCTGCCGTAGAGCAGGCGCACGGCTTCAAACAGATCGGCCGGTGGCATGACATCGCTAACGGGCGTGGGGTCGCAATCGTTGAAGCAGAGTCGGCGGAAGCAGTGCACGGCTTCCTCCTCATGTGGGCCGGTGGCTGCAACATAATGAACATCACCCCAGTGCTCGACGACTCGGGAGCGCGAGCGGTCATTAGCGGGTATCTCGCCAGCCAGTGAATTCGTTGCGGCTGGGCCTGGTGAGCGACCCTCAGTCGCAACCAGCGTTTGGCCGCCGTTTTCAAGAAGCACAGAGGCACCATGCAGGTCTGTGGTCATTGCGTGCTCTCGTCTCAGGACGCCACATTGGCGACCTGCGCGCCAACAGCTGCGTCAGCCCACCAGGTCAGCGATGCGCTGGATACCTTCGGCGAGGTCTTCATCACCGAGGGCGAAGCTGAAACGGCCGTAGCCGGGCAGGCCGAATGCCTCACCAGGAACGAAAGCCACCTTCGCGTTTTGGAGGACAATGTCGGCAAGCTCGATCGTCGTGTTGGCGACCTTAATCGTGCCATCGACTGAGCGGATTTCCCGGCCAAGCAGACCGGACATGTCTGGGTAGCAGTAGAACGCTCCCTGCGGCTCGAGGCAGGTAACACCGTCGATCGCGTTGAGCATGCGGTGCATGGTCACGCCACGGCGAGCGAAGGCCTCGTGCTTCTATCTCTTGTTGTGGGCCGGTCAACGCTGCAAGTGCTGCAAATTGTGAGACGGTGCAGGTATTGATTGAAAGAGTGTGGCGCGGCTCAGTTAGTTTTTCGACAAAATCTGCAGGTGCAGCCATGTAGCCGACACGCCAGCCGGTCATTGCATAAGTTTTGGCAACGCCGTTGACAATGATGCACTGCTCAGCAATATCCGGGCAAAGCACCGGCATCGATGAGAACTCGTGAGCGCCGTAGGTCAAGTGCTCGTAGATCTCGTCGGTAATGACCCAGACGCCGTTGGCCACGGCCCAGTCGCCAATCGCCTTGACCGCCTCGGCCGGATACACCGCACCGGACGGGTTGTCAGGGCTAACGAAGAGCAGCACTTTGGTCTTATCGGTCTTCGCGGCATCGAGCTGGTCGATGGTGACCTGGAAGCCGGACTTGGCATCAGTGTCGATAATGACAGGAACGCCACCGGCGAGCGTGATCGCCTCGGGGTACGTGGTCCAGTACGGGGCGGGGCAGAGAACTTCATCGCCAGGGTCACACAGGGCGGCGAATGCCGTGTACACGGCGTGCTTGCCGCCACAGGTGACGAGCACGTTGGCGGGCTCGGCAGCGAAGCCAGAGTCACGAAGCGTCTTGTCGCAGATTGCCTGCTTCAGCTCAAGAAGGCCGCCAGCCGGGCTGTACTTGTGATTCTTTGGATCGGCACACGCCGCGATTGCGGCATCAACGATGTGCTGCGGCGTCGGGAAGTCTGGTTCACCGGCACCGAAGCCGATGACATTTTCGCCAGCGGCCTTCATGGCCTTGGCCTTCGAATCGACAGCCAATGTGGCCGAGGGAGCAATGGCGGCAAGACGTGCCGAAGTTCGGGTCATGGGGCTATTCACGATTTTAGATTCTAGGGCGTCGAACGACCGTGGCCCAGCCGATATCCATCCCGCGTGCTCAGAACCCGAAGGCAAATCCTTGCGCGCACAAATGTTACGGTCGCCCCATGGCAGCTGATGCAATGATCAGGAAGAATGTGAGTGGGCTTCCAGGCCCTGATCTCATCCCGACAGCAACAGTTCTCGGCAAACCCCTCAGTGAGTGCAAGGTCGCGATCTGCACCACAGCGGGCCTTCGATCGGCCGGCGACATCAAACTCTGGATGGACTCTTCCTTCACCATCCTGCCGAACGCAGCTCGAGATCTCCAGCTCAGCCACTTCTCACCAAACTTCGACCGCGCCGGGCTTACTGCTGATCTGAACACCGCTTACCCCGCTGACCGACTCAACGAATTGGTTGACGCCGGTGTCATTGGCTCGGTCGCCACGAACAATCTGTCGTTCATGGGTGCGCAGATGGACGCCACGTTCTCGTCGATTATCCAGGACACGGGCCCAGCCGCAGCGCAGATCCTCATAGACGACGGCGTCGACGTCGTGATCTTCACACCTGTTTGACCGCTCTGCACGCGCACCGTGAGTGTGCTCGCCCATGTGTTCGAACAAGCTGGCCTCGCGACCGTTGGCATTTCCCTCGTCCGCGGCCAGGCCGAAGCGGCCAAGCCACCACGCATGCTGAACGTCGACTTCCCGCTCGGCCGGCCGCTCGGCAAACCGAACGACGCCGAATTCCAGACCAGTGTGCTGATGGCCATGTTCGGCCTACTCGAACGGACCGACGTGCCGATCCTCGAAGACTTTCCCGAGTCCATCGAAGACCAGACCGGCGAGGCCCCTGACTCATGCTCACTCCCGCCTCGCCACAATCCCGACCTCCATGCCGCGATCGACGAGGCCCAAGGCCTGCGCAACGCCTACGACCGCAACCTCGAAGCAACAGGTGGCCGCACCCTCGTCGGGCGGATCGCCGGCGTCGACGGCATTGTCGGTTTGATCGAGCAGCTCATCGAAATCGAGAAGGGCTCATCGCTCGCCGACATCGGGTGGGACCCCATGGCCACAATCGCCGTCGGCCAAGACGTCCGCGCCTACTACGAAGAAGCAGGCCTGCAACTCGCCGACAACACCGGAGCCCGCCAGCTCGAAACGTGGTTCTACCACCACACCGCAACAGGCCAATTAATCCGACGCGTACGCGACCTGATGAAGGAACGCGAAGAAGACGGCCTGGCCGTCACCTATGTCATTCCAATGACCCAAGGCTGATCCCGGGCTCCTTCCTTCTTTTTTGGAAAGTCCGGCCGACTTCTCAATGCCAACCGCAATGATGTGGGGGTGTCTGAGACCCCCGCCATCACCATTCCTGCTGACCTCCTCCCGGCTGACGGACGCTTTTGCTGCGGCCCCTCCAAGGTCCGCTCCGAGCAGATCGACGCCGTCGTTGCGGCAAGCACGACCATTATGGGAACGTCGCATCGCAAGCCCGCCGTGAAGAATCTTGTCGGCGATGTGCGATCGAAGTTGTCCGAGCTCTTCTCGCTGCCCGACGGCTGGGAGGTCATCCTCGGAAACGGTGGATCAACCATGTTCTGGGACGCTGCGACGTTCGGCCTGGTGCGCGAGCGCAGCCAGCACCTCGTGTTCGGTGAGTTCTCCTCGAAGTTCGCTGAGGCCTGCGCCTCAGCGCCACACCTCGGCGATCCCTCGGTGATCAAGGTCGACCCCGGCAGCCATCCCGACCCGGCAGCCGAAGCCGGCATCGACCTCTATGCACTCACCCACAACGAGACCTCGACGGGTGTTGCCATGGAGCTTCATCGCCCCGCCAACACCGACGGCGCGCTCGTTGCCGTCGATGCCACTTCCGCGGCCGGCGGCCTCATGTGGGACCCTGCCGAAGTCGACGCGTACTACTTCGCACCGCAGAAGTGCTTCGGTTCCGACGGCGGCCTCTGGCTCGCGGCCTGTTCACCAGCCGCTATCGAACGGATCAACGAAATCGGCAGCTCGGATCGCTGGCGGCCCGCCTCGCTCGACCTGCAAATCGCGCTCGACAACTCGACCAAAAACCAGACGTACAACACGCCCGCCGTCGCCACCCTGGTGATGCTCGATGCGCAGCTCGACTGGATGCTCGCAAACGGCAGCCTCTCTGGCATGGCCGGTCGCAGCGCTGCCTCCGCTGAGATCCTGTACTCCTGGGCCGACTCACGCGATTGGGCGACGCCCTTCGTTGCCAACCCTGCGCACCGCTCCAACGTGGTGGGCACGATCGATCTTGACGACTCGATCGACGCAACTGCAGTCAGCAACATCCTGCGCGCGAACGGCGTGCTCGACACCGATGCCTATCGCAAACTCGGCCGCAACCAGTTGCGAGTCGGCATGTTCCCAGCGATCGACAGCACCGACGTCGCGGCGCTCACGGCATGCTTCGATCACGTCGTCGCCGCTCTCTAACCAGAGCGGAATAGCCTGAGGCGATGCAGTCAATCGATGTGCTGAGCTTCGGAATGGGCAATATCGGCTCACTCGAGCGGCCGGTCATGCTCGTTGGGCTCGAAGGTTGGTTCGATGTGGCGAGCGCAGCGACAGCTGCGGTCAATGCATTTACCTCCGCCAACCACGCCGTCGTGGTCGGTTCGATCGACCCCGACCCGTTCTACGACTTCACACAACAACGTCCGCACGTCACCATCGACGATGGCGTTCGCGAGTTTGTCTGGCCGACCAACGACTTCGTCCTCCAGCGCAGTGGCATCGCTGGCCCGAACGGCAAGCTGCAACGCGACGTCGTCGGGCTGATCGGCGTCGAGCCGCATTTCAATTGGCGCACCTACATCGATGCCATCATCACTGTGGCCGTTGCCATGGGTTGCGAAGCCGTCGTCACAGTCGGTGCATCGGCCGAAGCAATCCCTCACACACGCACGCCTCCCGTCACCGGCAGCACTGCTACGCCCGACCTGGCATCCCGACTCGGGCTGTCGCAGCCGTCGTACCAGGGCATCACCGGTGTAGCCGGAGTCCTCAATGCTGAGCTCGAGGCACGCAACATTCCGTCGATCTCGCTGCGTGTCGGTATCCCGCACTATCTGATGAACGCCGAGCACCCCTTGGCAGTGTCAGCGCTTGCTCGGCACCTCAGTCATGTGCTCGACGTTCCAACCACGACCGACCTCGGCGAACAGGTCGACAACTGGCGCGAAGTCCACGACGAAATCATCGCCCACGACGACCAGCTCCGGATGTACGTCCGCATGCTCGAAGCCGAATTCGACCGCCGCGCCGAAGCCCAGATTCCGACCGCCGACGACCTCGGCGATCAGTTCGAAAGCTTCCTCCGCGACCAACGCGACGACACGTAGGACCCGAAGCCTCGGGTCGGGTCGATTGGGTCCGGCTTGTCAGACCTACTCGGTCGCGACGTTGGCGAGCGCTTGGTCGAGGTCGGCAATGATGTCGGCAATGGTCTCGAGTCCGACGCTCAACCGGATCAGGCCCGGCGTGACGCCAGCAGCTGCAAGGTCTTCTGGCGACAGTTGGCTGTGGGTGGTACTCGCCGGGTGGATCACGAGGCTGCGCACGTCACCGATGTTCGCCACGTGGCTGTGCAACTCGCACGCCTCAACAAACTTCTTGCCGGCGTCTATACCGCCCTTCACTTCGAAGGCGACGATCGAGCCGGCGCCGACCCCGTTGCTGTACTTCTGCGTGCGCTCGAACCAGGGGCTGTCAGCAAGACCAGCAAAGGTGACCGACTCGACTTTGTCGTGTGCGACAAGGTGCTCAGCAACGGTCTGCGCGTTCGAGAAATGGCGCTCCATCCGCAGGGAGAGCGTTTCGAGACCTTGCAAGATCAGGAACGCATTGAACGGCGAGATCGCCATGCCGAGGTCGCGTAGCATCTGGACACGCGCCTTGAGGATGAACGCGCCATGGCCGAGCGCAGGGAAGTACGCGAGACCGTTGTAGCTCGGATCAGGCTCGGTGAAGTTGGCGAAGCGACCCGAGGCCGCGTAGTCGAAGGTGCCTCCGTCGACAATGGCTCCACCAATAGAAGTCCCGTGGCCACCGCAGAACTTTGTGAGGCTGTGCACCACGATGTCGGCGCCGAGTTCGAGCGGACGCACCATGTACGGCGTGGGCACGGTGTTGTCGACCATAAGCGGGATGCCATTCTCGTGAGCAACAGCTGACACGCCCTCGATGTCGAACATCGCGTTTCGCGGGTTGGCCAATACCTCACCAAAGAAGACCTTCGTGTTGTCCTTGATCGCTGCGCGCCATTGGTCGAGATCATCGGCATCATCGACGAAGGTGACCTCGATGCCCATCTTCGGCATTGTGTACTTCAGCAGGTTGTACGTGCCGCCATAGAGCGAAGGCGAGGCCACGACGTGGTCGCCTGACTCGCACAACGTGAGCAGCGAGAGCGTCGCTGCCGACTGGCCAGAAGCAACAGCAAGTGTGCCGCAGATGCCAATCGCGGTGGTGCAGCCGCCTTCAAGCGCGTTGACGCGTTCTTCGAGCGCAGCCTGCGTCGGGTTCATGATGCGCGTGTAAATGTTGCCAACCTCGGCCAGCCCAAACAGATTCGCAGCGTGCTCCGTGTCACGGAACTCGTACGAGGTCGTCTGATAGATCGGTACGGCTCGGGCACCCGTTGTCGGGTCCGCCTCACCACCGACGTGAATCTGCTTCGTTTCGAATCCCCAGTTGTTGCTCATGAGTTGAGACCATAGTGCCCCAATACCCGACCCAACAAGTCAGGTATGCGCGAGGGGCCCGCTGGTGAGCGCATTGCAGCGAAAACGACAGAAGGAGTGCTCCGAAGCGCGCACCTACTGTCAATCACTGCGGCTTCGTTCACACTTGGGCGTTGGTGAGGGAGAAGCAGAAGTCGCGAGGTTCGCCATATCTTCCAGCCCGGATCGATCCAACGAGTGACGAACGCGGCGAGTCCGGCCGCGAGCTTCGAAAGGCGACATGTGCCGTAGCTTTGCGGTGTGGTGCTCGACGGGCTCAAGAAACGGCTGTACCTCCTGTCGTTCATCGACGAGTTCGCACCGATGTACGTGTTGTTCACCCTGTGGTTCAACGACAACGGAATCTCGACCGCCGACCTGTCCAATCGTGTTCATTTGTCTGGTCGATACTGGGCCTCGTCCTCGAACTGCCCAGCGGAGCACTCGCCGACATCGTCGATCGTCGGCGACTGCTGGGCGCTGCGCTTGCACTACGCGCGACTGGTATCGGCATCTGGCTCATCTCACCGTCGCTCCCCGCGCTGATCGCCGGTGCCGTGCTCTGGTCGATGCACGATGCGCTGGCCAGCGGTGCACGGGAAGCCCTCATCCACGACGAACTCGACGCCATTGGTGAAGCTCATTGCTATGGCGTGGTGATGGCCCGCATCGATCAGTTCAACAAGCTCGGTTTGGCCGGCAGCACCTTCTTCGCCGCTGCGATCATCGGGTTGGGCGCATCGATCGAAGCCGTCGGATGGATCAACGTCGCCGTAGCCGGTGTCTCGGTCGCGCTTGTGCTCCACCTCCCCGATGTCCAATGGGTGACGACGGGCGACGATGCAAGCGTTCGCCGCGGATGGTGGGCAACCCTGCGAGCAGGCTCGTTGGCCGCGCGCCGCAACCCAGTATTACTCCGCCTCTTACTGATGGGGTCGACCATCAGCGGGCTCATGGTGGTCGACGAATACATCCCCCTCTTGGCGCGTCTCAACGGGGCATCCAATGCGACCATTCCACTGATCGTGTTCGTCGTCTGGATCGGTCTCATCGTTGGCGGCGAACTCGCCGCGCGCCGTCCAGACATCTCGAGCTCAACACTCGCCATCGCTGGTGCTCGGCGGAACTGCGACTATGGCCTTTGCGATTGCCATCGAGTCACCGTGGGCGCTGATGGCCATCGGCGTCGGTTACGCACCCGTACAGGCTGCCTGGATCATCGCCGACGCCAGATTCCAAGCGGCTGCACCATCGACGACCCGAGCAACAGCGACCAGCGTTCGTGGCTTCGGTGCCGCCCTCATTTCGGCCGCAGCATTCGCCATAGTCGGCCTCCTTGCCCAAGGTGACGATCCGACCGCCGGACTGCACTGGATAGTCGGCACCCTGGCCCTCAGCGCCTTCGCCATCCCCGCCACGGTTCCGAAGCGGGCGCCAACGGCATCGGCGAAGAGCTAGCTCGCCGCCTCGCTACTCAACGTGAGGTGATTGTCGATGCCGCGGATGGCGTCTTGTGACCGGTGGTTGACGTACAACACCGCCGTCTCGTTGGATGCGCAGATGCGTTCGATCAGCGCGAGGACCAATTGACGGTTCATGTCGTCGAGGCCAAGGCACGGTTCGTCAAGAATCAGCAACGGCGGGTGCTTCACCATCGCACGGGCGATCAGTACGAGGCGCCGATCACCAAACGACAAGCCGCTGAATGGCTCATCTGCGCGCCCCGACATCCCCAGCAGCGCGAGCCATTCATCGGCAATTGCCTTCTGCATGTCGGTGCTCTTGCTGTACAGACCAATGCTGTCGAAGAAGCCGGAGATGATGACGTTTCTCAGCCCAGTGCCGACCCGGTACTCCCACTGAAGCGCGGTCGAGACGTATCCGATGTATTGCTTAATCTGCCAGATGCTCTCCCCCGTTCCGCGCTGAAACCCGAACACGAAGATGTCGTTGACATAGCACTGCGGATGATCGCCGGTGATCAATGACAACAGGCCGGTCTTGCCGCTGCCGTTCGGCCCGCTCAACTGCCAGTGCTGGTTTGTTTCGATCGTCCAGTCGAGGTGCTCGAAAACCGTGTTCTCGTCGTAACGAATCGCGGCATCGCTGATCCGAACCAGAGGGTCGCTGGGGTTCAGGGCCGGCAGCCGATCAGCAGGATCGGCCTGCGGCACTTCGAGATCGCTCGTCTTCAAATGCAGGAGCTGATACAGGGCCGCCATCGAAGGCTCGTCGCTGCGCTCCACCCGATGGCGCAGGTGACCGTCGGCGACGTACGCCACGTGGGTAATGAACTCCGGAATCTCGTCGAACCGGTTCAGCACGATGACCATGGGCACTGTGGTTGCCAGGACACGCAGGTAATCCTGGAGCCAAGCCAGCGAATCACAATCGAGCCCATCGAAGGGCTCGTCCAGAACAAGCAGATCCGGCTGACTCGTCAGCGCTCGAATGAGCATGACCTTGCGAGTCTCACCGGTCGAGAGTTTGCGGAACGCTCGATCGATCAGCGGCCGCAAGCCCAACGTGTCGACCAGCTCGTTCGCCAGATCACGATCCTGACAGACCGCGTCGATGATCTCCCCGACGGGTGTGCCCTCAGAAATCACGTCCAGGATGTCGGCGTCGTCCTTGCGACGTTCGGCTTCGATGAGCTCGGCTTGTCGTTCGTAGGAAACGAGAGCGACCCTTTCGGGTACGCCAGACCACGTCCCTGACACGCGCTCACCAACGCCTGCGAGCGCGGCAACAAGCGCCGACTTGCCAGAGCCGTTGGTGCCGGTAACCAGCCAGTGCTGTCCTGGCTCGATCACCCAGTTGATGTCGCTGAGTTGAAATCGCCCGTCGAAGTCAACCGAGACGGCATCCAAACAAATGGCGTGCACTGATCGAGAAGATCTGCTCTAGATGATCTGCTTCATGTCGGCCATGTAGCCGCGCAGGACGCCACCGATCGCTTCAACCGGATGGCTGCGGATTGCTGCGTTCACCTCGATGAGGCGGGCGTTGTCGACGCCGGTGTCGCTGAGGTCCAGACCCTTGCCGATGACGTCGGTCGAGATGCCCTTCATGAACTCACCCAACAACGGCACGCAGGCGTGGTTGTACAGGTAGCAGCCGTACTCGGCAGTGTCCGAGATGGTCGCGTTCATTTCGTAGAGCTTCTTGCGGGCGACGGTGTTGGCAATCAACGGCGTCTCGTGAAGTGACTCGTAGTAGGCCGAATCGGCAATGATGCCTGCGGCAGTCATGGTTTCGAAGGCAAGCTCGACGCCGGCCTTCACCATGGCGACCATAAGAATGCCGTTGTCGAAGTACTCCTGCTCGGAGATCTCGACGTCGCCTGCTGGCGTCTTTTCAAACGCTGTTTCTGCGGTGTCCGCACGCCAGCCGAGCAGCTTGGCGTCATCGTTGGCCCAGTCTTCCATCATTCCTGACGAGAACGTGCCCGTCATGATGTCGTCCTGGTGCTTCCAGTAGAGCGGACGCATGATGTCCTTCATCTGTTCTGTCAGGTCGAAGGCTCGAATCTTCGCCGGGTTCGACAGGCGGTCCATCATGTTGGTGACGCCGCCGTACTTCAGCGCTTCGGTGGTCGTCTCCCAGCCGTACTGGATCAGCTTCGAGGCATAGCCAGCATCGATGCCCTCTTCGATCATCTTGTCGAAGCACAACAGCGAGCCGGTTTGCAACATGCCGCACAGGATCGTTTGCTCACCCATGAGGTCAGCTCTTGACCTCGGCGACGAACGAGCTCTCCAGCACGCCCGCGCGGTGGCCGCCCGTGCCCACGGCATAAGCCTTGGCGAGAGCGAGACCCTCACCGTTCGGATCGTTGTCCTCGTGCACGGCAATCAAGGTCGGCACACCAAAGCCGCGCACGTACTCGGCGCGAACTTCTGAGCCCGGGCACTTCGGAGCAACCATGATGACCGTGATGTCATCGCGAATCTGCATGCCCTCTTCAACAATATTGAAGCCGTGAGAATAGGCCAGAGTAGCGCCGTGCTTCATGAGCGGCATGATCGCGTTGACCACCGGGGTGTGCTGCTTGTCTGGGGTGAGATTCAAAACCACATCAGCGGTGGGCAGCAGCTCTTCGTAGGTGCCGACAGCGAAGCCATTCGACGTGGCGTTCTTCCAAGAGTCTCTTCGCTGATCGATCGCAGATTGCCGAAGTGTGAAGGACACATTCAGGCCGCTGTCTCGAAGGTTTAAACCCTGATTGAGGCCCTGCGCACCACAGCCGATCACGACGATCTTCTTGCCCTTGAGTGCGTCGACGCCCTCGGTGAATTCGTCAAGGTGCATGAAACGGCACTTGCCGAGTTCGGCGAGCTGCTCTCGAAGCGGGAGGGTATTGAAGTAGTTGGCCATGGGGTGGACTCCATCGGAGGTCGAACGGTTGGACGACCTGATCCTAACGGTCGGTGGTCGTTTCGGAAATTGACATATATGCAATGCTTCATCCTGCTTTATGCAGCACTCCCCTCCCTCTTCTCGCTCCCCTCGAATTCCCCTCCAATTCCCCTCCAATTCCCCTCCAATTCCCCTCCAATTCCCCCATCCCCGCCATGGACAACACCACGCTCAAACACTTCATCGTGCTCAGCGAAACCCTCCATTTTGGCCAGGCCAGCGCTCGCTCCAGCGCGTCCGCACTGTCGCGCCACATACGACAACTCGAGATCGAACTCAACGAGTCACTGTTCGACCGCGACAACCGCACCGTTCAGCTCACTGTCGAGGGGCTCAAGTTCCAGCGATACGCCCGCAATTCGGCGCAGCAGTGGGATCGTCCGAGAACGTGTTGGCAACTGGTTCCAGACCCTCGGCGTCATACCAAAGATCTACGCTCAACTTGCCTGAAGCGTCACCAGCGTCACCAGCGCCAGCCTGGGGCTTGGGGCTGGAGTGGGTTCTGACAGCGTGGCGCGAAGGCTCGTGCCTCAGTGCGGTTGCCTCAGTGCGGTTGCCTCAGTGCGGTTGAGCGATGACGCGAGCTTCGGTCGAGCTTGGGCAAAGCCACACGACCGGTCCGCTGCAGCTCAACAATGCCATGTCGGCCGAGTAAATCCTCAAAATCGTCCAGCTTGTCGGGGTGACCCTCAAGGCTGACGGTGACAAGGTCCTCAGCAACGGCGATGATCTTGCCTTCGAAGATCTCGGCCAGGGTCGACACGTCAGCCAGTTTCGGGCCGGCCGCCTTGACAGTAGCGATGAGCAGCTCACGCTCGACGCTGCGCGACGGGTCGAGTTCCGAGATTTTGATGACATCGATCAGTTTGAACAGCTGCTTCGTGATCTGTTCGAGCGGTGCCGAGTCGAGGTCGACAACGATCGTGATCCGACTGCGGCCCTCTTCTTCAGCCGGCGCCACAGCAAGACTGAAGATGTTGTAGCCACGCCGTGCGAACAAACCAGACACACGAGCAAGGACTCCAGGTCGGTTCTGAACAAGGACGGACAGAATGTGATGATTCATGTCGGCGGAGTAGGTGTTGGCGGTGCGCGCACCAGAAACATCGCGAGTTCGAGCCATCTCAGTGGGCATCCTTCAACTTGGTGTCGATCGGCTTCGGTTCGGGTTGGAGCGTCCGAGTCGGGTCGCTCTGTGTCGGGTGCAAAATCAGCTCGCTGTTGCCCGCACCTGCCGGCACCATCGGGAACACACCCTCGGTGGCGTCGGTGCGAAACTCGACGACGACGGTGCGGTCGTTAATCGAGTTCGCCCGCTCGATCGCTGGGCCAACCTCTTCAGGTGACTCGACAAGAATGCCGACGCAGCCCATCGACTCCGCCATCATCACGAAGTTCGGGACGTTCGCGCTGTCGAGGAACACCGAGGAGTAGCGCTCGTCGTAGAACATTTCCTGCCACTGCCGGACCATGCCGAGGAAGCTGTTGTTCAGCAGCGCGACCTTGATTGGAAGCTTTTCGAGTGTTGCCGTGACCAGTTCGGTTGCCGTCATCTGAAAACAACCGTCACCGTCGACGGCCCAAACGGTGCGGTCGGGCATGGCGGCCTTTGCACCAATTGCTGCCGGGATCGAGAAGCCCATCGTGCCGAGGCCACCTGAGTTGACCCACGTGTAGGGGTCGTTGAACTTCCAGTACTGCGACGTGTACATCTGATGTTGTCCAACGCCCGACGCAACGATTGTGCCTTTCGGCGCGTACTTGTTGAGTTGCTCAATGCAGTACTGCGGCTTCAGCAGCCCGCCGGGCTCGGACGGCTCGTAGGTCATCGGGAACTGCTCTCGCCACCCCGATATCTTGCTCTTCCAGGCGCTGGTGTCGGCCTGACGCGTGCCGCCCTGAAGTAGCTCTTTGATTTCGCGGATAATTTCGAGAATCACGTAGTTGGCGTCACCGACGATGGGCACGTCTGGACGCCGGACCTTGCCCTGCTCGGCCGGATCAACGTCGACGTGGATGATCTTCGCCTCGGGTGCGAACGCGTCGACCTTGCCCGTGATGCGGTCGTCGAAACGTGCGCCGAGTGTGATCAGCAGATCGGACTGCTGCATTGCGGTGATCGCCGATGCATTGCCGTGCATGCCCGGCATGCCCAGACAGAGCGGGTGTTCGTCAGGGAATGCGCCGCGCGCCATCAGGGTGGTCACGACGTGCGCATCGATCAACTCGACGAGTTCTCGCAGCGCTTGCGCCGCACGCGCCTTCAAGATACCGCCACCGGCGTAGACGATCGGCCGCTCGGAGGCGAGGATCAGCTTGGCGGCTTCCTTGATCATCCGGGGATGGCCCTTGGTATTCGGCCGATAGCCAGGCAACGCCGCCTGGACCTCTTCGTCGGTCGGCCAGTACCACTCCATCTCGTTCGTCAGTGCATCCTTCGGGATATCGACGAGGGTGGGGCCTGGGCGACCCGTGGTGGCAATGTGGAAGGCCTGGCGGATCGCCATCGGGATCTCGTCGGCCGACATGACCAACTCGTTGTGCTTGGTGCACGACCGCGTGATGCCAACGGTGTCGCACTCCTGGAATGCATCGCTGCCAATCGCGGCAGTTGGAACCTGGCCGGTGATCGCCACCATTGGAATGGAGTCCATGAAGGCGTCCATCAGCGGCGTGACGAGGTTGGTCGCTCCCGGCCCGGACGTGACCATGGCGACGCCCGGCTTGCCGGACACATGCGCGTATCCCTCGGCAGCGTGGCCAGCACCCTGTTCGTGGCGCACGAGCACGTGGCGCACAGCGCCGTGGATGACGTGAGGTCGTAAGTGTAGGGCCTGCTTGTAGCCGAAGATCAGGTCGACCCACTCGTGCAGGTGCTCGGACACGTAGTCGCGCACGGAGCCGTTCAGGTGTTGCTGGTGAATCAGCCATGTGACTGGTCTTTCAGTTCAAGAGGGAATGTGATTGATGTCGATTGACGGCGAAAAAGCAAACGACCTCCCGGCTGGGAGGTCGAGGAGCACGCGCAGCAAAAGCCGGGCGTGCTACCGAATAAGTACTACGAGGGCAATGTGCGGCACGCCCGTGAGTTCCATAATGGAGTCATCGTACCGTGTGAATCGATCGTTTGGCAATCAGGCAGGAAAGGCGCCCTGCAAGCGTGCTGCGGTCAGGGTGTTCTCCATCAGGCAGGCAATCGTCATCGGGCCGGTGCCGCCCGGCATCGGCGTCAACCAACGCGCCACCTCGGCAACGCCCGGGTCGACGTCGCCGACAATCCCTGCCTCTGTTCGTGAGACACCGACATCGATGACAGCCGCTCCTGGCTTAATCATCTCGGGGGTGATCATGCGGGCTTGGCCAGCGGCGCCAATGACGATGTCAGCTTCGCGCAACACGGCTGCCATGTCGGCGGTTCGGGAGTGCGCCATTGTCACCGTGGCGTCGACGCCCTTGCGGTTGAGCAGCAGCGACAACGGCAGTCCAACGAGCGTCGACCGACCAATGACAACCGCACGAGCACCCGAAGTTGGCACCTCGTACTTCTCAAGTAGCCGCATGACGCCCAACGGCGTACATCCAACGAGGCCCGGGCGGCCACGGACCAGACGACCCATCGACCTCTCGGTCAGCCCGTCGACGTCTTTGTCCGCGGGGATGAGGTCGAGTACGGGCTCAGGATCCAGACCATCGGGTAGGGGCAGCTGGACGAGAATGCCATGCACCGAGTCGTCCGCTGCGAGTTCGCGCACCACGGCTTCGACTTCATCTTGCGTGGCGGTCTCGGCAAGGTCGACGTGGCGCGCCTCGAAGCCAGCCTCGACGGCCTTCTTGTGCTTGCTGGCGACGTAGCGCTGCGAGGGGCCGTCGGTGCCAACGAGTACTGTGGCGAGGCAGATGGCAGGCGAACCTGCGGCATCGACCGTCACGCGCAGCCCGGCAATGATCTCGTCCCGCAGTGCATTTCCGTTCATCAAGATCACAGCCATATCGGTCCTACGTTAGTCGCTCTAACTTGGGCTCGGATAACCCTCACCCCCCACCCTCACCCCCCGGGCCCTCCCCCCGGGAGAACCCCCGCACTCCGCCCCGAAAACGACCGACCCCCCGAGCGCCCGAAGACACCAGGGGGATCAAGTTGTGGACCGTCTCAATAACGAGTCAGCACAAGCTCAGGATTTCAACTCCAGTTGAGCGGTGATCAGATCGTTCGAAGGCAAGGCGCGAGGCGACGTCGTTGAGCTTGCTCAATGAGGAGCTCTCGCAACGCAGCATTCGGGCGATCTGGCGCCGCTCAACCCGCTTCGGAGTGGGTGACGGGAAGCTCGCCCATCCATTCGCGGAGGGTGTTCTTCAGCTTGGTCTGCTGAATGAACAGGTCAGCCTCGGCTGGCGAGTCCCCGGCAGCCTGCGGCGCCTTGAGGTAAAAGCTCAACCATTCCTGCACTCCGCTCTCACCGGCGCGGTGGGCAAGGTCCATGAAGAGTGCGAGGTCGAGCACGATTGGCGCAGCGAGGATCGAGTCACGGCAGAGGAAGTCAACCTTGATCTGCATCGGGTAACCGAGCCAGCCGAAGATGTCGATGTTGTCCCAACCCTCTTTGTTGTCGCCGCGGGGCGGGTAGTAGTTGATGCGGACGACGTGGTCGATGTTGCCGTAGAGGTCGGGGTAGACCTCGGGCTGCAGGATGCCGTCGAGCACACCGAGCTTGGAGACTTCCTTCGACTTGAAGTTTTCCGGGTCGTCGAGCACTTCGCCGTCGCGGTTGCCGAGGATGTTCGTCGAGAACCAACCGCGCACGCCAAGCATGCGGGCCTTGAAGCCCGGCGCGAGCATTGTCTTTATGAGGGTCTGGCCGGTCTTGAAGTCCTTGCCGGCGATCGGCACACCGTTCTTCTTCGACAGTTCAACAATGCAGTCGAGGTCGGTTGTCAGGTTTGGAGCACCGTTGGCGTAGGGGACGTCGCTCTGGAGTGCGGCGTAGCAATAGATCTGCGACGGTGAGATGTTCTCGTCGTTGTCGCGCAGACCCTGTTCGAACGAGGCGACCGTTGCGTGTACTGCAGACGGCTCTTGGTAGGCCTCGGTCGAGCCACACCAGACCATGACGAGACGGTCGCAGCCGTTCTCTTCCTTGAATCGGGCGATGTCGGCGATCAGCGCTTCGGCCTGCCCCCACTTGTTAGTGATGTCTTTGACGCGAATACCTTCGAGGCGACTCACCCAGCGCTGGTCGAAGACGGCTGACATCGGCACGATGCCTTCCATCTCGGCTGAGATGGCATCGAGATCATTGCCCTGCAGGACGCCGGCGGTCTTGGCTGCTTCCATGGCGTTCGGGGAGATCGGGTCCCAACCGCCAAAGACGATGTCGCCGAGGTCAGCGAGGGGAACGAACTCCTTAATCAGCGGGTTCCGATTCTCGTTCTTGGTGCCGAGACGGATATGGGCCATCTGCGACACGGAGCCAATGGGTGGCGAGATGCCATCCCGTGCGGCGATCACGCCTGCGATAAAGGTGGATGCCACGGCACCCATGCCGGGCGTCAGAACACCGAGTTTTCCGGTGGCTGGGGCGACTGTTCGTGCGGTCATGAGAAGAACATAAGCGAAGCTGTTTCGTTATTAATGACAGTGAAGTAAGTGTGAAGTATTATGTGCAGGGTGAACAATCCCGCCTCCGGGCTGCCCGGTACTCGACCAGAACGCACTCGTCGCCGTCGCGGAAGCCGAAACGTGGGCTGCGGCCGCCGATCGAGTCGGCGTATCAGCCTCCGCGCTTTCGCAGGGACTTGCCGAACTGGAACGTCGAGTTGGCGTCGAGTTGTTCGAGAGTGTCGGTCGACGTCGCATTTTGCGAGCGACTGTCACGCCCGTTCTTGAGCATGCGCGGCAAGTGTTAGCGCTGACCCGCGATGTAAGCACGTGGGCCGAACGCCTCCGCACAGCACAAAGCGGCCGGGTTCGCCTCGGCATGATCGATGTCGCAGCGGTCGTGCACTTCCCCGACGTTCTTCGCACATTCCGAGCCGAGCGGATCGACGTTGAGTTCATGTTGTCCGTCGCGCCGTCGCGGTCGCTACTCGACGACGTGCAGCGCGGCGCACTCGATCTCGCCGTGTGCGTCGAGCCGCCCGAGCCAATCGTCGGCGTTGACACCACGTCGCTACTGAGCGAACCAATGATCGTCTACGGCCCTCCAGACTCGACGATCGGCGCGCCATCGAGCTGGGGTCCATGGGTGCTCTTCCCATCGGATTCGCACACGCGCAGGCTGGTGGTCGAGCGCCTCAGCGCGCTGGGTGCACCCGTCACGGTCGCCGCCGAATCGCATCAGCCCGACGTGCTCCGTGAGATGGTGCTCCTCGGACTCGGCTGGACCGTTCTGCCGCGCAGTCAGGGCGAGTCCGAGCGCGGCACCACGACAGCGGGCACTGGGTCGCGATGACGCATCGCATCCACTGCGCGATCGTCACCGACCCCGCCGTCGACGAACTCGCACACCGCCTCCGAACACGGCATCGCATCGGATGGGCAGGCGGCGGGCTCGACCTCGACCGAAGCAGACTCAATCGTCGAGTCACATGCCAAATCCGTCGAGCGGTAACGCCGTCGTGTGCTTCATTTCCTCCATGACAAAGATCGATCGGACGTCGTACAGATCAACGGCCGCAATCAACCGTTTATAAAAAGCGTCGTATGCCTCGATACTCGCAACCATCACCTTGAGCGTGTAGTCAATGTCACCGCTGGTTCGGTACGCCTCGATGATTTCCGGAAACGAATCGCACGCCGCTTGGAACCGCTCGATCCAATCCGGCCCGTGGTCGTTGGTGCGAATGTTGACGAGTGCGGTCACCCCAAGATTGACAGAGGCCGGGTCCACGAGTGCGACTCGAGCCACGATCACGCCAGCATCTTCAAGCGCTTTCACGCGTCGCCAACACGGCGTAGCTGTCAGACCGACAGCGTCGCCCAACTCCCGGGCGCTCAGCGTCCCGTCTCGTTGCAACAAACGCACGATTTCCCGATCAAGTTGGTCCACAATCGATGATTATTGCATATTTTTATTAACCAAGAGAACAATATTGCTCTAATTGAGCAGAACGACGCGAAATACGCAATACGCAGACCGCTTGGAATCTCTACGGTTGAGGCATGGGAATGACGCGACACTTCACGGACCACCCGGCCTCGGTCGGCGAGTCCTACACCGAGCATTTCCGTGTCGCTGCGCACTTCGCGCGCTGTCTCACCAAGGCCGCTGGTGCAGCTGCAGTGCATGCAGTAGTTCCTTCGATGTGCAAAACAACGGCCAGCGAGTGCATCCGCGAGCTCTACGCCGAAATGAATTCCAGCGCTCGAGGTCACGCCTCAGCCGACGCTGCTTCCGCTGACGCGGCCTAGCCACAACGAGCCGCCGATCGCCGTTGCGCCGATCAGAACATGGCTCAGTCGGTGACGATGGCGTGGAGGGTGACGTCGTGCTCGTCGGTCGGCAGATTGATGACGACCTGCGGAGCGAAGCACACACCGACCGTCACAGCATCCGGCCGGACTTTCGCCAAGAAACGGTCATACCAACCGCCACCCTGCCCGCACCGCCGGCCGTCGACAGTGAATGCAAGGCCGGGGACAATGACGACGTCAGGCCATGTCGGATCAAGATCGGTGTCTTCTGGAAGGCATCTCTGTTTGCCCATCATCTCGCACCAGGCAAGGAGTGGCGCCATGTCAGGCTCGCTTGCGAGCGAGTCGAATACCATGATCTTCGATGCGGCGAGCACGTCGGGTCGCTGTGTCAGTGTCTGCAATATACGGGCTGACCGTTCTGGCCGATCGAGGAGACCTTTACGAACAGCGCGCATCTTGGAACGCAACGCTTGCTTCGCTTCATCGACATCGCTCGCCATTGAACCGCACTGTACAAGTGCCGCGTGAGCACAGGCCGTTGCCTAGAGTTGGCAGCAATGAGCGACGCAGTAGAATTCGATTCCGGCCACTTCCGCACGATCATGGGCCACTTCCCTACCGGCGTCACTGTCGTGACCGGTATGAACGGCGGTGCGCCGGTCGGTTTTACCATGGGTTCCTTCACCTCGGTCTCGCTTGACCCGCCGTTGGTCGGCTTTCTTCCCCAAGCTGACTCAGCAACGATGGCTGCCATCAAGGCATCCGGCAGCTTCTGCGTCAACGTGCTCAGTGATGCCCAGAGCGACCTTTGCTGGAAGTTCGCAAAGAGCGGCACCGACGACGGTCGGTTCACCGACGTCGATTGGCACGCCGCCCCCTCTGGTGCACCGATTCTCGACCGCGCCGTTGCGTGGATCGATTGCACTATCGAAGAGACGTACACGATGGGGGACCACCTGTTTGTGCTCGGCCGCGTCAGCTCACTCGATGCCGACGCCGACGACGACGGTGAGCCGCCAACGCCGCTCCTCTTCTTCAAGGGTTCACTTGGCGGCTTCGACGCGCAAGGCTGAAAACCCTCGACCCAGAGCGACGGCAATGACGCTCGGTTTGGGAGTTAAGGGCTCATTGATGTCGAACCAATCGGTGACCGCGGCAAACTGTGCCCATGCATCCGCGCACCCCGATTGCTGCCGCGTTTGACGCTGCCGTTGTCGTAACATTCGTTGCCATTGGCCGCCGCAATCACGACGAGGGCGAGGCGATTGCCGGCGTTGCCCAAACCGCTGCTCCATTCATCATTGCGCTCGCCGTGGCGTGGATCGCATGGCGCGTGTGGGCACAGCCGACCGGTGTTGTCACCGGCGTCAAGGTTTGGCTGACCACAGTTGCGCTCGGCATGCTGCTCCGCAACTTCGTGTTCGAAAACGGAACCGCAACATCATTCATGATCGTCGCCACCGTCTTCCTTGGCACGTTCCTCGTTGGTTGGCGCGGAGTTGCCGCTCTCGTCGGCCGCCGCGGCGCCACCGCTTGAGCCAACCGGTGATTCAACCACTGCGCCCAGGGTTGCTGGTCAACAACGCTCCCCTGCCATCATCAACAAATGGCTGTCACTGGAACTGAGCAAACAATCACACCTGCCGAGGCGGGCTTCGATGCCAGGCGACTCACTCGCATTGACGATCACTTCAAGCAGTACGTCGATGACGGTCGACTGCCGGGTTGGCAAGTCGTTGTCTCACGCAAGGGCGAGATCGCGCACAGCTCCACCTACGGTAAGCGGAACATCGAGGCCAACCTGCCATGGGAGTCAGACACGATCTGCCGCCTGTTCTCGATGACCAAGCCGATTACCTCGGTCGCCGCAATGATCCTCTACGAAGAGGGCAAGCTGCAACTCAAGGACAAGGTGTCGAAGTACATCCCGTCATTCGAGAGTGCGCGGGTCTATCGCGGCGGCTCAACGCGGGCACCGATCACCGAGGGCCAGACCGAGCCGATGAAGATCTGGCATCTACTCACGCACACGTCGGGGCTCACCTATGGCTTCCACAACAATCACGTCACCGACGCCTTGTACCGCAAAGCTGGCTTCGAGTGGGGCAATCCAAAGGGCCTGGACCTCGAAGCGTGCTGCGATGCCTGGGCGGGCTTGCCACTCGCGTTTCAGCCGGGAACCGAATGGCTCTACGGAGTATCGACTGATGTGCTCGGTCGAATCGTCGAGGTCGTCTCCGGCCAAACGCTCGACGAATTCTTCCGCGAACGCATCCTCGATCCGCTCGGCATGGACGACACCGAGTTCTGGGTCGAAGGCGACATATTCATGGTCAACGCCGATGTCTTTCCAATCAACAAAAAGACCGCCGTCATGGCGGGCGCACCGCAGGACAAGAAGCCGACGATGCTCAGCGGTGGCGGCGGCCTGTGCGGTACCGCTGCCGACTATCTGCGGTTCTCCCACATGCTGTTGAACGGTGGCGAACTTGACGGTGAGCGCATTCTGGGCAGCCGCACCGTCAAGTACATGGCAACAAACCACCTGCCCGGCGGAGCGATCCTCGAAGACTTCGGGCGACCGCTCTTCGCGGAAACCGAATTCAACGGTGTGGGCTTCGGGCTCGGCTTCTCTGTGGTGCTGGATAGCGCAGAGACCAAGGTGATCGGTTCAGCCGGTCAGTACGCGTGGGGCGGCGCTGCAAGCACGGCCTTCTGGGTCGACCCGGTCGAAGAAATCGCGGCCGTCTTCCTGACACAGCTGTTGCCGTCAAGCACGTACCCGATCCGGCCGATCCTTCAACAACTCGTCTACCAGGCCCTTGTCGACTGATCGCGTGTCGAATGTCTGTCACACTTTGGTCTGACCAAAATGTGACAGAACAAAGTGTGAAAGTCAGTCAGGCTTTCTGACTTGTGGAACCATCTGTGCGGTTGGCTCGCCCGCATCGAGCCACGCGTGCGCGCTTGACGCTGCGCTCTCGATCAGTTCGCCCGAGTGGGAGAAGTCGATGGGTGACACCATCACCGGGCACGGCGGCGGGATCAGATGGATCGGTACGCCGTACGTGTTCGCCTCCAGTTCGAGCACGAAGCGGCGTTGCACCATGAGGCTGACCGCGTGCAGCGCTGCAGCGATTGCCGTCCGGGGTGGAGCGACAAGGTCACACGAATAGCCCGTTGACAGCACCCACACCTCGGTCGCTCCCGCTTCTATTGCGGTTGTGATCGGCGTGTTGTTGATGACCGCCCCATCGACCAGCAGGCGCTCGCGCCCGCTCACCACGACGCGTGCGGGCGGGAAGATCGCCGGGAGCGATGCGCTTGCAGCGACGGCGTCGACTGCGTTGCCTTCAGTGATCAGCACCTCTTCGCCCGAGAGAGCGTCAGCCGTGACGGCGATGAACGGGATCGTCGCGTCTTCGATCCGCCCGAACGGCAGGTGCACCTCGAGAGTGGCCCGCAGATGTGTGTCGGGCACGAAGTGCGACGACTTGCCGAGAAATGCACGAAGGCCGAGGAGCGGTTTGGTCGGAAATAGGTCGTCGCGCCGCAAGGTACGCCACACCTCGGCGAGGCCAGCAGCGGATCGGCCACCGGCCAGCCATGCGCCGTTAATCGCGCCGACCGACGTACCGACGATCAGGTCCGGAACGATGCCACGGTCCGCCAAGGCCATTGCCATCCCGACCTGGATCGAGCCGAGGCTGGCCCCGCCTGAGAGTACGAACGCAGTGGTCATGACAGAGAGAACGCCGGGCCGGCAGCCAGTGTTCCGGTCCAATTCATGAGCTAATTCTTACCGTTCCCGCCGCCGTTCCCACGTAGTCGAAAATAGAGCGACAGGAGCGCTCCGACAACGACGAGAAACACGACCATCCGAATGATAAATCGGATCGCACCAAAGATTCCGCCAAAGAAGACCCAGACGATGATGGCCACGATCAGCCAGCCAATCGCCGAGGCAAGAAAGTTGCGTCCGCCAGAGTTGCTCATCTTTGACAGGTTACGGGAGAACCATGCGGTGCCTCCCCGAGCGAGATCTGCCTCGCCACGAGAGACGTGCCGTCCGCGCCGGCCCGCACGAGCCGGGCGTACTTGCCGAGAACACCTGTGGTGTAGCGCGCCGGGTTGGGCTGCCAACCGACCTTGCGCGCCGCGAGCACCTCGTTGGAAACCTGCAGGTCGAGCTTCTTGCTCGGCACGTCGATGAGGATCGAGTCGCCCTCTTCGATGAATGCAATCGGGCCGCCGTCGGCTGCTTCGGGTGCCACGTGACCAATACAAAAGCCCCATGTGCCGCCGGAGAATCGACCGTCCGTGATCAGCGCGACATCGCCGCCGCGGCCAGCACCTTTGAGTGCACCGGTAATGGCCAGCATTTCGCGCATGCCGGGTCCGCCCTTGGGGCCTTCGTAGCGGATGACGATGACGTCGCCGGCGTTGATCTCGCCCGCGAGGATCGCCTCCATCGCGAACGACTCGTCGTCGTACACGCGGGCCGGGCCTTCGAAGTGCATCTGCTCGGCGGTGAGGCCAGCCACCTTGACGACCGAACCCAACGGGGCGAGCGAACCAGTGAGGATGTTGATGCCACCCTCACTGTGGATTGGTGCGCTGACCGGATGGACAACCACTCCGTCGGGCACGCCGATGTCCATCGCGTTGAGATTCTCCGCCATCGTCTTGCCGGTGACGGTCATGCAGTCGCCATTCAACATGCCATTGTCAAGTAGATGCTTGAGGACGCCTGGGACGCCTCCGACTTTGTCGAGATCGCTCATGTGGAACTTGCCACCCGGGGTCATGTCGGCGATGTGGGGCACCTTGTCGGCAATCCGGTTGAAGTCATCGAGTTCGAGATCGACGCCAGCCTCATTGGCAATAGCAAGTAGGTGAAGCACGGCATTGGTGGATCCACCGAGCGCCGACGTCAGCGCAATCGCGTTCTCGAATGCGGGCTTCGTCATGATCTGGCGCGACGTGATGCCAAGTCGGAGCAAACCAACAACGGCTTCACCGGCGAGGCGTGCATCGACTTCGCGACGCGGGTCAATAGCTGGCGGCGATGCGGAACCCGGGAGGCTCATCCCAAGGGCTTCGGCGATCGAACTCATCGTGTTGGCGGTGAACATGCCACCGCAGGCGCCCTCTCCGGGGCAGGCCTTCACTTCAATGTCATGCAGTTCTTGGTCGTCGATCATGCCGGCAGCGTGCGCGCCGACTGCTTCAAAGACTGAGGTGATGTCGAGCGCTTTGCCGTTGTGCTCGCCCGGCATTATCGAGCCGTTGTACACGAACACCGAGGCCAGGTCGAGGCGGGCCGCAGCCATCAGCATGCCAGGAATCGACTTGTCACAACCGGCAAGACCGACGAACCCATCGAGGCGTTCGGCGTGCATGACGGTCTCGACCGAGTCGGTGATGACCTCGCGTGAAACCAGCGATGCACGCATTCCTTCGTGACCCATCGAGATGCCGTCAGACACGGTGATGGTGCCGAACTCCATGCCGAAACCACCGGCGGCGTTGACGCCCGCCTTGGCCTGCTCAGCAAGCTTGCGCAACGTCATATTGCATGGAGTGACTTCGTTCCATGCGTTAGCGAGGCCGATCTGCGGCTTCTCCCAGTCGTCGTCGCCCATACCAATGGCACGGAGCATCGAACGGGACGGCGCTTTCTGCATCCCGTCGGTGACGTCGCGTGACCGCGGCTTGATGTCGACAGGGGTGTTCTGATCTTCAGCTGACATGGTGGCGAGGATAGTGCGAGGAACCCAACGCGACCCTGGTGCTACGCGCACCAGCCGCGTGCAGCGCGCACTCACGGTTCCAGGTCGGACTTGGCCTTCCTCCGTGGACATTTCCCACGAACCGTTCCCGCGAACCGACAGCGAATACCATGATGCCGTGCCCTTCCCGGTGGTTTCGATCGCATCCGTCGCGTTTGGTTCGTATGTGTTCGAACCGGTCCACTCACGTGACGGCGTCCATCTCGAACGCGGTGAAGACGTCAACGGCAACGTGCTGGCAGTCGGCGCTGCAGGTCTGCAAACTCACGTCGGCGGCCAGATCGCGTTCCAATCACGTCGAGCACCGAGCCTGCTCGACGTCGTTGCCCAAGCTGGCCCCGTTGGTCACAAAGCGTTCGATGACGCCTTCATCGTCGACACCGATGACATCAGCCTGGTCCGCGACCGGTTCTCGGTGAGCCTTTGCGAGCAGCTTGTCGAGATCGACATTGCGGCAGGCCCGCTGATCATCATCTTCGATCCAGGCCAGGACGACTCGCGGCCGACCACGCTTTTTGTGGCGCGTGAGGCCAGAAACGATGAGGTGGTGGCCGTCACGATCAACGTCACGCTGCGCGTCCTCACAGCGTTCAACGCCTCGCGCTGACACAGCCATCGCACGCTGAGACGGTTCAGCTTTTCTTGGCGTTGAGTAGCGCTGTGACGGCCTTGCCGTCAGCCTGGCCCTTCGAAGCTTTCATGATGGCGCCAACGAGCGCTCCCATAGCCTTGCCCTCGCCGGCGCAGAACTTTTCCCACGCGTCAGGTTGAGCAGCGATTGCCGCGTCGACCATCGATTCCAGCTCGGTGTTGCCCATTGCTTCAAAGCCCTTGTCGGTCGCGATCGCTTCGGCATCGCCACCGCCGGCATCGACCATGTCTGCAAGAACTTGCTTGGCCTGAGTGGCCGTCAGCCCGCCGGAGGCTTCCATCGTGGTCAGCTTGGCGACGTCTTCTGCTGGAACGCCGGCGGCTTCGGGTAGCTGCTGGAGGTGCTTGAGTGTGATCGATGCGTCACCGCCGTGCTTGGCGACGTCCACAACGAAACTGTCGTGACCGCGGTCGGTCACGACCATGATCGCTTCCGAATTCGCCGCCAGACCAGTGATTGCTGCGAGCCCAGCTCGACGTGCCGAAGGCAGCACCGGCAGCGCTGCACGGACTGCTTCAATCCATTCGATACCGGGATCGACGACAACGAGATCGGGTTCGAGGAAGTACCGGTAGTCGTCGGCGTCTTCCTTCGAACGCAGCGTGTGGGTGCGGCCGTCGTTCTCATCCCAGTGGCGGGTCTGCTGTGTGACGGGCTCACCCGCCTCGTGCAGAAGGACTTGGCGCCGCGCCTCGTACTCGATTGCTCGACCGAGCGAACGAACCGAGTTGACGTTTTTAATCTCACAACGCGTGTTGAAGTCGGCACCAGGCTTACGAACCGAGACGTTGGCATCGACGCGCATCGATCCTTCTTCCATCTTCGCATCGGAAGCACCAACGGCGACGAGGATGCCGCGCAGCTCGGTCACATATGCCTTGGCCTGCTCGGGATGCCGGATGTCCGGGCGACTGACGATTTCGACCAATGGAACACCGGCACGGTTGAAGTCGATCAGTGAGTAGTCGGATCCGTGGATACGGCCGCCGGCACCGCCAACGTGCGTCGACTTACCGGTGTCTTCTTCGAGGTGGCCACGCTCGACGCCGACACGGAAACCGTCAGGCAGGTCGAGCCAGCCGTCGATGTTGATCGGCTCGTCGTACTGGCTGATCTGATACGCCTTGGGCATGTCCGGATAGAAGTAGTTCTTGCGGGCGAACGTCGACTTCTGAACGGTGCAGTTGAGTGCAAGGCCGAGGCGAATGGCCAGCTCGACTGCCTGCCGGTTGAGTACCGGGAGTGCTCCTGGCAAACCAAGCGTGACCGGGTCGATATTTGTGTTCGGCTCGTCACCGAAGCGGTTTGGCGCCGACGAGAACAGCTTGGTACGGGTAGCGAGTTCGACGTGTACTTCGAGGCCAACGACCAATTCGTAGCCCTCGTGCTCCCAACGGGGGTGTTCCTCGTTCGACGGGTAGTAGCCGTCGTCGTTCACGTAGGTGATGCTCATGATCCGCTCACGTTCTGATCCTGGTGATTCTGCATGTGCCGTTCAAGTGTTGCTGCGGCCCGGAACATCACGTCGTCCTTGAGCGCCGGAGCAAGGATCTGCACACCAACCGGCAGGCCGTGTTCACCGATGCCGAACGGGACACTCATACCCGGGTCGCCGGTGAGGTTCGACGGGATCGTGTAGGTATCGCAGAGGTACATGGCGAGCGGGTCGCTGGCCTTGTCGCCAAGTTTGAATGCAACGGTTGGCGATGCCGGCGTGAGCAGCACATCGGCCTTGGCATAGGCCGCAGCGAAGTCGTTGGCAATGAGCCTGCGGACCTTCTGCGCTCGCCCGTAGTACGCGTCGTAGTAGCCAGCGGAGAGTGCATACGTGCCGAGCATGATGCGGCGCTTCACTTCGGTACCGAAACCGTCGGTGCGCGTGGCCGTGTACATCGAGTTGGTGTCAGGCGCTGGTGTGCGCATGCCGAATCGAACGCCGTCAAAACGCGCCAGGTTGCTTGACGCCTCCGCAGGCGCAATCAAGTAGTAGGCGGTGAGGCCATAGTTGAATGCGGGCATCTCAACATCGACGATCTCGGCGCCAGCTTCGCGCAGCGCATCAAAGGCAGCCTCGAGGCGTTCCTCTACGTCGGGACTTGCGCCCTTCGGTAGGTCGGTGATGCGGCCCACCCGCAGGCCAGCGACGCCGAGGTCGAGTGTCGGGCTGAGGTCGAGCGGGCCTTGCTGGATACTTGTCGAGTCGCCCGGATCATGGCCACTAATCGTTTCGAGCGCGACCGCTGCGTCGCGCACCGTATGGGCAAACGGGCCGACCTGGTCGAGACTCGAGCCGAATGCGATGAGCCCGAGTCGGCTGACTGCGCCGTAGGTGGGTTTGACGCCGACCACGCCGCACAGCGCCGCGGGTTGGCGGATTGATCCACCGGTGTCCGAACCGAAGCTGACGGCGGCGAAGTTCGCTGCAACCGCTGCGGCGGAGCCACCTGATGAGCCGCCGGGAACGCGAGTCGTGTCGAGCGGGTTCTTGGTCGGGCCGAACGCAGAGTTCTCAGTGCTCGATCCCATGGCGAACTCGTCGAGGTTGGTTTTGCCAACGAAGATTGCGCCCGCGTCACGAAGCCGGGTGACCACGGTGGCGTCGTACGGCGGCTTCCAATCGGCGAGAATCTTGGACGAGCACGTGGTCGGGATTCCGCGGGTGCAGAGGTTGTCCTTGAGTCCGACCGGGACGCCAGCAAGGGGCCCCGGGTCGCGACCAAGAGAAACCATTTCGTCGATCTCGGCGGCGCGCTCGCGTGCCTGATCGGCAAGCACGAGGTTGAAGGCGTTGATTTCGTCGTCACGTTCATCGATGCGGGCGAGGTAGCCGTCAACGATGTCAACGGCCTTGGCGACGCCGTCGCGGACGTTCCGGGCGAGGTCGACGGCGGTAGTCGGTTGATCGCTCATGCTGCTCATGCCGTTCACTCTTGGATCCCGAGGATCGGCGGCACTCGGAAGCGGCCGTCTTCGACGAGAGGCGCCTGTCCGAGCACTTCGTCACGATCGAGCGTCTCGCCCTCGACGTCTTCGCGCATGACATTGGCAAGTGGCGTCGGCTGCATCATCGGCTCAACGCCGTCGAGATCGAGCGCATCGATGTCGGCGAAATGGTCAAGCATCGCCGACAGTTCGGCAGTCGCAGTGGTCAACTCGTCGTCGGTCAGACAGAGCCGGGCCAAGGTGGCCACCTTGCTCACATCTGCGGCGCTGATCTTGGGGACATCTGGCACCCGACGGAGGCTATCCCCACCCACGCCCACCGAAATCCGATATTCACACCTGCTCACTGAAATGGAGACTGCCTCGCAGCGATTGCTCAGAGGCCGGTGGCCCGGTGGGGTACGCGATCCGCCGCGAAGAAGTGGTCGGCGCAGCGAAGGGCGTCGTCATTGCGCGCCACGAGACGCTGGCCCGCTGCCCGAGTCGATGCGCGGACGCCGCCGAGGTACAGCGCTCCCAGTGATGCCCCGGCGTCAACATTGGTCGGTTCGGTCACGTAAGCATCTTCGATACCGCAGGTCCGAGCACCGTCGCACATCGTGAATACGAATCCAGACCCTGACATCGAGGTGCGCCGTTCTTGCAGCCCGTAAAATGTCGACAAGGACCGCCCCAGTTGACCCCCTCCAGTTCGAAATAGGCAGCGGTCAGCCGGATCTCGTCGTAGTCGTTCCCCGATGGCGGGCGGCAGGTGATAGGGTGATAGGGTGATAGGGTGATAGGGTGATAGGGTGATAGGGTGATAGGGTGATAGGGTGATAGGGTGATAGGGTGATAGGGTGATAGGGTGATAGGGTGATAGGTCACGGTGGACGGCGTGGCGCGCGTATCGTTCCCTGATGGAATCGCAGATGCATCTGGATGTGATCGACCTGACGGCACCGATCGAAGACCAGGCTCGCACCATGGCGAGGGCGTGTGAGCAAGTCGGGTTCTTCTGTATCCCGCTGAACTCGATCGAACGGTCGATCGCTGATGCAGCGTGGAACGATGCTGCGGAGTTCTTCGCGCTTGCTGACTACGACAAGCGGCAGATCGAATTCCCGGAGCCTGGCTACCCGTACGGCTTCTCACCATTCGGGTTCGAGTCGCTCGCCAAGTCGACCGGCGCCGAGTCCCCGCCACCTGACCTGAAAGAATCGCTGTCGGTCGGCCCTGACTGCGCCGCCAACGCGATCCCAGCATCCAGCGATGACGCGTGGATCCGCTCCGCCAGTCTGTGGCCTACACATCCGCCACGTCTTCGTGAATCCTGGACTGCGTACTACCGAGCTCTCGCAGGAGTCAGCGAACATTTGATGTCGGTGATGGCCATCGCGCTCAACCTGCCCTCCCACTACTTCGACCCGTTGATCGATCGACCGATCACCTCGATGCGAGCACTCAACTACCCGGCCATCGACACGGGTGCGATTGAACCCGATGCACTCCGCGCAGGCGCACACTCCGACTACGGCACGCTCACGATTCTGCGGACCGATCACGTGCAGGGTTTACAGATTGAAGTGGCAGACGGGTCGTGGATCGACATCGCTCCCGACCCGAACAGCTTTGTTGTCAACCTCGGCGACTCGATCGCCCAGTGGACGAATAATCGGTGGCGATCCACGGTCCACCGCGTGACCGCAGCCGACCCGTCAGCGCGCCAGTCAATGGCGTTCTTCCACATGGCGAACTGGGATGCCACAATCGAGTGCCTCCCGACATGCGCCGAGCCGGGAACTGCGCCAAAGCACGAACCAGTCGAGGCCGGGCCGTGGCTGATGCGGAAGTTTCAGTCGACGGTCAGCTGAGTTAGCCGCGCGCCTCGGGTGCACGCTCGAGGCGTCCCGATGCGTCGACCGGCAGACCGATGAGCAACGCCACCGACACGGATGTACACCCGAAACAGATGGCGATCGTCCACCGGTAGCCACCCGTCTGATCAATGACCCAGCCGGCGAACGGCGTTCCAACAAGCGCACCGACACCTGGAGACGTGTACAGCAGGCCGAGGATCGAGCCGAGTCCGGCAACACCCATCCGGTCGGAGATGACAATCGGGCTGAGCGCGACAAATCCGCCGTAGCCGATGCCCAGCACGAGCACGAACGCGACGAGCATTGCGTACGAGCTCCCGGCAACGAACCAAATCAGAAAGCTGCCACCGAGGATCGCCAGACACGCCCGATACAACCGGAATGATCCGAACCGCCTGACAAGCGAGCCGAAGCCGACGCGTGACACGACGCTCGAACCGCCCAGTACGCCGACCAACACCGCAGCTTGTACCGAGCCGATACCCCGCTCCTTTGCGTACTGACCGACGAAAACAAACGGGACGAAAAGCGCAAGCCCGAGCGCGGTCGCGGACATTGCGATGCGGCGAAACACTGGGCTCGCGAGCGCATCGGCGAATCGGGACGGCTGCGGCGTTCCGTCGCCGGGCGGACGGTCGATCAGCGGGATGCACAGCAGAAGGACGCTCGCGCCTCCGATCGCAAAAAAGACGTATGTGTCTCGCCAGCCCCACCGGTTGATCAATGCTGCAGACACCGGCGACAGCACCAACGTGCCCACACCGATTCCGGCAACCGCCAACCCGACAGCGACAGCTCGTTTCTCAACGAACCAGCCGCCCACCACAGCCACCATCGAGCACGGTCGCCACTCGCGAGGTCCTCATCGCGCTCCCAGACGGAAATCAGGATGCAACTCGCGGAACAAATCAGCCCTAGCATCGCCACCGCCCCGATGAAATCGACGATCCGCGGGCCGAACCGATCCGACAGTCGGCCGGTGATAATGCTCAGCGAGAAAAAGAGGAACGTGGTAATCCCGAAGATCACCGCAGTTGCACTCTTCGCCGCACCGAACTCTTCGCTCATTGCCTCAAAGAAAGCTCCGAAGCTGTAGGCAACGCCGAGGGTGACGCCCGACGCGAGGAATGCTGCAACGACGGTCAGCCACGCCCGCCGTGAGTCGACAAGGGCCGTGTTCACCTCGTCAACGTAGAGTAAAAATCATGTCAGCGACGACCTGACAAACTTGGCGGTCGCCAAGAGTGCACTTTCTTGGCAACTCAGCTATTGCCGTGTGAGCTTGAAGAGCACCGCCGACTCAGGGTGCAGCGCCGGCGGTTGCACTCCATGGGCCGAGAGCTGCTGGCCGGTCAGCAGCACGCCATCGGCCAGCCATGTCGGCTGGGTCTGCGCCGCGCCCCACTGCTCGTACGCGATGCCCAGGTGTTCGATCCGGTAAACGGCGTCGACGTCAAGACCAGGGAGTCGCAGCGGTGGCGGCGTCTGGCTTGGCGCCGTGGTGAGCTGAGCGAACGACACAATGCCCTCGCTCCGGTCTGCGGCATAGACCCCAACAGCGTTGAACTGCACGTCCGAATCGAAGCGCACGTAGTCGCCGTGGTGCAACAGCTCGCGGTGTTCCTTGTGCATCGCAATGACGGCGCGGAGCGCCAGACGCTCCTGGTCGGTCAGCTCGGTGACGTTCCACTCGACGCCGAGATGACCGAACATTGCCGTCGCCGCTCGGAACGACAGCGTCTGTTTGCGCCCTGTGGTGTGTGACCTGGTTGGCCCGATGTGGGTTCCCATCAGCTCCGGCGGGATCAACATCGATGCTCCGCGCTGGATGGTCTGGCGTTCGAGCGCATCGTTGCAGTCGCTCGTCCAGACACGCTCGGTGCGCTTCAATATCTCGTGATCGATACGGGCACCGCCCGACGCACACGATTCGATCTCAACATTCGGGTGGGCCCGGCGGAGCTTGTCGATCAAGCAATACATCGCGATGGTCTGCGCATTGGTCCCGGCCGCGCCGTGCTGATTCGAACCCTGGATGTGGTCACGGTTCATATCCCACTTGATGTAGGAAATGTCGTGGGCGCTCAGCAGCTTGTCCAGGCAGCCGTAGATGAAGTCGAACGCTTCACGGTTGCCGAGGTCGAGGACGAGTTGTTGGCGGCCAAGAATCGGTTCGTATCCGTTTGTGACCAACGCCCAGTCGGGATGCGCCCGGAAAATGTCGCTGTCTGGGCTGACCATTTCTGGCTCGACCCAAATGCCGAACTCCAGGCCCAGCCCGGTGACGTGACTGATGAGCGGTTCGAGCCCATCGGGGTAGACGTCCTCTGAGACCCACCAATCGCCGAGCCCCTGCTTGTCGTCACGACGGGAGCCAAACCAGCCGTCGTCGAGGACGAACCGTTCGATGCCGAGGTCAGCAGCAGCGTCCGCAAGTGCCTTGAGCTTGTCGGTCTCATGATCGAAGTACACCGCCTCCCACGTATTCAGCAAGACAGGTCGCGGCGTGACAGGATGATTCGCCCGGGCGCGCAACGAGCGATGAAAGCCGTGTGTGGCCGGCGTGAGACCGTGCGATGAGTAAACCGCAATGGTCTCCGGCGTGGTGTACGACTGGCCGGGTTCGAGGACAATTTCACCCGGGTGCAGCAACTCTCCAGCCTGGATGTAGCGGCGTCCGTCAGGCAGCCGCTCAGCCAGCATCGTGTGGTTGCCGCTCCACGCGGTGTGTGTGCCCCAGACCTCACCGTCCCATTCGCCGAAGCCGCGCTGGCCGCAGAACATAACCGGCGGGTTCTCGTGGGAGGTTCGACCGCGCCGGTTCTCAACGAGCAGCGGTCCGTGAGTCCAGTCGCTGCGGACAGGATGAAATTCACGAGACCAGCGACCTTCGAAGCTGAGGCGTTCGCTCGCCTGTTGGGCAATTGGCAGCGTGGTGGTCAGCCCTTCGAGGCTGTAACGGCGATCGGCGGTGTTGGTGATGGTCGCCCAGACGTGCAGCACGTCGTCGAGCACGATCGTGACGTTGAGAGCGAGGCCGGCAACGTCATCGGTGGAGTCGACCAACAGTGAGTTGCCGTCGAGGACGTGCGTCGGATTCGAGAATCGAGGGGCCCACGCCGTGCCGCCACCACGACGACCAAGCAGGCCGGGCCGGCCGGTGAACCCCGAGCCGTGTTCGGGGACAGTTGAGATCGGTGCGATCTCGTCGAAGGTCCCGTGCACAGTCGGTCGGCTGAGAGCGGGTAACAACGCGCCGAGTTCGGCCTCAGCGCCAAGCGACGCTCCCCAGTGCAGGATCGTCGGGGCGCCCGTCGAGGTGTCAACGACGACATCGGTCGCCGCGTTCGTATTGGCACCGGCGGAGAGGCGAATGATCACAGTGAGGCATCATAAGGAATCCGCAGTTCAGGCTACACCGATGTCCGAAAGAATGTCCGAAGGAATGTCCGAATCGCGTCGTCCAAATGTTCGATCGACCACCAATCCTGCGCTCATTTCAGACACATTCTGTGCAGAGCTGTTGATTTCGACCCACCTTTGCTCGAAGATGGCGCACATGAACACCAACATGCACTTGGCTACCAGCATTTTACCGGTTGCCCGGTCGCTGGCACAGGAACGCCACGATCTCATCGTGTCCGAAGTTCGAACACGCGGTTCTGTCCGAGTCACCGAACTCGCCACGCTGCTCGAAGTCAGCGACATGACCATCCGGCGAGATCTCGATGTGCTCGACGAAGCCGGTGCTCTCGTCAAAGTGCACGGCGGTGCCAAGGTCTCGACCGACCACGCCGCTGACCAGCCCAGCTTCGACGCCAAATCGAATACCCATACAGCCGAGAAGCAAGCCATTGCCCGTGCAGCTGCTGAGTTCGTTCGGGGCGGCGCCACGATCGGCTTGATGGCCGGCACCACCACTTGGCGGCTCGCCGGCGAACTCGCTGCAATCCCAAACCTGACCGTCGTCACCAACAGCATGCGCGTTGCCGAAGTGTTTAACGAGTTCTGGCGCGCCGATCGAAACATCATCCTCACCGGTGGTGTCCGAACGCCCAGCGATGCGCTCGTCGGTCCAATCGCAGCCACCGCACTTGCTGCACTCCATGTCGACATCTTGTTCATTGGTGTGCACGGCATGAGCGAACGGGCCGGTTTCACCACGCCAAACATCTTGGAATCGGACACGAACCGAGCCTTCATCCAGGCATCGGGACGCAAGATCGTCCTCGCTGATCACAGCAAGTGGGGCATCACCGGCCTCAGTTCCTTCGCGAACCTGAGCGATGCCGACGTCTTGATCACCGACGACAAACTCTCAGCCGACGCCTCAGCGGTCCTCGCCGACCAGATCCCCGACGTCCGCCAAGTTTCTGGCAGCTAACTCACCGCGCATCATCGGCAGCCGCTTCATCGACAAATTCTCCGTCAGTAGCTGCGCTCTCGCCAACATCAACGATTTCACCGTTGTCGACGACATCGGTGACCAACTCGTCACCGCCGTCGAACGGCTCGGCCTCTTCGAGGATTGGATTACGCCGCATCATGGCGAGAGCAAAGCTGCCGCCGCCGACCATGACAATCGCGACCCATTGGTTCCAACGCAGGCCAGCAAGTTCATCAGCCCGATCGATGCGGAGTCCCTCTACCCAGAACCGACCAATTCCATAGCCGACGATGTACATCGCCATGAGCTGGCCGAGGCCCGGCCGCCACTTGCGATCGATCCACAGCAACACGCCACACAGCGCCAAACTCCACAGCAGCTCGTAGAGGAACGTCGGGTGGAACGTGGTGCCTGAGGCATAACCGTCGAGAAGGTGGGCGTCATCGATTTCAAGCGCCCACGGCAGGCTCGTCGCCTTGCCATAGAGCTCTTGGTTGAAGTAGTTACCAAGGCGTCCAATCGCCTGCGCGAGTGGAATTGCTGGCGCTGCGCATGTAGCCGCCATCGGCATGCTGATGCCCTTGCGTTTGGCGATGAGGAGCCCAACCGGAATGCCCGCAGCAAGACCACCCGGAATCCCGAGGCCGCCCTGCCACAACTTCGGGATGGCTGCGTAATTGTCGGTGAAGCGATCCCAGTCGGTGGCCACGTGATAAAGACGCGCTCCGATCACCCCGGCAATGACTGCCCAGATTGCGATCGAGCTCGCGTCATCCGCTGTGCCAGCGTGGCGCTCTTCGAGGCGCTTGCCAAACATCCACACCGCGGCAATCACGCCGCAGGCGATGGCCAGCCCATAGATGTTCAAGCTGAGTGGGCCGATGCTGAACGAATTGAACGACGGCGACGGGATGCTGCTCAACAGGCTCATCGTCAGGCTCCGGTGACTCGTGCGATGAAGGCTGCTGCGCCAGCGGTGATGTCGGCGGCGTCGTAGTCCTGCGTGGCCACGTGGTAGCTCCGCTCGAGCAGCACGTGTTCGACTACGCCACCAGCGGTCGCTGCCAGGTGGTCACTCGCTGCGGGTGGCACCACATGATCGTTCTTTGAGGTGTACAGCAGGATCGGCATGGCGAGGTCGCCGTAGCGATCAGCAATGGGCGCAACGCCATCGTTGTACAGCGAGAGCAGCGGGACGAGCGGCGTTCCTTCATAGGCGATCTCGGTCGCATCGGGGTCGGCAATGTCGGAACCAATTCCAGGAGCCACGGCCGTGCCGTCCTCGACCATCTCCTTAATCATCGCCCGTGCTTCGTCGGCCTGATTCGCAGCCGCCGGATTGACAAGAATGAGGCCAGCCACAGCGCTGTGCTGCAAGCCTGCCCACAGGGTGAGCGTGCCACCCATGCTGAGGCCCATGACAACGATATTGGCGGTGCGTGAAGCAAGGCGCTGGTAGGCGGCTTCGACCTCACCCGACCAGTCAGCCCAGTTGGTCCTCAACATGTCGTCGATGGTCGTGCCGTGGCCGGGCAGCCGCGGCAGCTCGACGTGATAGCCGAGCTCCGCGAACGAATCGGCTTGTGCACGAAGCGACGACGGGTTACCGGTGAAACCGTGAATCACCAGCACGCCAGCGTCGCGGCTGCCGTCAGAGCTCAGTGGCTCACAACCGGGAAGGATCATTGGCTCACTCATCAACTGTTCTTTCTACTTGCTCAACACACCTCCGCCGAAACGTCACCACCGAGTTCCGCACATTGTTCGCAGCCTCAGGGTCTGTAAAGGTGGAAGAGATGGCAGGAGCAGATCGAACCGAAGGGCCCGATCCATGGGCGCGGGGCGGATCGATGTCCTCCGAATCTGGTGATCCTGCATCGTCACTCCATCTCGACTTCGATCAAGTCGACAACGGACTGCTGCGGCGTAACGCCTGGTCAGGCAGAGCCCGCGGGTTCGTAGCGATCGGCATTCTTGCTGTTGTTGCCGGAACGATTCCTGTTGCGGTCCGTTCCGGTGGCGATAGCAAACCAACCGCCGACGTCACCGAGATTGTTCCGCTGCCGACCACCCCTCCCGCTATCGAGACCCTTCCGGAGAATCTCGACGAGCCAGCAACGCCGACGACAATTCGGCTTCGCCCCCTCGCAGAGCGTCTCGCAAAAGCAACGCCACCTCGATTCGAACTCATTTCGATTGCGGATGAACTTGCTGACATCGATCCGACCGAAATTGTGGCGTTGCAAAGCAACGAGGGGATCTTTGAGATCTCGCTGCCGAGCGGTCGAGTGCGGATCACCGACCTCGGCTACTTCGCTCCGCAAGGCACCAGAGACGGCCGTCAACGATGCGGGCGCGCTGGTCTTCCCAACTCCCGAGGGCGGGTCGCAGCTGATTGGTATCGACCGTTCGATCGGCGGAATGAACCAGCCACTCGGGGGAGTCGCTACGGCCGCCGCCTCGAACGCTTTCATCACCTGGCCAGCTTCGCTGCCGCCACTGGAGAACGAGGTGCCGCAGATCATCACCCTCCGATCGCCCGAGGAAACTGGTGACGTGTCGGCGGGGCTGTCGGTCCGTGTCGCCCATTGGCTTGCGGGCAGCACCCCTCGGGCACTCGCGACGCCTGGTGGCGACCTTGTCGTGAAAGACACGGGCGGGAGCTACCTCCTTGCGGAGGACGGCACGACGCGCATCACCTCAGGCGATGTCGTGGCCACGGGACGCAACCATCTGCTGCTCCGCGAGTGTGACCAGCAACTTGAGTGCTCGCTGGCCTCGTTCGATCGGAACGGCTTCCGCACACTCTGGGCGACCGACCTTCCTGACGGCGCCAACCCGCAGCAGGTCAATGGCCTGTCTCCGGGAGGCGATGCATTACTCATCAACGGTGACCGTTTGAGTGCTGACCATCCCGGTGAACTGCAGGTGTTCGAACTACTCGACGGTGCGGTTGCGTCGCTGCGGTCATCACGAAATTTCGGCGGGTTCGCAGCCTGGGCCAACGACAGTTCAGGCGTGTTCTACGCAGATGATCAACTGATGTACGTCACGCGATCGGGTGACCGAACCGTTGTGGTGTCGGCCGACTTACCGCACCTCCGCGCTCTCTCCACGCGTGCTCCTGCGCGCACACCGACATGCGAACTGATCGAGGTCGTACTCCCGCGGTTCAGGCAAATGCAGAACGCTCCCGACGGCACAGTCGGCCCGCCACGCATCCTCATCTTGAATCGTCTCATCGACCTGTCACCGGATGAATTGGCGGCTGCAGTTCAGCCCCTCGTCACCTTCGTTGGAGCCTTCGTATCGGCAGAGACTCCCGATAGCCAGGTCGTCGCCAACTGGCCCGCTGGCGTCCGCTCCGGGCTCGATGCTCTTGTTACTTTCGACCAAACCACCTGCTGAAACGTCCACCCAAGATCCGACCGGATCGGACCGGACCGGATCGGACCCGACCGGATGGAAGTGGGAGGGTTAAACGTAGGGATCGCCGTCTGAGCGTGGCAACTCCCACCAGTCACCGGAGCCACTGGACGTTGCGGTCTCAGGGGTCCAGTCAGGGTCCGGGTAGATGCAGTCGACCGGACATGCCGGGATGCACTTGTCGCAACCGCTGCAAAGTTCGGGGATGATCACGACGTCTGCGCCGTGGTTGAAAATCGCACCGAAATTCGGTGGGCAGGCCCGCAGGCAGGCGTCGCAGTTGATGCACTCAAGCATCTCGATCCGCACCGGATCGTTGCGCCACTTCGGATTCCGCTCACGCATTTTGATGCGCTCATCACGCGTGATCGCAGTGCTGTCGGCGGCCATGGATGTGATCGTAAAGCCCAGCAATGAAACCGCCGCTACCGCAGGGTTAAGCGAATTCCGCTTCCAGCAACGGCTCGCGGGCCACCATCACTTGCACGAATGCGTCGACGAGCTCCGGCTGGAACTGGGTGCCCGCTCCTGATCGAACGTAGCGGATTGCTTCAGCCAAGCTCCATTGACGTTTGTACACGCGACGGGTGGCGAGAGAGTCGTACACGTCAGCAACGGCAACGATCCGGCCGGACAACGGGATTGCCCTACCACTGAGGCCGTTCGGGTAGCCCGAGCCGTCCCACCATTCGTGATGGGCCCAGGCAGCTTCGGCAGCAAGCGAGAAAAGATCGGTGGATACACCAGACAGCAGGCGACGGCCGAGCACCGTGTGTTGCTTGACCTCGTCGAATTCCAACATCGTGAGCGGGCCGGGCTTCCGGAGTACCGAATCGGAGATGGCGACCTTGCCGACGTCATGCAAACGTGCGGCCAAGCGCAAACGCTCGCACCACTCCGGCGGCTGGCCGATCGCATGAGCGATTTCGGCGGACAGATCGCCAACGGCATCGGTGTGCTTCGTGGTGTTGCCGCCACGGAATTCGGCGAGCGATGCCAGACGTTCGAACGCTTCGAGGTGGTAAGCGTCAGCATCCGCGTGCTGAGCGGCAAAGCTGCTGACCAATTCGGTGGTCTGCAGGCGGGTGATCTCGGTGTGATACCGGGCCGTCTGGTTGTCGTGAGCAATCTGCAATGTTCGCAACCGGAGGTCAGCGGAGTCGGTGAAAATCTCACGGTGCAACGCGAAGTGATGCTCGCGTTGATCAAGTGCCTCATTGAATTTTTCGGCCTGCTTATAGGCCATTGCCAGGAGGTCGTGGATTTCGAGTTTGAGTTCGCGGTGTTCGGTACGGTCGGCAAGGCCGAGTGCCGCCGAGAGCGATCCGATCGCCTCGTCGTTCTGACCGCTCCGCACCGCAACGCGACCCTCGGACACCATGATCCCGAGCTGCTCGGCGGGAGCCAATTCTTGTCCGTTGGCCAGACGGTGTTCCCAATAGGCACGAGCTTCGTCGAAGCACAGAGTTGCACTGGCGTGATCGGCGAGGCCGACGTATGCCTCGGCGAGATCCGCAAGCAGACCACCGAACAGCTGCGGCGCATGTTCGCGAGCGAGCTCGACAGCGCGTCGGCCGAGGCTGATCGCCGGGAGGTACTCGCCTCGACGGCCCCGGACACGGGCGAGATTGCCGAGCACCATGGCATCGAGGTCACGACGACCGAGCGGCTTGTTGATCGCCAGAGTGGTCTCGTACGTGGCAATGGCACGGTCGTGGTCGCCCATCGACTGATACACGGCGGCAATCGTGTGGAGAATTTTCCCCTCGTCGACCTCGTCGTCAGTGGTGCGGTACACCTGGAGGGCCGTAAGGGACTGTTCGAGGGCAGCAGCAAAGTTGCTGGCCTGGTAGTGGACCACACCGAGCAGGTGGTGCGACCAGGCGAGCGTCAGCGACGGCGCCTCACTCGAGGCAACCGCAACAGCTTCGGCTGCGAGGGCGAACGCGTCGTCGGTATGGCCGCGCTGGTGGGCAATGGAGGCCAGAGCGTAGAGCGCTTCGGCTTCGTTATCCGTCAGTTCCGATGCACGTGCGAGCGTGCGTGCGTCGAGGACCAATTTGCGCGCCCGAACGGGATCGTCAACTCGACACGCAGCAGCGCTATCGAGCAGCGTTCTGACTTTTGACCGCTCTACGGCCATCGATCGTGACAATCAGTTCCCTTTTCTGTTCAATTATTCTTGTCTGCTTTTATTTACTGACAATCCTTGCGCATTTAATGAGCCCTTCGGCTCCTTAATGGAATTCTTGACGAATGACACACAACCCCTACCGCGTTCGACACCCTGAACGTTGAATCGAACACTCATGGTGAGTTTATGGATGAAGTCAGATCTGGAGTGCGCACAATCTCTATTGTGTGCAGCTTGATGGCTCGGTCACGGGGCGCTCGCAGCGTCGAACGGTCAGCGATCTGGGCTTTTGTCCCGGTCGTCGCGATGGCTCCATTCAGCCTGCTGGCACTCGGCCTGCTCTGGTGGCCCGTCAACATGGTCTTCGGGGTGCCTTTTCGCTGGACGGTCGTTGTGTTCGCTGCCTCCGGCTTGCTGTTGTTCGTTCGGCCTTTCCAAACCGCTGTGCTGACCCCCATTCTTGGTGCACGTCCCGCTCAGCCCGAAGAAGCCGCCCTGATCGCTCCCGCCTGGGCCGAAATCGCCCAGGCCAACAACCTGCCCCCAAATCGCTATGCACTGCGAGTGCTGCCATCTGACGAGTTGAACGCTTTCGCCTGCGGTGGGCACCTCGTCGTCGTCACCTCATTCGCCGCCCAAGAGCTGACACCGGCCCAACTACGCGGCGTACTCGCTCACGAAATCAGCCACCACCTTGGCCTCCACACGGTGGCGATCACCATCGCTCACTGGTTGTCGGCGCCCGTCGTATTCCTGGCTCAGATCGGCTTCTTCTTTGAAAACGTGTCGCAGGCGGCTGCGCAGAGCTTCGGGCGTCATTCACCGGTCATTGGCCTCCTTGGATGCGGACACACATATGTCACCCGGTACACTCACCGCAGCGTTGCGGGCGGCAGGTGGTGCCATTCGGGCAGTAGATATGGTGATGGCGGGCGAGGCGAACAAAACGCGCTATCGCAATGGGATTCGGCCCCGAGTTGGCGAGTGCACTGCGCCAGGTCCTCGCCAACGGCACGGGCGGTCGCACCGTTGGTTGGCGAGCGCGGCTGACAGCATCACATCCGGCGGCCCGAACACGCGTCGCTCGAATCGAAGCCCTGCAACGCCATCCCGCTCGCTGAGCGCGACCGTCACTCGCACAACCGGCCGCAGCGAAGCGCTCGTCGGACACCGCTACGCCACGCGGCCTCAGGCAGTGATTGGGGCGACGATGGCGTGGAGTACGCCGATCAGGTCGTCCGGCGCGAGCCCGATGTCGAGGCCTCGCTTACCACCGCTCACGTAGATCGTGTCGAACAGTAGAGCGGACTCGTCAACAACAGTTCGCAGCTGACGCCGCTGACCGAGCGGGCTGATCCCGCCGACCACGTAGCCCGACGACCGTTCGGCTGCGGCCGGATCGCACATTGTTGCCTTCTTCGCACCGGCGGCTGCCGCAATGAGCTTCATTGAGAGCTGACAGCTCACCGGGAGGACCGCCACAATTATTTCGGGCGAGCGCGGCGCGCCTTCGACGACCACGATCAGCGTCTTGAAGACCTCGTTATCCGACAGGCCGAGCGCTTCGGCGGCCTCCTTGCCAAAGTCGCGTAGCTCACCGTCGCCGGACAGATGCCGGCCGTACTCGCTGATCACGTGTTCGACGCCCGCACTCTCCAACATCTTCACGGCTGGCGTCACCCTGCCATTCTCGCGCAACCGACCTGTCACACCGATCATGAACACAAAGGGGTCTGACCGGAGCGTGACAGCCGGTCTGATCGAAGCGTGCAAGAATCGCCGCGTGCGCATGTCTGTCGAACCGACCTCCTCACCTGCCGACTATGAGTTCACGCACCAAATCCGGGTGCGGTTCGTCGAGACCGACGCCATGGGGATTGTCCACCACAGCAACTACCTCGCCTACTTCGAGGAGGCCCGCGTCGCGTTTCTCGCGCACGTCGGCCACCCGTTCACCGAGTGGCGCGATGCCGGTCTTGAGTCGCCCGTCCTCGAATCGTTCGTCACGTATCGACAACCACTGCGTTTCGATGACGTGATCACCGTCCACCTTTCGCTCGCAGCCGTCACCCGCGCCACGTTCCAAATGGCCTACCTCGTGACCACCGGTTCAGGCAACGAGCTCCTCGCTCACGCGACTGGCGTGACCGTGCACGGCTGCACGACGACTGACGGTCGGCCCACACGGCTTCCGGCATGGCTGGCCGAGATGGGGACGCGCTGAAGGTCGTCAAGTCGAAGGCCGGTCTCCAAATCGAACAGATGCACGCCCAGTGGATCGCTCGCCAACTGGAGCGGTTCCCAGAGGCTCACCAATTCCCACGCGTCGAGGTGCAGCCATTCTCGGCAGCAACTAAACGGCAGGTCAGTAGGTGCGGACCTCGACACGATAACCATCAGGATCTCTGACGTACACACCGTCGCCCTGACCGCGCGCACCGAATAGTGAGGCGGGACCCATCTCGATGATGTCGACATGGGTGGCCACGAATTCATCGAAGCCGGACCGATCAGTCACGAACGCGACGTGATCGACGTTGCGTCCCGACGGTTCGTCGGCAAGGAGGTCGATCAACGTGGCGGCATCGACTCGGAGCGAGACAAACAGCGCATCACCAGCGCGCCACTCCTCCAGGCGCTCGGCCACGAGACCGAGGCGGTCGCGGTACCACGTCACCGAGCGCTCGACGTCGCTAACGCACAGCACGTTGTGGTCGATACCGGAGATCGTATGTCCAAGGTACCGGACAGTGCGACCACCCACCGCAACGGTTCAACCGATCAGTGAACTCCCCGCTGTCGATGCGATCAACGCTCGACAAGGCAGGCCGTCGAAATGTTGTTGGCACGATGCGCATCGGATGCGACGACGAGGAGGAAGACCGGATCACTGCGACCGCGCAGGGTACCTACGCTCTTCCGACCTGAGCAGATCAATGCCTGAACTTTGCCGCTTTCACTTGGCGATGCCGGTCCACGCATCGGCAGCCCCCCGTTCGTTCTGCGGCGAGCTTCTCGGTCGCCCCGAAGGCCGCTCAGTAGATCATTGGGCGGGCTCCGACCTGTTCGGACATCAGTTCATGGCCCGCCTCGCCCCGACCCCCGCTCAGCCACTATGGTATTGAGGACACGTGATGCTCCGTGCTTGTACGCGATCACCAGGAGGTGAGACTTGGGCACTGCGTTTACCAGGAGGCCAGACATGGTCCGCAAGTTGTCGAGCCACGCAGACGGACCAGCAGCGGCCCCTGAGCGCGCCGTCCAGGCACCTCCCGCGCCAACGCGGGCACCATCTGCCGCAACGATCCAGGCAAAGCTGACGGTTGGAGCCGTCGACGACAAGTACGAACGAGAAGCCGACCGCATGGCCATGGCGGTCATGCGGGCAATCAACGGATCGCCACCACCGGGAGCGACCGACGCAGCACCGACCGGCAACACCGCCCAACGTCGCGTCCAACGTGCCCCGGCGGCCCCCACGATCGGACTCGAAGGCGGTGACGTCGATGCCGACACATCGTCGAGGATCCAGCGGGCACGCAGCGGTGGCTCTCCACTCGACGACAGCCTTCGCCGAACGATGGAGGGCGGTTTCGGCGCCGACTTCTCACGTGTGAGGGTCCACACCGACTCGACAGCGAACGGTCTGAGCGAACGTATCCAAGCGAAGGCGTTCACCACCGGCAGCGACATCTTCTTCAGCAAAGGTGCCTACTCGCCCGACACCTCACAGGGCCAAAAACTGGTCGCCCACGAACTCACCCACACCATTCAACAGGGCGCCGCCGCACCTGCGCAGCGAGCGCAACGCGAGGTCGAGCTTCCGATCAGCGGCACCAGTGACCCAGCAGGCCGCATCCAGCGAAAAGAAGGCCAAAAGGTCAGTGCAGTAACCCTCACGCCTGGTGGTGAAGGGAATGATTACAAGGGTACTGAAGAATTAGTGTTTGATGAAATTTCTCAAGTACAGCATCATTTTGAAAAACTTGATCCTAAGGAAAGGATAGAATTATTGATCAAACTGATGCCTTACGTTTGCCCAAAAATTCAAACAGCGAGCCATAGATACTGAAGACCCTTTGACAGATTTAAATCCCAATCCCGATCCGAATCAGAAAAAGACTCCACTCAGTCCTGCTCTTGCCGATCAGGCCTTCCCTACAAAGGCGAAAGAGCGTATTCTTGACAAGGCAGGGACTAAATACGAAGGCGACTTTAGCCAATTCACCGACATATCGCGAGCAAGTTTAATATTTGACAATCCAAAAATACTCATTGAATCTCAGCCCTTACTGAAAGAAATCTTCAGCGCTTCAGGTATGAAGGTAGTAAGACAAAATAATCGGTTCGATAAACAGGGTACCGAAGATGACCATTATCGAGATTTCTTAGTAAATCTTTCTGTACCTCTTGGCGATATCGTACATATCGTTGAGTTACAACTTCACCTCAAACCGATGATGGCTGCAAAAAGTGTGCGTAAGAAAGCAATTCAGGATCCTAATTACATAGAACTCAATAAATCAGCTTCACGGTTGCTGGAGCTCAATGGAACAAAAGACAGCGAGGACAAGACCATCAGTTTTCCCGAAAAAGCTTTACATTCAGTACGGGAAATTTCCGCTGCCGATTCACCCAGTACGATTGACCGTGGAAAAGGGCTGAATGGGCATCATCTGTATAACGTTAAAAGGTATCTTTTCGAGAATCATCAAATCTCACTCGAGCGCGAATGGAAAATCTGGTCGAAGGTTGCCGCTGACGATTTTTATGATGCTGCTTGGGAAAAGGATGTCCTTGGCAAGGAACCAGCCTCCGAGATAGCAATCCTACAGAAACTCAGCTTTACGTAGATTCCGAGGATAGTTGTCCTGATGATTTCGAAAACCCACTGCTAACAGCGGGTTCAACATTCATGTTCTTTCTCGACATTGACGCATGCACATGTACATCTGGATTTCGGCCGTGAAGAACAAGCCTCGCCTGGCTCACTGGGCAAACTCCGCCACTGTCATCGGCTGATGGGTCGGCAATGGTTTGAACAACGTCGCATCGACCCAGATGCCGCCGCTTAGGTGATGTTTATCCGGTGCCGAAAGGCAAGGAGGTCAAGAACCGCGTTCACCTTGACCTCCAGGCCGACGATCGCGCTGCCGAAGTCGAACGACTCGTGAGCCTCGGCGCCACCGTGGTGCACGACAAAGACGAGTGGGATGTCAAATGGACAACCTTGGCCGACCCTGAGGGCAACGAGTTCTGCGTCGCCGCGCATTAAGCGGGCCTCACATCTTCTGCGTCAGACCTCCGTCGACAACGAAGATCTCGCCCGACACGTACTTGTTGCGGAGCAGCGCAAGCACAGCCTCGCCACAGTCTTCCGGCGTTGCCGAACGTGGCACAGGAGCGGTGGCAGCGACAGCGGCATGCAGCGCATCCCAGTCTTTGGTCCACGGGGTGGCCACGAGGCCGGGTGCAACTGCGTTCACACGGATCGGCCCATAGGACTTCGCCAGCAGCAACGTCATCTGGTTGAGCGCTGCCTTGGTCATGGAATACGCCATCGACGAGCCCACTGGCCTGACGCCTGCGATCGACGTAATGTTGACGATGTTCGGGTCGTCGCTCTTGCGGAGGTGCGGGATTGCCCGCTTCGTCAGCCACCAGGTGCCAAACACATTGACGTCGAAGGTCTTCCGGAAAATCTCGTCCGTGCAGGTCGATATCGGTAAAAAATCCATTTTGCAATAAACCCGCGTTGTTGATCAAAAAGTCGACGCGCAACTCGTTCGACGGTCGCGTCGATGAGGCCGTGCGCTTCGTCCTGATTGCTGATGTCAGCGCGGATGTAGACAGCCGTACCCGGCAGGGCTGCCGCGACCGCTTCTCCGGCTTCGACCGACTGCGCAGAGTTGACGACGACGGTGGCGCCAAGTGCCGACAGGCGGCGGGCAGTTTCCTCGCCGATACCGCTCGACGATCCGGTGACCAATGCGACCTTGCCGGCGAACTCTTCATTTGTGCTCATATCGATTGACACTAGAGAACCTGGGCTCGCCTGCAAGGATCGTGAGATGGCCGTGATCGATCATCTCGTGTACGCAGTCGCCGACCTCACCGAAGGCATCGACTGGTTTGAGCAACAGACGGGTATCAGACCAGCAATGGGCGGCGCCCACAAAGGGCTCGGCACGCACAACAACGTTCATCGCCTCGGCGAGTGCTACCTCGAAATTATCGCCCCGGATCCCGGCCAACCCGACCCCGAAATACCTCGACCATTCGGCATCGACGACCTCGACGGCCCGGGGCTCGTTGGCTTTGCGGTGCGGCCCACCGACGATGAAACAATCGAGGATCTCGTCGACCGCTGCTTGGAATCTGGCTACGACACGGGTCCAATCAGCGACATGAGTCGGCAAGCGCCGAACGGCGATCTGCTGGTCTGGGCGCCGACGCCGTCGTCGCCGACGCTGCCGTTCATCATCGACTGGGGTGACACAGCGCTCCCCAGCACCACGCAGCCCCGCGGTGTCGAACTCGAGAATTTTGCGGTCAACCATCCGCTGCCGTTCAACGTCATGGGACCGCTTGCTGCACTTGGCCTTGATATTGACGTTGTGGCAGCCGAACGCGGCGGCCTCACCGCGACGATTACCGGGCCGATCGGCTCGGCCGAACTCTGACGCTGGCTCCGGGTCTTGGCGCTCTGAGCCCCTGGGGCTCTAGAGAAAGAGTTGGAAGTGAGCCTTGGTGATCTGCTTGGCAAGCGACTTGGCTCCGCCAGTTACCTGCCACCGTTCGAGCACCGAGACGAGTACACCGAGCATCGCAGCAGCCAGTACGAGGTTGCGTGCGCCTACCTTCGAATCGCGATGTGCATCTCCAATCGGGCGAGGTTGGACCCACGGCAACAACGAACGCTGAGCCCGAATGCAACGTGGCGGTTCTCGGCTCGGTCAGTCCTGAACTCGTGAGGGTCCTCGGAGGCGAGCGGGTCGTGATTTGCAGACGGGAAAGTGACCAGCACTTGCTCGGCGAACGTGAGCCAGAGCATGTCGTCCGGGTCCTCGACCACCGCAACCAGGCGAGCGAGGTCGTCGGGATTCCTAGCCAGATGCCACGGGCCTTGGCCGATTGCGCTCCACGTGGTGTCGATACCGGCCAGTAAGAGCAGTAGCTCTCGACGCAGTAGAGAGCGCAGATCTCGTTGCCGTTGCCCCTCGACACCAGCCACGACACTGCTCGCCTCGCGAACGACCAGCGCCGCGCCGGCAGGGGCTTGGACGTCAGACAGCGAGATCGTGACCCTCAGCGGCTGGTCGGCGGCTGGTCGGCGGCTGGTCGGCGGATGGTCGGCGGATACTCGAACGTGGCCGCACGGACTGAGCAGCATTTTGGATGTTCCCGTTCACGCCCATCAGGCCGTGCCCGTACCTCGCTTCGCCGCGAGAGTCGGCGGTTCGGACGAAGCCCGAGGCACGCGCGGTGCGACTTATGGCACAGTGCCGGTAACGTTTGGTAGTCGACTAGATCTTGTCGGGTCGGCTCGCTTGCGGCGGATCAGGTCTCCGGGGGGTGACCTGATCCGCCGCAGCACTCTGACCACACGCCGATGCGTCGCTCAGTTTCCTGCGAGAACGTCAGCGATCGTCCGACTCAAGACCGTCGACAACGCCAGTTGCGTTTGGCTTCGCTGCACCGTTGACACCGCCGCAATCTGCTGCATCACGTCGTGGAGGTGATCGTTGGATCGGGCCACGATGCGAAGGTGGAGGTCGCCGATTCCAGTCACGGTGTGAATCTCGAGAATCTGCGTAATCGCGGTCAACGCTCGCACCGTGTCGTCGTGTGAACCCTGGGCGATCTCGAGCGTGCAAAACGCGACAACACCGAGGCCCGCTTTGCTTGGGTCGACCTCGGGTCCGTATCCGGAGATGACTCCGTCGGACTCGAGCCGATCGAGCCGCGAGTACACCGTCCCTCGGGCCAGCCCCAGCACGCGTGCCAAGTCAGCCATCGACCGGCGCGGCTCGCGCCGCAATGCCGCGATCAGGCGAAGGTCGACCTCGTCGAGTGCTCGATTCATCTGTTCATTCGATCGAACAGTCTTCTGATCAACATGAACATATTGTACCTCAATTCCGCTTTTTGCAGCCAGGATGTTTAGTTGTGTTGACATTTTATGTACAACTAGTTCAACTGTTCCACATGTTGAAGAAAGTCGACCACATCACCTACGCCTGCGAACGCGGCACCATCGAGAAGTGGGCGTGGTTCCACATCGAAGTCGAAGGCGGCACGCTCATTAACCGAATCGACGACGTCCGGCCCGACGATCTCGACAGCAGCATGAAGATCTGGTGCATCGACTACGGCGAGTTCGGCATTGCGCTCATCGAAGGAATCAACCGGGCAAAGAAGTCGCAGGTGACCAAATTTGTTGACCGCCACGGCGACCACTCCTGCCAGCACGTCGCATACGACACGGGTGACCTTGAGTCGTTCCAAGCACACATGAAGCAAATGGGTGGGACGCCACGCGGCGAGACACTGGTACGCAACGACGGCTTCGGCGTGCTGAAGCAAATGTTCGCTCGCGGCTACGCCGAGGGCGATGCCGCAGAAGCGACCTTCCCCGAGTACGTCGAGCGTCCACAACTCGGCAACGACGGCAACGACGTGGCAATCACCTTCGCCGAAGAAACCGGCCGGGGCTTCTACGACCAGATCGAAGATGCGATTGCCGAGCAGGACGAAGCTCCATTCTTCGACTTCGAACGGATGCCCCTCGATTGGAGCGTGCCAGCACCGAGTCCCCTCAACCGGTGACCCCCTTCGGAACCGCCGACATGTCAGAGTGTGCAAATGCGTCGCTCCGCCCTCATCGCCACGGTTTCCATCGTTTCCATACTTGCCCTTTCCGCCTGCGGCGGGGGCAACGATTCTCCGACCTCGGCTGATGCAGTTGAGGCCGAGGGCGAAACCCCCCAGCAGCCTGAATCTGACCCTGGCGAGCCCGAGATTCTGGTCCCCATTTCCGACCCCGGTGTGCCCGCGGTCGAAGCACCTGTGGTGACCGAGGCGATCATCCCTGCTGAACAGGTCGCGGAGGTCGTCGGGGTGTCGCTCGTCGAGTGGGCCGTCGAGTCACCAATCGAGTTGATTCCTGGCGTCATCACATTCAACGTCACCAACGACGGCGACTTTGGGCATCACTTCGCGATTGCTCGCGGCGAGAGCTACGAGACACTTCCACAGCTCGCTGACGGCTCCATCGATGAAGCAACGCTCGGTACCGACTTCCTTGGTCGCACCAGCAACATGCAGGGCGGCGGTGCCGAGACCATCAAGTTTGATCTCGAGCCGGGCAACTACGTGTTCTTCTGCAACATCGCCACCGCCGTGAGTCATGCAGCCCAGGGCCAGGTGCTCTCCGTCACCGTTGCTGACGTCGCCCTCTAACCAAAATCAACCCACTTCATCGCTCAGCCTTTGGCGCGGCCGGTAATTCCAAAGAGCTTGCCGGCGACCTTGCGGATCTGAATCTCGTCTGAGCCCTCGGTGATTCGGTAACGACGGTGGTGACGGTAGATGTGCTCGAAGGGCATGGCCCGGTTGTAGCCCATCCCACCACAGGTCTGCATGGCCTGGTCGGCGGCGTTGCACGCAAAACGGTTGGCGCGGTAGTTGCACATTGCGACCTTGTCGGTGATTTCCATGTGGTCAACACCCGTGTCGAGCTGCCAGGCCGTCTTCCAAATCAGTGCGCGCAGCATCTCGGCCTCGGTCGCAAGCTCCGCGAGGGGGAACTGGATTGCCTGATTGGTCGAGAGCGTCTTGCCGAACGTCGTTCGGTTGTTGGCATACCCAACAGCGGTATCGATGCAGTGCAGACCGGCTCCGAGCGACGACGCTGCCTGGCGGATCCGGTTCTCGTGCACGAACAGTTGGGCAGTCATCAAGCCGAGTCCTTCGTCGCCGAGGATCGTGTTGTCGTTGACCCGCACTTCGGTCAAACGGACATGGGCGTGATCGGTCGGCATGTTGAACGTCCACATGAACTCTTCGATCTTGAAACCGGGTGAGTCGGTCGGCACGATGAAGCAGGTGATGCCGCGACCGTCGCCTGGCTCACCAGATGTGCGGGCGAAGATGTAGTCGTGCGTGGCGTGGTGCAGGCCGGTGTTCCAATACTTCTCACCGCTGATGACCCACTCGTCGCCGTCACGTGTCGCAGTGGTCTCCATCCAGGTGGCGTCGGAGCCGTGGAGCGGTTCGGTCAGGCCGAAACCGATGCGCGCCGTACCGGCAAGCATCTTCGGAATCCATTCGGCTTGCTGTTCGGGCGATCCGTACTTCTCCATCATCAAGACGGTGACAAGGTTGCCGACGATCGAGCTCTCGTTCTGCAGGTCGTTGTGAAGGCCAAGCCCTTTACGCGCCAAGTGCTCACGCACGATTGCCATCTCGAGGCTGCCCAGGTCTTGGCCGCCGAACCGTTCCGGCAACTGCTGCCGATAGAAACCGGCTTCGTCAGCTGCTACCCGCATCCGGCGCAGCAGGCCTTCCCACTCGGCATTTGGCAGGCCGTCACGATCCCAGTCGGTCCGGCTGTCTTCGCGACGGCGGTCGAAGAATCGGATGTTGTCGTCTTCGTCCTCCATCGGCTTGATCACGTCAAGAATGAATTGATCGAGCTCGCCGAGGAGTTGCTGCGTCGATGCGGGAATGTCGAAGTCCATCATTGGAACGTACTGGCCGCTTCTGCGACACATCCGAGCGGAGCCGGTCGCCGACAGACCCAGGAGGCGAGATGACCGGGCGAACCGACCCTGATGGCGCATCTGATGCTGCGCTCAACACGCCGACTGAGGCCGCCGACGGCCTGGCCGTCACCTCGAAGTGGCTTGGCAATGACGTCTGCGTCGTTTTCCGTGAATGCGAGACGGATCCCGATCACAGCGCGATCATGGCCGAGTACGGCCTCGAGCCGGGCGACCGCCCTGGCACGGATCTCTCTCCCAGAGTGTGGGATCGCTCCGGCTCGTAGCGAAGCCCGGGCAGCGTCGACGTGGTTTCGAACGCGCACCGCACGAGTTGGTCAGGCCGCGTTCGCTGCGACGGCGCGCATGATCTCGCGGGCCACATCGCAAATGCAACCGGCCGCTCCGGCGTCAGCAAAAGAGCCCGGTGCGCCTGAACCGCGGGCGGCAGCGAGTGAGGCGCGTCCCGCAACGCCGGGCGCAACCGGAAACCATCGGCCTTGGAAGACGGTCCCGACCACCGCAATACCATCAAGATCCAGCGGAGCAACAGTCAGCGGATTCTGGTCGACGATGGTGAAGTTGGCGACCTTGCCAACCTCGATCGAACCGAGTTCGTGCTCCTTGCGCCACGAGTATGCGGCATCGATGGTGACGGCCCGCAACGCGGCCTCAATCGAGATGCGTTGCTCGGGTCCGGCGACTCGGCCTGATTGGGTGATTCGATTGACCGCGCACGACATCATCCCAATCGGATCGCTGCGGCCCATCGGTAAATCGGAGTGAAAGGAGAGCGGAATACCACGATCGACCACCGACTGATTACGGGCCATCAGATCGGCGCGCTCTGGGCCGAGGCCGACCTCGCCGAACTTGTCAGCAAAACCGACCGGGTAGTACGGGTTTGAGCTCACGATGCAGCCGAGCTTGTCGATGCGATCGATCTGAGCTTCGGTCGAGTTCGCAAAGTGCACGATCACGGTCCGGTGATCGATCCGCGGGTGCTCCCGCATCCGTTGCTCAATCGTGTCGAGCACGACCTCTAAGCCGAGGTCACCGTTGACGTGAATGTGAATCTGGAAGCCTGCGTCCCAGTACAGCTTGGTGCGCTCCTCAAACATCTCGGGTGTCAGGATCCATTCGCCATGGTGATGCGGATTCGAGTTGCCCTCACGGTCGAGGTAGGGGTCTTTCATCTGCATCAGTTGGCTGATGATCGCACCGTCGGCGAAGAGCTTCACTTGCTTCGCGAAGAAGGCGATCTTGCCGGTTCCAGGCACACCATCGGGTGCCATTTGGAACTGTTTCTCAGCGCGGGCCAACGTCTCGTCGTGCGCCATGCCTTGCTCGGCCGGGCCACGTCCGTCGGTCAGGAAGTAACTGAAGAAGGGCGTCTCGTCATCGCCGAGAATCTGCTCGTACATTTCCCACGCACCAGGCACCAGAATCGCGCCGGGCTCGTTGAACGCCGTGACGCCGTTCTGATGGAGGTACCTGACCATCTGACGAAGCCCGCGTTCGAGGCGTTCGGGGCTGAACAGCATCGGGGCCACAAGGCGGAACAGCAGGTTGAAGAAACCGCGTTCCCAGAAGTGACCGGACTCGATTTCGGCGGTTGCCAAGATTTCCGGGTCGACGCCCTCACCCCACCCCTCATCGAGGACGCCGAGCGCCTGGAGGCCCGCAGTGTTGAGGTAGAACTCGTGACACGAGCGTTGCCAGACGCCGATCGGACGGGTGGCGCTGACCAAGTCGAGGACGTGGCGGTTGAGCTCTCCGTGCCACAGCTGGTGGTAGCCCCACGAGAACAGCCACTCGTCGTCAGCGAGCCCGTCAACACGCATCCGCTCGTCGGCCTCAGACAACTTCAGGAGGTATTCCGCGTTCGAATGCGCCGCTGGATAGCTGCGGTCGGGCAACACCCAGTCTTCGGTTGCAATGACTTCGGTTGCCAGCGTCGTGGCACCGAGGATCGGGTGCAGGTGCTGATCGATCAGTCCCGGCAGCATGACGCTGTCGGCAAACTTGGTGTCGACAGTGTGCACGCGATTGCCGAGTGCGGCGATCACTTCGTCGAGCGATCCAACAGCAACAATCAGACCGTCATCGACAGCCACCGCCTGCGCCGTCGACATTTCATCATCAACCGTGACGACCAACGCCGCCGTAAACACCGTGATTCCCATACAGACAGCTTCGCGCGTGGTCAGCTACGCGTGGCTTCCAGGGGTCCAGCCGCAATCAGCAAGGACCTTTTCTCCAAAGGCGATGGCGATGGGGATGGGGATGGGGATGGGGATGGGTTCAAGCGTGGCAGCAAGGGCGTTGCTCACCGGTTGAGGCAGCCGAACATCGACATCACTGCGACGATTCCTGCGACTTAATCATCGGTGTAAAACGAGCGCGCATCGTCAAACATCTGGTTCGTGGCGCTGTTCGCAACATTGCCGCCGGCCTGCGCGATCCGGAGCGCATCTTGCCAGGCGATTGCGATTAAGCGACCGAGAGGCCGTCGCCGGGGAGACGATCGACGTCGAGATCATCGGAGCACGGGTAGGCACCGCGCATCCAGAGCGGCGCCCGAAAATGGCTCCACTCGCCCTCGGCCTGAGCAAGTCGATCCGCAACGGCGAACAGTGCGGAGTTGTTGAATCCCAGGCCGCAGTGGCTTCCGTAGACACGAATGTTCTCGGCGCGTTCGGTGCGGCGCGTGAGTGCCGTTTGCCAGTGCACCACGCCATCGGTCTTCGAGTAGATCGAGGTCGACGGCACCTCGAGATGCGGGAGGTAGCCAGCGCGCACATTGCGAGACGTAGCGAAATCCGGGGAATGCAACCGCTGGAGACGCTTCCAGATCATCTGCGCCGACGAGCCGTCTTCAGCAACCATCTGGATCGGGCTACCAAGAGTGACCACTTGACGGACCTGCTCGGGAGCGGCGCGCGCCAGCTCGCGAGCAAAGATGCCCCCGAGGCTCCAACCAACGATCGACACCGGCGCTTCCGCCTGCGCATACACGCGTTCAAGCAGCGCACCGAGGCCTTCGAGGATCTCGGGCGTCGGCCCAAGGTTGCTCCCAAGACGCCAGCCGTGAGAGCGGTAGCCGAGGTCGCGGAGTAGGTGGCGGAGTGGTCTGGTGGATCCGTCGCCAGCAGTGAACCCGGGAAGCACGATCACGTGGTGGCCGTCGCCCTTTGGCATCCGCCGCAGCAGCGGGAGCGCTGCGCTCATCGCGACACGCTCGCTGAATGCGCGGCACTCGAGTGCCACCATCCATGACGGTGGTGCACTGATGCTCGTTTTCGTTGCCATCGGCTCCCCAGTCGTTTCACCGCGACCTCGCGTCTCGGTCAAGGTAGTACACGTTCGGTCAGAGGCCGCAGGTCTGGCACGCTGTCGTCAATGGACGACAGCTCGAATCCACCAATGGACCAACTCCCACCCGAGCCGGCTCCGTTCCGCGGCGTCGTCAAGGACACGTATGTCGAGTCGACTCCAGATTGGCCGCCGCCGCTCCGGCCCCCGGCAAGCGCACCGAACATCATCGTCATCATGGTGGACGACCTCGGTTTCGGACAGCTGTCGTGCTTCGGCGGCCCGATTGAAGCCCCACACCTCTCGGCACTTGCTGACAAGGGGTTGCGATACACCAACTTTCACACGACTGCGTTGTGCTCACCGAGCCGCGCTGCGCTCCTCACGGGCCGCAACCACCATTCGGTCGGCTTCGCCACCATTGCCGAAATGGCAAGCGGTTTCCCCGGCGCCAACGCGTTCCTGCCGAAGAGCGCTGCGTCGATCGCCGAAGTGCTGAAACAGACCGGCTACTCCACCTACTGCGCCGGCAAGTGGCACCTGACGCCGACGTCGGAGCAGACCGCCGCCGGCCCCTTCGACCGTTGGCCAATCGGGCTCGGTTTCGAACGCTTCCATGGCTTCCTGCCCGGCGAGGTCGACCAGTGGCATCCAATGCTCACCGTCGACAACCATCGCGTCGAGACTCCGACAGTCGGCAGGAAAAACCCCGACGGATCGACGAACGATTACCACGTCAGCGAAGACATCGTCGACGCGTCAATCCGGATGTTGCGAGACCAGCAACAGGTGTCGTCTGGTCGTCCGTTCTTCCTCTATCTCCCTTTCGGCGCTCCGCACTGCCCCTTCCACGCCCCGCCCGAATTCATCGACCACTACGCGGGCCGCTTCGACGATGGGTGGGATGTCCATCGACGGGCCACGTACGAGCGCCAGCTGGAGATGGGCATCATCCCCGAGGGGACCGACCTTCCGCCGCGTAGCAACGCAGTACCGGCATGGGACTCCCTCGATGGCGACGCGCAGCGCCTCTACGCCCGCTTACAAGAGACGTTCTGCGGCTTCGTTGATCACACAGATGCGCAGATCGGTCGGCTGATGGATGCGCTGGACGAAATGGGGATCGCTGACGACACCGCCGTGATCTTCCTGTCAGACAACGGAGCATCGGCCGAAGGTGGCAAGCACGGCACCACCAACACCGAGCGGTTCCGCAACATGATGTTCATGGAGGTCGACGAGATGCTCGACGACATCTCACATATGGGCAGCCGCCATACCGACCCGCACTACCCGATTGGCTGGAGCCAGGCGGGCAACGCACCGTTCCAACGATGGAAGCGCGACACGCACCGCGGCGATGAACCCGCGTCGCATGTGACGAGAGACGCTTCCTCCTCCCAAGGCGCGATTCGCACGCAGTACCACCACATCACCGACCTCTACCCGACGTTGCTCGACATGGCCGGGCTGCCGATCCCGACGCGCGTCAACGGTGTCGATCAACAACCGCTCGAAGGGCACAGCTTCGCCCCCACGATCAGCAACGGCGACACACCGAATGTCAAGACGACGCAGTACTACGAAATGTTGGGCAGCCGCGCCATCTGGCACGACGGCTGGACTGCAGTCACCTGGCACCGGCCCGGGACCGACTGGGCCGATGACCCGTGGGAGCTCTATCACCAAGACATCGATTACAGCCAGGCGCACGACCTCGCCGGCGAGCATCCGGAAAAGCTTGCGGAGCTGGTCGCACTTTGGTGGGACGAAGCGCGTGCGCACAACGTCTTGCCACTCGACGACCGCGGCCGCGAGAGGTTCATCGACCCTCTGCGACCAACCGCGTCGGAGGACCGAGACGTGTATCGCTACTTCCCGGGCAGCACGCCAATCCCGAACCCGTCACTCCCCCTCATCCTCAACTGCCCACACTCACTCGCGGCGCACCTCACGCTGTCCGATGTTGATGGTGATGGTGATGGTGATGGTGATGGTGATGCGGGTGTGCTCGTCTGCCAGGGCGGCGAGCTCGCCGGCTGGTCGCTCTTCGTCCAGAACGGTCGCGCTCACTACGTCCACAACGTCTTGAAGATAGAGATGTCTGAACTCGTCAGCGCCGATCCGCTGCCGACCGGCCAGCCGATCGAGGTTCGTGTCGACTACCAACCGATCGAGCAGGGTTGGGGGCGTGCAGTGATGTCGGTCAATGGCGCAATTGTCGCAACGAACGAACGCATGCGAATCACGCCAATGGGTTACTCGATGGTGCAAGAAGGCTTCGCAATCGGGAAGAGTTGGGGCACACCCGTTGCCTATGAGCACTACCAAGGCACATTCGAGTTCACCGGCGATCTGCGCGTCGTCGAGCTACGCACCGACCCCGCCGGCCAGGTCTGGACACCGCGACCCGACTGGAAGACGGAGTAGCAATCGCCGTCCTGTCACACCGAGGTCTGGCTTCGGTGTGCCAGGACGGCTCAGTAGTGTCAGTGCAATGCTGCGCTGGGCTGCCATCGGGACCGGATTCATCACGAACACCATGGTCGCGGCAATCGAACAGAGCCCCGGCTCTCGGCTTGATGTCGTGGCAGGTCGCTCGACCGAACGGACCGAAACATTTCGAGCCCAGCACGGCATCGATCGCGCTCTCAGCATCGAGGCCGCAATCAGCGATCCGCGCATCGACGCCGTATACATCGGTACACCAAACCACGCGCATCACGAACTCGCCGTTGCTGCGGCACGCGCCGGCAAGGCAGTGCTGTCTGAGAAATCGCTCACGCGAACAATGGCCACAGCGCGCGAACTCGTCGACAGCGTCCGACTCACAAACGCCTTCTTCGTTGAGGGGCTGATGTACCTCGCTCATCCGCTGTACGAGACAGTGCTCGACGTGCTCAGCGACGGCCGCCTTGGCGAACTGCGTTCGGTCAACGGCCGATACGCGGCGAACATTTCCAATGTCGTGAACGCTGCTGGCGGCGGCACCCTCTACAACATTGGTTGCTACCCGACGTCGCTCTTACACCTCGTCGTTCAAACAATGTGCGGACCGGGTGCCTTCGGCGAACGTTCGGCCGTTGCCGTCGGCGCTCGCAACGGCGACGGCAACGTCTCTGACACAGCAATCTCCATCCGCTTCGACAACGGTGTCCTCGCCAGCCTTCAGTCGACCGACGAATACGGCATGTCGCACGCATTCACGGTGACCGGCAACAACGGAACGCTGACCTTCGATACCAACCCATGGTTGCCTGTCGCCGGCCGCAACCAACTCACGTGGCAACCCTTCGATGGCGTTGCCGAAGTCATCGTGGTCAACAACGATCATGACGCGTTCTTCCACCAGGTACAGATGGTCGAGCGCCACGTCACAGCGGGCCACGCCGAAGCAGCGCGCCCGAGTCCGCGGCTCGACGACTCACTTGAGATCATGCAGCTCCTCACCGACTGGGAAGCCGCGGTGCCGGCACGACTTCGACGGCCTCAATTCTGATCGGTCGACCACACCATTCGCGGTGGTTGTCACCGACGCCGGCGCGCCAGGCCCGACGCCCCTGTCGCCCACAACGCCCACGCCACGAGGACGGGCTGGAAGAGCAGCCGTGTGAAACGCTTGGAGTCCGTGTCGAGCCCGAACGCATCGACGCCGTCGACCCACTGGGCAATGTTGCCAGGGAAGATCACCACGAAGAAGACCGCGACAATGACACCGACCAGCACACGATGCCGACCGAGCGCGATCAGTGCCGCACCGAGAGCCAGTTCAACGACGCCCGACACGAGTACGACGACGTCAGTGTCGAGCGGGAACCAGCCCGGGACCTGCGCCTGGAACTCCAGTCGTTGGCTCGTGAGATGAGCAACACCTGCGAACGCCAAGATGCCACCGAGTAACCAGCGTGCGATCATCCGCAGGCGACTGTCGTCTGCGCCGAGTTGCTCGAGTTCGACAAGATTCACGAACAGACGATACCGATGCACAGGCGCGACTCTTCGATGAGCATCCAGGCACCCCAAGCTGACCGTCTGTCACGCCGTGGTCTGACCTCGGCGTGACAGTCGCTGACGAACTACTTCTTCTTCGCGGCAGCCTTCTTCTTCGCGGCAGCCTTCTTCTTCGGCGGCAGCCTTCTTCTTCGGCGTCGCCTTCTTTGCAGCAGCTTTCCTTGCTGCAGCCTTCTTCTTGACTGGAGCCTTTTTGGCAGCGGTTCGCTTGCGCGGCTGCACTGCTGCAGCAGTGCGATCAGGGAACATCTCGTTGACGACTCCGCTGCTCGCCGGGACGGCCTCGACGCCGTCACCGCCGTTGCGCATCAGCTTCGGGCTGGGCTCGACTGCCCATTCGGCACCAGTTGCCTCGAAGAGGCGAGCAATCTCATCGATGTGCAGGTCGACGAGGTGCCAGAGATCGGGGATCAACTCACGGTCGGAGATCAGGCCGAAATCGAGGCGATCTTCGTAGCTATGTACCGTGATGTTGAGGCCGACGCCGTCCGAGATCGTCGAGACCGGGATGTAGGCATCGAGCTTCGCTCCAGCGAAGTACAGCGCCTCGCGCGGCCCTGGCACGTTCGAGATCACAACGTTGACCGGCGAATTCACGCGATCGGCGAGTTTGAGTCGGGACACCAGCCGGATCGCCGAGGCCGCGACGACCGGAGATGTGTAATCGGCCGCGTGGCCAAGCGTGTCGGCGGGCACCAGGTCGAGCTGGCCCTTGGCCGCGTTCATCGCGTCTCGGCACAACGCAACGCGTTCGACCGGGTCGGCGCAGCCCGTGGGCAGGTCGGCGACGATCGCGGACACGCGGTTGGTCCACGGATCTTCTTCCTGACCTGTTCGGATCGACACGGGCACCATTGCTCGCAACGGCCCCTCGGGCAGTTGGTCTTTCTCGATCAGGTACTGGCGGAGCGCTCCGGTGCAGATCGCCATGACGACATCGTTCAAGGTGCCGCCGGTGGCGTCCTTCAAACGTTTGAGGTTTGACAGGTCAGCTGACCGCATTGCGAACCGACGGTGCGGCGTGACCGACTTGTTCCACGGCGTCGGCGGTGCCGGCGTGAGCGGAAAACTGACCGACGAACTCGAATCGCTGGACGGCCCTGCGGTGAGCGAGCCAAGGGTCTTACGGACTTGCGTTGCGAGCCCGCTCACGCTCGTTACGCCCATCGAATCGGCAAGATCGCGCAGCACGCTCAGCGAGAGGCGCATGCCCTTAACCGGGTTGATCGCAAGGTTCCGCGCCGCGACTTGCAGCATCTCGGCGCGACTCGGCGGCTGTTCACCAACCCACTCGCGGTGTTCGAGCGGGTAGATCGCGTCAGGCGAATCGTCGGTGAACATCTTCAACATGATCACGCCAGAGGCGCCATCGATCGTGGCGTGATGGGTCTTCTGCAACAGCGCCCAACGACCATCGGCGAGGCCTTCAATCACATAGGCCTCCCACAATGGCCGCGACCGATCCATTCGACGACCAACAATGCGCGCCACCTGTTCAGCGAGTTGGTCAGCAGCGCCGGGCGGGGCGAGACCAATGTGGCGAACGTGGAAGTCGAGATCGAAGTCCGCGTCTTCAACCCAATACGGCCGATCGAGTTCGAACGGCACCTCAACGACCTTGCGTCGGAGTGGTTCGAGGTGGCCCACCATGATCCCGAGCCGCTTGCGAACTTCCGTAAACGGATCGAAGTCAGGCGACGGCCGCTCATAAATCGACAATCCGTTGACATGGCCATAGGTATTCGCTGTTTCCATCAGCAAAAAGCTGACGTCCATCCCGGTTAATTGTTTCATCCCGCCCCATCGAATCTTGGCTTGCAGCTTCGTGCGCGGATGCGACGAATGTCAAACTCAAACCACCGCCAGGCTGGGATTTCGCACAGTCAGCGGGCGACATGACACCATGTTGAGATGTCAAACCTCGCACTCCGGCTCGGTATCGACCTCGACGGAGTGGTCGCCGATTTCAATGCCGGGTGGACCGCACTCCACAACGCCGAGTTCGGTGGAACGTTGACCGCCGAAATGGTCACGGTGTGGGACGGCCTCCACGGCCTCGGCGGTTTTGATGACATGGAGGCCTTCTGGGCCTGGGCACGCGGCAACAAGAACCGACCGTCGATTTTTCGCCACCTGAACCTCTTGCCCGATGCGTTGGAAACGCTCCGGACGCTGGACGCTGAAGGCCACAGGATCGTGATCGTGTCAACGAAGCCCGACTGGGCCGTCCACGAAACAATGCACTGGCTTGCAGACAACGAGGTCCCAACGCGTGAAGTGCATCTGACCTTCACCAAGTCGGAAGTTGCATGCGACGTTTACCTCGACGACGCTCCGCATGTGCTTCGCGAGTTGGTCGAACATCATCCCGACGCCGTGGTGTGTCGGTTCGTGCGCCCCTGGAATTCGCCGGTAGTGGGCACTGTCGATGTGACGAATTGGTCCGAGTTTCACACGCTTGTCACCGAGACGTCATCTCGCCGTTCAGGGGACGCTGTTCACTGACGTAGCATCGCCACATCCTGTGCGACCGTTTCGAGCGGACCCTCGCATCCAGGGAGAGAAATAGTCACCAAGCATCGACATCTACCAATGCACCGCCAAACACGAAAGAAGTGAAAATGAAACGATCCACAACGAAGCGTTCGTTCGTCGCTTTTGCTGCAGCCGCCTCTCTGGTGATCGCAGCATGTGGCAGCGACGATGATGCCGCCACCACAACCGCTGCACCCGAAGCTCCCGCTGCAACTGAAGTACCTGCTGACAGCGTCGCCCGAGAAGGCTGGCCAGAGAAGCTTGTCTTCACGCTCACCCCGAGCCAGGAGACTGGTGGCCTCATCGAAACAGCGCAGCCCCTCGCCGACATGCTCGGTGAGCGTCTCGGCATCGAAGTCGAGGCACTCGTGCCGACTGACTACTCCGGCGTCATTGTTGCCCTTGAGTCAGGCCAGGCCCAGATTGCCGGCGGCCTCGGACCGCGCCAAATGGTGCAAGCCGAAGAGCAGGCTGGCGCTGAGCTGATCCTGCAGTCTGAGCGTTATGGTTCGCTTCTCTACGTGACGCAGTGGTTTACCAACGACCCCGACACTTATTGCAATGACACGCCGGTGGCGGACCAAGACGGCTTCCTGTTCTGCAACGGCGTCCTCGACGCCGAGAGCGCCGCTGACGGCCCGATCGGCGCCGACAAGTTGGCACTGCTTGCAGGCCAGACCGTGTCGTTCGTCGACCAGGGTTCAACCTCCGGCTACGCCATCCCGGCGCTGCAACTCGTCGAAGCTGGCATCGATCCCATCGATGACATCAACGGCCTGTTCGCTGGTGGCCACGACGGCTCGGTGCAGGCTGTTTACGACGGCGATGCCGCTGTTGGTGTGTCTTTCAACGACGCTCGCGGCACGATCGAAGAGACCAGCTCCGACGTCGGCCAGAAGGTCGTTGTCTTTGGTTGGTCCGGCCCGATCCCGAACGATGGGTTCGCCGTTGCCGGCGACCTTCCCGACTCCCTCGTCGCGGCCATCACAGCTGCGTTCGTTGCCATCGCAGCCACCGAAGAAGGCGCCACGGTGCTCGACGAGCTCTACCAAATCGACGGCCTCGTGCCAGTCGACTCCGTAGACTTTGATGTCATCCGTCAACTCGAAGTCAAGCTCGGCGACGTCCTCGACTGATTTGGTCCGCCAGAGTTGCGAAAGGGGCCTGACCCCATGCGCAACTGTTGGGGGCGGCTGCTCCGGTTCGAAGAAGCTGTGGCGCGAGGATTCGCTTCAGCAAAGCCAACGTCACCTATCCCAACGGGGTGTCGGCGATGAAGGACCTCGATCTGGAGATCGATGACGGCGAGTTTGTGGTCATCGTCGGGCTTTCGGGCGCAGGCAAATCGACCCTGATCAGGGCCGTTAACGGCCTGGTCCCGCTCACCTCCGGCGAACTGAACGTCAACGGCAACGACGTCCATTCGCTCAATCGCACCGGCCTACGCGAGCTGCGCTCCGACGTCGGAATGATCTTCCAGGGCTTCAACCTCGTCGATCGCACCACCGTGTTGAAGAACGTCCTGATGGGCCGACTCCACAAAGTGCCCACATGGCGCACCTTGATCGGCAAGTACCCGCAGGCCGACATCGACATCGCCGCTCGTGCGCTCGAGCGAGTCGAGATCATCGAAAAGACTTACACCCGTGCCTCAGACCTATCCGGCGGCCAGCGTCAGCGCGTCGGCATAGCCCGAGCGCTTGCACAAGAACCGTCGATCATCCTTGCCGACGAGCCCGTTGCCTCGCTCGACCCGCCAACAAGCCACGTTGTGATGCGCTACCTGCAGCAGATCAGCCGCGAGCTTGGCATCACCACGATCGTCAACCTTCACTTCCTCGACCTCGCGACCGCCTACGCCGACCGCATCATCGGCCTCCGTGACGGCGTCCTCGTCTTCGACGGCCCCGGTAGCAAATGCGACGAGGCCGTATTCGAGAGCATCTACGGACGCAGCCTCACCGCCGACGACACGATGGCCAAGCAAGCCGCGCTCTGACGTCGCCGCCTCCGATGACCACCCTTGACAACGGCACCAACAGCACGCCCGCTCCAACACTCCCGGCAAAACCAGCTGTCTCGATGTTTGCCATCGGAACCGCGATCGGCGCGATCCTGCTCACGATCATCACCGCTATCAGCGTTGGGTTCTCGCTCGGCGAGATCATCTCCAACTTCGGGCGGAAGAACTCGGTCGTCGAAGGATTACTCAACCCCGACTGGGGTCAAATTTGGTCGCGGCGGTCGCGTTCGGCGTTCATCGAAACCTTGCAGCTCGCCGTGCTCGGCACCGCCACCGGGGCAACGGTCGCCCTGCCACTCGCGCTCTGGTCGACCACATTCGGCAACCCGAATCGCGCGCTACGCACGCTGGTGCGCAGCTTCAATAACGTCATCCGCTCGATTCCCGACCTGTTGTGGGCACTGCTCTTCGTCACGGCGGTAGGCATCGGCGCGCTCAGCGGACTGCTCGCGCTCTTCTTCTTCTCGATTGCCGTCACGACCAAGCTCACATCCGACACCCTCGACGGCATCGACATGGGCCCGATCGAGGCGGCCAACGCGTCCGGTGCCAGCCTCACCCAAATGCTGCGCAGCGCAGTCGTGCCTCAGATTTTGCCCTCGTACACGTCGTTCGTGCTCTACAACTTCGAACTTAACCTCCGTGCGTCGGCGGTGCTCGGCCTCGTTGGTGCCGGCGGCATTGGTGCCCGCATCGAATTCTTCCGCGGTCGTGGCGACTGGGAGAAGTTATGGGGCCTCGTCGTGATGTTCTTCCTCGTCGTGTTCATCGTCGAACGCATCTCCGTCACCCTCCGTCGGAGGCTCATCTGATGGTCGACTCAAAGTTGCGCATGAATCTGATGCCGACACCGCCTCATGGTGTCGAACTCCCAAAGAAGCCGCTGGCGACGTTCCGTTGGGTCACGACCGCGCTCGCCGTCGCGCTTGTGTGGTGGTCAGCAACAGGCCTCGATGCGAAATGGTCGCGCCTGCTCGAAGCCCCCGCCGACATGTGGACGCTCGGCCGCGTCATGTTCAACAGCATGGAGGTCAGCAAGATTCCAGAGTTACTCAGCGCAATGTGGGAGTCGATCGCCATTGCGTGGCTCGGCACGATCATCGCCGCGATCTTCGCCGTGCCGCTGTCATTCCTCGCGGCCGAAAATCTCGTCGGCAAACCTGTTGCCTGGATGACACGCCAGGTGTTCAACCTGCTGCGTGCCATCCCCGAAATCATTCTGGCGTTGGCGTTTATTCCGATCTTTGGTCTCAGGCCGATGGCGGGCGTTCTCGCGATCGGTGTCGGATCGATCGGCACCCTCGGCAAGCTCTTCTACGAGATCATCGAAGGCATCAACAAGGGCCCGCTTGAAGCGGCCGACGCCGTCGGGGCGTCTCGCCTCCAGCGTCTTCGCTGGGGCGTACTGCCCCAAGTGACGCCAGAGATCACATCATTTCTGCTGTATCGCTTCGAGGTCAACATCCGCGCCTCCGCCGTGCTGGGTCTCGTGGGTGCCGGCGGCATTGGTTCCGACCTCGCCGAGGCTCTGAAGTTCAAGGATTTCGGCACTGCTGGGCTTGGTCTGATCATCGTCGTGCTCGGCACCATCTGTGTCGACACGATTTCCGGCGCTGTACGTCGCCGCATCGTGAGCGGCAAGAAGACGATGCTTGACGTTGATCAAGAGGCGTCACTCCGCGTCGGCCCGATGTCGATGGGGATCTGAGCAATGGCCGACTCCGAACAATCAGCTGAATTCATTCTCGGCGTCGACCTCGACGGTGTCGTCGCAGACCACACCTTTCGCTTTCGCGAGATCATGGCCGACCTCCGCGGCGTCGACCCGGAGACCATGCCACTCGAGCGTTCGTGGGACTTCGGCGAGTGGGGCCTCGAACCCGACGAGTACGCCCAATTCCATCGCATCGCAGTAATGGAACACGACATGTTCGCAACGATGAGGGTCATCGATGGAGCCGCCGAAGCGCTGTGGCGCCTCAGTGATGCCGGCGTCTGGATCCGCATCATCACGCACCGGCTCTACACCCACTGGGGCCACGCCAAAACGATTGCCGACACGGCCAACTGGCTCGATACACATCGCACGGCCGCTCGCGCAGCAACTGCGCGGCAAGAAGCCGCAGGTCGAAGCAGACGCGTACATCGACGACGCGCCGCACAACATCGAGCAGTTGCGTGCAGCTGGCAACACCGTGATCGCCTTCGAGCAGCCGTACGGCATGATCTCGCTGACTACGAGCTGTCAACTGGGGCGAGGTGGAAGCAATCGTTACCGATTTGGCTGCACAACACACCGGCCAGTTTGAGGCACAACTCCCTGGCATCGACGCCGGTTCTGACCGCCTCCACCGCAACCGCGACTGACAATCTCGAATTCGGCCGAGCCGGACGCCCACCCTCAGGTTCAGTTCACGAAGTGCACGCCGGTGAAACGCTGGCAGAAGCCGAACACATCGCTGGTGGGCAGATTGGTCGCTTCGAGGCCGATCTCGCACTTGTCGACGAGGTGGTCAAGCGAGGGTCGGCTGCCGAGCCCTACCGACAGTGCGGCTTCGACCCGCGGGTTCATCAGATTCGAGCAAGGATCTCATCAGCGGACGCCAACGCCGCAGCCGAATTGATCGCTTGCACGAACTTCTCAAGCTCAGCCGGAACCTACTAAAAGTCACGCATCCCCTGGCACTACGAACCCAGCGCTGTTGCCTGTCACATTCTGGTCCGACCTGAGCGTGACACGACCGGCTGATTTAGCAGTACCTTGGCACGCATGAGCGAGCAGGTGGCCAACCACCCTTCACCTGATCCTTCTGATCAGGATAACGATCGCGACCATGCGCACGGGCACAGTCACATGGTTCACCGTCACCGTGATGTCACAGGCGGAACGGTGCGCGCTGCCGTGTTCGGCGTCAGCGATGGCCTGGTCTCCAATGTGGCGCTGATTTTGGGTGTCGCTGCAGCAGCATCGACCCGCGAGAGCGTGCTCATCGCAGGCGTGGCGGGCTTACTCGCAGGCTCGGCCTCGATGGCCGCCGGCGAGTACGTGTCAATGAAAGCTCAAGCCGAATTGGTGGAGCGCGAGCTCGCAATCGAAAAGCGATCCATCGCCAAACAGCCCGAGATGGAGGCTCGCGAACTCGCTGCTATCTATCGGCAACGAGGTGCTGACGCCGAAACGGCGACGAGTATGGCCGAACAGGTCCACCAAAATCCGGACATCGCCCTCGATGTACACGCTCGTGAAGAACTGGGCGTCGACCCCGACGAGACCGGCAACCCGGCCGCTGCTGCGCTCAGCTCCTTCTTTGCGTTTGCCATTGGCGCAATAATCCCGCTCTTCCCCTGGTTCTTCAGCGAGGGCAACGCAGCCGTCATTGCTTCGTCCATCCTCGGCCTGATCTCTGCCGCGACCGTGGGCGTCATATTGGCTCGATTTACCGAACGCTCAATGCTGCGCACGGCAGGACGACAGGTCAGCTGGGCTGTTGTTGCCTGCTCCGTCACCTGGGTGATCGGTAGCTGGCTGGGCGCCGTTGTCTAGTGGGCGTGTCGCACATGGCCGACACCCCTGAATCGGCTGTAGCGGCAACCACCCGTGAATGGGTCGATCGCGTGCATTCGCTTCTCGGACTGCACGCCACAGAGGGCAACTCGATCGAGGTACTGCGCAACGGCGACGAAATTTTCGCTGCGATGGTCGATGCGATCAACAACGCCGAGCGCACAGTCGACATCGTCACGTTCGTATTCTGGACCGGCCATGTTGCCGACCAATTCGCTCGGGCGCTCGCCGGAGCGGCCAACCGTGGCTGCCGTGTTCGCGTGCTCATCGACGCGCTCGCCGAACGAAAGCTCGACGACGGCCTCGTTTCGGTGATGAAAGGGGCAGGTTGCGACCTTCGCTGGTTCCGACCGTTCACCGACGAGAAGATCCCGCAACTCAACGGTGCAAACAACCGCACGCATCGCAAAATCCTCGTCATCGACGGCAACACCGGTTTTATCGGCGGTGTTGGCATCGCCGACGAATGGTTGGGCAACGCTCGAAACGAGAACGAATACCGAGACACACATCTTCGGGTCCGGGGCCCTGCCGTCGCCGGCCTCGAGGCCGGTTTCATCGACAATTGGGCCGATCACAACCACAGCGGATTCGACCCCATGTCCGAACCGCTGATCGACATGACACCAGCAGGCGACTCCACCTGTGTCGTCGTCCAGGCCGCTGCCGAAAATGGGTCGAACGACATCTGGCGGCTGATGATCACCCTGATCGCCTGTGCGCAGTATCGCATCAGGATTGCGTCGGCCTATTTCAACCCCGGTACGCAACTATCCCAAGAGCTGATCAACGCCGTCGATCGTGGTGTGTCCGTCGAAATCATGCTCCCGGGCAAGCACGCCGACAAGCGGTTCATCCAAATCGCCGGTGAGGCGTCGTACCAGCGACTGCTCGATGCCGGTGTCGTAATTCGTACCTATGAGGTGTCGATGATGCACGCCAAGGTGATGACTGTCGACGGCACCGTTGCATCAGTCGGATCGGCAAACTTCAATCAACGTTCGCTTCGTCACGACGACGAAGCGAATATCGTCATCTTTGACCCCGCTGTCGTGCAGGTGCTCGATGAACACCTCGACGAAGACCTCGAGAATACGATCCTCCTCGACCCGGCTCAGTGGGCCGATCGAGGCATGTTGCAACGTGTTGCCGAGCGCGTCTCCGAAACCGTCAACCATTGGCTCTGACCCGCTGCCCAACAAAAGCTGAACAGAATCGCGAACCGCCCCCATCTGGCGTTCCATGCGAACTACCGTCAGTGCCCGTGTTGCCGTCAGCCCCATACCGACTTCAGCGTCGCCGCGCTCGCCTCAGTCGACGAGCGCTGCCCCGGGTTGCTTCGGTGATGATTGCTGTGACACTCGTTCTCTCTACCGTCGGCGACGGATCGAGCGTCGGAGCCGACCACAGCAGCGAGGAAGCTAAGCAAGCAGCGCGTGAGATCCAGGCAGCTCGTGACCGCGCAAATGACGCAGCCCAAGCCTTATTCGATGCAAAGTCGGCAATCGACACGCTGACAATCGAGATCGCCGAGACCGAAGTCGAGCTTGCAGTGGTCCAAAAAGAAGCCAACGAGATGCAGACCTCACTCGAGGCGTCAGCGATCCGGCGTTTCACCCAGTCGGGCGGTTCGAGCTTCCTCCTCCTCGGTGATCTTTCTGATGCGACCAACCAGCTGACCGCTGATGTGCTCGCCGCCGTGACAATTGAGACTGCAAACGTCGAACTCGACGACTTCGCCGCAGTCATCGTTGACGTCGAGACAACTCGTTCGAAACTCGAACAGCAGAAGGCGCAGCAGTACGCAGCGCAACAGGACTTCACCGAGTTGGAGCAGCAGGCTGAGGCCCAGATCATGCAGCTCCAAGAGGTCGAATCGCAACGCGTGATTGACGATGCAATCGAGCACGAGCTGCAACGTCAGCGCGAACAACGGGCGCGCCGAGACGCATCTGCAGCAAAAGCTGCTGCTGCGGCAGCTGCCAACCCCGGTGGGGCAGCAGCGTCGAGCAGCTCAGGCGGCGGTGCGGCATCAGCAGCGCCACCATCCAATGCGGGGAGGGGCATGGTCTGCCCAATTGCTGGCAACTACGGGTTCGCCGACACTTGGGGCGCTCCACGCTCGGGTGGTCGGAGCCATGAAGGGGTCGACATGATCGCGGCCTCGGGTGTGCCGATCATCGCTGTTGAAGCAGGCACTGTTCGATTCTCCAGCAACCGTCTCGGTGGTAACGCCGCCTGGCTCACAGGAAACAGCGGGACGAAGTACTACTACGCTCACCTCAGTAGCTATACGGGGAGCAGCGGGTCTGTCTCACGCGGCCAACAGATCGGGCGCAACGGCCAAACGGGCAACGCCGGTACGCCCCACCTCCACTTTGAAGTGCACCCAGGCGGCGGACGAGCCGTCAACCCGTATCCCTATGTCCGCGCCATCTGCTGAAAATTCGAACTCGCGCGTCACACCGCGGCAGCAAGTGAGACCCTGAGCGAACATCAGTGGGCATTCATTCAGTACGACTTGGGGAGACCGAGCACGTTCTGGGCAATGTAGTTCAAGGTCATTTCCTGGCTGACCGGCGCCAGTCGTTGCAACCGGGCTTCGCGCCAGTACCGCTCGACCTGATACTCCACCGCATACCCAAGCCCCCCGTGTGTCTGGACTGCCTGGTCCGCCGCGAAGTATGACGCCTCCGCCGCCAAATACTTGGCCGTGTTCGCCTGCTCGCCGCACTCGAGGCCGGCGTCATAGCGCTCGGCTGCCACAGCCATCATCGTGTACGCCGCTTGCAGTTCCATGTGGGCTTTGGCAAGCGGGTGCGAGATTGCCTGGTTCTTGCCGATCGGGCGACCAAAAACTTCGCGTTCCTTGGCGTAACCAATCGCCCGCTGGAGGGCAACCTCGCCGATACCGCACGCCATCGAAGCAAGCAGAATCCGCTCGGCGTTGAGCCCGTGCAAAATGTGCTGGAAGCCACGCCCGCGCTCACCAACGAGTCGCCACCCTTCGACCGGCAACTCGTCATAGGCGACTTCGCATGATGCCACGGCGTTGCGACCGAGCTTCGGAATCGGCGCAATGTCGCAGTGCTGCGGGTCGAGGTCAACGAGGAACAGCGACAGCCCACCGAAGCCTTCACCTGGCTCACCGTCGGTCCGAGCAAGGAGTAGGCAAACCTCCGATTCGAGCGCCTTCGATGTCCAGATTTTGCGACCCGAGATTGTGAATCCGCCCATCCCGTCGCTCACGGCGCTGGTCGAGATCCGGCTGGTGTCAGTCCCTGCATCGGGTTCGGTCACGCCGAAGGCAACGTGGAGGTCACCGGCGGCCGCGCGCGGCAGGAACGTGTCTTTGAGTTGCTCGTTGCCGAACTTGATGACAGGTGCGAGGCCGAACATCGTGAGGTGGATGGCCGTCGAACCGTTCATCGCTGCGCCTGAGGCGGCCACGCGGTTGAGGACGAGGGCGCCCTCGGCAATGCCCTGCCCTCCCCCGCCATATTGCTCAGGGATCGCAATACCTACCCAGCCGCCTGCGGCCATGGAGTCGTAGAACTCCCACGGGAATTCGTGCGCTTGGTCTTTAGCCGACCAGTACTCGTCGCCAAAGTCGGAGCAGACTCGGTCAACGCCCTCGATGATCGCTGTGTGATGGTCGGAGTGCTGCGTCGAGTTGGAAGCCATGCAATGCCGAGCTTGCCAGGTTTCGTGTGAGCGATTCGAGCGAACGAACCCGCTTTCACTCACACCACACCGGGCATTGCGTTTTGTGTGAGTGATTGCAGCGACCGAAGATGCGCTCAAACACACAGACCGGGCACGCGTTCTCAGCGATCCAGCTCGGCGCGCGGGCATCAATTCGCCTACGTTTCCAAGATGGTCACATCGAAAGAACCATCGAATCGGGAGCAGTGGGAAGAGGCCTTTGGTGCCTCGAAACTGACACCGGGCACCCACGCCACAATGTCGGGCATCCCGCTGGAGGCCGTGTACGGCCCGGACAGCGGCGAGTTCCCCGGCCAGTACCCGTACACGCGCGGTCCGTACGCTTCCATGTACCGGTCGAAGCTCTGGACAATGCGCATGTTTGCTGGGTTCGGCACGGCCGAGGATACGAACTGGCGCTTCAAGGAGATCATCAACTCCGGTGGCACCGGCCTGTCGACGGCATTCGACATGCCAACGCTGCTTGGCCTCGATTCCGATCACGAAATGTCAATCGGTGAGGTCGGCCGCTGTGGTGTCGCCATCGACACGCTTGCCGACATGACCGACCTCTACGCCGGAATCGACCTCGGCCAGATCACCACGTCGATGACAATTAACTCACCGGCGGCCGTGATTTTCGCCATGTTCATCGCCCAGGCCGAGCAGGCTGGCATCCCTCGCGCCCAGCTCGGCGGCACCCTTCAGAACGACATTTTGAAGGAATACCAGGCGCAGAAGGAGTACGTGTTCCCTCCTCGCCAATCGATGCGTCTTGTGCGCGACACAATCGACTTCACCGCCGCCGAGATGCCCCGTTGGCACTCCATTTCGATTTCTGGCTACCACATCCGCGAGGCCGGTTCGACTGCTGCCGAAGAGCTCGCCTTCACCCTCGCCAACGGGTTCGCCTACGTCGAGTTGGCGATGCAGGCGGGGCTTGACGTTGACGCTTTCGCACCGCGGCTCAGCTTCTTCTTCAACGCCCACATCGACTTCTTCGAAGAGATCGCGAAATATCGGGCGGCTCGCCGAATTTGGGCGGCGGATGAAGGAGCGGTACGGCGCGATGCCGCTCGATGCAGCTTCGCTTCCACACCCAGACCGCTGGCGTCTCGCTCACCGCGCAGCAGCCTGAGGTAAACATCGTCCGCACTGCGATCGAAGCCCTCGCTGGCGTTCTCGGTGGCAGTCAGTCGTTGCACACCAACTCGATGGACGAGGCAATGGCCCTCCCGACCGAAAAGGCTGCACGCATCGCGCTCCGCACCCAGCAAGTCATTGCTCACGAGACCAACGTCGCGAGCGTCGCCGACCCGCTCGGCGGCAGCTACTTCGTCGAGGAACTCACCGATGAAATGGAACGCCAGGCCGAGGAGCTGTTCGAGTACCTCGACGTTCTCGGCAACGGGTCGATGCTCGAAGGAGCCATCCAGGGAATCGAAGAGAACTGGTTCCAGGGCCGCATTGCAGACTCCGCGTACGAACTCGAGCGTCGGTTCAACAGTGGCGACCACATCCGCGTCGGAGTGAACGCGTTCCGCGAAGGCAACGACGACGCCCAGATCGACCTGCTCCGCATCTCGAACGAAGACGAAAAGAAGCAGCGCAAGCGACTCGGCCAGGTACGCCAAGATCGTGACCAGGCAACGGTCGACGCATCTTTGGAGCGGGTCCGCACTGACGCTGCTGACCCTGAGATCAACCTGATGCCAGCGCTCATTGACGCCGTGAAGTCGTACGCCACCCTCGGCGAAGTCATGGGCACGATGGAGGCCGAATTCGGACGCCACGTCGAGGTTCCAGTCATCTAACCCTCATCTCACCCAGTCATCGCATTTGATCTGTGCAGGTCGGGGAACACGCATTCACTCGATGTCAGCGCCATGACTGACAGCGAACTCACGCTCAGCTTCCAAGAACTCGTCAGCCGTCGGATTCAAGAACACAACATCACACTGACGTGCGTATCGAACACGCTTGGCAGGGAGCTGATTGGTAACGAAGTCGCTGACGGGGACCGAGATCACAACGTATGAAGCCTTCGAGTCGTACTGGGCGCCCCGTGGCATCAGCAGAGCCGAAGGTTTCATGTTCGAGGCATAGAGCAATGGCACACCGAGCCAATAAGCGGTCCGTTTCGAGCCGTTCGGCACGGATCGGACGCGAACCTCGATCAGCTGTCGTGCAATGACTGCGATCGGATGATCCAAGCCGACAATCGAACCGAACCATTACAAAATGGCGCTTCCGGGCACCGCCCAATCGTGGTCTATATCGAGCGAGCCTCGCCCTCTGACTCGGCGGGTGAGCCGCGCTGAACAATTGGCATTGGCATTGGCATTGGCATTGGCATTGGCATTGGCATTGGCATTGGCATTGGCATTGGCATTGGCATTGGCATTGGCATTGGCATTGGCATTGGCATTGGCATTGGCATTGGCATTGGCATTGGCATTGGCATTGGCATTGGCATCGGTGGACGAACTCCATGCATGAGGTCGACACAGCGCACTGGAGTTCAGACCACCGTTGTGCGCTCCGGCGACCCACGGGCGGCAGGGATGTCCGAACAATCCGCCGACTGGCCGTCCTCCGAGTCGTTGTATTCTGCTACCGCTCGATTCATGGATGTTGAGTACTCCCTGACCGTGTTGGGCTGTGTCGATGCCCCCGACACGCTGCGCTACTCCGGACTCGTGGACCTCGCCACACTTCGATCCGATGGCACCGTTGGTCTGTCGTTCCGCGATCTGCTCGCTGCTGTCCGCCTGGACGTCAGCGCGGCGGTTCTGGTTGTGGCTGACCACCGCCGTTCGTTCGCCGTCCCGGTCTGTGACGCCCTCGAGGTCGAGGGTGCCAAACTGACACTGGGCACATCCCGTTCCGCACTTCGCCGCGCCGAAGGCGGTCCGGTCCGGCTCGACATCCCTGGCTGGACCGATCCGAGCGAACCGTTCGCTATTGAGTCCATCGAAGCAATGACCTTCACGGAATTCCTCCGGTACTCCTCACTGGCATCCACGGAGCGAACGTGATCAACGCAGTCGTTATCGCCCCGCACCCGAGGCATCATGAACTTTGGTGGACATCCCAATCAATGCAAGCGTGTCGCTCGAACACGTCGGCGCTGGTGGCCAGTCCGCCTTTAGCGCTCTGCACGACGCACTCTCACCCAAGGTTTTCGCCGCGGTTCGCCGAGTACTCCGCGATCCTGCAATGTCAGAGGAGCCCCTGCAGGAAGTCTTCCTCGAGCTGTAGAAAGCCGCAGCTCATGAGCACAGAAGCCGGGCGACGGCCACAACGTTCAGCGTCACGATTGCCCGACGCCGGGCGATCGACCGGGTACGGTGTGCACTCGCCGCTTTGCCAAAGAACCAACGTGAGGTGATGACGCTGGCATGTATCGAGAGCCCGACACACGGCTCCCCTCGCTGTCGCAGCGCGATTGCAGAGCATTGCCGAAAGAGCTCCGCCGGCCGCGGCGAAGCAGTTGGTCATGAACGCCATCCACGGCGTTGCCCAGGATGCGGGCCCCGCAGCAAACCATGCGGGCCCCGCAGCAAACCATGCGGGTCCCGCAGCTTGGTAGGCCGACCCTCTCGACTCAGGGTGCCTCAGCGGGTTGCTTCCAAAGAGTCCAACACACCGGACAACTTGTCAACAACAGTTCGGCCACCCAACTGAAAGGAATTGGGCCAATGGACGGTACGCCCATGATCAAACTCCGGGAGTCACCGGCGGCGAATTCCAAGCCGACGTCCTGATTCTTGGGCTCGACGAGCACCTCCGCACCCTGGACGTCGCCGCAGCGAGCTGAACCTGATTAGAAAAACCGCCAATGAACGGCGAAGTAACCGGGCCGTGTGAGCACCCGTCCCAACTCAGATCCAATCTTGATGTTGGGATGACCCGCACTTGAGACGCTGTATCGAAAATAGCTTCATGAGCTACAGGCAGTTCGAGCACTGCGCAGACAGCGCTGAATCGATTTCGTGCATTCTCGCGCTTCCCACGGACAACCGAGAACTGCATCACCGCGACGTACCCAGGAGCAACACGACGACCGACATCACTACTACGCCTCTCATCGTCACCGGCAGCGCCTCAGTTTCCTCAAGTGATTCCCGCCGAACCAAGAAGACGCAGACTCCCGGCCTCGCCTCGCTGATCGAGCGCGTGGGTGACGGGGATGAGGAGGCCTTCTCAGCGGTCTATGACCAGCTCGCACCCGTAATCTTCGGCACCGTCAAACGAGTACTGCGCGACCACGCAATGTCTGAAGAGGTCACCCAGGAAGTATTGGTCGAGATGTGGAGTGCAGTCCACAAGTTTGACCCTGATCGTGCAAGCGTCACGTTGTGGGCAGTCACGATCGCCCGCCGCCGAGCAGTCGATCGAGTCCGCAAAGAGCAATCACAGCGCACCCGCATTGAATCACTCAGTCAACAACGCCAAGACAACGGCGCTGACCCCAGCGACGAAGTCGCAGAGACCGCCGGTGCCCAACATGTTCGTCGCGCAATCGAGAGGCTGGCGGCCAGGCAATGCGTACCAAAAGTAACACCAGTAAGCCGCACGATCGGTTACTGCGGCCCCTGGCGGATCGGCGACGGCCGCCTGTCCCGTCTTGAGCTCACCTCGGAAGCGCTGCCGCTCGCGCTGACGCCGTGACTACGAAGTAGACGCCGAGCACCACGAGCGCACCGCCGACCGCTTCGATCAGCCCGAGGCGTTCATCTCTGATCAGCCAGCCGAAGAACACACCGGACAGCGGGATCATGTATGCCGTTGAGGCTGCCTGGGTTGGTGTGGCCCGACGGACCACCGTTGCCATCAGCGCGAACGTCACCGCGTTGGCCGGGACCGCTGCATAGAACAGCGGCACGAACAGCCCGAGCGACCAGTCGGTGCCGCCAGTCCCTTCGACAACCAGCGCGAAGGGAATGAGCACTGCTGCCGACATCGGCAACTGCACTGCAACGATCATCACCGGCGAAATATGGGAGAAGTCCCTCCATTTCATGAACACCGTGCCGAACGACCAGGCGAGCGCCGCGAGCACGAGCGCCAAAACACCGAAGGCCGCCGACTCGCCACCCAGCGACGGCGATGCGAGCACAGCTGTTCCGGCGAAGCCAATCAGGAGGCCGATGATCCCGAGCCGCGTTGGCCGACTGCCGAGGAGCAGGAGGACAAGAACTGCGGTGAACAGCGGCATCGTGCTTGAAATCAGCGAGGCCAGACCAGCAGGAACACGGCTGACACCGACGACGAGTAGTCCACTCGACACTGTGGTGATGCTGAAACTGACAACGAAGATCCGTTGCAAGTCCTCGCGACGCGTCGGAATTTTCTCGCCGCGAAGCACAGCGAAAGACAGCAGGAACGTGCCTCCGACGACGGTCCGGAGACCAGCCAGCATTAACGGGGTTGTGTGGTCGAGTGCGAATTTGAGTGCAGTGAAGTTCGCACCGATCAGCACGGCGACCAACGTGACGGTCGCCAGTGTGATTTTCGAGTTCATCAGCGTTCCGTTCCAGCGTCCGGCGCCACGTCCGTAGTCGGCAATTCGCCGACGATGATGCGTACCTCGTCAAGCGACTTGCGATGAAGGTCAGGAACCTGGGCCCCGTCGAGCGGGAAGCCGATCGGAAACAGCACGAAGATCCACGGTGCAATCTCGAGGTAGTTGGTGCGCTGTTCGGCAGCAAACTCGTTGGCGCGCACACGCATCTCAGCGAGTGGACGACACTCAAAGTCAAGTTCGGCAAACGTGTGCTCGGCAGCGGTCGAAGTAGAGGGATGCGGATGCACGTGCAACGTCAGCGGCTCGTTGAGCGCTGTGTCACTGGCATCAGACATCAGCGGAGCGTGCGAGAGAACAGGTCGTGGAGTCGTTCCCAATGGCGCTCGGACGCATCCTTGTCGTAGAGCGCTCCGCGTTCGCGGAACGTAAAACCATGCTCGGTCCCCGGGTACCACTCAGTTCGGCCAGCACATCCGGACTCGATGCGAGCCGCCTCGAATGCGTCGATCATCTCCGGCGGGGCATAGCTGTCAGTCTCGGCTGCGCCGACGTAGACCTCGCCAGCGGCCAAAGCCAACTGCAGGTGCGGGGAATCGGCGGCGTCAGTGACGAGCGCGACTCCGTGCAACGACGCCCCTGCGACAACCTGGCCCGGCATTCGACCAAGGAGGTAGACAGCGAACGGTCCACTCATGCAGTAGCCCACCGCACCGACCTTGCTGGTCGAGGCAGCATCGTCGCCCTCGGCGTGGGTAATCAGTGCGCGTGCGTCGGCGGTCACGCGGTCGTTCGACAGCGCGTCCATCAACTCAAACATGCGCTCTCGGTCACCAGTTTCGAACACGTTGTAGTGCTCGACGTCGCGGTAATACAGGTGCGGCGCCATGACGTAGTAGCCGGCTGTGGCGAGCCGACGAGACATGTCGCGAATCTCTTCGCGCATGCCGGGTGCGTCCATCAAAAAGAGGACGAGCGGGTGCGGGCCATGTTCCTCGGGATGCACAACGAACGTGTTCATCATGCCGTCAGTCGTCTCGAGGTCGACGAAGTGTTCGATCATCGAAATAGTCTCGCGCCTGCAGCCTGCTCGATCGCTCTCGGAGAACAACAGCGAAGCGGGCAATCGTGGCGAGCGGTCGGGTATGAGAACGATTCCAAATGGGGTCTCACCGCCGTCAGGCCTCCGGTTGCGCCACCTTGCCGTCGGCGATCAGCTGGTCAATCGCGGCGTCGTCGAAGCCCGCGTCGGTCAGCACCAATCGGGTGTGTTGGCCCGGCGTGGGCGACGACCGGCGCGGTGATGTGTCAACACCTTGGATTCGGATCGGCGCCCGCACTGTGCGGTACTCACCGTGTTCAGCGTGTTCGACTGTTGGGAACAAGTCGATCGCCTCGGCCTGCGGATCAGCCACGACCTCGTGGAGCCCGAGCACGGGGCCCCAGATCAGGCGCTGCTCGTCGAAGATCGGCCCCCACTCGTCACGCGGGCGAGCGCTCAGCGCCTCATCGACGAGGTCGACGACCTCTGCCATATTGTCAAATCGACCCTTGATGTTTTGCAGGCGATTGTCATCGAGGAGCTGTTCGAGCCCGAGCGCCTGACAGAAGCGTGGCCACGCCGCCTCTTCCGGCATGTTGAACACGACCCAGTTGCCGTCGCCGCACGGGTAACGGTTGGCCGTGGCAACGATCTGTTGCTGGCGTGAACGACGTCGGACCGGCGCCTGGTCCACAGCGGTGACTCCGTAATCGGTGGCCAGCGTCCACACCGCTGTTTCGAAGAGCGACGTCTCGATGGCCTGACCCGTGCCCGTCCGTTCCGCGAGCCGAAGTGCCGCGAGGATGCCGCTGAGCAGCGCAAGGCCGGTCGTGTGGTCGCCTTGAGCAGGACGGGCCATAGCGACTTGGCCGTCGTTGCCATCGCGCATCGAGTCGTACAGACCCGACCGTCCAAAGAATGCGGTGACATCGTAACCCGGGCGCCACGCCTCGGGTCCGTCGGTGCCGTAGCCGGTCAGCGTTGCGTGGACGAGCTTCGAGTTCGTCTCCCACAGTTGTGCGGGCGAGAGGCCAAACTTCTCCTGTCGATGTTGGAGCAGGTTGCACAGGAACACGTCGGCGCCTTCGCAGAGACGGTGGACGATGTCGCGACCCTCATCCGACGCAAGGTCGACGGCAATCGAACGCTTGCCGCGATTGTCGACGTCGAACTGGAAGTCGTACCCCTTGAAGGCACCATCGACCTTGGCGGGTCGCGTGGTGTTGCGCATCGGGTCACCGGACAGCGGCTCGATTTTGATTACGTCGGCACCAAGGTCGGACAGGATTGCTGCCGCACTCGGTGCAGCCATCCAACTGTCGATCTCGATCACTCGGACGTCGTCGAGGGGCAGCGGTGTGCTCATCGAGGCATCATTCCAGAGTCACGCTCGATTCATCTCCTCGGTCCAGCCGGACGACAATCAGATGAGCGGGCCCCACACCTCCAGATGGGCCGTGCGTTCGACGCGGCAAAGCGTCCGGAGGTCAAGGATCGGTTCGATGCCGGCAGCTCCGAACGTGGCGCGGCACGCTGTTGATCGTCGGCGCCGGCTGCGGCGAGATGATGTGGTTCAGATACCGGTCGCTACCTGGCGACATTTCGACGAAGCCGACAACTGACCCCTCCAGGCCCTGATCGCGGGAAGAAGCGGTTGACGTCGACGATCATGTGCGTGGCAGTCGGCGTCGATGTACACCGCCATCCAATTGTCCGATACTCCGCAGGCGACCGCGGAGGCCGCAATGACCACAGCGAGAACACAGCGAGAACACAGCGAGAACACGGGCTTCGGCGCGTGAACGCTCCATGGAATCAAGCAACCATCTGTATTGAAAGAAAATCCACGAGATGGACCGAAAGTGCAGCCCAACATCGCGCGGGCCGCTCGCTCGCCTACCGTCGTGTCGATGAACGGCGCGATCACGGTGATGAGTGCCGACGATCCGCTGGTCTCGGACTACCGACAGCTGGGCGATCGCTCGGTCCGACGGCAGATCGAAGGCAACGAGTTCTTCATCTCGGAGGGCTGGATGTCGATCGAGCGCCTCTGCGATTCGCAGCACCACTTCCGCTCGGCCCTTCTTTCGCCATCAAGGGTGAAGCGCTTCAAGCCCTTCCTGGAGCGCCAGGAACTCCAGGGCATCCCAGTCTTCGTTGCAGAACGCGATGTGATGCATGAGATCGTCGGCTTCGACCTCCCCCGTGGCGTTCTTGTCTCGGCCGACCGTCGACCGCTGGCCACCGTCGATGAACTGGCAGCGACGAGCAACCGGCTCGTCGTCCTCGACGGTTTGGACGACGACGAGAGCGTCGGCGCGATTGCGCGTGTGGCGCGGGCGTTCGGCGTCGACGGCATGGTGCTCGGCCCGACCTGCACCGACCCGTATCACCGGCGGACGGTCCGAGTCAGCATGGGCGAGATCCTGCAACTGCGAGTCGCTCAGCCGGGCGCAACCGAGTGGCTGGGCGTTCTTGACAAGCTCCACGGTCACGGTTTCGACTCGTGGGCAATGTCACGCTCTGACACGGCCGACAGCGTGTGGGGCCTTGCGGCCCCCGCGCGGTTGGCAATTGTGCTCGGAGCCGAGAACTCAGGCGTCGCCCCGAAGACCCTCGCTGCGACCACACGTCGAGTCACGATTCCGATTGATCCGAGTGCGAGCTCGCTGAACGTCGGCCATGCCGCCGGCATCACGTTCGCGGCCCTGGCTCGCAACGCGCGCAGGTAGGTTTCGACCGTGGACCAAGCACAACCAGACGAGAGCATGCGCGAGCAGTTGCTCGAAGCAATGGACGTGCTCCGCTCAGTTAGCCTCTTCGAGCTTCTCGAGCATCTCGATGCGAAGGAAAAGGCCGACTTCTTCAATGCGGCCGGCGACGTGTTCTACCCTGACCCCGAGATTCGCAGGCGACGCACGAAGCTGCTTCAGCAACAGCGTCGACAGGGGCGAGTTCGAGCTGACGAGCAAACCCTCGACGAGACCGGCATCCGGACGCTGCGTAGTCGTCCGGTGTTCACTACCCCTGATGCCTTCCCACCCAACGACTTCGAGCAACGCGACGTCGAGGACAGACCCGACCGTGCTCCGTTCCGCGAGACACTCGAACCGCAGCACTGCTATATCTGCAAGGTCCGATATCGCGAGATCCACAACTTCTACGACCAGCTCTGCCCGGCCTGCGCGGCCCTGAACTTCGACAAGCGCGGCGAGCTCGCCGACATGGCCGGCATGGTCGTCCTCCTCACAGGCGGACGCGTCAAAATCGGATATCAGGCCGGCATCAAGCTGCTCCGATGCGGCGCTGAGCTGATCGTCGCCACACGCTTCCCGCGCGACGCTGCAGCGCGTTACGCAGCCGAACCGGACTTCGCCGAGTGGGGCGACCGGCTCGAGGTCTTCGGCCTTGACTTGCGCCACACGCCAAGTGTCGAGGCATTCTGCGCCCATGTATCTGCAACGCGCAAGCGGCTCGATGCCATCATCAACAACGCCTGTCAGACCGTGCGCCGCCCAGCCGGGTTCTACGAACACATGATGAATGTTGAGACGGCTGCGCTCGAGACGTTGCCGGGCGACGTACTGCAGCTCGTTGGTTCCTACGAGCAGCTCCGTGGACCTGGTTCGATCGACGCGGGGACTCATTCGAGCGACACCGCTGCCCTCATGACACCCGCATCGGCTGAGGCTCCAGGTCTGACACGGTCTGCCGAACTCTCCCAAACAGTGCTGCTCCCAGAAGATCAACCGTCGGCCGACACGCTCTTTCCGGCGGGCCAGCTCGATCAGGATCTCCAGCAGGTCGACCTGCGCGGACGCAATTCGTGGCGATTGCAGTTGCACGAGGTCTCGTCGGTCGAACTGTTGGAGACCCAACTCGTCAACGCCGTTGCGCCGTTCGTCTTGAATGCCCGGCTCAAGCCCCTGATGGAAGCCACGCCGGGCAACCACAAGCACGTCGTCAACGTGTCAGCGGTCGAGGGCCAATTTTACCGGCTGCGCAAAACCACGAAGCACCCGCACACGAACATGGCGAAGGCGGCGCTCAACATGATGACACGCACGTCGGCGACCGACTATCACGCGTCGGGCATCAACATGAACAGCGTCGACACCGGCTGGGTCAGCGACGAAGACCCCGTGGCAATTGCCGAAGCCAAAACCGCCGAGCACCGGTTCCACCCACCGCTCGACATCGTCGATGGGGCGGCTCGGATCGTCGACCCGATCATCGACGGGCTCAACACCGGCGTACACGTGTGGGGCCAGTTCCTGAAGGACTACGCCCCGACCGACTGGTAGTCGCCGGGAGCGTGACCTGTGCTCAGGCCCGCTCGAAGACGAGAACGAACTCAACGACGCCTTCGTCTTCAAGGCTCACACCTGGTTTCGACGGGTTATCGATGCCGTAGTCGGTGAACGTGATCGGAATGTTTCCGAGTACACCGATACCGGTGCCTGAGGCCTGCGCCGTGATTTCAACCGTGACCACCTGCGTGACGCCCTTCAAGGTCAGCTCACCGTTCGCAGTGGCCGTGACTTGCTCGCCGTCGGCCGGGAGGGTGCCGAAATCAATCGGTTCAGTGGTGCCGAAGTTGGCTGTCGGGAAGTTCGACACGTCCATGATGCGGCCGCGGAACTGGCCGTCGCGAATGCTGTCGTTGCTGACAATATTTTCCACCTCAACAGTGGCAACAACCGAGGCCGTGGTGCCTTCGATCGTCAGGGAGCCGGTAATCTCGTTGCTGCGGCCAACTGCGGTGACGTTGACCCCACCGAGAACCTCGTCGACGCGGTAGACCCTGCGACCAGAACGACTGCACCGAGGAGGCCACGCTTGATCCAGGTAGTGATTGGGGCCCCGGAGTCGGGGGTGTTCGAATTCGTTTTGTTGCTCATGTCGTATCGATACGTCGTCGGTCAGCGATTGGTTCGGCAATCTGTAAGAGTTCTCACTCTGGTCACACCGTGCTGTGGTCACACATTGGTGTGGCCGGAAGATCTCCCAGTGATCAGCCGGGCCACTCGTTGGCCTGTCAGGTATTGCCAACCCCAGTTCGCCATCGCACTTGCCTTCGAGCGGAAATCGATGAGCGTCATGATGTGCACAACCCACCACACCAGCCAGGCGAAGTAGCCGCCGAATTGGAGCTTCGGGCCGAGGTAGGCAACCGCTTTTGAACGACCGATCGTCGCCATTGAGCCCTTGTCCTTGTAGCGAAACATTGACCGGCTAGTGCCCGCCAGGTCGGCGTCGATACAAGACGCGACGTGCTGGCCACCCTGTGTTGCAGCAGGTGCCACGCCGGGTACCACCTTGCCGTCCGACTGGGCAGCTGCGAGGTCACCAATAACGAACACCTCGGGGTGCCCCTCGATACTGAGGTCGGCGCTCACTGGCACACGGCCCGCCCGATCAACATCGCCCGTGACCGCTCGGCCGAGCGGCGATGCAGCCACTCCAGCACCCCACAAGACGGTCGTCGGGGATCATGCCAGCCTCGGACATGGCCTTCTCATCGATTGCAGTGACCGGCGTCGACAGCTGCACGTCGACACCGAGCTTGACAAGTTGGCGCTTGGCCGACGCCGACAGCTTCTCGGTGAACGCACCGAGCACACGGGGCCCCGCCTCGACGAGCACGACTCGACTTTTGGTCGTGTCGATTGAACGGAAATCGGCACTGAGTGCCTTGGTCGCAATTTCTTTGACAGCACCGGCAAGTTCGACCCCGGTGGGGCCGGCTCCGACGATCACGAACGTCATCAAACGTTCCCGTTCGGCAACATCATCAGTATTTTCAGCTCGTTCGAATGCAAGCAGGATCCGCCGACGGATTTCAAGCGCATCGTCGATGGACTTGAGCCCCGGAGCGAACTCGGCCCAACTGTCGTTGCCGAAGTAGGAGTGAGTGGCCCCAGCCGCAAGGACAAGATGATCGTAGGTAAACGCAGCGTCGGCGGTCAGGACCGCTCGTGCATCGAGGTCGATCCCGGTGACCTCGGCGAGCAACACTCGAACGTTGTTCTGTTTGCGCACGATGTGACGGATCGGCTGTGCGATATCCGACGGGTTCAAGCCGGCACTTGCCACCTGGTACAGCAGCGGCTGGAACGTGTGATGATTCTCCCGATCGATCAGCGTAATATCGACGTCGGTGTCGGTCAGCGCTCGGGTCGCGGCAAGACCACCGAACCCGCACCCGACGATCACGACATGTGGACGACGTTCGGTCACAGTACCCATTACCTAGTTTGACGGGAACCCAGAGCGAATGCTGCGTCGTACTCGGGGTTACCTGAAACGTCAGCCCCTGGTAGGGCCGACCCCCGCCATCGAGTCACAGAGCTCTTCGACGAAGCAAGCTGCCGCAGCGCTCTGTGCAGCAGCGTCAAGTACGTACTGAGAGTCTTCACCAATCGACGTGATCGCAAGCAGCGTCACGCCCAGGTCGCCGTCGGGCTTCAGACTCGCATCCAGAGCGTCACCGGGAGCGACTTCTTCCAGCATTGCCGCCACCCGATCAACGTGAAGAAAACTGGCAATCCACCGCTGTTCAGCGCCACGAACAACCCTCGAGTACACGCCCCCACCGCAATCAATCAGCACTCCGCCGATCGCAATTTCGTTGATTCGATGGGAAAAATCTGGATGTTGCGGGCAAGCACTTGCTACAACAACGCTGCGCAGCGAGCACGGATCAATGTCGCCAGCAGGATGGCGACTGACGATGATCCGCTCACCACCATCCGCCGTCAATATCAGCTCGGCGCCATCGACTGCATGACAGAGAGCTGTTGCAAGGCGGAGACGTTCAAGTGATGTCATACGGGAATGTTAGGCATGCCTAACACTTTTTGCAAGTCCTAGTTGTCAGTCAATGTAGTTCGTTCGAAAGTTGGCGAGCCCTCACGCCCGCGCGTCGCCGAGGAGCGTTGCTTTGACACCATTGATTTGCGGCTCCAACAGCAAGCGGTTGGACTTCACCTTGACGGTGGTTGTCCCCAACGGATGCTCGTGAACATCGAGATCACGCACGAAGATGAAGCCGGTGAGCGTGACATCATTTGACGCTGCTGCGGGCCGATCGAGTCCGTCAACTTCGGCATTCGCCCAACCAGTCGTAGGAACGATGACGTCGTGGACCGCTGTTGAAGCCTCCATGGGGTCAGCCAGGCCGATTCGGATCGTCCAGCGGTTGGCGCTGAGCTGGCCTTTCGCCATCGCCGCCGACAGCAAGATCGATCCACACCGGTTGATGATCTGAGCCCGGGGCCTCCTCGTCGATGCCAGCAGCGACGACCCGCTCCGCCAGGCCAGGGGTGACGAACACGTAATCGAGCCGGGTCCCCTCGGTGAACTCGGTCTGCTCGTCCCACCAGGTGACCCCGTTGGTGATGTCGCGCCCAGTCAGCCGCCAGGTGTCGACCATCCGGTCAGACGTCATGATTGGCCCGTAGTAGTAGTCGGGCTCGCCGGTCATCGCGAAGTACGCCGGCGACTCGGGGAGCATGTTGCAGTCACCCATCACGACGTAGTCGTTGGGTACCTCACTTGACATTCCGAGCAATCGTGATCGCCCTGTTGCGGCAGCGCCGTGCCGAGCCGCGTCCGAAGCGAACGCCAGCAGGTGTTCGATCTCGGCTACACGGTGGCGTTCCAGTAGGTGATCGAGATGCACGACGTAGACGCGGATTGGCCCGTCCGGGTGTTCGATCACAGCTTCGAGCGCGCCACGCTGCAGTGCAACGGTGTCGAAAGTGCGCAGCCGCGGGAACAGTTCGATACGCATCGACGTAATCGGCCACCGGCTGAGCAACATGTTGCCGAACTGAGCCCGACGATTGATGATGGTTCCGTCGCTGTTGCGGATCGACGCATCGACATCAGCAGGCGGCCCGTACACCCAGTAATAGTCGTCGAGCAGCGCCGCAAGTTCGGCCGGCTGGTCTTGCTCGGTGTTCGGTCGGAGGTACCGCGTGACCTCTTGCAGCCCAATGATGTCGGCGCCACGCACCGTGTCGGCAATGCGCTCGAGGTCGTACTCGCCATCTTTCCCGCGCGAGTACTGGATGTTGTAGCTGACGAGGCGAATCGACGCACTCACTGCGGGCCGGCAAACGAACGGTCGGGAGGCGGTACCCAGATTTTGCGACCTTCGGTCATTGCTGTACCCCACAACGATTTTCATCGCGCGGCCCGAATAGGCCGACGGGGAAATCATAGCCAGCTCCGAAACAGCGTGATCAACTCAACATTTCTGACAGAGCACCTCGGGAACTCTCGACCGAAGGTGCTTACCTACGTCTATGGATATGTCTCCGGCGGTCGCGATTCCCGACGTCAATCAGGGCGCGCAGCTGTGAGTCTGCGACGACTTTTGCGAACCCATCTGGGGCCGTACCGACGACTGCTCACAATCGTCGTGGTGCTGCAGGCCATCCAGACCACGGCTGCGCTGACGCTGCCGTCACTCAATGCCGACATCATTGACAAGGGTGTCTTGCGCGGAGACGACGGTTACATCTGGCGAACCGGCGGCGTCATGCTGGTGTTCAGCTTCATCCAGATCGTCTTTGCGGTCGGTGCAGTGCGCTTTGGCGCACAGGCCGCAATGAGCTTCGGTCGCGACCTCCGCCGCGACATTTTCCATCAGGTCACCAGCTACTCGGCACGCGAGGTTGGCAAGTTTGGTGCGCCATCACTGATCACTCGCGTCACGAACGATGTACAGCAGGTCCAAATGCTTGTTGTCCTGACATGCACCATGATGATCGCCGCCCCGATCACAATGGTCTTCGGCATCGTATTCGCGATCCGCGAAGACGTTGGCCTCTCAGTAATCATGCTGGTAGCAATCCCGATTCTGATCGGCGTATTGGCCGTGATCATTTCGCAGATGGTGCCAACGTTCCAGCAGATGCAATTACGAATCGACCGGATCAATGCTGTGCTCCGCGAGCAGATCACCGGCATCCGCGTCGTGCGAGCCTTCGTTCGCGAGCCCGAAGAGGTGCAGCGTTTTGCTCAGGCCAACAACGAGCTGACCGCCACCTCGTTGCGCGCTGGCCGCTTGATGTCGCTGATGTTCCCGACCGTCACGTTCTTCATCAGTGTGTCGAGCGTGGCCGTGCTCTGGTTGGGCGCTGACCGCATCAATGCCGGCGACATGGAGCTCGGCTCGGTGGTCGCGTATCTCAGCTACCTCGTTCAGGTCCTCGTCGCCGTGGTGATGCTCACGTTCATGGTGTCGATGCTTCCTCGTGCCGCCTGCCGCAGCCAGGCATCGTCGAGGTCCTCGACACCAATTCATCCGTGGTGCCGCCAGAATCACCGATCACCGAAATGCCTGAACGCGGTACCGTCGAGTTCACCGACGTCTCGTTCACCTACCCAGGCGCCGAGTCACCGGTGTTGTGCGATCTCTCGTTCAAGATCACTCCGGGGCGCACCACCGCCATCATTGGAAGTACCGGATCCGGAAAATCCACGCTCGTTGAACTGGTCCCGCGGCTGTCCGATGCCACATCCGGCACGGTGGCGATCAACGGCGTCGACGTCCGTTTACTCGACTCCGACCTGCTCGCTGGATCGATCGGCTATATCCCGCAGAAGGCCTTCCTGTTCAGTGGCACAGTCGCATCGAATCTCCGATTCGGTCGACCCGAGGCCACCGATGACGAACTGTGGGCAGCTCTCGAAGTCGCACAGGCCTCGGGCTTCGTGCAATCGATGCCCGACGGGCTCGACAGCAGGATCACCCAGGGCGGCACCAACGTGTCTGGAGGCCAGCGTCAGCGCCTCTCCATTGCACGAGCGCTCGTTGCCCGGCCCGACGTCTACGTATTCGATGACTCGTTCTCTGCGCTCGACCTCGCCACCGATGCTCGGCTCCGGCTTGCGTTGAAACCACTCGTTGCCGAGGCGGGGTTACTGATCGTTGCCCAACGAGTCTCGACTATCGCCGATGCCGATCAGATCATCGTCCTTGAAGCCGGCAGGGTCGTCGGCCGCGGCAGACACGTGCAGCTTCTTGAGATATGTCCCACGTACGCGGAGATCGTCGATTCGCAGTTCGACCGGGAGGAGATCGCATGAGTGACGACACCACTCCCTCGAACGACGCGCCGAACAATGCACCAAACGACGCCCTGTCCGACGAAGACCGCGAAGCAATCACCACAACCGGTACCGAGGCACGCCGAAACAGCTTCGGGCCCGGCGGCGCGCCGGGAATGCCCGCCGAGAAGAGCTCGAACTTCGGCCCCACTCTGAAGCGGCTCGGTGAGATCCTGGGGACCGAACGGCCTCGGCTCTGGCTGATCTTGTTCCTCACGATCGGCAGTGTCGGGCTGATCGTCGTCGGCCCACGCCTGCTCGGCCAGGCGACCGACATCATTGTTGAAGGTGTCCGCGAGCGACTCGCCGAGACCGGCAACGGGATCGACTTCGGAGCACTCCACTCCAAGCTGTGGTTCATTGCCGGGCTCTACGCAATCTCTTGGGCGCTGTCCTACGGGCAGTCATTCATGCTCGCCGGCGTTGTACAGCGATCGATGTACCGGCTGCGCGAATCGGTCGAGACCAAGATCAACAAACTTCCCCTCAGCTACATCGACCGCCAGGCCCGCGGCGACCTGCTGAGCCGGGTCACCAACGACATCGACAACCTGGCACAGAGCTTGCAGCAGACGGTCAGCTCGATCATCACGTCACTGCTCACGCTCATCGGCGTCACGGTGATGATGTTCATCATCTCGCCGCTTCTCGCGGCGATTGCACTCGTCACCGTGCCGCTCTCGCTGGTGTTGATCAAGCAGATCGGCGGCCGGGCCGGGCCTCGCTTTATCGAGCAGTGGAAGCACACCGGCGCCGTGAATGCCCAGGCCGAAGAGGTCTTCACCGGGCATGCCATCGTCAAGAGCTTTGGCCGCCACCGCGAAGCAGACGCACGTTTCCGCGAGGACAATGACAGGCTGTACGAGGCCAGCTACGCAGCCCAGTTCATGTCGAGCCTCATTCAGCCGGCGATGACGTTCATGGGCAACATTCAGTACGTGGTCATCGCGGTGGTCGGCGGCCTGCGCATCTCGGCTGGAGCGATCAGTATCGGCGACATGCAGGCAATGATCCAGTACGCCCGCCAGTTCTCCGAACCGCTGACGCGCATGGCATCGATGGCCACCACGTTCCAATCGGGCATCGCCTCGCTCGAACGAGTCCTCGAGCTCCTCGATGCCGACGAGCAGACCGCCGAACAGCCAGCAACCGTCGGCGAGCCTGCAGTCGCGGGGCGCATGGTGTTCGACTCAGTCGACTTCTCCTATCTGGCGGGCACGTCGCTGATCCGCGATCTCAACCTCACCGTCGAACCTGGTCAGACCATCGCCGTCGTCGGGCCCACCGGAGCCGGGAAAACCACGCTGGTCAACCTGATCATGCGGTTCTACGAACTCGATTCCGGCACGATCAGCCTCGACGGTCGCGATATCGCGTCGTACCCCCGACGCGAGCTGCGGTCAAAAGTCGGGATGGTTCTCCAGGACACCTGGTTGTTCGGCGGCACGATCCGCGAGAACCTTGCCTACGGCAATCCCGACGCAACGCAGGAACAGATCCTCGAAGCCGCACGCATCACCTACGTTGACCGGTTCGTTCGGGCGCTGCCAGACGGCTACGACACGGTGATCAACGACGAGGGTGACAACATCAGCGTCGGTGAGAAGCAGCTGATCACGATCGCCCGAGCGTTCCTCGCCAACCCCTCGATCCTCATCCTCGACGAGGCCACCAGCTCCGTCGACACACGTACCGAAGTGCTCATCCAGGAAGCGATGAATGCGCTACGCGCGCAACGAACGAGTTTCGTGATCGCGCACCGTCTATCGACCATCCGTGGTGCCGACGTGATCCTCGTGATGGAAGACGGCAACATCGTCGAGCAGGGCAGCCACAGCGACCTCCTTAAGTCGGGTGGAGCGTATTCACGGCTGCACGGCGCTCAGTTCGCCGGCGAACTGACCTGAGTCTCGGGCCCGCATCGGCCAGCCCGCTTCACGCGCCTCGGAACGTCGGCTCGTTTCGCTCGGCCATCGCTCTGGTTCCTTCGGCGAAGTCCGCCGTCTTGCGAAGCCACTCTTGCTCAGTCGCCTCGTGCTGCTGTGGCAGCTCTGACCTGATCGGCCAGGTCGCCGCGCAACGTTGCGCGTATCGAACGGACTGCAAGTGGCGCAGACTTGGCAATCTCGCCGGCGAACGAACGTGCCTGCGCTCGGAGTTCGTTCAACGGTACGACCCGGTCGGCCAGCCCCAACGCTGCGGCTTCGTCCCCCCTTGACTCGACGCCCCGTGTAGAGCAGCTCGGCGGCCGCTTGCGGCCCGACCAGGCGCGGCAACGTGACGCTTAAGCCAAATCCGTGGTGAAAACCAAGCCGCGCGAAATTTGCGCTGAATCGGGCTTCGGGCGCGGCGAAACGAAAGTCGGCGGTCAATGCGAGGCCAAGGCCTCCGCCGATCGCAGCGCCCTGGATGGCAGCAACCACCGGCTTGGTGTTATCAACAATCCGCGCCGCTGCGGCGTACAACTCTTCGGTTGTATATCCGCTCGCATCGGCCGTGAAGTCGGCGCCAGCGCAGAAGTGTTTGCCGTCAGCGCACAGCAGGATCGATCGACAACGGTCGTCAGTATCGAGCGCTTCGAGCGCATCGGCCACCCCGCCGATCAGTTCGAGCGAGAAGAAGTTGTTGGGTGGAGTCCTCAGCTCGACAACAGCAACATAGTCGCCGTCGATATCGCTGTCGATATCGACGGTTGCGCGTACGGCGGAATTCTCGAAAACGGTGTTGCTCACGTGTACCTCTGGCTCATTTGGTCGGAGTGGCGGTGCGGGAACTGGTCATCGTCCGACGGTGCCGAACGGCTGGCCCTTGTCGGGCTGCGGCTCTTTCGGCAGGCCGAGAACGTTCTCGCCAATGATGTTGCGCTGGATCTCGTCGGTGCCACCTGCAATCGACTGTGCGGGTGTTGACACCAACACCTCGGCGACTGTTTCGTGGATCAGATCATCGTTCGTGCGCAGCATCGCATTGGCTCCGGCAATCATCGAGTGCACATGGTTGGACATGCGTGCGACCTCCGAGAGTGCGAGCTTGCCGATTGACCCCTCGGAGCCAGGCGCTCGGCCAAGAGCTTGTGCTGCCTTGGCACGACCGGCAGTCCATTCTGAGACGCGCTGGAAGCTGACGAGCTTCGCAATCTCATTGCGCAGCACCGGGTGATCTGCCAGACCGGCGGTGCGAGCTCGTTCGACAACGAGGTCCACACGACCCATCCGCTGCGGGTACCACTCGTAGGTCTTGAAGTACTCGGCTGCCTCGGCTTTGGCTTCGTCGATGCAGCGGCCGGTCGCCGATCGATCGAAGGAGAGATTGCGTTGCGTCGAGAACGACCGCTCATGGGTAAGCGTGCCGCGGGCGACCCTCCAGCCGCCCCCGACGCTGCCCACCACGTTCTCATGGGGCACGCGGGCATTGCTCAAAAAGACCTCGTTGAACGACGCACGGTGATTCATCTGATGGATTGGTCGGGCCTCAACACCCGCTTGGCGCATGTCGAGCAGAAAGTAGGTGATCCCAGGGTGCTTGGGAACATTCCAGTCGGTGCGCGCGACGAGAATCGCCATGTCAGCGTGGTCGGCAGAGGTGTTCCAAACCTTCTGTCCGTTGACAACCCATTCATCGCCGTCGCGCTTCGCCGTCGCTTGCAAGCCTGCGAGATCTGAACCCGCTCCCGGCTCGCTGAATAGTTGACACCAGGTGAGCTCACCGGTGAGTGTCTTGCGGAGATACTTGGCCTTGAGAGCGTCCGACGCGTGGTCGTACATCGTGGGTGCGGCAAGCCCGAAGCCGCCGCCGAGCGGTACAGCCACTCCCCCGGCCTGGCGAATCGCCTGATGGGCGACGCGGTCGGTCCACGCTGGCAGCCCACGGCCGAACCAGTCGGCGCTCCACGACGGCACGGCCCAGCCGGACGTCACGAAGCGGTCGCGCCACTCGAGCAGCGGCATCTTCGGATCCCACTCCGAGTGGAACCAGTCGAGCACCTCACGACGGATATCAGCCTCGGTAATCGTCAGGGCGATGTTCATGGGAGTCCATCCTCGCGTGCTGCCACCACCTCAGGCCCAGTCGCAGAGCAAGTCGCGGGCCGTGGTGCAAACAAGATTCAGCTGGCAGGATCACCCAATGCCCAAGATGCGCGAACTCACCTCCGTCGATGCCGACTATGCCACGATTGGACCAAACCAGACCACGCTTCGCCAGCCAATCGCTGTTCCGGCAGCCACACTCTTCAACTGCCTCGCCCACGGCCCGGCATGGAAAGAGTGGCTTGGCATCGACGTCGAGTGGACCTCCCCAGAGCCTCACGGCTGCGGCACGACGCGCACGGTAACAACGACCGGCGTGACGATCGAGGAGTTTTTTCTCACGTGGGACGAGGGCGAACGCATGGCTTTCCGTTTCGACCGGACAACCCTGCCGATGCAGGCATTCGCTGAACACTACGAATGCACCCCACGCGGCGATAGCGCATGCGAACTGGAATGGAGCTACGCCTTCGAGGGCAGCGGACCAATCGGCCGTGTCTTCGCCAAGGTATTCGGCGCAGTCTTTGGGCGCCAGAACAAGCGGGCAGTCAAAAAGCTTGCAAAGCTGCTCGAAGCCGATCCGCAGCGATTCGCCTAAAAATCAGCGGGGCGGCAGCGAATGGATGACGCTCACCGAGTGTGTGGTCACTGCGGCCTGACGCACCTTGGCGAGTTCGCGGTACTCGGGTGAATCCCACCAGATCATCAATGCCTCTTCGGACGGAAACTCGATCATGATCGTTCGGCCGGATTCGCGCTCGCCTTCAAGCACAGTGACGTTGTCGTCATAGGTCACGAAGCGGGCGCCCGACGGCTTGAGTACGGGGAAAAACCCCTTCTCGTAGTTGCGGTAGCCCTCGACGTCCTTCACGGTGATGTGGGCAATGAAGTACACGGGTTGTGCTGCGGTGTCGTTCGACATGGTGATGCTCCTCGATGTGGATCAGAGCTGGCGACAGGGGCCAGCGATGCCCAGACATCTTGGCATGACGAGCGTCGAGCTCGGCCCCCGGACATCGCACTCTCGTAGGGTCAGCTCGTGACCAACCTCTACTCGACGCTGGCGGAACGTTTCGACTTCCGCCTCGACGCCACCTTTCTGAGGGTTCCCGGCGGCGGATCGCTCACCTACCGCGAGGTCGATCAGCGGTCGGCGCGCATGGCGACTGTGCTGCGCGATCTCGGCGTTGGTGTCGGCGACCGCGTCGTCGTCCAGATCGACAAGTCGACCGACAATGTCGCGCTCTACCTGGCGTGCCTCCGGATCGGCGCAGTCTTTCTGCCGCTGAATACTGCATACACACCCGGTGAAGTCGGGTTCTTCGTCGACGACGCGGCCCCAACCGTCGTCGTCGCCCGCCCGGGGACACTCGATGACCTGCCAACCCGCGTGGTCCATCTCGACACCGACGGAACCGGCTCGTTCGCCGAGGCTGCCGACGTTGCGGACGCGTTCGATCACGTGATCGAACGCGCGCCCGGCGACGTTGCCGCAATGCTCTACACGTCGGGGACGACAGGCCGATCCAAAGGGGCCATGCTGACCCATGAAAACCTGACGTCGAACGCCCTGGCGCTCCACGAAATATGGGGCTTTGGGCCTGACGATGTGCTGTTGCACACGCTGCCGATCTTCCATGTCCACGGACTGTTCGTGGCACTGCACTGCGCGATGCTCAGCGGCAACGAGATCATCTTCCTGCCGAAGTTCGGGCCCGCCGAGGTCGTTGAGGAACTGCCAAATGCCACGGTGATGATGGGTGTTCCCACGCAGTACACCCGCCTCATTGCCGACGACCGGTTCACCACCAACGTGTGCGCCTCTGTCCGGCTGTTCACGTCTGGATCGGCACCGATGACCGAGGCCGTCCACGCCGACTTCACTGCACGCACGGGCCTCCAGATCCTCGAGCGTTACGGCATGACCGAGGCCGGCATGATCACGTCGAACCCCTACGACGGTGAACGTGTCCCAGGCACCGTCGGGTTTCCACTGCCAGGCGTCGAACTCCGGGTCAGTGACGACAACGGTGCTCCGGTGGCGACCGGCGAGACCGGCGTTGTCGAAATCCGCTCCGCCGGCCTCTTCGCTGGCTACTGGCAGATGCCCGAGAAGACATCAGCAGAGCATCGCGACGGCGGCTGGTTTATCACCGGTGACGTCGGTTCACTCGACGCGGCAGGCCGCCTCACGCTCGAAGGGCGGTCGAGTGACATGATCATCAGCGGGGGGTACAACGTGTATCCCAAGGAAATCGAAATGGTCCTCGACGAGGTACCGGGCGTCCTGGAAACCGGCGTGATCGGCGTGCCCCATCCGGACTTCGGCGAGGCTGTGATCGCCATTGTTGTTCGCGACGGTTCGGCCGAGGTAACCGACATTCAGCTTGCAGCCGCACTCGATGGCGTACTCGCTCGCTTCAAGCATCCCAAGCAGTACATCGACGCGAGCGAACTCCCGCGCAACGCCATGTCGAAGGTCCAGAAGGCGACGCTGCGAACCGAGCACACCGCCCTTTTCGCCGATTAGGCGAGCGGCTCTCTTGCAATCTTCGGGTTGAAGCGTTCCGGCGACCCTTCGCCGCGCTCCGATGCTGCGGTAAAGGCCTTGGCGATTCTGTCTGCAGCTGCGCGCACCGCGTCAGACGAGTCGGTGCGAGAAATCGCCATCCACTGCACGGTGATGTCGCGGCCTGCCAACGGCGCGACCACGACCGTGCGGTGCGGCCGGTTCCATGTCATGACCATCGACGGCTGGATCGTGACACCGTGGCCGCTGCCGACCAGTCGGAGCAGCATCTCGAGCGACTGCACCTGGACGACCGTCGTCGGGACGACGTCGGCTGCGAGAAAGAACTCGTGGAACTCAAAGCCACGCGATGGTCGATAGTCCGACGTCAGGAAGGTCTCCGCGTAGAGGTCTTCGGGGCTGATCGGCCCGCTCGTGGCAAACATGCTGTCAGCCGGAACCGCTGCGACAAGCACGTCGGAGGCAAGCGTCAGCGCGGTGAGCCCGGTCGGTCGAATCGACCACGGGGCAATGGCCAGGTCAGCCGCCCCGGAACGGACGGCATCGAGAAGATCCTCGTCCCTGAACCGGAGAAGTTCCACCCGGGCGTGACCATCGACGGGTGCAAACGTGTCGATCAGCCAGCCGGCTGTGTCGTAGAAGCCAACCGCGACGCGAACCCTTCCTGGCTCGCCACTGCCGATCCACCGCGCGGTGAGCAGGGCCCGGTTGATCTGCTGTTCGATGTCGCCCGCACTGTTCGCGAGGTGTTCACCCGCAGGCGTGAGGCGAATCGTGCGGCCGCTGGTCGTGGTGAGCCGGGTCCCGGCGCGGCGTTCGGCCTCGGCGAGTCGATGGCTTGCGGCAGACGGGCTGAGGTGCAGGCGTCGCGCCGCATCGCCCAGCCGGCCCATCTCTCGCAGTGCCGCCAACAGTTGCAAATGCGCACGATCTAACACATGCACAGTTTGCATCATTATGTACTAAAAGACGCGCTGGACGGGCCGATCTGCCACTCCGATACTGGAGACGTGCACACGATCAGCAACGACACCCGCCAGCGTTCGGCAGCAGTCGACAACGCGAAGACTGCTCGGCCAACAGTTGCCGTCGCCGCCGCCGCGGTCGGTTTTGGGTTCAGTCCGTACTTCGCGACTCGAGCATTCGACGCCGGCATCGATCCAATTGCTGCATCGTTCCTCCGCATCCTGGTGCTCTTCGTCGTTCTGGCACCCTGCGCACCGCAGCTGCGGGGCTGGCGGCGCGAGTCGCTGATCGTGTTCGCCGGCGGAGCGGTCAGCATGCTCGGCTTCGCCGGGTACTTCCTTGCGCTCGACCGGGCACCGGTCGCAGCTGCAACCGTCGTCTACTACACGTATCCGGTCGTCGTCCTCGTCCTCTCCGCAATCGTCTGGAAGCGACCACTGCACGCTCGAGAAGTTGCCGTTGCAGCATGATAGCATGTTAGACCTTGGCGTCGCCCGCCTCGCCCTCCGCCGCCCAGTCGGTCGCCATCGCACTCCTCGTCACCGTCACCGCCTCGTCGGGTGGGCGACGTACCTCCTGGTGCTCAGCGGCCCAGCAGCGGCAATGCCCACTGCGCCGAAGGTCTTCGCCGGAGCAGCCGGAGGCGTGACCGTGCTCTTCCCGCTCACATTGGCCAGAACCGGCCTGCACATCGCCCCGATGACCACCGACGCGCTCCTCGCCGTCACCTTCCTCACCCTCTGCACACTTGCCATCCCGGCTGCGCTCGTCACCTGGGGCGCTCCCTTGGCTGGCGATCGCGCGACCGGGATGATCGGCAGCCTCGAGTTCGTGGTGGCACTCGCTGCGAGTTGGACGTTGATGGGTGTTCCGCTCGGCACTGCACAATTCGTCGGCGCCGGCCTGGTCTGCGGCGGCGTTGCTGTCGCTTCCCGCTGGACCGGCCAGCGCTCAGGAACGCGCTTGCGATCCCAATGAAGAGCCCCAAATAACGCGGGCTACAACATTGGCGTCGAACCCCGGGCCAATCGAGATTGGCTCGAGGTTGAGTTCAAGGGTGCAGCGTCCACGTGGCGCATCGACCCACCAACCTGCAAACGGGCTGCACCTAACGTTCTCGTTCATCAGTGTTCGAGGGAACCGTACGTTGATTTCAGGGCATCCAAAGCAAAACGCTGATGGATCTATTGCTGGCCCATACGGCAAGCTCGACCCTGACCTGACAACCGGGCAGGGCCAACTCGCAGCACGCGACATTGGCCTGTCGACGCTCGCGAACCTGCGTGCCGAGATTGGTTCACTGGATCGCGTCGCGGGTGGCTCCGTGTCTTCGGGATGGTCAACTCAGCTGACGGGTATGCCGACCAGCACATCGTGGTCAACGGATTCAGTGACTTGATCATCGACGTGTTTGGCTCGGAAGTCGGCCGTCATGCCCGCGTAGCGATCGGGGTCGCTGGACTCCCATGAACTTCGTCATCGAGATCGAAGCTGAAGTCGAGCTCCTGCCGCTGTATCGAAATACCGACGCCAGCCAGCCACCTGCGCCGCAGTGATACCGTCACGCGATGTCCGAACGTAGCGCGTGCGATGATGATCCGTTGGTCGAGCACGCACGGCTATTGACGGAAGAACACGCACTCGTCGTCGCCCCCAGGGAGCGACGAATACTCCGCATCAGCCAATCGGTCCAGCCGCGGTCCCTCCCTTGCGCAAGAAGCGAGAATTTCTGGACCTCCATCACAGCGTCCGTCTGTCGCAGCGGTAACTTTTCGACTTCGTGAATGGCGCCCCGGCCAGCCTGCTTCGTGCCTGCCGAGACCTCACCCCGGGCTTTGCCGTGGCCGCTCTCGGCGTCGCAGGAGCAACCGTCGTCAACGCTGCGCTTCCATCGGTTTCCCGGTTAGTCGTCGCACTCGTCATCGGCGCTCTGCTCGGAAATTTCGGATTCGTACCGCAGACGACCCGGCCAGGGCTGCAGTTCGCTGCGAAACGGCTCATGCGCGTCGGCGTGGTGTTACTCGGGTTGCGCCTCTCCGTCAGCCAGATCACCGACCTTGGCCCGACGACGTTGTTAGTCATCGTCTTCACGGTGTTTGCCACGTTCTTCAGCACCCAAGCAATCGGTCGCCAGATGGGACTCAGCCGTGGGTTCTGCCTGCTTGTCGGCACCGGATTTGGAATCTGTGGGCTCTCCGCTATCGCGGCAGTCGAGGACGCAAGCGGCGCTTCTGACGACGAAATCGCCACAGCAATGGGTCTCGTGACGCTCTTCGGCACCATGGCGATCTTCGCTATCCCTTACGCCGGCGGGCTGTTCGGCTTAACCGACGTCGAACTCGGCACCTGGATCGGGGCGGGCGTGCACGATACGGCCCAGGTCGTGGCGGCTGCGTCGACTGGCGGGGCTGCTGTCCTGACGACCGCAATCACCGTGAAGCTCACGCGGGTCTTGCTGCTCGCCCCGATCGTTGCAGGCGTCAATGTTGCACGCTCTCGCTCCGCAGCCAACTCGGGCCTCACAACGAAGCGTCCTTCACCGATTCCGCTGTTCATCGCCGGATTCATGGCCTGCGTGCTGATCCGAACGCTTGACGTGCTTCCCAACTCCACCCTGGATGTGGCCAAGACCGCCGAGGGGCTCATGCTCACTGCGGCCATGGTCGGCCTTGGGGCGGGCGTCGACATCGGCAAAATTCGGGAGCTCGGGCCGCGCCCATTGGTGCTCGGTGCGGTGTCGTGGATCGGCATCGCCACCTTGTCGCTCGGGGCAGTGCTCCTCACGGTCTGACATCACTGCAGGAGCTTGATCAGACGTTCCTTCATGCTCGTGTACGGCGGATACAAGACCTTCAGATCCGGCTTCGTGCGCTTGTCGAACACCGACTTGAGGTGGCTGAACGTCTCGAAGCCTGCCTCGCCGTGGTACGCACCCATGCCGCTCGGTCCAACGCCTCCGAACGGAAGGTCGGGAGGCCCGATGTGGAGGAGCGTTCCATTGATACTGACGCCACCGGATGAGGTGCGTGCGATGGTGCGTTGTGCTGTCGTGTCGTCGTCGGTGAAGATGGAAAGGCGAGACTTCTTGCGAGTCGCGCGAGTCGGGGTCGGCGCCGGCCACCTCGCGCACGCACAGCACCGGACCGAAGATCTCGGTGGTCATCACATCGGAGTCAAGGTCAGGATCAATCAACACCGTGGGTGCGATGTATCGGTCCGACGGGTCGCTGGTGCCACCGAATGCGATGGTTCCGCTGCCTTCGCCCCCGATCAGTGCCGAAACCCGCTCGAAATGGTCGTCGCTGATGATGCGACCGTAGTCGGCACTGGCATGCGGGTCGGCGCCATAGAACGCCGTCACCGACTGCTCGATAGCTTCGACGAGACGGTCGCGCAAGGGTCGGGCGACGAGGACATAGTCGGGAGCGATACATGTTTGGCCGGAGTTCACGAACTTGCCCCAGGCGATGCGTCGAGCGGTGACTTCGACATCGGCATCAGCAGCAACGATCGCCGGACTCTTGCCCCCTAGCTCAAGCGTCACAGGCGTCAGGTGCTCGGCAGCAGCATGCATCACGATCTTCCCGACACGTGTGCCGCCAGTGAAGAAGATGTGATCGAATCGTTGATCGAGCAGTGCGCTCGACTCCTCGACCCCGCCACCGACGACTGCAATTGTTGTCGTGTCGAGATATTTGGCGCATAGCTCGACCAGGGCTTCGGATGTCGCCGGAGCCAGCTCGGATGGCTTCGCGACAAGCGCATTTCCGGCGGCGATCGCTGCGGCCATCGGCGACAGCAAAAGCTGCAGTGGGTAGTTCCATGGAGCGATGACCAGCACGACGCCCTTTGGCTCTGGCACGATGCGCGCCGTCGCAGGCTGAAATGCCAGCGGAACCTTGACCTTGCGCGGTTCGGACCATTTCGCAAGGTGCGATCTCTGGTGGTCGATGTCGGAAAGCGTGAAACCGATTTCCGTCGTCCAGGCCTCGGTTGCAGGCTTGTGGAGGTCGACCGCGAGTGCCGCAAGGAGTTGATCCGCATTCTCACGCAGCATGGTCTCCATTGCATTCAGCTGGTTGCGGCGCCACTCAAGTGGCCGAGTCAGCCCGCGCTCGAAACCATCCCGGATCGACCCGACGATTCGATCTGCATCGAACTCGGGTTGGCCAGTGGAAGCTGCGGCTGCTGGGCGAGATGTGTTCGTCATGTGATGCGCCTCCTCAGGCATGGTCTTCGTTTCAAGATCGTTCCCTTTGAGATCGTTCCCTGGGAGATCATGGTTGAAACCGACACTCGGCGCGCTGCCCGCGCAAGGAAAGTCGCGAAGCCGCTTGATTTCCCGGCAACTACATCGATTGGCTCTAGTGCGTCGGTCGGTGCGGTCTCCGTCAGGTGAGTGGCCGAACCCCGAGCATGTCAACAATGACGACGCGACGCCAACGGCTGAGGCCGTCGAGGAATCACGGCTACGAGGCCGCTGCAACCAGCCAGGCCGTGACAGCGACAACAAAGACCAGCATGATTGCTTCGGCAGTGACCGTGTTCCGCAGATCAGTCAGGAGTTCGGGCGACTCGGGATCCGCTTCAAGAGACGGCAGAAGCCGAAAGTGGTTGTACGCGCCGCCGGTCATGGCAAGACCGACCGCTGCGGTCTTGAGGAGCAGAATTTTACCCCACGGTGTTCCCGTCAGCTCGCCGAAGGAGTCGAGCACAAGGAACGCCATGACACCGCCTGCAACAACGACCGAAGCCAATGCAATGGTGGCAATCTTGGAGAAGCGGACGACGAGTTCGACCACGCGCATTGGTTCATGCGATTGATAGCGCGACCAGACAACAACAGCGATGGCGACCACTCCCCCGACCCACACTGCGCCAGCCGCAACGTGCACGCTGTTGACGAGCGCGTGGAGCGGTCGGAAGCCTTTGCTGACGGTGTGCCCGTCGAACCAGAACGATGCAATGATCAACACGACGCTGGCCAGTGCGGGCCACGAACGGGCGTTGGAGGTCCAGCGTTGAACCGCGCCCCGCGTGATGGTCCCACCAATACCCACGACCAGCCCGATCCCACCAAGGATGCGCAATACGGTCGCAAAGCCTGGGGCCGTAGACCAACCCGATGCCAACGACTCGGTACCGACCCGCGAGACGCCCACGTATTCGATTGCGGCACCGACGACGATGACGGCGCCGAGCACTCGAACTGCCGACGCAGCGCGGCGGACCTCTCCGCGACGCCCGCGCAACGCAGTAGCAACAAAGGCGAAGGCACCAAGTCCGAGTGTGACACCGACGAAGCCAACGAGGCGCCCAACCGTGGCGGTGGTTTGACCCGGCTTCGAGTTATCGACAGTCAGGAACTCCTCGAGGGTCTGGGCCGCGGGCGGCACCTCGGATGCTTCGACCGCCACCGTTTCAGATGCGACGCTCGTGGTCGGAGTGACCGGAGCCACCGGAGCCACCGGAGCGGGTGCTGCCACGGTGAAGGAGAAGGCTCCTTCGATGGGGTGCGCGTCTGCCGCCTGCACATTCCAGCGAATACCGACCCGACCGCCAGCAAGCGGCGGGTCAAATGTGATCGAAAAGATCTTGTCGTCGACAGTTACAAAACTGGCGGCTACTTGAACGACGCCGTCAGGTGTCAAGGCGACGAACTGATCCCCGACCGGGTTGGCCTCGCCGGTGAAGACGATCGTCACGAGGCTCACGGGCTCGTCCATCGCTGCTCCTTCGGATGGGGTGGACGATTGAAAGCCGGTATGGGCGCTTGCCGTTGCAGGGACCAGCACAAGCCCAGCGGCTACGACGAGTACGCCGATTGCCGCAGCCATGCGACTGGCGAAGCTAGGGCGCGGCGGGTCCGTGCAAGGCGGGCGTTCAGACATAGCACTCAACCTTACGACGCAACGTCGTACTTCGCCTGTCGCGGAGCATGGTGAACAACTTGAGGTCCAAGGATGGTCACTGGTCGAAACCGTGCCGCTCCTGCTCAGAACGTACGTACGCGATGATGTCGTCGATCTCATCGTTGTCGAGGCCGGTGATCGCGGCCATGTCACCAAAGTTCCAGTGATGCTGCCGTGCACCATGAAGAATTGTCGAGCGGAACGCATCGTCGCCGTGATGGTTGGGTTCGTAGACGATCGACAAGTGCGACGGCCTTTGTCGGTGCCCTGCAGGTCGGCACCATGACACGACGCACAATTGGACGGGTACAGGTCCGCACCGCCGCATGCGGCTGCAAACACGACAAGCGCCCCGGTCACTACTGCAGCAATCGGTTGGTCGGGGCTGGACGCGTGGAGGCGTGTCAGCGGCGATGTCCATCGAAGACGCGGCGATGTCCATCATCGCGCTCGCTGCGCTGGCGTTCCCTGGGTTCCGGTTACGTCACCGCAACATCGATAAGATTGTCATCAACGAAGCGGAGTCAGTAACGACACCGTCCGCCAGCAGTCTCGACCAGCCCGCCACATCAGAAACATCATCAGCACCATGACACGACGAGCCGACGGCGCCCTAGAAACAGATGTCCTTCGAGCACTGTGGAACATCGATCAGCCAGCGTCGCCCAGTGACGTCATCCAAGACATGAGCACCGACCTGGCTTACACCAGCATTGCGACCATTCTCGGTCGGCTTTGCGACAAAGGTTTGGCGACCCGGAATCGATCCGGTCGCGCCTATCGGTACGAGGCTGCAAGCAGCGAAGCAGACCTCACGGCGCAACGTTTGCGCACGATCCTTGACGCAGCATCAGACCGCCAGTCCGCACTCGCCGGGTTCGCTCAAGCACTCGACCCCGGTGACGCCGCCCAACTCTTTGCCATCTTGAACAACGCACCGTGATCAACTTCGTTGCACTCCCACTCGTCGTCACACTCGGCGTTGCGCTCGCTGGAAGCCGCCACCTCGACCGGCTCAGCCCGGCCGCAGCGTTCGTCGGAACAATCCGCGCCGCCCCGGCCCCTGGCATTGCCAATCACAGCGTCGCGTTCGCCACCGACCTGGTGCGCTGAGCAAACGCCCCGTCGCTCTCTCACGCTGTCATGGGCCACGATCACGGAGCAACTCGCCTCAACATAGATGTCGACGACCGCATCCGTCGCGGCATGTGGGCCGCAGTCGTGGTGTGTGCTGTCGGCGTCATCATCGGGTTAATCGTGCTGTGGCCGAGCCGCTCCGACAGTGGATCTGACCCCCTCGGCCTCGACGGCGACCCGATCACCGCGCAGGTCACGTCCCAAGCCGTTGAACCCTGCAGCTACGACCCATTACTGGGGTGCCGACAGATCGAACTCATCCCGAACTCCGGCGCCTACGTTGGCGAGCGATTGACCTTCGAGCAGTCGCTCAACAGTCCGATCCGGGGCGGCGACTCGATTCTCGTCGACGTCGTGATCCAAGACAGCGGTTCACCACTGATTTACTTTTACGATTTCGAACGCTCGACGCCGCTGTTGCTGTTGCTCCTTGTGTTCGTCACGGCAATCGTCGTGCTCGGTCGGTGGCGCGGCGTTGGCGCGCTGGCCGGGCTCGCTGTGAGCCTCGTTGTGATAGTGGGGTTCATCCTTCCAGCGCTGCTTGAAGGGTCGAACGCCCTCGCTGTTGCGCTCGTCGCCTCAGGACTTATTGCCTTCGTTGCGCTCTTCTTGGCGCACGGGTTCAACCTCGCGACCGCCGCGGCGCTGTTGGCGTCAATCGCAAGTCTCGCGCTCACCGCTGTCCTTGCGTGGCTGTTCGTCGTGACGTCAAAATTCACCGGCCTCGCCGACGAAACCGTTGGCTACCTCAGCGCTTTGGGCAGCGACATCAACCCCCAGGGACTCTTGCTTGCTGGCGTCGTGATTGGCTCCCTTGGCGTCCTCGACGACGTCACCGTCACCCAGGTGTCGGCGGTCTGGGAACTCAAACACGCCAAGCCCGACTCCAATTTCACCGAGCTGTACAACAGAGCGTTACGGATCGGACGCGACCACATCTCATCGACCGTGAACACGCTTTTCCTTGCGTACGCCGGGGCGTCACTCCCGCTGCTGTTGTTGTTCAGCGAAGCTGGTCAGTCGTTGTCGTCGGTCGCTACTCGAGAGATCGTTGCAGTCGAAGTCGTGCGGGCGCTTGTTGGCTCGATTGGGTTGGTCGCATCGGTACCCATCAGCACCGCGCTTGCCGCCGCCACACTCGCGAGCCGATCCCGACCCGCCGACGAAGTTCCTGCAGAAGCGTGATCACAACGGTGAAACGTGACGAGTGCCAAGCTCGGCCGGTCTTACCAGCCCGACCTGATCGAGATCACCGACATGATCTACATGTTCGACGGCGTTGAAGAACCAAAAACCTACGGCGCTCAAACCATGATCTTCGACTACACAGATCCGAACGAGGCGCCACCGGCCACGGGTGCCACGACGTCATCGACCACAACAACGTCGGCGCTTCCATCAACAACCGCGACCGCGAGCTGAAGAGCCTCACCCCATCACCAAAGGCCGGGTCGGCGCTCACCACATGCGGTCAACGCGAGGGGTGCTCACCGACTGCCACAACGGAAAGGACTCGGTTCACTGGGCAACGTCGTAGCCGGCATCTTCGATCGCGGTCACGATTGTGGAGCGGTCTCCACCTTCGACAGTGACGGTCTTGGCCTCGATGTCGACTTCGACGCGAGCGACGTCACCGAGCCCTTGCACGGCAGCTTCGATCGTGGATTTGCAGTGACCGCAGGAAATCTCGGGCACGGAGTAGGTGGTGGTTGCTGAATTGGTCATGTGGATCTCCTGGATCGGTGTTGGTCCGAAGGTGCAAAACGGCGGAGCCGGATGCTGTTAATGACGACGCTGATCGACGAGAACGCCATCGCTGCACCGGCAATGAGCGGGCTCAGGAGGCCAGACACTGCGAGCGGAATGGCGATGGTGTTGTAGCCGAACGCCCAGAACAAGTTCTGCACGATGGTGCGGTACGTCCGTCGGGAAAGTTCGATCGCCGTCATGACGCCGGCGACGTCGCCACGCATGAGGGTGAGGTCGCTGGACTCGATGGCGACATCGGTCCCGGTGCCAATCGCGATACCGATGTCCGCGAGCTTGAGCGCGGGTGCGTCGTTGACGCCGTCGCCGGTCATCGCGACGATCTCGCCGGCATCCTTGAGGAGCCGGACGATGTCCTGCTTGTGCTTGGGGGAGCACTTCGGCAATAACTCGGTCGATACCGACGGCATCGGCGATCGACTGAGCGGTGCGAGCGTTGTCGCCCGTGATCATCGCGACTGTCAAGCCGAGTCCATGGAGCTTTTTGACGGTGTCGACTGCTGACGCTTTCAAGGTGTCGGCGACAGCGATGACGCCGCGGACCTCGCCGTCCCAGCCAGCGAACACTGTGGTCCGGCCCTGGTTCTCGAGCTTGACCGCTTCGTCGTCGAGCCAGCCTGGAAGTTCAAGTGATGCCTGAGCGGCGAGCTCGCGTCGCCCAACCCACACGGCCGTGCCGTCGACGTCGGCACGGATGCCGTGGCCAATAATGGTCTCGAACTCGATGACCGGGTCGAGCGAGCCATGCGATTGCCTTGCGGCGACGGCGATGGCTTGACCAATCGGGTGCTCGCTGTCAGCTTCAACGGCACCTGCCCGGGCGATGAGGTCAGCTTCGCTTGTGCCATCGATCGTGACGATGTCGGTGACCGACATGGCGCCTTCGGTAAGTGTGCCGGTCTTGTCAAACACCACCGTGGTGATGCGTCGAGTGCGTTCGAGCACTTCGACAGACTTGATGAGGATCCCGAGCTGGGCTCCGCGTCCGGTACCGACCATGATCGCCATCGGCGTTGCCAACCCGAGCGCGCACGGGCAAGCAATGATCAGCACCGCAACCGCGGCGTACACGCCGTTGCTGACGCTGCCGCCAATGACGGTCCAGCCCAGGAACGTGAGCAACGAGATCGACATCACGACCGGGACGAACACCGCTGAAATTTGGTCAGCCAAACGCTGCGCTGCAGACTTTCCGGTCTGGGCGTCTTCGACGAGTTTGACGATCTGGGCGAGTGCCGTTTCTGAGCCGATCGCCGTCGCCCTGATGGTGAGGACACCGGAGGTGTTGAGCGTGGCTCCTGCAACCTTGTTGCCTGACTGCTTGTCGACCGGGAGCGATTCACCGGTCAGCATCGATTCGTCCACAGCGCTCGCACCTTCGACGACTTCGCCATCGACGGGCACCTTCTCGCCGGGCCGGATCTTGACGAGGTCACCGACCTGCACCGACTCAACCGGCACCATCTCCTCGACGCCATCACGCACAAGGCGTGCTTCTTTGGCGCCCAACTCGACGAGGGCTCGCAGTGCCTTGCCGGCACGGCCCTTTGCACGGGCTTCGAGGTACCGGCCCAAGGTGATGAAGAACATGATCACCACGGCAGCTTCGAAGTACAGCTCCATCCCGCCGGTCAACAATTGGTAGGTCGAGAACGTGAACGCCGAGAGCGTGCCCATCGTGATCAACGTGTCCATGTTCGCTGCGAGGTGGCGGGCGCGTTGTGCAGCGCCGACGAGGATCGGCCAACCCACGTAGAACTGGATCGAAATCGCGAGCGCGAACTGCAGCCATCGCAACCACGTGTTCTCCATTGCGAAGTCGTGGTACAGCATGGTCGACACCATGAACAAGGCAACCGGTGCCGAGATCACGGCCCGTCGGAGCCACAGCGCCCGATGTTTTGCCTCGTCGGCGTCGGCCTGATCGGCGCGCTCGGCTGCGGTTGGGCCCGATGCGACGGCGTCGCGGGCGGCGTTGTTGCGGGCGGCGTTGTCGTTGCGACCAGTGAGTTCGTAGCCGGCCTTTTTGACAGCGTCGACGAGGAGAGCTGAGTCGAAGGTGGCGCCAGGAACGGGGGTAACGACGGCTCGGCCGGTCGCGTAGTTGACTTCAGCGTCGGCAACTCCGGGCTGCCGTTGAAGCACTTTGCGGATGCGTGCGGCACACGAGCCGCACGTCATGCCGCCAACGGCGAAGTCACCCACTGCGGTTTCGACGGGCCCAGGCCCGTGGAGTGTGTAGCCAGCCTTGTCGACCGCCGTTTGTAAGCCAACTAGATCCGCTGTGCCGTCGAGAGACAGGCGAACCCGGCCCGTCGCGAAGTTCACCTCCGCGTTGGAGACGCCGGGCTGCTTGGCGAGGGTTTTCTGGATCCGCGCCGCACACGAGCCGCAGGTCATGCCATCGACGCCGAGGTCGAGCGTCTGTTCGTGAGCGACGTGCTGATCGGTCATCACTTCAACGTACGCCTTCCAGTCCAGGGCAAGGTCAAGGAAAAGGTCAAGGGAAGGGTCAAGCGGCGTTGGTCACATCGTGACCGGTTACTCGGCAGTGATGATCTGGCAGCGGTTCGCGTCGGTGCACTCGGCCGGGTCGAGCGCACCGGCACGCTTGTACATCGCTTGCAGTTCGACCCGGGCGGTTTGCAGTTCAACAATCTTGGCATCGAGTTCATCGAGATGCCACCGCAGTAAAGAGGTGGTGTGTTCGCACGTCTGGCCGCCCTGATCTTTGATCTCAAGGATCGACCTGATCTCGGCGAGTGCAAGGCCAGATGACTGAGCTTGCTTGACGAAGTCAAGTCGTTCAATCGCAGCAGGTCCGTAGGAGCGGTACCCCGATTCGCTTCGAGCTGGTTCGTCGAGTACGCCAATCGACTCGTAGTACCGAATGGTCTTCGTCGTGACACCCGCGGTGTTGGCAAGTTCACCGATCTTCATGCTCATCAAGGTATCGAGAACAGGCCCGTACGACATTGCTGTCGGCTGGAGTCTTTGGTGCTCGCCGGGAGCTACGCGAAAGAGGTTTATTCTTCATGATGCATCTTCGGTTGCCGTGCCTGCATGACGAAGCGGGACCTGTCCCTCGACCAAAAGCGCGGCGGTAATCCCAAACAGGCTCGAACACATGACGCGCGAAAAAGTCTGGACAACGATCGAGCATGTGACTGGAGCCATCACTACATTTTATGGGGCAACGTTCTGCTGACACCATGATCAATTACCTCCGTGACCAAGTCGTCTCCGCCACGACATCGCTGTTTTCTCACGGCCCTACGCCGCTCGAGAACACCTTGGACTATCGGGGCGATCGGGGCCTACTCGGCCCCGACTCCATTTCGTGGCGCGTCATCGGTGACACTGCGGCGTTTGTTGGCGGGGTCCGAGCGCTGCTCGTTCAGGCCGCCCACCCGGAGGTCGTTGCCGGCGTCGAGCAGCACTCTCGCTACCGGAGCGACCCATTCGGGCGACTCAACCGAACATCGTTCTACGTCACCGAGACCACCTATGGCTCCCAACCAGAGGTCGAGGCCGCCGTGGCCGAGGTGCGTTCAGCGCACCGTCCGGTGCGCGGCGAGTCGGCACGGGGCAAGCCGTACAGCGCCGCCCACCCAGAATTGGCTGCGTGGGTGCACAACGTCTTGACCGACTCGTTTTTAGTGGCATACCAAACCTTTGGCCCCGAGCGACTCTCGGTGCTTGAGGCCGATCAGTTCGTCGCCGAGCAGGCCACGATCGGGGCCCTCCTCGGAGCATCTCCCCTTCCACTCACAGCGAACGAGCTGTCCGAGTGGGTAGCGGACCATCCGGCCTTGTGCGCTTCAGCCGACCAGGCCAACGCCACTGCCTTCCTTCGCAATCCACCGCTCCCGCTGGGCGTCAAGCTGGGCTACAGGCCGCTCTCAGATGCAGCGGTGTCAACCATTCCCTCACGGATAACCAACATTCTGGGCCTGCGACCGTCCCCAGCACGATCGCACATCGGCGGCGCCGTCGTGCGTAGCCTGCGCTGGACACTCGGATCATCACCGTCCTGGCACCTGGCCCTGGTCAGGGCCGGAGCACCCGTGCCGCCCGGCCTGTTCCGCCAACCCCTCCCAGAGGACGCCGTCGAAATGATCCGAGCGACAAACACCACCCGTTCCGAAACCTCAGACTGACGGCGAGCCAATGCGCAACCCAAACAGTCGAACCGGCGTCGAGGCCATACAGTCAGCTCGTGCATGCTTCTGGTGACCCTCGCTGCCGTCTCGGCACTGGCGTTCCTCTACTACGGGAGCGAAACACTCTTTGCCGATCGACCTCGCGGTGAGTTCGATCGTTACGGCATGCCGAAGATGCGGGTTTTCGTTGGTTCGATGCAAATGTTGGGCGCTGCCGGCGTGGCGCTCGGGATCGTCGTCGCTCCACTCGGGGCTGCCGCAGCCAGTGGGCTCACATTGATGATGTTGCTCGGGCTTGCCGCTCGTTACAAAATTCGCGATGCGCCACGACTGATGATTCCTGCAGGAAGCCTCGCCGTCTTGAACGCGACGCTGGTGGTTCTGTTCATCGCCCAATGAATTGAGCGAGCGCCCGTGCAATGAGTCCAGGCTCAGCGACGCCAGGCTCAGCGACGGCGTTTGTCAGTCGCTTCCGTCGGCAAAGACCGCCGCCACGGTCGACAGAGTCAGCACCGTGATCGCAGGCATTGAACGCTTGATGGGGTCCTTGACCTTGATGTGCATGCCGATTGCTCCGAGCATAAACATTGCGAGGCCAGTCGAGGCCGGGCGGACAAGCTTGGGGGCTGCGTGCCCGGCCAGCATGAGGGTCGCCAGGCTGACCTTGGCCGCGCCAACGGCATACATCTGGTTTTTCGAGAACCCGTACTCGGCGAATTCTTCTTGCATATTGGTCGCTCCGCCGCCGCGGTAACCAGTGTCTTTCCCAAATCGGTTGAACCAGACGTTGATGATCCAGAGTGCTGCGACTGTTTGAGCGGTTCGGCCGACGATCTTCATATTGCTATCTTAGGCGACCGGAGTTCTGAGGGCCTTGACGAGCTCAGCGTTTGCACGCGTCGTCACCGTTACCGCTACCACCACAGAAATCAGTTCTTGCGTTTGATTTTATTCTTGCTAAAATGTAATAAAGCTCTACTGAGGAAAGGTCCTCTCGTGAAAAACCCGCTCAAAATGCTCCCACCGGACATCAAAATCAGACTCCCGTTTCTCGTGGCCGGCTTCATGTCGTTCCTGTTTTCGGTGTACCTGTACTTCGCACTCGGCGAAGAGAACGCTGGCATCTTCGTCGGTCTCTGGGTCCCGTCGATTCATTCGCTCGGCACGTTGATCATCACGCAGGCGAGAAATACGGTCGAAGCGACCGAGAGCGAGAGCATCAGCTCATGACAGTCGTCATTTTCGGGGTGGGTGTGCTCGTCTTCTTTCTCACCGTCTACGGCACGATCATCGCCGGCGGGGTGCAATTGACCAAGCAGCAGATCAAGGCGAGCCCGGAACTCGCTCCCAAAAATGTCGGTCAATCAGGAGATCCAGACGGTGATCTACCAACTCGAGACGTCATCCGCGCCGACTTTTAGGCAGTGAGCCTGTGGCTACCTTCGATGCTGATCTGATTATTGCCGGAGCGGGCTGCGCCGGATTGAGTGCACTCTGGCAGGTCATGCAGCGGCCAAACGAACACCGGAATGTGATTGTCATCGACCGCAACTTTGAGGTCGGTGACGATCGTTCCTGGGCGTTTTGGGGAACCCAAAATGCACCGTTCGCCCACCTCGCCGACCGAAGCTGGGACCGGTTGAAGGTCCGATTCCCCGGATGGGAAACCGTCGGCCAACTTCAGCATAGAACGGGCAACCGCACCTCAAGATCTGGCCAGCGGCTCTACCACCGAGTCAGACAGCGGGACTACGACGCAGCAATACTCGGCGAGGCAGCCAGAAGGCCCAATATTCAATTTGTTGCCCAAGACATCACCGGGCTTCGTGACGATTGCCAAGGCGGTGTCGTTGAACTCCCTGAAGGGGAGCTCCGAGCGCCACTGGTGCTCCAAAGTACACAGCTCTCGCCGTCCGACAACGCAAATCGCGTCCGTCATCCACTTCGGCAGCATTTTGGTGGATGGGAAGTTCGGACCCAATACCCGATCTTCGATCCCCTGGCCGCAACGTTGATGGATTTCGACACGGACCAACTCGAGGCCACGGCATTCTTTTACGTTCTTCCCGAGGCACGGAATCGAGCGCTCGTCGAGTTGACTATGTTCTCCCTCGAGTCTTGCGACCCGGCGTTCTACGATGCGCAGATCCGTCAGTATCTCGAGCGACTCGGAGCCGGCGACGTGTCGATCGAGCGCACCGAGTACGGCGTCATCCCCATGGATGATCGGCGCCGCGGCCAGCAATGGGGCCAGCACGTCTGGAACGTCGGCACGGTCGGTGGAATGACGAAACCGACAAGCGGCTACACCTTTCAGCGGATCCATGCCCAGGCTCGTCATTTGATCGGTCACTGGGCCAACAACACTGCGCCGACGGCACTCCCCCAACCGGCGGGTCGCTACCGATTTGCCGATCGCACCTTGCTCAACATCCTGCATCACCACCCAGAGCACGGTCGCACGATCTTCGAGCGCCTTTTCGCACGCACGCCAATCAACGACGTACTCACCTTCCTCGATGAGGACAGCACAGTTGGCAAAGACGCACGCATGGTCACAAAGCTTCCGTGGCCCCCGTTCCTGCGAGCCGCTGCGCTCGAGTTTGGCGCCGATCTAGCTACTGCCATCACCAGGCGCCCATGACCGCGCTCGTCTCCCGTCTGGGAGCACGTCGGGCACCGACGTCGCCACGAGTCTTTCAGTCGGTGGTGGCGATCACGGCGTTGGCGACGGTTGTGGCGTTGGCGACCTCGTCGAACGACACGGTCTCGGTCGCGATTGTTGTGTTCGTGATTGCCCTGTTCGGAATTCCGCACGGGGCGGTCGATCACCTCGTCGCGACGACGGTCCAACGCACCGGGCCATCGGCATCGGCGCTCGCCCCCATCGCGCAGGTCTCGCAGTTGCGGTTTCACCTTTTCTATATCGGAGCAATGGCGGCATACGGTTTGGTTTGGCTGGCGATCCCCGGGGTTGCCCTGGCCGGATTCCTTCTCGTCTCGATCCATCACTTCGGACAGAGCGATCTGGCCCACCTCGGGATCGACCGCTGGCATCAGCTCGCTATTCAGCTGTCACGCGGGCTCTTCTTGGTCGGCCTCGTACTGGTTGCGAATCTCAACACGGTCGCCCCGGTGATCGAACGGATGGGCGGATTCGATCCGACTTCGTGGCCGTGGCTCGCCGGGCATACAGCCCTCTGGTCAACGGTGCTGGTCGGTCAACAACTCGCTGTCGGGCTCGTCGTCGCACCGCGCATCGGCGATCGGGCAACGATCAAGCGCGAGGTATTCACCATCATTTCTTTGACGGCGCTACTCGTTGCGACCGACCCCCTCATCGGATTCGCGGTGTATTTCGGATTGTGGCACTCCCTGAACCACCTCAACGTCCTCGCCAACGTGCTCGGACACCGCACAAGCTTGGCTGCATTGAGACCAGTGGAACTCGCCCGCCTCGTCGCGCCGCGCAGCGCCGTGTCAATCGCGGCGCTGGCGATACTCGTCGGTGGCGCACAGTCGCTCGGCCAGACCGAGTTGATTGTCCCGATCACGCTGGTCTTCGTCAGCATGCTGACCTTGCCCCACATGGTTGTGGTCGAACGGCTCTGGAAAGCCAAGCCTCCGCTCGCGACCAGGCAACCGAGCGGGCGAGATTGATCGTTGCACCCACCAGTGGTCCAAAGGCAAAGAATTCTTCGACCCTGGCATGTCGGACCCAAACAGGGAACGGCGACCCCGGCCCGTTGGGGGTCATGATGTCGACTGCAGCAGTGGATCCCGCTCGATACGCCAGAGCAGCGCATCGTTGTCTGACATCCACTCGCCGTACTTGATCTCTGTCAACACGGGTCTCCCAAAAAAACAGTCGCTTGCCCGAGCCAATCCGAGACGGCCATATTCGTTGGCTACTCAGCGACGAGCGACTGCATGGCGTCGAGGTACCGATTCGTCGCGATGTGTTGGAGCCGTCGCGCTATCGGGGGGAATGCCCGAGCCAGCGGATGACGCGAGCGCGACACCGCGGTGATCTCCACCGTCACGACCCCGTCTGGCGCAATGACGATCGCAAAAGACTCCTCGCCTTGTTCAGGGTGCACCGGCAACGTTCCGTACGTGAACCCGAATTGGTCGTCCTGATCGTCCACGGACGACGACGCGACACACCACGTCGATGTAGCCAACGGGCAGGGGCGCGGCCATTGCAACAACTGCCCCGACGGCCGGTTGTCCTGGGTGTGCGACGACCAGCCCTGACCTTGATTGCATGCGCCAGTCGCGAAGCGCGTCGGAGGCGCGTTCGAAGACCGAGCGACCGTTCCCGAGCCTGCGGGACCAGTGGCCGTGGCGATAGCCGGGTGGAGCGATAGCCGGGTGGAGCGGTGCCCCCGGCGGTGATGCCGACTGGCGAGTAGGTCAGCTCGTGCGCTGCCGACGCCTCAGCGAGCGCACGCAGTTGCGAAATGGTCGGTCGAGTGACGTGCAGTGCCATGCCCCCATTCTTGCGTGGAAGGCGACAAACGAGCCACTCTCGGATCCCCGTCACGCCGCCAGCACCCCGCCAGGTTGACCCAAACGTTCACCAGGAAGAATCGGCCATGGGCCCGGACGGCCCTTGTTAAGAACGACGGCTGTCGGCGACGTGTTGGACATCATCAATGAGCCCGCCAAGCGTCTTGCCCGGGCCACCAACGAGTGTCGGCGTTCCTTGCGCACGGATCTTGTTTGCGACTTCCTCGGCCCGTACAGCGGCGTTCGCGTCAGTCACCGAGATCACTGCCACGTCGACCTCATCATGGGTTGCACAAAAGTCAATGAGTTCCTCACCGGGCAGGTCTGCTCCGAGGTGATGGACATGCCAATGAGCTTCACGAAGCGCCACTGCAGCCATCGTTGTTGGCAACGAGTGCAGATCACCGGAGAGCGCAGTAACCACGACGGTGCCCCGGCGGCGGCCGCGCGGATTGGGGAGCAGGTCGCCGAGCGCACGCTCGATGATCGCCGATGCTCGATGCTCTACCCAGATCGTCAAGTTGCCGTCGTGCCATGCCTGCCCGATCGCACGCAGTGGAGGCGAGATCACCTGCTCGATGAGGTCGACGATGGTCGTGCCCTCGTCGACGAGCCGCCGAGCAATCTTGCGGGCCTCAGATTCGTCACCGGTCAGGAGCGCCTTCTGCATCCGCTCAGACTGACGGACCAGCCGGGCGGGACTCGGAACAGCCGGGGCCTGCGGAAAGTTGCGGCTCGCGCCGACCTCGGCGATGTCTACAGAGGAAACCAAATATTTGCCGCCCGTGAGCTGGGCTGGCAGCCGCCCACTGCGCACCCACCGGTACGCAGTTTGATAATGAACACCGAGGGCGTCTGCTGCCGATTGCAGCTCCAACATCACCTCGGGCTCTTCACTCATCAGTGCAGCGTAGACGATTAAAAATAATTATGCACTAACTCTCGCTAATTGACACTAAACGTTGTTAATATGACTTGGTCCTCCGCAAGGTAGACGCTTCATCACAAGGAGATGCCCAATGGAATTTTCGCTGACCGAGGTCCAATACAACCTTGTCTACAACTCGCTTTCGTTCGTCATCGCCAGCATGGGTGCAGCACTCCTGTTCTTCCTACTCGTCAGGAATCGTGTGGCGCCACAGCACCGCATGGCAGTGACCCTGTCCACACTGGTCGTCGGCATTGCCCTTTACCATTACGTTCGCATCTTCGGATCCTGGTCTGATGCGTTCAGCTTCGTCGATGGAAGGTACGTCCAAGACGGCGAGCCCTTCAACGAGGGCTACCGCTACGTCGACTGGTTCTTGACCGTCCCGCTGCTACTCGCAGAGCTCGTCGTAGTACTCAAGTTGACCAAGGGCAAGACGCGCAGCTTGATCATCCGATTGACCATCGCTGCTGTTGCCATGATTGCACTCGGCTACCCGGGCGAAATCGCCGCAGCGGACTCTTCGGCTCGCACCATCTGGGGTGTGCTGTCAACCCTGCCGTTCCTCTACATCTTGTACGTGCTCTTCGTTGAGCTCGGCAAGTCACTCGACCGCCAAAGCAACAATGTTAAGAAGCTCGTCGACGGGCTCCGCTACATCATTCTGGCGACGTGGGGCATTTACCCGATTGCCTACATGTTGCCTTCGCTCATCGACGACACGGCCAACGCCGAGGTCGCCCGTCAAGTGATGTACTCACTCGGCGACGTGCTCGCCAAGCCACTCTTTGGGCTCCTGGTGCTGGGCATTGCTCTCGCCAAGTCACGTGAGGACGGCTACGTCGAGCCTGGCGGCCAGGACTTCGGCGCTGCCACACCCGACGACGCTGGCGAACTCATCGAAGCCTGATTCCAACCACAGCATGAATACCAATGCGGATCCAACACCTCCCCCCCCACCCCCCGAGGGGTGTTGGACTCGTCCCGAAAGGATGAATGATGATCAACTCAACGCTCCGTCTCCTCGACAGCGATACTGAAGCAAGTAACCCGGTAGCAGCTGCCGTCGACTGGAAACTGGAAGCGGCCTGCCGCGGCCAACTCGCACTGTTCTTTGCACGCAAGGCCGAACGACCTGAAGCCCGAGCGCGCCGCGAAGCCAAAGCTAAGCGGGTCTGCGACGATTGCCCGGTCTTCGAGGAGTGCCGCACAATTGCACGGGCGAATTGCGAGTACGGCTACTGGGCCGGTGAGTCCGAAGAAGACCGCCACGTGCTCGGGTTCAGAGTCACCGCTCCAATCGGTCTGCGGGCCCGGCTCGCCGATCAAGAGAAGCGGGAGAACAAAAGCGCCTGATCTTCACGGGTCCGCCGAAATCAGCGCCGTTTACAGCGGAGCGTTTTCGGTTCCGATGGGACGTGCAAGAATCTCGTTGCCATCGAGTTCTCTTCAACACTCGCCACCGCAGCTCAAATTGACAAACGTCCTACGTCGGCTGGATGGCCAGCGAGATGTTTTGAGACTTGCCTTCTTTCAGGTCATTCAGCCACGGCATGCGGCGGTTGGCCGAGGTGTCGGTCAGTGCTTCAGGGCCTGGGTGATCAGGCCGGTCATCAGTCGACGGCTGCGCTCGACCGACAGGCTCTGCCGCGTTCGTAGCCGGTCCCAGGTTTCCCAGCTGGTGTGGAGATCGAGCAACTCGAGCGTCTCGTCCGCGGCGGCGGCACTGAGCGCGGACAGTTCGGGCTCAAACGTGCGGGCCAAATGCTTGCGGAGGTGCGCGGCAAGCGTGGCTTGCTGCTTCTGAAGCTCGGGCGACTTGTGCATCCTGACCAGCGCCGAGCGGCGCGCCGGTGCGACGGCCTCGAACAGTTCAGAGCGATGGGTTGCAATGCCCGCGATTCGTTCGGCGCGGGTCCCGGTGGAGGGTCGAGCGATGAACAATTCGAGATGTTGTTCAAGTTGTCGTTCAGCGACCGCCACCGCCAGTGCTTCCTTGTCCTGGAAGTGGGTATAGATCGAGCGGGTCGTGCGACCTACCCGGGCGGCGATTGCCTCGATGGTCGGAGTGAGGTCTCCTTCGGCGTGGAGGGCGAGCATCGCATCGATCACCGCTTCGCGAGTGCGCGCTCCGCGTGCGACTCGTCCATCCTCAACAATCTCGGTCATGAGGTGCCGATAGTAGATCCGAGTGCGGCCGTCAGCCGAGCGAGCTCGTTGCTCGAAGCGGCATCGTCCACGAGGTTGGTGGTCTCGTCGTGGTCGGTATCGAGATCGAACAACTCGACGGCTTCGCCGGTGTCGGCGTTGATGGTGGCGCGCCAGTGGCCGTCGGTGATGGCCTGCCACGTCGCCAGGTCGGGCCGCATGCGGATCATGCTCGCCACGTGGTCGCGGGTCGTGCCTCCATCACCATCGGGATCGCCGGCCACGAGCGGCACGAGCGACTGCGATGGGGCGCCGTCGAGGGCTGGCGCGTTGCCGGCGTCGAGCAGGGTGGCCGCGATGTCGAACGCTTGGACCGGAGCGGTCTCGACTCGGCCTGTGATGCCTGCGGGTGGGCGCACGATCAACGGCACTCGGACCGACGACCGATAGAAGTTCATCTTGGCCATCAAGCCGTGATCGCCGAGCATTTCGCCGTGGTCCGACGAGTAGACGATCCATGTGTTGTCGAGCTGGCCTCGCTCCTCCAACCCGGCTCGCAGGTCGCCAATGCGCTGGTCGATCAGCGACACCATGGCGTAGTACTGGCGAGCCCCGGCCAGCACGAACTCGTCGGTCAACAGCTCACTGCGTGAGTGCCTGCGCAGAAAGGCCAAGTGGTTGGCCCATTCCTCAGTGTGCGGTTCTGGCTCGAGTCGCGCTGTGCGTGCGATGTATGCGTCGGCGTAGTGCTCGGCCCACGTGGGGTCACCCATGAGCGGTACGTGGGGCTGCACAAACGAAAGCTGCATGAACCACGGCCGGTCGCCTGGTTGCCGGCCGATCCATGCTTGTGCTTCGTCGGCCAGGAAGCAGGTGAGGTCCAGCTCCTGGGGAAGGGGAGAGGTGGCGCCGTTCCAGTGCCCGTCCCCACCACGGAAGTTCGCACCCACCACGCCCTGGTATGGCTCGAGCGCGTCGTGGCCGCGCAGGAATCGCATATAGGGCGTTTCCCAGTCACCGAGATGGACATACCGGTCGAACTCTTCGACGACGTGATCGAACCCGAAGCTGCCAATCCACTCCTCGGTCGGCGCCGGCGATCCCGCTTCAACCGCCATCGGCCATGACGCGAAGTGCGTCTTGCCGATCGACGCCGTGGTGTAGCCGGCCTGTTGTAGACGGCGCGGGAACGTGTCCCATTCCGGTTGGCAGTCGCCGGCGAAGTTGCCGATCACCCCGTGGTCGTTCGGATAGCGGCCGGTGAGCAACGACGCACGGGCCGGTTGGCAGATCGGGCTCTCGGTCCAGGCCTGATCGAAGCGGACGCCTTCTGCCGCCAAGCGGTCGAGGTGGGGTGTGACGACGATGTCGTTACCCGCACAGCCCAGAACGTCGGCGCGATGCTGATCGGCGTAGATGAAGAGCAGATTGGGTTGCTTCTTGGGCTGCCCGTCATTCATTGGCCCACACCCTCCCACGAGATGATCCCCTGCTTCAGACGAATGCCGCTCGACTTGTAGAGCCCCTTGCTCGGATACGGAGTGACCTGCTTCGACCGCTCGCGGCAGAGGTCCGACTTGATCGCGCGCGCCCTGGTAACAGCTGGCTCGTCGTCGGGGCCAAGAGCGACGAGGTCGATCACGTGCATTGCCAGCTGCGGGTTCCCATCGGCCGCCAACGCTTCGGCCTGGGCAATCACGGCGTCGGGGTCGGCAATGGCGTCGAACGTGACCCGGGCGACGTCGGCCGGCGCGGCCGGGTGGAGCGAGGTCGGGTTGCGGTCCCACCAGCCGCTCTCCTCACGCACGAGGTCGCGCACGATGTAGTCGGGGCTGCCGTAGGCGTGGGTGAGCCAGGGGTAGTCGAACACCTCGGGCGGGTAGTCCAGGTCGGCGAGGATCTCGCGCTCGTTCATGCCACGGTTGAGGCGGGCAACGACCTCGCTGCGGAGCCAGCGCAATGCGTGCGCCGTCGTGGTCATCCGTTCGGCGATGAGGTCCTCGCCGGTGACAAATGCGCCGAACTCGATCACGAGCACTTCGGGGCGCAGTTCAATCAGTCGGTCAAGCGTGTCGGCCCAACGTCCCGTCAAGCGAAGGGAGCGCTGAGGGGTGCCGACGTTGGGGATGAAGTCGGCGGGCACGGCTGCCCCGGCGAAGAGCGTGCGGGTGTCAGGCAGCCACATTGCCAGCGCACAGTCGGTCTCCGACGGGACCCACAGCAGTTCGATGCGCGGGGACTCACAGAGCACCATGTGGTCGTCGAACGTCTCGGTCGGATCGACCTTGGTCGGTTCGAACCTGGCGGAGATGCCGGGGAACTGCATCTCGTTGAGAATGGCCTGGTACCCCTCGGTCTCGCGATACCGGTCGTAGCGGAGCGGGAGGTTGCGATGCGCGATCAGTCGCGGCGCATCGTCGCCGCGTTCAGCGTTGTGGTCGAGCCACTGAGGGACGCCGAAGTTGTAGCCAAAGTGCCCGTGTGAGTAACAGATCGCGATGACGGGCGAATCGGTCAGGGCGCGCAAGGCAGCGATCATCTGGTCGGTCTTGCGACCGCCAGGCCCCGTGTCGACCACGACCACACCGTCGGGGGTTTCCACCGCGAACCCGTTGCCTTGGGACGGCAGCACCCACACGCCGGGTGTTACCTCAATGCCGGCTGGCGCTTTTCGCTGTTCTTGTTCGGACATCAGGACCACCCTCCATCGTGGGCAACGAATTGCCCAGTTACAAAACCACACGTTCCGTCGAGATAGGCGCAACACAGTGCGGCGCACTCGTCGACCGTGCCGAGGCGCCCCATCGGGACACGGGCCACCGTCTTCGCAAGCCCCTCGGGCGTGTCCGCCCCGTTTGCTGCGATGAAGCCGGGGAAGTCCATGAAGTTAGTGCCGAGAGCATTGACCTGCACCCCGTCGCGAGCCGCGTCTGCGGCCACGTTCTTCACGAGGTGGGTGGCGCAGGCTCGCAGCGCGGAATACAGGGGTGCGGCCGGAAGGACCTTGTTTCCGGCCGAGCTGGTGATCATCAGCACCTGGCCCTGGCCTCGCTCGATCATCGAGGGGAGCACTGCCTTCATGAACTGATACGGGGCGTCGATCAAGCCTCGTTCAAGCTTGTGGAGATCGGCAGTGGTCGACCTGAGGAAGCGGCCGACGACGATCTCGCCGGTGAACGCGGTGGCGGCGTCGATGCGACCGAACTGATCGAGGCCGGTCTGCACGAGCCGCTCGGCGACATCGGCATCGGCCAGGTCCCACACGCCCTCGGCGACTGCGACCGTGGCGCCGAGGCTCTCGAGTTCGTCGACCAGGCCCGGCTCTGGGTCGCCGATGATCAGGTCGTGGCCCCGCTTCGCCAGCTCGCGGGCCAGTGGCGGGCCAATGTAAAAGCTCGTGTTCGCGATGAGTGCGACACGGCGGTCGGTGCTGCCTGAGGTGGTGGTGCTGCCTGTGTTATATCATCAAAATAGTACGTTGATACGGTCTCCGATTCTTGTTGGCTCTCGGTGTTGCTCGCCTCGGTGTCTCTTGGCGGCGCGGGGGCGACCTCGACGGGGATGCCGTTGAGCACGGCGTTGCCCGACAATGGGTCCATCATCGATCCGTCGGTGAGCACGTTGCTGTTGACCCCCGGGCGTCGGGCCGCGACGTTCAACCGCGTGCCGGGGGCATCGTGGCCCCAGCCGTGGGGCAGACTGACCACCGATTGGGCGATGTCGTTGGTGATCTCGACCGGAGCCTCCACCGATCCTGCCGCCGAAGTGATTCGGGCTTGACCGCGATCGATCAGTCCCCATGCCGCGGCGTCAGCGGGGTGAACCTGCAGCGTGCAGCGCTCGCGGCCCTTCACCAGAACGTTGACGTTGTGCATCCACGAGTTGTTGCTTCGAAGATCCCGACGGCCAACGAGCACCATCGCGCGTTGCTCAAGGCCGAACTGCGCCGCAGCGAGACGATCAAGGTCGGCAATAAACACTTCGGCGGCGAGTTCGATCTTGCCGCCAGCTCGATCCGGCCCGAGACGGTGCGCAGTAGACCGGGCAGTTGCGGGGTGAGTGCTCCAAGGTCGATGCCGTGGGGGTGGGCTTCGAGGAGTTCCATGCTCAGACCCTCCGGACGCGCACCGAAGTGGTCGCCCGCCCATCCGGAACGCAACATCGCCTCGAGTGCCCGGTCGGCCGGGCTGCGGTTGCCAAGCTGAGCGCGCAGCTCGGCCACGTCGTGACCCTCGAGTTCGCGACCAGGTTTCACCGCAGCCCGCAGCACGCTGTCAAGGACGAGATCGTGGATGAGCTGCGGGTCGCCGTGGGCGCCCTGACCGCTGGCGACCAGGGCCAGCCGGGCGATGATGTCCTCTTCGCATGGCCCCTGGGGGTCGAACAGCTGTGGGGAGTAGTTCGCGATGTTGCGGACCGCCTGCCCGTAAAAGGCCAGGTCGTAGTGGCTCCGGGCCAGCGCCGAAGGAGGCGGCAGGATCACATCGGCGTGACGTGTCGTCTCGTTGAGATACGGATCGACCGAAACCATCACATCGAGCGAGGCCAAGGCGGCTTCGGTGCGGTCACTGTCGGGGATCGAGCGAGCCGGATTGCCCGCCACGGTCACGAGAACACGGATCTTGCCGGGGCCGGGAGTCTCGATCTCCTCCGGCAGCGCGGCAACAGGAAACTCGCCCTTTGTCTCGGGGCGACCGCTGACCCGCGTCGTGCGGCGACCGGTGACGAAGCCTCGCCCCGGACCGACCTTATGGGGTGGAAGGTGTGCCGGGTGGGCCCACATCATGCCGCCCGGCTGGTCGAGGTTGCCGGTCAGGATGGTGACCACGTCGGTCAGCCACGAGGCCAGGGTTCCGAACGGCACCGTGTTGGTGCCGATCCGCCCGTAGACCGCCGCGGTGGGTGCTGCCGCGAGTTCGCGGGCGATGCGACGAGTGATCTCGGGAGTGATCCAAGTCGCGTGCTCGACCGCTTCGGGCGTGAACGGCGCGACCAGTCGACGCACGTCGTCGACCCCGTCGAGGTGTTCACCCGCTGCGCCGGCGTCGACCAGGTCCTCGTCGAACAGGACGTGGGCCAGCGCCGCCAACCAGGCGGCGTCGCTGCCGGGTCGAATCGTGAGGTGCTCGTCGGCAGCCTTGGCGGTTTTGGTGCGGCGCGGGTCGACCACCACGAACCGGCCGCCACGCTTCTGGATGGCCTGCAGGCGGCCGGGGAAGTCGGGGGCGGTTGCGAGGCTGCCGTTCGACTCGAAGGGGTTGGCGCCCAGCATGAGCAGGTAGTCGGTCCGGTCGAGGTCGGGCACGGGGAAGGCCAGAGGGTCGCCGTACAGGAATCCCGACGAGACGTGGCGCGGCATCTGGTCGACCGTGCCCGCCGAGTAGATGTTCCTCGTGCCCAGCGCCGAGATCAGCGCCCGCCCGTAGATAGTGAGTGCATGATTGTGCACGGCCGGGTTGCCCTGGTAGATCGCCACCGACTCACGGCCATGCTCCTCGATCACCGGGAGCATCAGCCGCTCGATCTCCTCGAACGCCTCGTCCCAGGACACCTCCACGTGGCGCCCATCGCGCTTCACCATGGGCAAGGTCAGACGGTCGGGGTCTTCGTGGAGCTGCTTCAGGGTCGAGCCCTTGGGGCAGATGAATCCGTGTGAGAACACGTCGTCGCGGTCGCCCCGGATGCGCACCACTTTGCCGTCCAACGCGTCGCCCTCGACGGTCACTTCGAGCCCACAGGTCGCCTCGCACAACGGACAAGTCCGGTAGTGCAGCGAACGGTCATTCATCGATTGCTTTCTGGCATGCGTCGACATAATTTCACACTGTATGAAAAATCTTTGCTATGGTCAAGTTTGCCGCCCACGAAAGGACACACAGCTGATGGACATCATCTTGACCGGCACCGGATCGCCGCTGCCCGACCCGAACCGTGCTGGCCCTTCGACACTCGTCAAGGCGGGTGACACGCACATCCTCGTCGACGCGGGTCGAGGTGTCGTGATGCGGATGGCCGCAGCAGGGTCGGACCCGTCGTTGCTTGCTGGTGTGCTGATCACGCATCTGCACAGCGACCACATCTGTGCGCTCAACGACGTGATCACCACGCATTGGGTCAGAACGCGTGAGCTCGTGCCGTTGAACGTCTTCGGACCAGTGGGCATCGCTCGGTTCGTCGAACGTCAACTCCACGCGCTGGAAGACGACATCGGGTACCGGGTTGAGCACCACGACCCGCTGGTAAAGGGTCCCCAGGTCGAGGTCACCGAGTTGCGGCCCGGCGACGAGTTCCGCATCGGTGACGTCGACGTCACGACCGCGGCAACCAACCATGCGCCGGTCCACCCGACGATCGGGTTCCGTCTCGAACACGAGGGGGCCGTCGCTGCACTGGTCGGCGACACGACCCCGTGTGACGGCGTCGATCAGCTTGCCGCTGATGCCGACGTGTACGTGCAGACCGTGCTCCGCAAGGACATCATTGCGCTGTTGCCCGGCGAGATGGCGCAAGACATTCTCGAGTACCACTCAGGAGTCGTCGAGGCCGCACAGACCGCGGCCCGCGTGGGAGGCAACCCACCACATGACCCACATGGTTCCCGCGCCGACCCCCGGCCAGTACCCGGAATGGATTGCTCGGGCCGCCGAGCACTACGACGGCGAAGTCATCATCGGCGACGACCTGACCACCATCACCACCTGACCACCATCACCACCTGAGAACACCATCTGAGAACACGATCTGAGAGAAGGAGCAATCACATGACTGACTTCAAAGGAAAGATCGGGCGCACACTGGCCGATTCCGAGCCGCATTTCGAGGAACGGCCGCATCCTGGGAACGGGGCGCCGAATGTGGTGTTCGTGTTGCTCGACGACACCGGGTTCGCCCAGTTTGGTTGCTACGGGTCTGACATCGACACGCCGAACATCGATGCGCTTTCGGCTGATGGGGTGCAGTTCACGAACTTCCACGTGACGCCGGTGTGCTCGCCGACGCGTGCAGCACTGCTGACTGGGCGGTCCCAGCACGCCGTCGGCATGCGCGGCCTGGCCGGCTGGGAGACGGGTTTCCCGCATGCGGCCGGCCACCTCTCGAACGCGGCGGCAACGGTCGCCGAGGTACTCCGCGACGAGGGGTACGCGACCTTGTGTGCAGGCAAGTGGCACCTGAATCCGGGCACCGCCGTCTCGGCGGCTGGCCCGTTCGACCAGTGGCCGCTGGGTCGCGGGTTCGAACGGTTCTACGGATTCCTGCCAGGTGAAACCGATCAGTTCAACCCGGAGTTGGTACGCGACAACTCCTACATCGATCCGCCAGCCACCGCCGAGGAGGGCTACCACCTGTCCGAAGATCTGGTCGATCAGCTGCTGTTGATGGTCAACGACAACAAGGGGCTCCGTCCCGATCGCCCGTTCTTCGCATACCTCCCGTTCGGTGCGACGCATGCCCCGCACCAGGCGCCGCAGGCGTATCTCGACAAGTACCGCGGTCGCTACGACGAGGGCTGGGATGTGGTGCGTCAGCGTTGGTTCGAGCGTCAGGTCGAACTCGGCGTGATCCAGCCCGACACGACCCTCGCGCCCCGCAACCCCGGCGTCGAGGCCTGGGATGACCTGAGTGACAACCAGCAGCGCCTTGCGTGCAGGCTGCAGGAGACCTTCGCCGCGTTCCTAGACCACACCGACGACCAGATCGGGCGGTTCGTCGACGGGCTCCGCGCCATGGGAGAACTGGACAACACGATCTTCGTGGTCATGTCCGACAACGGCGCCTCCCAGGAGGGAGGCGCGGCCGGCACGATGCACGAGATGAAGCACTTCCAAGGCATCACTGAGTCGCCGGACGAAGCGGTTGAGCGGATCGACGACATCGGCGGGCCAGACAGCCACACGAACTACCCGTGGGGGTGGGCGCAGTGCGGCAACTCGCCGTTCCGTTGGTATAAGACCCACGTCCATGAGGGCGGGATGCATGTTCCGCTGGTCGTGCACTGGCCCGCTGGCCTCGGTGAACAGGCAGGGACCAAACGCAACCAGTTCACCTACGTGTCCGACGTCGTGCCGACCATCTACGAACTGCTCGGTGTCACCCCACCCGAGGTGTACCGCGGTATCGAGCAGATGCCGGTGACCGGTCACTCGTTCGCGTCGGTGCTCGACGATGCCGACGCTCCGGCGACGAACAGGTTGCAGTACTTTGAGTTCGCCGGAAACCGGGCACTGATCGTCGAGCTCGATGGTGTGTGGTGGAAGGCGGTCGCAAGGCACTTTCCGGGCGCCGACTTCGACACCGAACCATGGGAGCTGTTCGACCTTTCGGCCGACCCGTCCGAATGCAATGACCTAGCCGCCGCTGAGCCGGCGCGACTGACCGAGCTGATCGACCTGTGGTGGCAGGAGGCGGAAATCCACGGCGTGCTCCCGCTCGACGAGCGGCGACTGGAGTTGTTCATCCCGCGTCTGCTCGATCATTCCGTGCACCGGCCGGATCGTCGTTACGTCTATCGACCGCCCATGACGCCGATCCCCACACGAACCGCTGCGTCGCTGACCGACACCGTCGTCGACATCACTGCGCGGGTCACGGGAGCGGCTAGCGACGAGGGGGTCCTGATTTCGACGGGCAACGAGAACTCCGGCCTGTCGGTCTTCGTGCAGGACGGCAAACTCGTCGTCGACTACAACGCGTTCGGCGATCACACAATCGTCGAGTCGAGCATCGAGGTGCCCGCCGGGGATTGCACTCTGGGTGTACACCTCGAGCGGGTAGGCGCTGCCGGCTGGATCGAGGTGTCGATCGACGCGCAAGCCTGTGGTCGCGAGGCGGTCCCGCGTTACCTGATGACATTCACCTCTGTCGGCATCAGCGTTGGCGAGGACCACCGCTCGGCCGTCTCAGCCCGCTACTCAGCGCCGTTCACGTTCACCGGCACGCTCCACGACGTCACCGTCCAACTTCCCGGCGGTCAAGACCCGGACACCGATGAAGTCAAGGTCATTGCTGCTCGCGAATGGTCGCGCCAATGACGGACTGCACAACTATCTCGAATGGAGCTCAAATGACCAGAAGCCGACTTCCACGGGCGACGACGGCCGTTGCCGCACTGGCCTGCTTGGCACTCGTCGCGGCAGCGTGCGGCGGCGGCTCGTCGGGCAGCGACAGTGCGCCCGAAGACCCGCCGACGGCTGCGGGCGACGTCGACGAGCCCACGGCGATCGACGGCGTGGCCACAAGCGACGCGCCGGTCGTCGCCGAGGCTCCTGTCAGCGAGGGTCAAATCATCGAGGACGTCGTCCGGGCAAGCGACACCGATGACAGCGCAGGCGACGAGATCAGCCCGGTTCCGGGTGGCACGTTGCGCTTTGCGCTCGAGGCCGATGTCGATGGGCTGAACCCCACAACCTCGTCGCTGTCGGCGCCGGGCCGAACGATGGCCTTGACGGTGTTCGACACGCTGACCGCGGTTGGCGCCGACGGCAACATCGTGCCGTATCTGGCCGAGTCGGTCGAGTCGGTCGACGGCGATCTGACGAGATGGCGGGTCGTCGTGCGGGAGGGAATCACGTTCCACGACGGCACGCCACTCACCGCTCAGGCGGTGCAGGCGAACTTCGACGCGCAGCTGGCGAGCGTGCAGATCTCGTTGGCCCAGCGCCCGTTCTACCCGGCCGAAGGACCCTCGACCGTGGTCGACGAACGGACGATCGAGTTTTCGATGCTCGAACCGAACGCAGTGTTCCCCGCCTGGTTGGCAACCCAGCTCGGGATGGTCGCCTCACCGAACGCGCTCGCCGCGGCCGCCGAGGATCCGACGCTGAACCAGCAACCGGTCGGCACCGGGCCGTTCGTGTTCGACTCCCGTTCGCAGGACTCAGTGACCCGTGTCGTCCGCAACCCGAATTGGTGGGGCGGCGACGTCCACCTCGACGCGGTGGAGTTCCGTCCCATCCAGGACACGTCGACTCGCGCCGACGTGCTGTTCAACGGCGACGTCGATGGCCTCCACACCATCGACCCAGCCACCGTGGGCGACCTCCGCGACGACGACAGCGTGCAGAACATCGTCGACGAGACGGGCCAGGAACAGTTCGTCCAACTCAATGCGGCGGCTCCACCGTTCGACGACGTGAGGGCTCGAAAGGCGTTGGCGCTGGCGACCCCGCTGCAGAATTACCGCGACCTGATCGGGCTCGGCATCGCCCGCGGCGCCGACCAGATGTTCATCCCGGAGAGCGGCTTCTACAACGCCGACGTCGTGCAGCAAGGCGACGACCCGGCCGCGGCCGCCGCCCTCGCCGCGCAGTACTGCGCCGACGTGCCCGACGGGTGCTTCGACGGGCGGATCAACGTCGAGTTCCAGTTCCCCGCCGCTGGGGTTGTCGGGGCGCGCCAGGCCGACATCCTCGACGCAGGGTGGAGTGCGGCGTTCAACGTTGACTTCGACGAGCTCGCCCAGGACCAGCACATCGTGCAAACCGTGCTGGGTCTGTACCAGGCAACGCTGTGGCGGGGATTCGGGTCTCTCGAGCCAGCGACGTCCCGCAACGCACTGATGTGTCGGACGATCGGCGAAGGCATTTCGCTCAACGGGACGAGGTACTGCTCCCAAGCGCGAGACGCACTGATCCTCGACGCCCAGGCCCAGCTCGATAGGGCTGCCCGCGTGGCCAACTGGCAGGCCATCGTTCAGGAAATGAACGACGCGTACACCCACATTTTCCTCGTCCACACGATCTGGGACAACGCGTTCAGTGAGTCGATCCGCGGCGTGTGCGACCGCACGTCACCCGATGGCATCCCGCTGCGGTGCGTCGTCAACGGAGTGAGCTGGTTCGACTCGATATGGCTCAACGACTAACCGTGCCCGGGACGGGATTTGAACCCGTACTCCACGTGAATGGAAGGGGGGTTTAAGCCTGGCCTACACCGTCCGTATGGTGCGGTTTCGTCCGGATGTTCACGTTCTGTGCGCGCTCGGCGTCCGTTCAGTCCGTCCCGAGCCGTCGATTCCGGCACGTGTCGGCCAATCCTGTGCACATCATGTGAACACGACACCCGCGCCGACGTGAGGCATCGCAGCTCGACAACACGGAGGCGTCACGGTCCCTTTGCGCGAGCGATCGAAGAGCCACTCTATGAACTCTCCCTCGCTCGAATTCGAATCGGTGGCTCTGCACCAATCAGGGTTTCTTCAAGCACTTCATTCGAATACGGAGACCAGGTCAGATTGTTCGTTTCGTTCCTTGGACCCGGGCGCTGCATCACGACGGAGCCTTGGCCACCCGTCCTCCGGCACCGCGCTACCCAACTGCCCGAACCCACGCTGTGGATGACCTCAAGATCCACTCCCTTTGACAAAAGCAGTTTCGTATTCACCCAAAACTTATTCAGTTTCTCGCAACCATTTCTGCCTGAGGAAATCACGGATCTCATCACGCCCGGTGAGAAATGTGTCTCGGTTGCGCCAAACGGAATCTGGCGAGTAGGCGAGCGCTACCCGTTGAGGGTCGCGCGAGTTCCAGGCCGCTTCGGCGCCGAGCACCTTGGCCGGTGCGGTGTCGTCGGAGAACGGCGGCAGTGGCGGACGTTCGCTGGGGGCTGTGCTGGTCATACGAACGAGCGAGCTGGTTGGGAACCGGCGCCCGTCGCCGATCCCCAACCGAGTCTGAATGCTGACCTCAGAGGGTCCAGGTGGTGATGACCAGCGCTCGGTCGCGCCACGCCTGAATCGTGGCGTCGAGGACGTCGAGTGGACTGAACGGCTTGACGCCTGGCATGACATCGTCCTCACGCATGCCGTACAGGGCTCCCATGGCAAATCGACACGCGTACACAGACGCGCCTTCGTCGATCAGCGTCTGGAGCTGACGGTTCATGCTCAGGTTTCCGGGGAAGCCTTCTGAGCCAACTGCGGGGTAGCCGCGCGCTGCGGTGGCCATGAGCACGCCTGGTCCGTACAGCACGAAGGTCAGTTCGAAACCCTTGCGCTGTAGGCGGGTTGCAGTGAGCATGTTGACCAGGCCGACCGAACCCTCGAACGGGACAGTGTGCATGAAGACGTAGGCCTTGTCACCCGCCTCGGCTTGGTGGTCAGGGAACACCTTTTCCTCGATGTTGAAGAGGATGTCGCCCTCTTTGGGAGCGTCGATGGTGACTGTCTTTGGCATGTCTTGTCCTTTTATTGTTGTGGTTGTGTGGATTTGTGTGGCTTCTGGGGGTTCTTGGCGCCGGTTTCCCGGCCGCGATCAGATCGCCGGGGTCTGAGGTTCGTGCTCGAGCGGCGGCCACTCCTGGCGGTGGCTTCCTGGGAGCGCCTGGATCGTGCGGCGGCGAACGCCCCAAGGCAGCAGCCGGTATGCGGGTGCAAACACCTGCCGGAAGAACCGGTCCTTCACGCCTTTGGGTCGTCGTGGTGGCGGGCTGCCCGTGCGGCGCGCCATTCGGGCCTGGCTGTCCTGCAGGAGGTAGTGCTCTGAGTTACTCCGAAGCCATTGCGGAAACGACATTCTGCTCAGAGCTCTTTCAGGAGATTCTGGGCAGCGACGGCGATGGGCTCATTGAGCGCACCGATCGCCGGCGAGTACACGTTCTCCATGTTGGCGATCTGGTCGACGGTGATGCCTGTGCGGGTCATCATCGCGAGGAAGTCGGCGCGTTCCTTGATTCCTTCGCCGCCGACCATCTGCGCGCCGAGCAGCTTTCTGGATTTCGGATCAGCGAGCAACTTGACGGTGATCGGCTTCACGCCTGGGTAGTAGCGGGCCCGGGTGATGCCATTTGCCGTACCGGTGACGAACTCCATACCGAGCGCCGAGGCGGTGACTTCGCCAAAGGACACTCCGCCGAGCATCCATTCGCCGGCGAGCATGCCCCATGGCACGTAGACCGAGCGGTACTCACGGTCAGCGCCGCCGGCATTAATACCTGCGGTCTTACCTTGGGCATACGCATGACTGCCGGACAATCCCTGGAGCGGCACGTTTGACACGCCGTGAGGGATTTCGGTGCAGTCGCCTGCGGCGTAAATGTCGTCGATCGACGTGCGCATATGGGAATCGACGATGATCCCGCCGGTCGTACCAGTCTTGATTCCAGCTGTCAGCGCGACGCGAGTGCTCGGCACCTTGTGAGTACCGATGATCGCGATGTCCGCAGTGACGTCTCCCTGTTCGGTTTCGACGTGTGTCAACTTGCCATTGCCGCAGTATGAAGTCACATTGTTGCCCCACTGCATGTCGACGCCCATCTCCTCCCACTGGGCTCGCACCGGTTCGACGATCTCCGGGTCAGCGACGTCAGACATCGGGTACGGGCCGGGGTCGACCACGGTCACGTCGAGGCCGCGATGGCGCAGTGCCGAAGTCATCTCCATAGCAATGAAGCCCGACTCGACGATGACTGCCGACTTGGACTTCTCGATCACTTTGTCCCACTCCATGGCACGGCGAATGTCTTTGACTCGATAGAGGCCGTCGAGGTCGCTGCCGGGGAGCCCGGGATCCCCGTAGTTCCAGCCTGTCGCAAGAACGAGCCGGTCGTAGCTGACGTCCCCCTCCCCCTCGACCGCAATCGTCTTGTCTTTCGGGTTGATTGATTTGACGGTCGTTTCGTAGTGAACGTCGATTCCCGATTTCACGTACTGCTCCTTGGTCGCGAGGAACAGTGTTTCGAAGGACTCGATCTCCTTGCCATGCACAAAGGGAATGCCACAGGGGCTGTATGCAACGTCCTCGAACTCGGTGTAGACCACGATGTCGGCAGCAGGATTCGCTCCCTTTGCGGCACCCGCAGCACCCAGTCCGGCGGCGCCTCCACCGATCACGACAATCTTCACAATGTTCTCCTCGTTGATGCGGTGGGCTCACCGCAACTCAGTTGAATATCTCGGATGAGATACGTCTATGTCGGAAACTAAACGCTCCCGACCGCTGCGTCAAGTTCGATTCAGTCCGCGACCGGCGGCCGAACGCTCCGTTGCAGTTGCTTCGATGACCAGGTCAACACCGTTGCGAAGCGTGTTCGTCACGTAGCAGACACGCTCCGCCGTGGCGACGAGTCGGTCAAGCTCGGCGACATCGCACCCGACATACGCCATGATTCGGATCTCGCGGAACGACGGACCGTCGTACATGCCAATGACATCGACATCGAGGTGTTCCAAATCGATCGAACGCTTCGACGCGGCGAAGCTCAGAGCGAGCGTGAAACACGACGCCACCGACGCAAGCAGCAAGTCGGTCGGCTGAGGACCGGTGTTCGTTCCCCCAGGAACCGATTCAGGCTCATCCACGCGGAGCGTGAAGTCGCCGACTTCGACGTCGCACACCCATCCCCCGCCCCAGGTCCCCGACGCCGTGCGTTCACTGGCCACGGCGAGGCCCGTCAGTGCCCGTGGTCGTGATCGTGCGCATGATCATGGTCATGACCGTGGGGGCGCGCCACGTACTGCTCGGAGCGCTGATCGATGTCGGACAGCCCGACAGCGGTACTGCGGTCGACCAGCCGCTCCAGGGCGACCAGCCAGCACTCGTAGTACTCGTACTCTTCGTTCGACTGGCCGAGCGCTTCCCATTCGGCGATCGCAATGATCAACTCGGCTTGCAGGTCAGCGAGCGTAAAAAGCCCTCGATCGACAAGCGTCAACGCCAGTCCGAACGCGCGACCTTCCCACGGCGCCTTGAAGACCAGTTCCCCGTTACTTCGGGGCGCAGCCGCTGGGCCCTCGGCAGCAAGGCCGTCGACGAGGTTTTCGCCATCGGCTTGAGTTGCACACGTCAACGTCATGCCGCAACCTCAACGACCGCTACACCGACCATGGCCTCCCGACTCACGAGCGCCGCGAGCTGCTCCTCCGAGAGGTCATCGGTTCCCTTGGGTGGAATACATCACGATTTAGCGGTTTTCTGCGCTCGAATCCCAGACAGTGATGTTGATGTCGTCCTCGAGATCGAGACCCATTTCCGACAGAACGAGGCGTGGTTCGCGCACGATCCGGGAGCGATAGGCCGGATCCTTGTACCAGTCCGGCGGAAGGCCGAGGAGCGGCCACGGGTAGCAGGAACAGAGCGTGCACACCACGACGTTGTGCTGCTTGTCGTCGTTGGGTACAACCACGATGTGCTCGCCCTGTGGGCCTGAGAACCCGAACTCGCCAACCGCTGCCGTGCCGTCATCGAGCAGGCGTTCGCGGAAGTCCGCGTCCACCCAGGCCCGTGCCACGACTCGTGCGCCGTTCATCGGGCCCACGTCGTTCACGAATCGGTTGATGAGTCCGTCGAGGGCGCCTGCATTCACCAGACCCTTCTCGGTGAGTAGCGCCTCGAGCGCCTCGGTGCGGATCGGCGCGGAGGCGCGGCCCCCGGAATGTGGTTGTGCGGTCACGAGACAGCCTCCATGTAGGACTCGAAGAGATCGATGTTCAGGGTGGACGACTCGGCGTCGCTCCCCCACAGGTCGGTTGACGCGAAGGCCACGGTGTACACGTGCTGGGCGTCCTCGCGGATGAAGTGTGCAGTCGAATCGGGCAGCACTGCGGCCGGACGGGTCGCCGTCACCGTGCCCACATGGCCACGGACGTACGCCGGCATTCGGTGGTGCCCGCGACGGTGCAGGTCCTTGGCACGAACGCGATCTCCGACTGCGAACCGATGCACCGCATCGATTGCACGGAGCGAACCATTGCCATTGCGTTCGTACTCCGGTTTTGCACCAGAGGGTTCGACCGGTTCGAGTACCTCATTCCCGAGCATGTTCTGAGCTCTCGCATCGACTGCTCCCTCGGGGATCACGCCGCTGTCGACGAGGAGGAGTTCTGCGGAGGCAAGCCATCGTCCGTAGTAGCCGTCGCCCAGGTAGTCGAGCGGGTGGAGTCGTTCGAGGGCGTGGCGGAAGGCGTCGAGGTTCGTGCCGGATAGCCCCATTGACATTGCCCCCATGGCGAATGCCCGTCCTTCCCATTCCGACGCGAAGACCTGCTCGTCGGGTTCGATCGTGACGGTGCCCCACCCGTCCTGTCCGCCCATGTCGTGAATTCCGTCCATCAATCAATCCCTCTCGGCTCTGGCGATGCTCCGCACTGTCGGGGCATCGTCCGGTTGAACATCAGTCAGCAGTCTTGCCGTCTGTAGAGAGTCTGTCAACTATCCGATAAATCCGAGTCGGAAAGTGTACGATGGTCGCGTGTCCACACCATCGGGTTCTCCTTTCGATGAACCTGCGACCGTCCGGGAACTCGCCCCGCGGCAACGTATGCTCACTGCAGGCTGATGAGACGACAACCGATCCCGTGGCCTCCCCCTCGATCACGTAGCGAGACACGTCATGACCGAACCCGCCCGACAATCAACGCCAAAGCAGGCATCAGCGACCCGGCGCAAGCGGACCGCAGGTGCACCAATGCCTGAGGCCGAACTCGAAGAGGTTGTGAGTTCCATTGGACCCAAGATCCGCGAGCTGCGCAGCGTGCGCGGCCTGTCGCTCCAACAACTCTCGAACCGGTCTGACGTCTCGCCCGCGGCGATCCACAAGGTCGAGCAAGGGAACATGGTTCCGACGATCACCACGCTGCTGAAACTTGCTGCTGCGCTCGATCGACCGGTGTCGTTTTTCGTTGACGAGGACGAAGTCGCGCCGTCCCACGTGATCGTAACTCGGGCGAATGAACGCCGCCCGGTGTACACCTCCCATCAGGGCATCGACCTCGAAGGAATCTCGGGACCGTATGGTCAGTATTTCGTCGCCAGCGCCATCGCCGACGTCGCTCCTGGCGCATCAAGCGGTGAGAAGCCGCTGCGACACCCCGGGGAAGAGTTGATCTTCATGCTGTCCGGCTCGATGGAGGTCGACGTCGGGGAGCGGACGGTCAAGCTGAAGACAGGCGACTCCGTTCATTTCCGAACCGATCGTGAACACCGGTGGCGCAACACCACAAAGAAGCCTGCAAAGGCAGTGTGGATGGCGCTTCGCCCAGCCTGACCGGGCGATGTGGCTACGCCGTTTGCATGTCGCTCGGGGCGCTCGGTGCGGCACCGATCGCAGTTACCGTGCCCAAGTCGAGCGGCGCCGTGAACTCGACGTTGCTCTGGACATCGTGACGACAGGGCCGCGTTGTGGACCAGAGGCCAAGCACAATCTCAAGAACCCGCTCTGGGTTCTTCCACTCGTGCTGCTCAACAAACCCGATCCAATCGGCGGGATCAATCACGGCGATGGCTGGATCTTCGACCTCGCCCCAAGTCGCCGCGAGGTCGACGAGCTCGCCAAGAACCGCGAGAGGATCTTGTTCGAGCGTGATAAGGCGATCATGGTGTGCGGGAGTGTTGACTCGGTAGGCGCATCCGCACGCACCTCCCGATTTCAGCCGATTGGTCATCTACTCATAGTGCTGCAGCGCGTTGCACCGGTGTTGCGCGGGATCTCAATTCCCTGCAACGCTGGAGCTGGGCCTCGGCTCGCGCAACGCCTCGGCGCACCGCCTCCAGGGCCAACGGTCCAGGGTTCTTGCCCTCGAGGCGTCCTTCGGCGGGCCGCGCCGCGGCGCGCCGGCATCGCGGAACGTCACGATGGCGCAGTACCTGTCCAGGGACAACGCGGAATGCTCTTCGGGTCGAGGATCGCTGCGAGTTGATTCGCATCAATACCCAGCGGCCTGCCGTAGATCTCCATCGATGCTTCGTCGATCATTGCCGGCGTGATGTCGAGACCGCGCAACTTTGCCTTGCTTGCTCTGCGGACCGTTTGACCGACCACCTGGTAGGCGCTTCGATAGTCAATACCCGTCGACAGCATGATGAACTCTGCCAGATCAGTTGCCTGGCTGAAGCCCCCTCGAAGCTCCTCAGCCATGCGATCCGCATTGACGGTGAGAGTTCGGATCACGCCTGACATCAGTGCGCTGATCTTCGTCGCCAGCTCGAGCGCCCGGGGAATTTCCCCATACGCGAAGATGAGATTGTCGCTCCGAGCTGACGGAGTCTTCACGACCGCCAGGAAGCCGGTCAGACGGCCAATCAAGACTCCGCCGGCACCGCGAACGATCGTGAGCGCATACGGGTTTCGTTTCTGCGGCATCAGCACCGACGCACGCGTATACGGCCCGGCAAGATCGACGTAGTCAAACTCCTGGCTGGCCCAGATCTCGAGGTCCTCAGCGAGCTTCGACTGATTCGAAATGAGACTGGTGCTCGTCGCAAGCAGGTCAATGAAGGTGTCGGTCTGCCACATTGCGTCGCGAGTGTGATCAATGATGTCGGTGAAGCCGAGCAATTTGGCAATGGTCATGCGATCATCGAGCAGTCGACTTCCGTTGACGCAACCCGCACCACCTGGACTCAGGTTGACCTGGTCGAGCGCGGCCAGCAGCCGGTTGCCATCGCGCAGCGCCGGCGGCACGAACGCCAGGAGATAGTGGCCGAAGGTCGACGGTTGCGCCTGTTGCAGGTAGGTCTGATCGGGCATGAGGACGTGACGATGGTCTGCCGCGACCGATGAGGCCACGCCTGCGAACTTCGCAGCCTCGATGATCAGGTGTGCTGTCTGATCGCGCAGAAGGATCCGGAGCGCGACTCGTGCCGCCTCGCGACGAGGCCGACCGGCGTGGAGCCACCCAGCGGTATTGCCGAGTCGTTCCGCGAACAGCCGCTCGCGCGAGTTGTACGGCTCGCCGAATGCTGCGTCGTACGGGAAGTCAGCGGCGTCGGTCTGGTGCGCGATGAGCAGTTCTCCGAGCAGGTCGGCCGCTGCGTCATCGGGGATGATCCCGCGATTGGACAGATCGAGGACGTGGCCCAGATCGGCGAGGTTCAAGCCATGATGCAGCAACGGAGCGTCAGCGATTTCCCACGCGAAGCCGGCATCGATGAGTTCCTGTGCCGGTCCGTCCAACGATGGCCCCGCTATTCGAGAGTTGAGCGCCGACGCCGCTGCGCCGATCGTCGCTTCGGGATCGTCAACGGACTGATTCGGTGTCGGCAGTGGATTGTTGGGATTCACGATGTGATCGTCTCCTTGACGAGAGCATGAAGTCGAGCGCACCAAGCGACCCGCCCGTATGCCAATACAGGATGGGAGTGTTCAGAGATGCGTCACGAAGCCAGAACAGCGTCTTCGCGTTGTAGGTCGGATCGATCAGCAAGCCCGTCTTCGTCGACATTTCGGTCGCGAACCGTTCTTGCTCGGCCGACAACTTCCCGAATCCGGGATTGCGGCCGTCGTGCACGTTGAGGCAGCTCGTGACCGCGGCCGACGTCAACGTGACGCCAGCGAGCGCGGCGCACCTGATCGACTTGTTGACGATGTCTTCTTCGATGTCTTCCGGGGCGCGGGAAACTGAGACAGCATGGACCTTCCAGTTCCGGTGCGAGCAGCAGAGTCCGGCGACGAGGCCGGCAGTGCTCCCGCCAGAGCCGAGCGGGATAACGATGGTCGTTGGAACGTCCGAGGTCTCGTCCGCCTGTTTGTCGAGTTCGATTGCCGCTGCGATGAATCCGAGCGCACCGACGTCCGACGCTCCCCCACGTGGCACGACATAGGGGACAGCCCCGACCTCAACTCTGCGACGACCGAGTGACGTCGCCATCGTCTCCATTTCTGCGCGGTGCGGGCTCTCGGTGAAGTGGACTTGGGCTCCGACGGATCGAGCGGCGATCAACGCGGCAACGGGATCGGTTGGTTCGGACCCGTAGGAAACCTGATGTGCGCCCAGGCCAACACTACGCGCGGCCGCTGCCATGACGGCAGCGAAGTTGGAAGATGGTCCGCCGGCAAGCACCACTTCGGTGGCTCCGGCGCGCAGTGCGTCGGCGATGAGGTACTCGACGGCTCGAACCTTATTTCCACCCCACGAAAACCCGGTCAGGTCATCGCGCTTGATCCACAGGTCTGGAATGCCGACCACCTGACCGAGCGTGGGGTTCGGCCGGAGCGGCGTCGGCCACGCGCCGAGTTGAATGCTGTGCAGGTCCTCGATGCTTAAGGCCACCCGGGCGCCCCGCTCTTCCGGCGTGCGTGGGCAGCAGCGACGACACGATCGACCATGGCTTCAGATGCGCCAGTCTCGACGACCGTGAGGTCTCCGACAACGAGGCCGCTGGTTGTGCCGTCTCGCTTCACGACGTCAGCGAGGGCCGCCGCGACGTCGTTGTCGCCCTCCGATGCGGTGCGATATACCTCGTTCAGCAGAGCCTGGGCACGGTGCTTTCCAAGCGACGGCGACCATCTTCTGAGCAGCTGCTCAGAACTCGCGTAGGGGTCGGTTTCAACGTTGTGACGCATCGCCGCCGCGTGGACCTCAAGGCCGTCGACCAGCGACTTCGACAACGAAATCGCGGTGAGGGCATAGTGGCAGAGTTCGGGGAAGACGGCCCACTCGGCTTTCCAGCCCCGAGCGTCGCGTTCATGTTCTTGGACCATCGTGTCCGTCAGGGTCGCTGCATGGCTGCGCACGAGCCGGGCGAGCACGACGATTTGTTCACTGGATTCGGGGTTGCGCTTGTGGGGCATCGTGATGCTCCCCACTACGGAGTCACCCGAACCCTCACTCACCTCGCCGATCTCGCGACGCTGCAGCGAATAGACCTCGTTGGCGATTCTCGCGAGAGAACTGACGGCGATTGAAAGACCCGTTGCGAACTCGGCAATTCGGTCACGCGCCGTCAACCACGAGACTGCAGGCTCGGGAAGCCCGACCTCTGCCGCGAATGCCCGTCGGAGACCAAGCGCCTGGCTCAGGCCCAGGAGCGGCGGCTGCTTCAGCGCGCGGTGCAGCGGCACACTCACGCGCAGCATGTCCGCGAGCCGGGCGACTGGGCCCGCCTCGTAGAGCTCCGCCGGCCGCGGCTGGCCGGCCGCGGCGAGCTTGAAGCCGGACATGGGCACCCATGCCACGAAAGCGATGGCGGCGCGTGGCGAGGCGCGGCACCCAGGCCTCGGAGCCGACCGCCGCGAGCTCGATCATCATCGACGTGTCGGTGATGTCCTGCACCGTGGTGCCGTAGTACACGTACTCACGCATCCCCGCAGGGAGCATCGATTGCATTACCTGAATGAGGCCAAGCGTCGAGTGAGACGTCTCGCGTGTCGCTGCGGCAACGGCGGCGAGATCGATCTCACCGTCGACGAGCCCGCTGATCTCATCGGCCGCAGCATGCGGGATGATGCCCAACGTTGCCTGGGCCCGGCCGAGCGCTGCGATGACGCCGACCCACCGCCGCACGCGTCGCTCCTCGGCAAAGATCGACTGGGAGAGCTCAGTTGACCATTGGTGCCCGAACACAATCGAATCGATCATGTGCGCGCCAGCCGTTCGCGACTTGCTTACACCGGGGTCCATCGGAATCCCTCGCGGGCAACCGCTGCTTGGATGCCCGCTCGCACCTCGTCCAGCGTTGACCCCCAGGGCACAACAACCGCACGACCGTGGTGCTCCATGCCCTCTTGCAAGAGGCAACAACGACTGAGCGTCACACCGTCAGCATCACGCTGGTCGTCGAGAAACCGCTTCGGGCAGGTGTCGATCGATGGACGCGCATCTGAGTAGAACCACTCGTGTATTTGGCGCGTTCGCTCACACCCCAGGATGGTCCAGTCGTCATGTTGCGGACGCTGATCGAGGAACGACACGTTGACATCGCCGAAGTCGACTCCCGTCGCTTGGCAGGGAAGCAGGACCTTGCGAGCGCCGGCTCCTTCGTTGTCCAGCAACTCGCGACTGTCAACGGTGTCGGCACTCAGGAGCACGGGCGGCAGATCCTCGCCCACGTCGAGCACTCGTCGGGCCTGGTCCAGCAACTTGGACGGCTCCGGCGGGACGATGTCGAGGACATTCAGACGAAACGGTCGCGGATTGACGATGAAGCTGACGTGGGAGTACAAGCCCTCGACGACAACGCACAATGCACCTGGATGCCGTTCAGCGACAGCTGCCAGATGGGCGGGGACGCCGACGTCGATCTCAGCATCGGCGACGTACACACACTCGTGTGGCGCCGCTATCAGGCGCATCGCAGTGATGTCGGAGAACAGGGCTTCTGAGGTGGGCCGGTCAACCTCGACAAGCGCGGTGCCAGTCCCGTTGCGTACCACGATGAATCTCGTGCGCATGTAGGCCTCCTTGCCGACGAAGTGGGTCTTGGAGCTGCCTCGTCGAGGCCGCATGCAACGGTTGCGACGGCCACCTGGCGGTACTTGATCGGGATGATGTTCGGTGCGGTTGGGTCGAGGTCGAACATCACTGTTGGCACCCGTGGACGCGATCGGCGGTGGCGAGGCTCATCGTGTCGCTGCGGAGGCCGAGCCGCAGCGTTTCGACGCTCAAGATGTCGGTCACGGCGATGTTGCCCAGATTGACCGCCGGACCGAGGCGCCGAATCAAGCCTGCTTGCTGATTGCGACGGGGTGCTTCGTAAATGATCCGGGAACCGTCAACAGATTGGTCGATGGCAGCCACGACGTCGTTGCGGATCTCACCGTCTTCGGTATAGAGCCCGACCGTGCCGCTCTCGCGACCCTCGGCCACGACCAGAAACGCACCGGCTCGGATGTCACCGGCAATCTCTTCGACCCATTGATCTGGCGAGACAGGGACCGTCGGGTCTTTACTTCCGACCTCTGACAAGACGGTGAGCCCGCAATCGAGGGCCTCAGAGATCAGCTCGCGTTTGGCCGAGACCGGAAGGCCGGTCGCGCCGTTACTCACCTCGACGCACGGCATCTCAACAGTGACCGCCCAGTCGAAGAACTCGGCCGTACGCCCCTGGACCCAGGCGATTTCTAAGAGGGTGCCCCCGGTGCACGCATGCACAGCGGCCTGCTCGAGTACCGCAAGTTTGGCCGGAAGATGGCGGTCGACGTACGCCGTGCCCCATCCGAACTTCCAGATGTCGACGATCGGCCCGGCGAAGGCCAGCGTCGCCTCGACGTCGCGGAGTGTCACACCCTTGTCAAGCACGTGGGTGACGCCCGTCTGACGCGGCTTACACGATCGGCCGGGCAGCTTGAGGAAGTCGGGACAACCATTGTCTGAATCCACAGCGACCTTCCAGCCATCCTCTGACCGGCTCTCCGGTCCCCAATACGATACTCAACAGAATGTATTGTATCCGACATGCTTCGTCCACTCGAAGACAGCGCACCAGCCAGACTGATGACTATGTCCACCGCCGCCGCGCCGCCAGACGCCCAACCGCAGCGCACCGTCCATCTTCTCGGCCCCCTCACGGTGACGGGATCCGAGGGACTGATCGAATCGGTTCCGGCAGGCCGCGCCTCGCTGCTGCTGTGCCGAATCGCTGTTGCCGCAGGAGCGACCGTCACCATTGACAGTCTGATCGATGCATTGTGGGTCGAGAGCATCCCGACGACGGCGGAGCGGACGACGGCCGCCCTCGTCAGTCGAGTGCGATCAGCACTCGGCCCTCAGGTCATCCTCGGATCGGCCGTCGCCGGCTATCGGTTTGGCATCGGCACGGAATGGACGACCGACGCGATGCAGGCCGAACGTCTCCTCACAGAAGCTCGCTCCAGGTCCACCACAGCTCCGGCGCTCGCCGCGACGTCGGCGGCCCTGGGGCTCCAACTGCTCGATCGCGGGCAGCCCATAGAATTAGCCCAGAGTCTCGACGCCCCGTGGTTCGACGAGTTCCGCCGGCACATCGATGGGCTCCGACGACGCTTCCAGCGCTGCCTCTGGGACGCCGACATCGAACTCGGAAGGTGGTCGGAGCTGATCGATTCCGCCGAGGTCGCGCTTGCTACAGAGCCGCACGACGAGGAGGCGGGCCGGGCGTTGATGTTGGCCCACTGGAACCGCGGCGATCGCGGAGCGGCGCTCCATGCTCATGACCTCCTACGAGGCCAACTCCTCAGGGCAATCGGAGTCGAACCAGGGCCCGAAACCGAGGCGCTCTACGGCGCGATCATCCGCGATGAGCCGTCAAACGCCGTTGCCCGGCGGGCCAGCTCTGCTCCGACAGCCGATGACCTGCGGGTCGCCGGACGGAATGCTGAACTGATCGCTCTCGCAACCGAATGGAACACCGCTGCGATGGGTGGATTTGTTTCCGTCGTCATTTCGGGCCCAATCGGATCAGGGCGAACTTCACTTGTTGAGGCGCTCTCGGAGACGGTCGAGCAGACGGGCGGGCGGGTCCTGCGCTCAGAGTGCGCCAAAGGTGAGCGCTCACTCTTCCTGCATCCAATCCTGACAATGCTCACGACGGCGATCCTCTCGACCGCGCCGGATGACATCCCCGGCCTACTCGGCCCGCACCTCGGCACAGCGACCGAGCTGATCCCGGAACTACGTCAGCTGTGCCCCGTCCCGAGCTATCGGCGCGCCTCGGATGAACTGGAGCATCGGCGGGCGCTCCAGGCAATCAGCCACATCCTCGGCCAGATGGCGAGCCGGCATCCCATGCTGTTGGTCTTCGACGACTTTCATCACGCTGGAGCGTCGACCGTCGAGGCTACGCAATGGTTGCGTCGCGAGCTTCGAGATCACCGGGTGCTGCTTGTCGCCACAGTGCAAGCCGATCAAGGTGAGCGACAACTCGCCGACTTCGCAGCGCAGTCAACGCACATCGCGCTCCACCCAGTACCTCGCGACACGGTCGTCGAACTCGCGGTTGCTGCTGGCTTCCCCAACGAAGCGGATCTCGTCTGGGACGCCACTCGGGGCCACCTCTTCTTCGTGAAGTCCGTGCTCGACGCATTGCAACGTGGTTTCCCAATCGAACAAATCAGTGGGTCGGTTGGCTCGGTTGTCATGGCTGGTGCTCGGCAGGCTGGGGCTGACGTGGTCCGCGTCCTGCAGGCCGCTGCAACGATCGGAAACTCATTCGATCTGGTAACGCTCGGGCATGTCGTCAAGCTGGAACGGTCCGTCCTGATTGCTTCGATCGAGGCCGCGACAACTGCAAGTCTCGTCGAAGCAAGAGACGATCGGTTCGCGTTCAGCAATCGATTGATCCAACAGGTCATGTACGAATCGATCGTCGCTCCGATTCGCCTCGAGCATCACCAGCGGGTCGCCGAAATCTCCGATGACGAACCTGAGCGGCGCGCCTGGCATCTGCGCGAGGCGGGGGACCTCGTCAAGGCGGTTGGTGCATGGTTGGAAGCGGCCCGACTCGCGCAGCGTGCGTTCTCCAATACTGATGCGGAACGGCTGTTCACCGAGGCGATCTCTTCCGCGGAGCAATGTGGAGATGATGCATGCCTTGGCGAGGCGCTCATCGGACGCGGGAACGTTCGCACTGAGCTCGGCGAGTACGACGAGGCGACTGAGGACCACCTTCGCGCTGAGGCCTTAGCCATTGGGCTCGGCGACCGACAGTTACGGGTACGCGCCGTCGAACGATTGGGCTGGATTGCCTACTACGAACGAGACGTTTCTGTCGCAGTTGCCCGCGCCGAGGAGGCAGTCGGGATTCCGGGCGCCCATCCCAGCGCCCAGGTGCTACTTGGCAGAATTCGACACTGGGCCGGAGACTTCGACTCAGCCAGCGACGCATACGAGCGGGCGCTGTCCGAGCTCGCCGACGAGGACGCCGCCATCAAGGCCTCGGCTCTCAGTTGTCTCGGCGCACTCCTTGCCCACAACGACAAGTACAGCCAGGCCGTCGACGTGCTCGAGGAATCCGTAGCGCTGTGCCGGGAAATCGGTGCGTTCCGCCCGCTTCTCCGGTCGTTATTCTTCGAAGGTCTAGCGAAGGCGAACTCTGGCGACCTGTCGGGCGCGCTCACGACGTTCGAGACCAAAAGAACCCTCCTTGAACGGTACGGCGTCTCGTTCTACCGCGCACGAACCGACACGTGCCTTGCATGGGTCTGGCGCGAGTTAGGTGACCACGGCCGATCGTGGTCCCTCTCCGAGCGAGCACTGGAAGAGTCGCGGGAGGTCGATGAGGGCGAATTGCAGGTCGAGCAAGAACTGCACGCCCTGTGCTCGTTGGCAGAGTGTTCGATCGTGAACGCACAACCAGACGAGGCCGCCGCACGGCTTGATGATGCTCAGTTGCTGCTCGACCAATGGCTCCCGTTTCGTTGGCGAGCAGAGCTTCGCGTGATGGAGCTCAAGAGCCGGATCGGAGCGGCATCCGCAGAGGAACTCCTCGTCGCTTCGAGGGCATGCGACTCACGGAAGTACGAGTCGTTGGCCCTGCATCAACTCGGACGCGTCGAAGACGCCACCGCCATGGCCACGCGTACCGGCTCATTGCTCCTGCTCGTCGAAGTGGGCGCGCCGGACGTGGCAAACGATGCGTCAAGACGATTGGTGGCGCGTTTGCCACGTCAACTTCGGGAGGGGTTCGGGTCCCACGGCCGACTGGCCCGCCAGAACGCCTGACCGTTCACACCCGATCTCGGAACGAGACTCCGTGGTCGAGACCCAACGTCAGACCGACCAACAGCGAACGACCTGACGACGCCCCGATACTGGCCACCTGGGCGATCGCTCGACCGAAGCGTTCCGGCCGATCGCCCGATGCGGCGCAGAGCAACGCGTGGACCGGTCCGATGCTGTGGCCACGAGCTGCCCAGTGGAGGAACGATCGGCTGAGATCGCTCGAACGCACCGAATCGGCAACGGCGACACGGGACGGCTCGTCGGCAGCCCCCCGATCAGACCAGGACGCGCTCAGCAGCAGGCCCGCGATCACGTCGTCACCCGCCGGCGTGAGGCCGGTACCGCGGCCGCCGAGCAGCCTGACCACGCGAAGCCCATCGCCGCGACGCGCGCCCGCGCACACCTCGTTCCACACAACCGCAAGGTCGGGTTCGACCTCGGCCTCCGATCTGCGTTGATGCAGCGCTCGGCGCAGCGCATCGACTGTCTGGACGGACGGGGGCTGGGGCGACCACTCATCGGCCCGACTGAGATCAAGCTCAGAGCGACCGATTCGCAGGAGCCCTCGGCTGAAGTCGACCCGGTCTCCCTCGTGCTGCATGGCGGCCTGATCAACGACCACGTGCAAGGGACCAGTCGGGATCTGCCCGACGGCGACGAGGTCGCCATCGCAACGCACATAGCAACCCCGGCTGAAGGTGCCGACAACCGATCCGACAACGGGCCGAACCACCGAACGTTCGCAAAGTCCAGCAGCAACGGCGCCGATTGAGGTCGCCCGGGGCGTTGCTACCACGGCCAAAACCCAGTCAGCCGATACGGCGATCGAGGTCGAGGAGTGCGGCCACAAAACACTCCATTGGGGCATGGGCGACGCCGGCTCCGACCTGCCCTGAGCCGTCGGAGACGTGGATGATGCCGGTGTTGACCGCCGGAGTGATCCCAAGCTCCACGACCTGGCGGACATCGACGCCCACAGGAGTGCCGACATGGTCCAGGATCGGGAGGCGGAATCGGTTGCTCTCCCCGACGCAGATCCGCTGCATGCTGTGCGTCGCGGCGATGGCATCGGCCATGCGTCCACCAAGGAATCCAGCAACGGCCGGCGAGTTGGCAGCGGCTGGCCCGCCGAGTCCGACGAGTTCGAGTACGGCACTGTCACCAATGTCGGGCGCGCTCGTCTCGGGGCCCTGACCGGGGTAGTACAGCGCATCCTGGATGGGCGGCGAGGCCGTGAGGAACCAGGAGTCATCGTTGCCGGGGAGGCGAACCCCATAGGTGGCGCCGTTGCGCGCCATCGTGGTGACGATGCTGGAGTTGGGTACTTCTCCCGCCCACATGACGAGTGACTTCGCTGCGGCCATCGCCACGTTCAAGAACATGAGGTGGTTCCCGCTCAGGAACGTCGCAACGGCACCGGCTTCGGCGTGGGTTGAACGCACGAGGTGAGGCAACAGGTCACGCAACAGCAGGTTCGTCGTGGCCTGGACTCGCATGTGGACGTCGTCTCCCATCGGCACACCCTGGCTCGCGAGCGCAAACGCATCGATCGGCCCGTTCGATGTAATGGCTTCGGCGAGTACCGGGCCGACGGCATCACGAATGAACCGCAACCGATCGACGGCCTCGTCACTGTCGACTCCGAACCACGCCACCTGCCCAGCACCTTGGTTGATGGGCGAGAACGCCGTCTTCGAACCGGCCGCGTTGTTCACCACATAGACCGGCGCCGACGGGCCGATCGAGGTTGCCATTGGGACGACAGTCGCGTGCTCGTTCGCCGGGCGAAGCTCGACGTCTCCCCCATCGACGAGTGCCGCGGCACCGTCGACGTTCGTTGCCCAACCTTCGGCGATGACTGCTGCTTTGATCGAACGTTGCAGGGGGTCGGGCATGTCGGCCCACGCGATCGCTGGGCCGCAATGCAGGACCGTTCGATCACCCATGCCAGGAATGACATCGCCAGCGGTCTCGACACCCTGCAGCATGGGGACGCCGTCATTGAGCCGGCGGACCACCTCAGCGTTGGCTGTATCGATCAGCGCCGCCTTCGGTCCCAGCAGACGAGCGAGCGCCGCAACAACAACGGCGTCGCCTCCAGCTGGGATACGCCACTCGACGCCGACCGCCGACGCTCCCTGGTCTCGAACGGCTTGCTCGAAAAGTGGGAGGCCAACATTGACGACCTTGGCTTCGCTGGGGAGGGCGACGGTGGGGTACGTGGTGTCGGTCATGGGAATCGGTCCAGTCGTTGTTGCTGTGCGGTGGCGCCGGGTGCGCCGTTCATCTCTTTACGAGACATTCCGTTTACTATACGATACGCACATGTCCAACGATTCCACAATCCACAGCTACACCTTGGACACTGTTGTCGACGAGGTTCGTCGATACAGCGGCTTCACCAACAAGGCGCCGATCTCGGGCGTCAAGGCCTTCTTCGATCCGACCGACCCGATTCACGGTCCAGGTGACGACGGGGCGATCGTGCACGTGGATGATCACAATGTTGTCGTGTGCGGCGAAGCGTTGTCGCCATCGTTTGTGGATGGCGACCCGCACGGCGCTGGCATCGCGGCGGTGCTTGCCAACGTGAACGACGTGGCCGCAATGGGAGGTGTGCCGCTCGGCATTGTGAACACCGTCGTCGGGCCGCCAGAAGTGACAGCTGAGGTGATGCGCGGCATGGTCGACGCGTCGAAGATGTACGACGTACCAATCGTCGGAGGTCACCTCACCGAACAGCCGGGCCCCACCTCGCTGTCAGCGTTCGCCGTGGGCCATGCCGAGCAGGTGCTCTCGATGGCAAACGTCCGTGAGGGCCAGACTGTCCTGTTTGCGTGCTTCCTTGACGGTCACATGCGACCCGACTTCCCATTCTTCACATCGATCGACAACCAGGCCCATCGGTTCGCCCGTGACGTGCGAGTGCTCGCGCAGGTAGCTGCCCGCGGCGCTGCCGTGTCGGCCAAAGATGTCTCGATGGCCGGTGCGCTCGGCTCGCTGGCAATGCTGCTTGAGTTCAGCGGGCTCGGCGCCGAGATTCGCCTTGCTGACATGCCGGTCCCGGATGCAACCGACTTCCTGCAATGGCTGATTGCATTTCCCAGCTACGCGTTCTGGCTCACGGCAGAGCCGGACCAGGCTGAGAACTGCATCGGGATCTTCACCGACAACGACCTGACGTGCGTGTCGGTCGGCACCGTGACGGGTGGATCCTCACTCCAACTGCAACACAGCGCCGACAGTGCGGAGCTCATCGATTTCGCGAGCGAGTCGGTGACTGGCCTGTGGGCCAACTGACATCTCGCAACTGGCCAAACCCACGTGGGTGCCAGCGCCCACACTCCGACGCGGTCGTCAGCTGTTCACGAGGAGCGGATTGCGTGACAAGTCGCCGACCGCGAGACGCAGGACGGCAACCGAGTCGACAACAGCAACAACTGGATCGACGTTGTCGAGGGTGATGGTCATCGACTGATGCGGCAGGCCGTAGTAGGAGGTGGGCTCACCGTCGCAACGCCATCCGAGCCGCTCAAAGAACGTTACGTTCGGAAGTTGCACCGAGGCTTCCATGACAAGGCCGCCCGCGGCAGCCGCAGTCGCCACCGCGAACCGAACCAACCGCATCCCGACCAGTGATGCACGGTGGGCGGGCAGGACAGCGAGTCGGTCGCCCTTCCATCGGCCGTAATCATCGAGCGGGTACACACGAACGGTGCCGGCGATTTCACTGCCGTGCGCTGCAACGACGTGGATGGTGTCGCAGTCGTCGTCCCACCGGTCGACGTCGGTGAGTACCATTACACCCTGCTCTTCGACGAAGACCTGGTGACGAATCGCGAAGTGGCATGACCGTTCTATCGGTCCGGGGCTCCAACAGGAGACTTGATTCGTCATGGGAGCGATCTCCGAGTCAATTGGCGCACGGCTGCTCGTCAGGCTCCGCTCACGGGAATCAACTTGCGCCCAGATGGGCTCGCCAGCTGCAGGGACTGTTCTATCGCGCCGAGCGGTGAGCACGCTTGGCAACGAGCGCACCCTGCGAGCACCTTGTCGGCGGTGAGCCCACGTTCGACGAGGTATGGCGCGACTTGACGCGCTATCCGATCGGTGTACGCCGAGGTCGGCGGCATCACATCGGCCATCAGGCTGCCGGGCACGGGACGGAGCGGCACGATGAACGGGTAGACCCCGATGTCGATCGCTCGCTTGCAACCCTCCACGATCAGCTCCGGGTCTTCGCCCATGCCGAGGATCACGTAGGTCGTGACCTGCCCCTCCCCGAACCGCTTGACAGCGTGTTCCCATGCCTCGAAGTAGCGTTCGATTCCGGTGCGGGCTTTGGGCGGCGCAATTCGAGCAAGCACGGCCGGGTCGAAGGTCTCGACGTGGATGCCGAGCGAGTCGGCGCCCATTTCGTGGACACGGTCGATGACGGAGAGGTCCTCGGGAGGTTCAAACTGGATCTCAACAGGAAGACCGCTCGCATCCTTGACTGCCTTGGCGCACTTACCGACGTAAAGCGCCCCACGGTCTTTCCCGTACGTCGAACCCGTCGTCAGTGTCACATCGACGGCGCCGTCGTACTTCTTCGCTGCGACGGCCACCTCTGCAAGTTGCTCGGGTCGCTTCACCTTGATGGTGCTTCCCGAGTCGAGGGAGACGCCAATCCCGCAGAACTTGCACTGGTCGTCGTTGCCCCAGTAGGCACACGTCTGCAAGACGGTGCTCGCAAGCGAGTCGAGATGCATCAGCGCGATATGCCAATACGGCGTGCCGTCAGCAGTCTTCATGTCATAAAACGTCGGCCGGTTGGATGGTGCCGCTGACGCCACGCGGTTGCCGTTGTGGTAGATGCCGAACCCGACGTCCTCCGCTTCAAGGGTGTACGGAGTCCCTTCGACGAAGGCAGCGTCGACCGGCACAGTCAGCGGTGTGCCTTCGATCCAGATCATGCCGGCGTCGGAGGGTCCTGCTCCGCCGGGCCGCCTTTCGAACTCGGTGTTGATCTTGATTCCCCGGGATTGCAGCTCCACGATGAGGCGAGCAATACGATCGCCGTCTTCAGCGGTCCGGATGGGTGATCGAACTTCTTCGGCAGTAGGCATTCTTCGGTCTCTCTCATCAGGAAGGGGCGACTGCATGTCGCTTGATGTCTTCTTCTTTCCTATCAGAAACGGCGGCCCGCGTCTACTAAAGGAAACATTTCCCACTCCACGATTGCTATCGCAACGCGACAACTTCTTCGAGGCGCCGGCGCGCTTGGGTGAACAGTGCGACGTCGTCGTGCTCCTGAGGGTCAGCAATACCTGGATCGATGTCGACGACCGCTGCGGTCATTGCGTCCATCTGAATCACCGTGAGGACGTAGTTCGCCCGGGATGTAGCGGGGTTCGATTCGACCGACGACACGATCGCAACACCTGATCCGAGGTGCATCTCAATTGCTTGGTAGGCGTTCATTAGCCCCTGCTCGACGTCGCCCTGGGAGTGCAGCGTCACCCATTCGGCGTTCTCGGTTCGCGCTTGAGCGACCAGTCGGCGCTGCTCCTCCTGGTGTTCGATTCCCCGAAGTTCTGCTGCGCGCAGTGCGTATCCGACCCCTGCAACGTCCGTGATCGGGAGGTCACCGAGTGAGATGTCGAGCGATCGAGAAGCCACCTGCGTCCTCTCCTCCGCCTCCGGCCATGTCTGGTAGAGACCCGACGTCGACCGGACGGAGTTGAGGTCGTTGGCGACGCGCCTCGCGACCCGCACCAAGGTCTCGTACTTTTCAGGACTGGTGGTTGCGAGCGGGTACATCCGTCGCTCGGATTCCCTCCACTGTGCATCAAGAGCGTCGGTGTTCACGTTTCTCCAATCGTTGTGTTCTCTATCGGATGACCCACCTGGGCTTAGTCCGATCTCCCGGGTCGAGCACGGTGGCTCGATGAGCATTTTTCGCAAAACATTCACCAATTGTCTACTATACGATAAATTGCATCGCCTATCCGATTGGATCGTACGTGACTCAAACAGCTGTTCTCGCACTCGGGGGTAACGCCCTCACTCGAGAAGACCAACGCGGCACCATCGAGGAGCAATACGCCAACGCGATCGCCATGGCGAAGTCGGTGCGTTCCCTGATCCGAAAGGGTTGGGGAATCGTGATCGTCCACGGCAACGGCCCGCAGGTCGGCAACCTCGCAATCCAACATGCTGAAAGTTCGGCCTTGGTACCGGCCCAGCCGCTGTTCGCTCTCGGAGCAATGACCCAGGGTGCGCTGGGCAGTTTGATCTGCCTCGCGTTGCACGAGGTCTGCGGCGACGAGATCAGCGGAGCGGTCTCGGTGATCACCCACGTTGAAGTCGACGCGGCGGACGACGCCTTTAGCAATCCGACCAAGCCGATCGGGCCGTTCTTCAACGCTGACGAAGCGAAGGAGGTCGGCGAGGAGCGCGGTTGGACCATGATCGAAGACAGCGGCCGGGGCTACCGACGGGTGGTGCCGTCGCCCACGCCGAAGGCACCTGTCGAATCATCGGCGATCATGACACTCATCGATGCGGGTTTTGTAGTCGTTGCCGCAGGCGGCGGTGGTATCCCAGTTGTCAAGGAAGGAGACACGTACCGCGGCGTCGACGCCGTGATCGACAAAGACTTCGCTGCGGAGCGTCTCGCTGACGCATCTGACGCCGAGGCACTCGTCATGGTTACCGGTGTCACGAACGTCAAGCTCGACTTCGGCAAGACCACGGAGCGCACTGTCTTCAACCTCACACCACTCGAGGTCGATCAGCACCTCAGCGACGGCCAATTTCCCCCGGGAAGCATGGGACCCAAGATGCGTGCGGCGTCCCACTTCGTCGAAGGTTCAACACCGGAGCGTCGCCGAATCTCGGCGATCACGACACCGGAAATGGTGTACGCCACTCTCGACAACGCCCATGGTGCAATTCAGGGCCACCGCGGCACATTGATCAAGGAACCCAAGGTCGACTCGACCGATGCCACGAAGGACTCGACCCATGCTGCATGAAATTTCCATCCTGAAGGACTCCTATAAGGACAGCGTGCGGCTGCTTGAGGCCACACGGTCGATGCAGTCAGACGAGCGTGTCGACTACGGGTTTGCCGTCATGGCCTCCGAGGCGAATGTCGAGACGCTGACGTCGGAGGGATTTTCCGGGCTCGCTGGTGCGTCGGCCAACGACCTCGTCCTCGCAGTTCGCTCCGTAGATCAAGAAGTCGTCGATGCCGCTCTTGAGGCGGCACGGTCAGCTCTGTTCAGCGTTACCTCCGGCGATGGCGATGGCGTCGACCCGTCCGTTCAGAGCTTGCGCCAGGCAATCGATGTGCAGCCGGACACCAATGTGGCGATCATCTCGGTTCCGGGCCCATACGCGACGCTCGAGACGCACAAGGCTCTCACTGCTGGGCTCGACGTGTTGTTGTTCAGCGACAACGTGCCGCTCGCAGATGAGATTGAGTTGAAGCAGCGAGCACGCGAGCTGGGCCGTTTGGTCATGGGGCCCGGAGCCGGGACGGCGATGCTCGCGGGCACCGGTCTGGGCTTCGCGAACCGCGTCAACTCCGGGCCCGTCGGCATCATTGCGGCGGCCGGTACCGGTGCTCAGGAAGTGATGAGCTTGCTCGATCGCTGGGGTATCGGTATCACCCACGTGATCGGCCTCGGGGGACGAGATCTGAATGCTGAAGTCGGCGGACTCATGGCGGAGTCTGCGATCGAGGCACTCGAGGCCGACGAACAGACCCAAGTCATCCTGTTCGTTTCGAAACCTCCTGCTCCGGAAGTGGCCCAGCGGCTGCTTGGCACATCGCGATCAAAGCCCATGGTCGCAGCGATGATCGGCCTCCGCGACGAGCTCGTCGGATTGGCGGATGGTGTGTCGGTCTGCAACACCCTCGAGCAGGGGGCGGCGCTCACCGCCGGCATCCTCGGCCATCCCGTACCCGACCTGGTCGGGCCAACGGCTGAAGCTGTAGCCACCGCCATGACACCACTGGCGCAGGAGCGTCGCCGTCTCGTCGGCCTGTTTAGTGGCGGTACTCTCTGCTACGAGGCGATGACGATCGCGACCGAACACATCGGCGCGATCCATTCCAATACTCCGCTCGACAAATCGTGGTCACTTCCTGCACCAGACGGTGCCCACGTCTGTCTCGACCTGGGCGAGGAGGAGTACACCGTCGGCCGTCCCCATCCGATGATCGACCCCGAGGCGCGGATCGATTGGATGCGCAAGCAGGTCGACGATGCCTCGGTTGCAGTCGTGCTGCTCGACGTCGTGATCGGCGATGGCGCGCACGACGACCCCGCGGGACTTCTTGCCCCGGCGGCGAAGGAGATCATCGAATCGGGTGCTGCCGTCGTGGCCTACGTGCTCGGCACTCACTCCGACCCGCAGCATTTCGCATCGCAGCAGGACACGCTTCGAGCGGCGGGGTGCATCGTGACGGAGTCCGCAGCCCGCGCCGCGCTCGCCGCAGCGGCGTTCGTGAGTCGCGATCCAGCGCTCGTACATGCGGACATCGGCTAGCCCAGGAGGACCACTGACATGACGACCGTATCGACCAAGCCACGGGTGGCGCTGACCACCTACTCGGTGAAGCCTCGTGGAGGGGTGGTCCACACGCTCGAGCTCGCGGAAGCACTCGCAGCGCTCGGCGTGGACGTCACGATCATCGCGATGGGCGATCCGGAGGTGGGCTTTTTCCGCGAGGTCGACGTCCCCGTCATCATCGTCCCGGCCCCAGACTGGGGCGACACGCTTGAAGAGCGCGTCTTCAGCTGGATCGAAGCAATGACGATCGGCCTCAATCGGGTCCGTGACGACTTCGACATTATCCACAGCCAAGATTGCATCTCGGCGCGTGCTGCGGCACGCGTCCGTGACGAGGGCGCACCATTCCGTTTGATCCGCACCGTGCACCACGTCGATGACTTCACCACACAGGCCCTGATCGACTGCCAGATCAGCGCGATCAGAGAACCCGACGAGGTGCTCGTCGTGTCCGAACTGTGGCGCAAGCAGTTGCTCGCCGATTACGGCGTGGCGGCGACAGTCGTCCACAACGGCGTACGAGCTGAACGGTTCGCAACGCCGATCAGCTCCGAGCGGCGCGCTGAACTCCGAGCCCGGATCGGAGCGACAGACAAGTTCTTGTACCTCACGGTTGGTGGAATCGAACCGCGCAAGGGCTCCGAATTCCTCGTCGAAGCGTTGGGACGGCTGAAAGCAGATCCTTGCGGCGCCGATGTCATGCTCGCTGTAGTGGGCGGCCACTCGTTTCAGGACTATGCGCCGTATCGCGAACGAGTGCTCGGCGGCCTAGAGCAGCACGGCCTCAAGGCCGGCGGGGACCTCGCCCTGCTGGGGACCGTGTCCGACGATGAACTCCCCGAATGGTTCCACGCTGCAGACGGCTTCGTCTTCCCGTCGATCAATGAAGGGTGGGGTCTCGTAGTGCTCGAGGCCATGAGCGCAGGACTCCCGGTCGTCGCGTCGGACATCGAAGTGTTCCACGAGTTCATGACCCACGAAGAGAACGCGATCATGACGGCGACCGGCGATTCGCACTCGCTTGCCATAGGTATGGAGCGCTTGGTAATGGACAGCGACCTCGCTGCGTCCCTCAGGGCCGCGGGCCCAGCGGTTGCGGCACAGTTCTCATGGATCAGTACAGCGGAGCAGCACGCAGCGATCTACGGATGAGTTTGTGCTCAACGACGACTTCAGCGAGATCGCTCGCTACCTGAACCAGTTCCACCGGGATTCACTCCTCCTCGTCGCCAGCGCACTGCTTGGTCACGCGACTCCGACGGATACGAGCATCGACAAGGTGTCGCGTACCTCCTGCTTGATCCAAGTCGTCGCCGGGGATGATCAGTTCAGCCACGAGGTCGCCCTGGACATCACGCGCGACGCTGGCGAAGCGAGCGTGAGTGACGCCGTCCGCCGGGCGATTTTCGATCTCGTACGTAACGCACGTCGACTCGATCGTTCCGGACGCCCACCGACCCAACTCGAACGGATTGTGGCGGCCACCGAGAGCGAGACGTGGTTTGATGCAGAGGTTCGGTCGGCACGCCAGCTCAGCTCGAGTATTCGCGAACTCACGTTCGGCAGCCTGGCCGGGTTTGCCTCGTTGGGTGGCGACGAGCACATCCGGATTGGCCTCGCGACGGACGACCAGTCTCGTGCCGGCCGGGCGTTCTTCACGGTGCGACGAGCGCGGCCAGCAGCCGGCGAGATCGATGTGTGGTTCGCCAGACACCCATCCGGCGCCGTGTCGCAGTGGGCCGCTAGTGCGCAACCGGGCACAACGGCCCGCGTCAGCAGTCCGCGTCGGGTGTTTCAGCCACCTCCCGACATCACTCACCTCGTCCTGATCGGTGACGCCCCGGGACTCGCCGCGTTGGCGCGACTTGCCGAGGAGTGGTCGCCCGAAATCAAGGTGACTGCGATCGTGGCGGTCGATTGCACGACAGCCCGGGTCGCATTCGCGGCAACGCCGGAAGTCGACGTGATCCTGACTGAATGCGGGGCATTGGGGACCGTTGCAGTTCGGTGGTTCTATCGAGCGCCCAGGCCCCCCGCGGGAACCTACGTATTCGGCGCTGGCGAACACCACGAGATGGCGCTCTTGAAGCGCCATCTACGTGGAGTCGGCGGCATCGGGCGCGACCAGCTTGCGATCAGCGAATACTGGCGCCGACAGAGCTGATCCGCATCGCCGCCGTGGAAGTGGGCAGCAATGCGGATCAGCGACTCGTTGGCGTTCGGGGCCTACGGGATCTGGTTGCCGAGCGCCAGGATGATGGCTGGCGTCCAGAACGTGTAGGCCGCCGTTGCCGCGAGGATCGCGCCGAGCGCCTTGCCTTGGAACTTGCCGTATGTCGTCGCTGCGACAGCTCCGAAGGCGACCACCCACGCGAGGAGGATCGACTTGAACATCCAGCCGCCGTCGAAGAACTGCCACCAGAACAGTGGAACGATCGCCACCGCAATCGCGAGGTTGCCGACGACACGGAGATCGAGTCCTTGGATTTCGGTAATGCCGAGCAGGCAGAAGAAGAGGCCGTAGAAGACGATGAGGCCGGCGAGCGGGACCGAGGCGTCCTCCAGCGGCCGTGCCCACATGATGTAGGTCGCCTGCACGAGGTCGAGAAGTCCGACGATGAGCGTCGCCCATCCCACGCTCACGAGCGGACTTGGACTGTCTTCTTTGGTGTCGGCGCCCACTCCCAAAAAAAAGAGAGCGTTGAGCCAGACGACAAGTCCGGTCCCGACGAAGACGACGGTAATTGGTGGCACGATATTTCCCCTTAGAGTTCGACCATCTATCTTGTATAAGAAAGTCGTTGTGTCAGAAAGTAGACGCGATTCGACCCGCGGTCAAGAAACGTCTCGTTTCGGTTGCCGCAACAATTTGATTGCGTCGCGTTGGCCGCGTGCTACCAGTACTCCTCGAAGTGGACGTTTCCTGGTGCATTTCGGGCGTCAACGGTGAAGCCGCGCTCGACGAGGAGTTGCACAACACCGGTGGTTTCAGGGAAGTGGGTCACCCCGTCGACGGTCTCCGGCGGGCCGATCATTGCCGGGTTGCCGCACATGTATATGTGAGTCGAAGCCGGGTCGAGGGGTCGCCCGAGGTGAACTTCGAGCTCTCCCTCCTCTACGAGTGACTGCAGGTACTTCTTCGGGACATCGGCCTCCCGGGTAGGCATCGGGAGGTAGCGGTAGTTGTCGAATCGGCGTTCGAGTTCGCGATGCTTGTCGAGGTAGCCGAGGTCCTTCCACTCCCGCACGGAGACCGCCGAGACGATTGGACCGGAGTGCCCCTTCTGGAGCAGTTCGACGATCATCGCGTTGTGCGGCGCGAGCCCGGGCACCTCACACCAGCAGCGCAACTGCTCTGGGACTTCCTCGACGAGCACGCGTCGGATCATCTCCCCAAGATCGTCTGACCACCGGGGCCTACCCGACAGTCACGAAGTGCGAGCCGGAGTCTCATCCGCACTACCAACGAGGCGATTCGCCCCTGGTTCGCGCGCAGAGAGGAGCCAGCCAGTCATGAGCGACAGAACCGTCCAGCCGAGCGCCAGCCCGGCAAGCGTCGCCAGTCGAAACTGCCAAACGAGATCCGCAGCCACATCCACGGCATCGGGTGAGCGGGGGAGAACCAGCGCGACAATGGCAAGTCCGGCGATGTACACCGCCGAGGCGATCCATATGCGCTTCACGACCGAGCCCTCGAGGTGGACGTAGAGCTTCCAAACCAAGACCGCTAGCAAGATCGAAAAGACGACAACC
>CAJJBX010000008.1 GCA_905182555.1 uncultured Ilumatobacter sp. | reverse complement strand
TTCAAGGAACGCGCCAAGGCGCTGGTGCGCTGCAGCTTCGCCGGCCGCTGGAAGGTCGATACCTGGATCGGGCCGTTCGAACAGGGGCTCGGTGAGGTCAGCAATGACCGAGGCCGGTGTCCAGCGAATGTCGTCGGGGTCGTCATGCGGTGCCGCCCAGCCGACGCGGCGCCACACCTTCGAAAACGGTGTGAAAACTTTGTAAGGCGTGCCGTCGCCCTTCAAGACGCCACCGGGGTCGACGGCATACGGCGAGCCGACGCCCTGCAGACTGCGACCGTCGGCACGAAGCGCTGCGACGATTGCTGCGTCGCGCCGCCGACCGTATGGCGAGTAGTCGCGACTCACAAAAACGCTTCCCACATCCAGGCGGGCAGCAAGCGCTGGAATCACCGTGACCGGGTCGCCGTGGGCAATCAATAACGGCGCGCCGGACCGCTCGCGGATGGACGAGTCGAGCGCAGTCAGAACATCGTGGAGGTAGGCGAGCCGCGGCGCACCCGAGGCCGCAAACATCGGATCGACAACGAAGACCGGGACGACCTCGTTGCCATCTCCACCGGCTGCAAGCAGGGCGGGCAAGTCACCGACGCGAAGATCGCGTCGAAACCACATAATCGAGCGAGAAAGCACAACGTTCGTTCTATCCCACGATCGCCAGACCAGCTATATCCAGCCAGCCATGTCCTGCGCTGTCGAGCTCAGCCGAAGTGCCGTGCCCACCAGTCGTTGCGGAACACGCCGTGCGGGTCGAGGCGTTGCGCCATGTCGATGAAATCGTCGAACATCTCGTACGAATCGCGTGCCGAGAACCCGTCGGCGTCGAACACCTTGCCCCAGTGCGGCCTCGGGGCGAATGGTCCGAGCGCTTCTTGGACCGCGGCCACGGCGCGGACGAGGTCGCCCGCCGCTCCCCCGGCCTCGCTGTCGGGATGCCAGGTGAAATGGAAGGCAACGGACGGGCGCCGATACTGCGGGCTCATCCAGAGCTCGTCGGCTGCAACGGCTCGAACTTCGCTGACCATCAGCCGATCAGCGAAGTCGTCTGCTGCGTTCCGCAGCGCTTCGAGTGCCAGCGGACCGTCGACGGAGCCGACGAAGAACTCAGATTGCACTTCGTTGCCGGCACTCGGTGTGAACCCCATCCGGAAATGCGGGAGCCGGTCGGCCCACGGGCCCGGCACACCAAGTTGTGCAGTACAGGTGGAACCGTCGACTCCGGGGATCGGATGATGCTGCATCGTTGCTGCCGGAGCATCGAGGAACGTAGCGCCAGCGTCCATCGACCGGTCGCTCCCGTCGGTCCGCCGCTTGATCCACACCTGGCCGACCTGGCCGTCGAGCGACCCAGCGAACGTGGTGAACACACTGACGCTGTACGCAGCACCGAGGATCATTGCGAGCTGGTCGCCCACCACGTCGAGCGGCAGATCTTCATAGACGTGCTGCTCGATCTGGTAGTCGAAGACCACGCCGAGGCTGACGGCGGTGACGATGCCCAGCGCGCCGAGCGACACGACCAGGCCATCGAAGTCAGGCGTCGATCGGTCGACCGAGATGATCTCGCCAGCGGTGTTGACGTACTCGAATCCCGCGACTGACGTGGCGAGGTTGCCGTTGCCGATGCCTGAGCCGTGGGTTGCCGTTGCGACAGATCCGGCGACAGAGATGTGCGGCAGCGATGCGAGGTTGCGGAGTGCCATGCCGTAGGGCGCGAGCGACTGCGCCACGTCGCCATATGTGGTCGAGGCCGGCACCGTGATGGTCTGCGCGTCGGCGTCAAAATGTGTCTTCGGCTGATAGCAACTGAGATCGATCAACTCGTCCGCGTCGACGATGTCGGTGAACGAATGGCGAGAACCGAGCACCCGGATGCTGGTGGCCGATTGGGCGATCGCGGCGATCTCGTCGATCGTTGTCGGGCGATGAATTTGGCTCGCCCGATAGGCGTAGTTGCCTGCCCAGTTTTGTTCCCCGGTAGCGGACGCCGCGTCAGTCATGAGGACGCCCACCGTAGAACAGCGTCAGGTGGTCGGTGGAGCCTTGGGGGCAAAACTCCGACCAGTGGTGAGCCACGCCGCGACGGCCCCGACAACAGCGAGCAGGCTGATCACGCTGCCGTAGCCGAGCGACCACTCGACACTGGTCTGATCGGCGATCACGCCGGTGATCGGGCCACCAATCGGCGTCGATCCAAGGAACGCAACGGCTTGCAGCGCCATCAACCGGCCGCGCATGTCGCTCGGGCTCTCCTGTTGCATGATCGCATTTGCCGCTGTGATGAATCCGGATGACCCTGCGCCGAGCGGTACCGCCCACAAGAATGCCACCCAAATATTCGGCGACCAGGCGATCCCGAAACCGGCGACGGCGAGCACGACAATGTTGCCGAAGTACCAGCGCATCGACACGCGGTGCTGACGCGCGGTCAACAAGGCACCGGTCAGCGAGCCCACCGACATCACACCGAGCACATAGCCGAATGCCTGGTCGCCGCCCCACCGCTGTTCGGCCAGTTTGGGGAAGACGACCTGCTGGTTGAACGAGAAGGTTGAGACGATGAGCAGCACGACGAACAGCACGAGCAGGTCGCGGCGGCCCGAGATGAACCGCAGGGCTTCACGAACGGGCTGGCCACCCTTCGGTCGTGGCGCCGACATGAACATCTCGTCGCGGCGCAACGATGTGAGCGAGAAAATGATCGCTGAGAACGTGACCCCATTCAAGATGAAGCACCACCCGGTGCCGATCACGCCCACGAGCACTGCACCGACTGCTGGGCCGAAGATGCGTGACGATGTCATCACCGCCGTGTTCAGCGACGTGGCATTCGGAATTTCGGCGGGCTCGACCAGTTCGGTGACAAGGCTGCGACGCGCTGGGTTATCGAAGGCATTCGCTATACCGAGAAACAGCGACATCGCGTAGACCAGCGGCAGGTTGATCACCCCCGTCAGGTCGAGTACACCGAGCAGCAGTGCCTGGCTGGCCATCGCCGACTGGGTGATGATTGCCATTTTCCGCTTGTTCAGCCGATCGGCCATCGCCCCCGCATACGCGCCGAGAAACAGCATCGGCGCGAATTGGAAGGCGATCGTGAAGCCGACCTTGCTTGCCTCGCCCGTGAGTCGAAACACAAGAATCGACATCACCGTGAGGTGCATCCACGTGCCGACGTTCGACACCAGTAGGCCGGCAAAGAACAGCCGAGCATTGTGATACCGCAGCGACCGGAACGTGGTTGACCCGAATCCGGATCCGGGTGGCGGAGCGGGTTCGCGAGCAGCGATGGGAGCACTCACCCCCGGCCGACCCACTGTTTATTCACCCCGAGAGTCTGGTGCTTGGGGCGGCTTGCAGCGTCACCGGGCAATCTCGCGCCGCCTGAGTCAACGTGGACCTTGGTCCCAAAAAACTTCGAAGATCGCAACGTTTTTAGTCAATGTCGGCAGCGGCGGGGACCAATGTATTTACACGAAGACCACCGCCGTCATGGCGGATGTTGTTGAAAGCCAAGCCGAGGTGACCCGAAGCGGTCGGCAACCATTGTCGCCCTTGGCGGTGACGTCCTTGGCTTTTGCCGTCTACGTTCGCACGTGTGTCGGGTTCCGCTCTGCTTTCGCAGAGTCGCTAGTTCGTCGATCTGAACGCCGGACCAGCTAGTCGAGCTTGAGGGCGTCGATGAAGACGTTGCCGGGCACTTCAACTCGACCGATCGACTTCATTTTCTTCTTGCCCTCTTTTTGCTTCTCGAGCAACTTGCGCTTACGCGTGATGTCGCCGCCGTAACACTTGGCCGTGACGTCCTTGCGCTTCGCCTTGACCGTTTCACGGCTGATGATCTTGCCACCGATGGCCGACTGGATCGGCACGTCAAACATCTGGCGCGGGATGAGTTCTTTCAACTTCTCGACACATCCGACTGCCGTAGGCGTACGCCTTATCACGGTGCACGATTGTCGAGAACGCATCGGCTGGGATGGCGTTGAGGAGCAGGTCAACTTTGACGAGGTTGCTCTTGCGGTAGCCGGAAAGCTCGTAGTCGAGGCTTGCGTAGCCCTTGCTCCGCGATTTCATCTGGTCAAAAAAGTCGACGACCACTTCGGCAAGCGGCACCTCGTAGATGAGTTCCATTCGCTCAGGTGAGAGGTATTCCATCTTCTGCATCTCACCGCGGCGCGTCTGACAGAGGTCCATCAAGGCACCGGTGTATTCGCTCGGTGTGATGATCGAAATCTTGAAGAACGGTTCTTCGACGAAGTTGATGCTCTGCGCTTCGGGCAGGTCAGCGGGGTTGTCGACCTTGATCTGGGTGCCATCGGTCTTGGTGACGAGGTACTCGACACTCGGTGCTGTGGCGATCAGGGCGAGGTCGAACTCGCGCTCCAGCCGCTCTTTGAATGATTTCCATGTGGAGGAGGCCCAAGAACCCGCAGCGAAAACCGAAGCCGAGCGCACCAGACGACTCGGGCGCATAGGTGATCGACGCGTCGTTCAGCTTGAGCTTGCCAAGGGCCTCGCGCATGTTCTCGAAGTCGTCACCGTCGATCGGGAACAGACCGGAAAAGACCATGGGGAGCGGCTCGCGGTAGCCGGGCAGTGCCTCGGTCGATCCGTGGTTCGCCGTGGTGACCGTTTCACCCGACTTGGCATCGCCGACGTCCTTGATGCCGGCGACGATGTAGCCGACTTCGCCCGGGCCCATCTCTTTCAACGGAGCCATCACGGGCATGCGGGCGCCGATCTCGATTGCTTCGTGCTGTGCGCCGGCGTTGATGAACTGGAGCTTCTCGCCCGACTTCATCGTGCCCTGCATGATGCGGACCGACGACACAACGCCGCGGTACTGGTCGAACTGGGAGTCGAAGATCAGACCCTGCAGCGGTGCGTCGGGGTCGCCCTTCGGTGCGGGGATGCGCTCGATGATTGCGTCGAGCAACTCGGGAACGCCAAGGCCAGTTTTGGCCGACATCGGCAGGATCTCCGCGCGCGGGATGCCGAGAACCTGTTCGATCTCGCCGGCGTAGCGGTCGACGTCAGCGGCCGGCAGGTCGATCTTGTTGAGCACTGCCACAATCTCGAGGTCGTTTTCGAGGGCGAGATAGCAGTTGGCGAGGGTCTGGGCCTCGATGCCCTGGGCTGCGTCGACCACAAGCACGACGCCTTCACAGGCTGCAAGGCTGCGGCTGACTTCGTAGCCGAAGTCGACGTGGCCGGGCGTGTCGATCAGGTGGAAGGTGTGGCCCTTCCAATTCACCCGAACGTTCTGAGCCTTAATCGTGATGCCGCGCTCACGCTCGAGGTCCATCGTGTCGAGGTACTGCGCCTTCATGTCACGAGATTGCACCGCCCCTGAGATCTCGAGGATGCGATCGCTCAACGTTGATTTGCCGTGATCAATGTGCGCGATGATCGAAAAGTTGCGGATCTTGTCCATTTCCATGTCGCTGCCAAAGCTATCTGGCAGGTTCGATCCCCTCGCATCCAGGTTCGCCTACTCCTCAACCCCATTCATGAAGTTGTTCACATGCGATCTACGTTGGGGGTGGGCACCTGGCTCGGTAGAGTCTCATGGCTGTTCGGATCCGCTCTCTGTGGCCCGACGAGATCGACAAAGAAGGCATCAGGAACATGGCAAATATCAAGAGCCAGAAAAAGCGCATCCTCACCGATGCCAAGCGCGCCGAGCGTAACAAGTCGGTTCGTGCCGAAGTCAAGACGCGTGTGAAGGCTGCTCAAGCCGCCGCTGGCACCGATGGCAGCACCGAGGCATTGCGTCTCGCCATCAAGCGCATCGACAAGGCCGCCCAGAAGGGCGTCATGCACAAGAACGCAGCAGCTCGCAAGAAGAGCCGCCTCATGAAGCAGCTTCAGTCCGTCGACTGAATCACTTCATTTCGACCTGAGCGCCGCCATCGTGCGGCGCTTTTGTCGTTTTCGAACCGCAAGCCGGCTTAGCGGAGTTTGCTCAGGCGGGCAACGAGGACTTCCATGACCAACTCGGGGTCGAGTTCCTTGGCGCCCTTCAGGTCGAGATCGGCCTGGGCGAGCCACGCGATTGCACGCTTGCAGTTGGCGCCACCCAACTTGTTGTAGTTCTGGAGCGCCTTCTTGGCGGGGAAGCCCTTCAGCCCCGTCACCGTGGCTGCGTCGGTTTCGTTCCGAGCGCCGGCCCCGTCGAGCTTGGCGATCCCCGAGTAGTGGTTGTGCAGAATGGACATGACCTGCATCGGGTGGCGGCCCCCGGCATGGATCATCCGGCCGAGCAGTGTGAGCGCCTTGGTGGTGTCGCCGGCCATAATCGCGTCGGTGAGGTCCCACGGCGGCACTCCCCCGGCTTCACCGAGGAACGGTTCGATCTGCGCCATCGAGATCTTCGCGTCGGCACCGTACGCACTGGCAAGTGTGGCCAAGATGCCGTCAAGTCGACCGGCGTCCTCACCGAGCCACAGCGCAAGCTGGTTGGCCGCGGAGCCGTCGACCTTGAGACCTGACTGCTTGATCTGATCTTGCACCCAGGACCGCTTGTCGCGCCCGGGCGAGGTGTTGTGGATCTTGCCCTTTGCCTTTGCAGCGTCACTGAGTTTCTTGGAAATCCGCCCACCACCGGCCACGAGCACGACGTCGGACGTATCGAGCGGATTGTCGATGTAGGCAAGGAGCGGCGCCACCTCGTCGGTTGAGAACCGACTGATGTCGCGCGCTATCACGACGCGCTTGTCGGAGAGGAACGGTGGAGTTTGCGCCGCATCGACAACGAGGCGCAGTTCGTAGTCGGCGGTGTCGAACTCGTCGACCATCATCGACCGGTCGCCGTTGCCGACGAGGTCATTTACGAGGTCGCCCACCGCCGTGCGCAAGATTGATTCGTCGTCACCGGTCAGGAGATGGATCGCCATGGAGGCTTTGATTCTTACCGCGCCGAACGCTCACTGCCACACAGATAGCCGAAACGGTCGCAACAACTGACCAACCAACCCACGGCCACACACCGCCCGGCTCCAGCCGTTCTCCCAGCAAAGCCACCGTGTCGACCCACCGTGTACCCAACCTTGCAGGCGCCATCAACACAGGGGCGGTGACGGGCAGCCAGCCTGCGACCAAGCCAGCAGGCAGGCCGTAAAGCATCACTGCACCAGCCACTGGCACCGCCAGCAAGTTCGCCGGAATACTCACCAATGGCAGTCGCCCAAACACCAGCGTCACCGGAATCATTACTCCCGCCTGCGCACCGAGCGTGATCCCAAGCGGCAACGCGAACGGCCCGAGCGCCTCGAACCTCTTGGCCAGCGCGGGGCCGACCGTGATGACACCGGTCGTCGCACCGACCGACAACCAGAATCCAATCGACCACACCAACAACGGGTCAACCAGCACCAGCCCCAGGACCGCCAACGCAAGGATACGAATCGGCGCTCGCTCTCGACCCGTCGCATACGCCACGGCCGACAGCGACGCCATCGTTCCCGCCCGCACGATTGAAGGCTCGAAGCGCGTTAACGCGACGAACCACAAGATCAATCCAACGGTCACCCCGAGCCGCGGCCACCGGCGCAGCCGACGCAACAACGGGCCACACGCAGCCAAGACAAAGGCGACGTTCTGCCCTGATACCGCCGTCAAATGGGAGAGGCCGCTCGCCCTGAACCGATTGATCATCGCCCGCGGCTGATCCCGATCATCGCCGACAACCAGGCCACGGAACAGCGCACCGTCGTCATCGGGGAGCGCCGTCGCGGCACGCTCAATTGCCCGGCGCACGCGGTTCGATGCAACAGCAATCGGACCGCCCTCGTCAACGTCACTTGCCCAGTCGAGGTCGAATTCGCCAACGACGTGCTGCCACGCAACACGACCAGCTCGCTGCGCATCAAGCTGCGTGCGACGGCCACTCACCGAAATCCACTGCCCACCGCGCCATTCACGAACACGCAGCTGCTGGGCTCGACCTCGTGACCAGATCTCGTAGCGCTCACCGTCGACGTCAACAATCACACGTGTACTTGACGGGTATGGCTGTGGATCGTCGACAAGCCTGACCCAACCTTCGAAATGACCGAGCTGATCGGGTCGGAGCCCATTCCATGCGTGATCAGAACGCAGCGCGCCTCCGGCAGCGAGCACGATTGCCACAGCTATCAAGACGACTGACCGGAATGGCAGTACCGCGACCAGCGCCAGAGCAGCAGCAATCAGCGGTTCACCTACCCACACCGACACGGCCACGACAATGGCCAGGACCACCACCCGAAAATCAGACAATTGCAGCCCGGGGTGCCCTTGATCAGCCGCGGCGGTGCCGTACGGTTGGCCGGCAGTGAGCTCATCGATGTCTGCACCTCCGCGCATGTCCGCCAACCGCGGCCCTGATGCGCCGCTCATCGACGGCCCACGCTGGTACCGCACCCGCATTCGTTCCCGGGGGCCGCTGATCGGACTGCTGCTCCCTGCGCTGGTTGGTGGTGCGTCGTACGCTGCGCTGCTCCTGTCAGATGCTGCGTGGAGCGGTGCCGTGGGCCTGATCGGTGGAGCGCTTGCTGCGCCCGGCTTATTGATCGCCGGGGCTCCGTTCGGTGATCGTTCGATGTATCCAATCGCAGTCGCGGCGTCGGCCGTGGCCTGGATTTTGGTCGGGTGGATCGCGTCGAGGCGGGCCACCCGCAATCCTCTCGCGACATGGAACGACTACTGGCGCCACTACTTCTGGATGGCTGCTGGAATTTGGTTCGGTGCAGGCATCGCACTTGGCGTCGCCACCATCTCACTCGGCGAAGCCCTGTTCTAGAACTCACACCGTCACCAAGTCGCGAATCGATGCAAGCTTGGCAGGGCCGATACCCGGGACGCGTTCCAAATCGTCAACGCTCAGAAATGGCCCGTTGCGCTGACGCTCGGTGATGATGGCCGTTGATGTGGCTGGCCCGACGCCCGGAAGGTCAACCAAATCCGCCGCTGTCGCCCGGTTGACATTGACCGGCCCGACAGGCCCAGCGTCGACGGCACTTGCAACGAATGGCATCTCGATCAGGGCTACGGCTGACACGTCTTCACCAACCGCAGGCACATAGATACGGCTCCCGTCGGCAAGCGGTGCCGCAAGGTTCAACGTGTCCACGTCGGCGTCACCGATCATGCCGCCAGCCCGATCGATCGCCTCGTGGACGCGTGCTCCACTGGCCAACTCATAGACCCCAGGCGTCACCACCGAGCCGGCCACATGGACCGTGACTCGCGACGGCGCCGCAGCCGATACCTCTGGGGCCGCCACGACCGGCACCGGCACCGTCACCGACAGCGTGGCGCTGCATGCGTCGAGCAGCGCGGTGGCATCGCCTCATTGGGCGTCGGCGTCTCGACACAGCGCCACCGCACCGACCAGGTCGAGCGACTGCCGACGCGTCGGCCACCCAGCCCGAACCAACCAATCCATGCCTGCGCCCGCTCGGACACATTGCGTGCAGGTTCGGGACGAAAGACTTCCTCCACGATCGACCTCCTCGACCGTCAGGAACCACGCCTCGGCGCGATTCTTTACATCTGGAAGGAGTCGGTACGAATGAGGGTAACGCCTGCGGACCACTTCGTGGCCCACCAAATTTTCAATACAGCCGTGTCGTCAGCTTGCGGCGATAGTCGGACGTGCGAGGATCGGCGGCACCCATCAGTTCGAGGATGTCGACGAACTTCTGCCGTGCATCGTCGTCCGCCTTCACCGAGTCGAGTAGCGCAGTGAGTTCGACGTCGTAATCGTCGGTCGGCGCTTCGCCGATTCGTGCGGTTGCGGCGATCTTACGGGTGCGATCGTTATCTGGGATCCGTTCGATCAAGGCCAACGCTTCTTCGGGTCGACCATCGGCAACCAAGAGTTCTCCGAGGGCGCCAATCGCCTCTTCGTTGGCAGGTTCCTCCTGCAGTGCAAGGCGCAGGCTGGCTTCGTCGCCGGCAGCAATCAACTGTTCCAGTGCTTGCTCGTCTTGGGACGGCAGCAACCCATCGACGAACGCTTGGATCTCGTGCTCGGGAAGAGCGCCCATGAAGCCGTTGACGACTGCACCATCTTTCAGTGCATAGACCGCAGGGATCGACTGCACTTTGAAGGCTTGGCCGATGGCCGGGTTCTCGTCGATGTTCACCTTGGCCAGGATGACTTTGCCTTCGGTCGCGTCGACCACGCTCTCGATGATCGGACCGAGTGTCTTGCACGGCCCGCACCAAGGCGCCCAGAGGTCGACGACCACGGTGACCTGACTGGACTTCTCGATGACTTCGGATTCGAAGGTTTCGTCGGTGATGTCAATAGCAACCATGACTGCACCATACCTGTCAGCCCTTCTGGGCTGCTCTCCCTCTGCTCTCCCTCTGCTCTCCCTCTGCTCTCCCTCTGCTCTCCCTCTGCTCTCCCTCTGCTCTCATCGACGGCGACTACGAACTCCTCACCGACGACTCGATGCTCCACGAACCAATCCTGCTGGTCATGATGACCGGCTGGATCGACGCTGCCGGCGCAGCGGCAGCAGCCGTCGAAGCCGTGATCGAGGAGTGCGAGACTTCACCGTTGATCCGCTTCGATGACGACACCTTCGTCGACTACCGCGCCCGCCGCCCCACAATGGAACTCCGCGACGGAGTGAACACGAACCTCCGTTGGCACCACATCGAGCTCACCGCCGGGCAATCGCCGAGCGGCCGCGACATCCTCGTCCTGAGCGGCCCCGAGCCCGACATGAACTGGCGTCGATTTTCGAAAGCAATCGGGGACATCGCCGTCGAGCTCGGAGTCACGCAGATGATCGGTTTCGGCGCCTACCCGTTCGCCGCTCCGCACACACGCGCCGCGCGGTTATCGTGCTCATCGCCGTCGACCGAAGTGCTCGCCAGCGTGTCGTTCGCCCGGAGCTCCGTCGACGTTCCCGCCGGCATGGCTGCTGCGCTCGAGCACACCATGCACGACCGCAAGATCCCAGCGCTTGGCATCTGGGCACAGGTTCCGCACTACGTCTCGGCCATGTCGTATCCCGCTGCCTCGGCAGCACTACTCGATGGGCTCCACGAAGCCACTGGTGTCAAGATCGTCGGTGCCGGACTTCGCAACGAGATCACCATTCAGCGGCAACGCATCGACCAAATGATCGCCGACAACAGCGAACACCAGAACATGATTCACCAACTCGAAGCGCTGCATGACGCTGCGGTCGAAGACGACGCCGATGCCGCGAACGCCGCTGCCGAGATGCGCATCAAGTCCGGCGACGAGATTGCTGCAGAAATCGAAGAGTTCTTCCGCGAACAAGACTGACCTGCGACTGAAATCGGGTTGCACCTGCGTTGTACATTCGGTTCATGAAGATCGACGGCAATATCGGAACCGACCTGACGAAGGTCGCGGCCCAGGCGCAAGAAACAGAGGCGTCCGGCTACTCGGGAGCATGGACCGCCGAGTTGGCCCACGACCCGTTCATGCCGTTGCTGCTCGCAGCTGAACACACCGAAGAACTCGAAATTGGTACGTCGATCGCCGTGGCATTCGCTCGCTCACCGATGACGCTCGCCAACACGGCCTGGGACTTGCAGGCGTATTCGAAGGGCCGCTTCGTGCTTGGCCTCGGTAGCCAGATCAAACCGCACATCGAGAAACGCTTTTCGATGGAGTGGAGTAAGCCGGCGGCCCGGATGCGTGAGATGGGGTTGGCCATTCGTGCCATCTGGAACACGTGGCTCACCGGCGAGAAGCTCGAGTTCCGGGGCGAGTTCTACAAGCACACGTTGATGACGCCGATGTTCTCCCCCGACGTGTCAGATCTCGAAGGTTTTGGTCCGCCAAAGATGTTCCTGGCCGGCGTCGGCCCGCTGATGACCGAAGTCGCCGGTGAGGCATTCGACGGCTTCATCTGCCACGGCTTCACCACCGAGAAATACCTGCGCGAAGTCACGATCCCTGCACTCGAGCGTGGCCGCGAGAAGGCCGGCAAGACCATGGAGGGCTTCGAGATCGTTGGGCCGTCATTCGTTGTGACCGGCAACAACGACGAAGAGATCGAGAAGGCAGCGATGGCAACTCGCAAGCAAATTGCGTTCTACGGCTCGACTCCTGCGTACCGGCCTGTGCTCGATATGCACGGCTGGGGTGGGCTGCAAGACGAACTCAATTCGCTATCGAAGCAAGGCGAGTGGGACAAGATGGGCACGCTCATCGATGATGAGATCCTCAATACGTTTGCCGTCGTCGGCGAGCCCGAATCCATCGCAGCCGAGCTTGGGTCTCGCTACGGCGACGTCATCCAGCGACTGAGTTTCTACGCCCCCTACGCCAGCGATCCCGACCGTTGGGCCAAGGTGATGGCCGACCTCAAAGCCGTCTGAGCCTGCGTGGAATCCGTTGCAGTTTGTGGCCAAGACTTGCAGCAACGAGCGACGCACGGCGCAAGATGTTCAGGACTCCCACCAGGGTGGTGCAGGCCACGAACTCGAGCCTTCGAAGTTCAACAGGAATGGGGTGCTCGGCTGTGTTTGGTCCACCGGATACAACGAGTCGAGATCAACGAGCGGATCCCGGAGGTCAGGGTCGGGGCACGGATCGAGCACAGGCCCACCCTCAGCGAGAGGCTGTGGGCAAGCTCGTTTGTCGAGATGGGCCAACTTGCGTGAGATGTAGTCGCCTGCCGCGTAACTCCCACGCCGTTGCAAATGGATGCCGTCTCGGCTGAACCAGCCTGACTGATCTCTGGCATATGCGGCCCAGTCTGCGACAAAGAGTTCGGGATAGGTTCCGGATGCAGCGATGCCTACGAGCGCCTCGTTGTTATTCCCGAACACTTCGCCAAACCCGGCGTCGCCAGGCGACACGTAGGTGACGTTCGATCGCAGGGTCAGCCAAACGACTCGCTCGTAGTCGAGGCTCCGGGCTCGATTGATGATCGTGTTGAGCTCGGTGCGAAACGCTCTGTCGTCGTCGTTGTAACCGGTGGCAACGATCAGCGTTCCGAATCCGTCGGGGTGGTTCTCAAGTTCTTCGAAGAGTGTGATTGGTACGTAACCGTCGAAGTTTGTGCACGACGTGGTCACACGACGCCGACACGATGCCAACGCAAACGTGTGCTCGAAGCCCTGCACTGCATCGAGGCCACCGCCGTAGAGATACAACCCCAACCACGCCGAATCACTGATGAGCAACGCGGGCGCTCCGACGCCGGGTTCGGGTGGCGGCGTCAACCGCACGGCCACCTCGCTCGCCGACGCACCGCGAGAATTGGTTGTCGGCCCGGCAGCAGCGACGGCCGACGCAATCAGTAGGCCAGCAAACACGGCAGCACCGACACCGAGTCGGCGTACGTCCGCAAAGCACATCACATGAGTATGGGCCGCTGGTGGCCCCGTGGGGTGCCGCCGGCCTCAGATCAGGTGTTGCGTGAGAGCCAATCGGCTCAGAGCGCAATGGTTCCCGTGACCCTGACGTCTGCTGTGCCACCGATCCAAATCTGACCGTCGAACTGCTCGACAGTCGCACGACCGCTTGTTTGGTGGGCGACGTACGGCGCCGTGAGGGTCCCGTTGCCGAGCATCCATTGCGCAATCGATGCGTTGAGGCTGCCGGTCACGGGGTCTTCACGAATGGAGCCGTTCGGATCGTTGAAGAACGCTCGGACTTCAATCGCTGCGTTGCTGCCCGTTGGATACAGCCCGACGACTCCGACGTCGAAGTGCTCAGCCGCCTCGGTCGGCATTGGGATGTCAAGCACTCGCTGGGCATCGGTCAGTTGCAGACCCATCCAGCCGGGGCCGTTGTCGATCCAGTGCGATGTCACAACGTCGTTGGCTGTCAGCCCAAGCAGCCGCATTGCGCGAGTCAACGTGTCGGTCTCGACTGGCTCGTGACGGATCATCGGCGGAGCTGCGAAGGCGAGTCCCGCGTCGGTGATGCGGATCTTGATCAAGCCAGCGCCGCATTCCTGTACGACGATGCCCGGCTGCTGGGGGATACCACCGGCATCAAGCCACGCTGCACAAGCACCGAGTGTCGGGTGACCGGCGAACGGCAACTCGATCTTCGGCTCGAAGATCCGCAGCCGGTAGTCGGCGGACCGTTGCAAGGGTTGAAGCAGAAACGCCGCTTCTGACAGGTTCGTCCAGCGCGTGATCGCCCGCATTTCTTCAGTCGATACGTCGTCGGCATCATGGACAATCGCGACAGGGTTGCCGGTGAATGCTCCCCGGGCGAAGACGTCCACTTGACGGAACGCTTGAGTACTCACGCCGAGTGACCTGCACATGCTGCGCAGACGCCCTCCAGCGCGAAGTGGCCCGGTTCGAGCGTGAACTGCGCTGCGGCGTGGGCTTGCTCAACGAAGGTCTTGACCACCTCAGCCGGCAGCTGCACAATCGCACCGCAATCACGACAGACAGCCAGAAGCCCATGGTCGCCACCGATCCGGACGAGCGACGGCCCATGGCCCGCATGCACGTGCGTGACGATGCCGCGATCGGACAGCACCCCGATGGTCCGGTACACCGTTGCTTCATGAATGGTCGACTCTTCGACTTGTGCGAGCCGCGTCAACTCGGCCGCGTCGATTGGACCACCGTGGCGGAGGAGCGCGCGCATCACTGCGACGCGTGGGCCCGTTGCTCTGCAGTCATGGGCTCGAAGGACCGCTTCGGCATCTTCGACCGCCCAGCCGTCAACAATCGCTGCCTCTTCTTCGTTCAACCGCACGTGGCGAGAGTATCCAGTCGGCGCATCCTCATGTGACGCGTCATCAGTGGGCGTGCGCAACAGTGCCAGCACGGCGACGGAACGAACCACCGGCAACGAACGCCACGATGAAGAAAGTCGCAGCTGTGAGAACGATCGTCGGGCCGGACGCGACATCGAGGTGATAGCTCGCGTTCATGCCGACAAAACCGCTGACCGCGCCGATCACGCCGGCGTCGCGGAACTGGTCGGTGATGAGCTGTCAGCATGCGAGCGACCACCGCAGGGACCACAAGGTTCGCCGCGATCAGCGTGACTCCCATGACGTTCATCGTTGCCAGCACCGTTGCCGACAGCAAGACCATCAGGAGCCCATCGACAAGCCCGGTCCGCACCCCCGTGGCTTTGGCCACTTCGGTGTCGAACGTCGTGAACAACAGCTGCCGGTATCCAAAGCCGATGAACAGCGCCGCACCGATCGATACCGCCACAATCAGCCAGACATCGGCAAAGGTGACGCCGAGGACATTGCCGAAGAGCAGGGCGTCAGCATTCTGGCCAGGCGACCCGTACAGCTGCACGAGGGCAAGGCCCAGCGCGAACGATGCAGTCGTGACGACGCCGATCGCCGCGTCGGAACCGATCGGCCGACGCCGCACGATCCCGCCGATCGCCAACGCCGTGATGACACCCCAGGCCCCGGCGCCGAGAAACAGGTTGATACCGATCAGACCAGCCACTGCGTAGCCGCCAAAGATCGCGTGGGATAGGCCGTGCCCGATGTAGCTCATGTTGCGCAGCACGACATAGCAGCCAACAACACCGCACAGCGCCCCTGCGAGCGTGGCGACAATGACGCCGTTGCGAAAGAACTCGAACTCGAACGGCTTGAACAAGTCTGCGGCGAGCATCATGCCGATGCTTTACCGATGTCGTCGACCGAGAACAAGGGCGAATCGACAACGACCCGCATGCCTCCGTGTTCGAGAACGTGCATCGGCGAGCCATACGTCCGTTCGAGCACATCGGGGACAAGTACGTCTTCAGGTGGGCCTGCACCGATAACACGAGTGTTGAGACAGACGATCTTCGGGAGATGTGCTGCGATGCCGTTCAGGTCGTGCGTGGTCAACACGATGGTCAGGCCCTGACGGTTGAGGTCGTCGAGCAGGTGCAGTACTTCGTGACGAGTCTTGACGTCGAGGCCCGATGTCGGCTCGTCGAGGAAAATCACTTCGGCCTTGGTGAACAGGGCGCGAGCGAGGAATACCCGCTGCTGCTGGCCGCCCGACAAATCGCGAATGTGTCGATTGGCCAAGCCGTTGAGACCGAGCCGATCGAGCACTGCGTGGATCTCAGCCCGTTCGGCCTTCGTGATCCACGGGGTTCGCAGGCCGCGAGCTCGCGCCATGCCGACACACTCGGCAACGGTGACCGGGAAACTCCAGTCGATGTGTTCGACCTGCGGCACCAGACCGACGGCGAGGCCTGGGCGACGATCAACTTTGCCTGCCCTAACGGGCACGGTTCCGAGCAGCACCTTGAGCAACGTCGACTTACCCGACCCGGACGGACCGACAATGCCGATTAATTCGCCATCGGTGACGTCGAGATCGACGTCGATCAGTACTGGCTCAGCGCCATAGTCGACCGTAACGTTCTCGGCGGAAATGACCTTCGAAGTGGCACCGCTCTGGGAAATCACTGCGGGTATGTCGCTTCATCGAGTGCAGAGTTGCGCACGTCAAACCCTGTGAGGCCGCTCGAATCGCCACCCAGGGCGTCGGTCATCGTGACAAAGTTGAACTTCATCAGACCCAGCCACGAGTGGTCAGCTTCACCAGGCTCGCCAGGTAAATCATCGTCACGCAGGTCATCAACGTAAATCGCACCGGTCTCGTTCGCAATTTGTTCGAGCACCGGCGACGGGAACACTTCGGAGCCGAACACGGCAGGAACATCTTCAGCCTCAATCTGTTCAATCAGCTCGATCACGTCGCGGGCGGTCGGCTCACCGAAGTCGGCCGGCTGCACGGCACCGACGACGTTCCACCCGTAAGTATCTGCGAAGTAAGCGTAAGCGTCGTGATAGGTGACAAGCTTGCGTTGATTGACGGGGATCGTCTCGAACGTTGCACTCACGGCATCGTCGAACTCGTCCACGATCGCGATGAACGCCTGCAGATTGGTGTTGTAGGTCGCTGCACCCTCGGGGTCAACTCCGACCATCGTGTCGTGAATCAACTGGGCGTACACCTTGACCAGGGTTGGGTCGGTCCACAGGTGCGGGTTCGGCTTGCCTTCTGACTCAGGGAACGAGAAGTCGTACTTGAACTGGTCGGGATCGATCGTGCGATCGCCCAACTCGACCAGCGGGACGTCATCTCGAAGATTGGCTTCAGCCAACGCCTTCGTCGGCTCTTCGAGCTGCAGACCGTTGATGAACACGACGTCTGCGGTAGAGAGCAGCTCTGCTGCGGACGGTGGAGGCTCAAACGTGTGCGAGTTGGTTCCCTCGGGAACAAGGCCGACGATCTGGGCACGATCACCGATGACATTGGCCGCAATTGAAGTAATCGGCGCCACGGTGGTCACCACGAGCAAGCGGCCGTCGTCTTTAACTGAACTCGAACCAGAGTCTGAGCCGCTGCACGCTGAGAGCAGCGCGACACATACAGCGAAGGCGCCAAGTCGGCGAGATATCTCCATCGCAGAAAAACTCAGCGAGTAATGACGGTGGGTGGCACGCCGCTTCATACATGAAACGGTAGATGCGACCAGCTCGCAGAACCAATCGTGCGACCCGAAACTTTCGAGGTGTGAATTCTGACCGTTCACACCGGTCGGCGCGCTGTTCAGCACGAAGGAGCCAATGTTCACCACGGTCGAGCAGCCGATCCAGGGCCGTTGTACATTCGAGGGCGCTATGACGATGACTGACAACCTTTCACATATTTCCCCCGACTTCGATCGAGCGCGCTCCGGCGGCACTTTCTCCGCCGTCGCCGTCGTTACGGGCCGTCTGGATGCCGAGCAAGCCAGCCAACTCCGGGCCCACGCCGAAGCTGGCGGCTCGGTACTCGTGGCCGTCGAGCCCGGCGACGAGGTCGCCCGTGACCTGTGTGGCGTCACCGTGACCGCCGACCTTCCTCGGACCGAATGGTTCGTCACCCTCGGCGCCCGACCCGAGGCGATCCGGCTCTCTGGCGAAGTGCCGATTACCTCGGTACTCCGCACGCTGCAACCGGCCGCCGACGATGTCGCCGTCGCTGCGACGACCAGCGTCCGGTTCAACCACCAGCCGACGGTCGTTGTCCGCACCGTGGGTGCCGGTCGGATCGTCAGTACAGGTGTGTCCGACGTCGTCGCACTCCAACGCCACGCAACACTCGGCCCGTTCATCAGCCGTCTCTTGCGCCCAACCTTCGTTCCGTCGACGACAACGCTCGGCCTCGCCGTGGTGGGTTACGGACCGTTCGGCGGCATGGGCTACCTGCACGGCTTGGCCGCCACAGAAACTGCTGGCCTCGCCTTCGTTGCTGCCGCGGATACCTCCGCCGATCGGATCAATGCAGCTCGTGCTGACTTCCCCGACCTTGTTGGCCATGACTCCGGCACATCGCTCGCCGCCGACCCCGACGTCGATATCGCAGTGATCGCCACTCCGCCAAGTTTCCACGCGCAACTTGCACTCGAACTCCTCCGCGCTGGCAAGCACGTCGTCATGGAGAAGCCGATGGCGCTGACGCGCGCCGACGCCGACGAAGTCATTGCAACTGCGCAAGCGAACGACCGCACCGTGACCGTCCATCAGAGCCGCCGCTGGGACACCGACTTTCTTGCCGTCCGCCGACTCATGGAGCGAGGCGATCTCGGCAATGTGTTCAACATCGAGACCTTCGTCGGCGGGTTCGAACATCCCTGCCGTGCATGGCACTCCGAAGACTCCATCTCCGGCGGTGCCGTCTACGACTGGGGTTCGCACCACGTCGACTGGATCCACCAGCTCTACGGCAGCGCTCCGAGCCGAGTGCTGTGCTCGACGCACACGCGCGTATGGCAAGACACCACCAACGTCGATCAACTGTCGCTGTGGATGCAGTGGGCAGACGGCCGCGAGGCCACGTTCCGTCAAAGCGACGTTTGTGCGATCCGCCGACCCAAGTTCCATATCGAGGGCACCGACGCAACGCTCGAAGGCCACTACCGGCCACTGCGAACCGAGTCGGTCGTCCCGGGCCGCGGGTACGTCGAGCACACATCGCACCACGCTGAGGCTCCCGTCGATCTTCAGCTGGCACGCTTCGACGGCGACCACGGCCTGATCACGTCGACCGTTCGCCCGGCACCCGACCCGGGATGGGGCTTCCACAGCAACCTCGCTGACCATCTGCTGCTCGGCGAAGACCTCTCCGTTCGTCCCGAGCAGTCACGTGACGTCGTGGCAGTACTCGAAGCAGCGCACCGCTCCGGCAACGAGGGCGGCACGCTCATCGAGCTCGAGCAGCGCCTTTCCTCCCGCCCCACGAGTGACGCCAAGGTCACGGCACTTGTGGTGCTACCAGCCATCGAGGCCAGTTCGAAAACATCACTGGTCGCAGCGGCATCGCTGAGCGGGCCGGTGCCCGACAGATGGGCCGCGGCGGCGGTTCCCGATTACCAGGCCGTCATCGACCACCCCGACGTCGAGGCGATCTATCTGCCGCTGCCCAACAACATGCACCGCGCGTGGACCATCGCTGCAGCTGCGGCTGGCAAGCACGTGCTGTGCGAGAAGCCACTGGCCGGATCAGCTGATGATGCGCGAGCGATGCAGGCCGCCTGCGACGCGGGGGGCACTCTGCTCGCCGAGGCCTGGATGACACCCTTCGACCCACGTTGGTGCCACGCGATGCAGCTTGCAACCGATGGGCTAGTCGGCGACATCACCGAGATCAACGCGGCGTTCACCTTTACGATCGGGCCTGAAGGTGCGAACAATTATCGGTGGAGCCCTGACCATGGCGGCGGTGCGCTCCTTGACGTCGGGATCTACTGCCTGGGCCCGGCCGTCGAACTGTGGGGTGCCCAGCCCATTGGGATCAAGGCGTCTGTCGACCTCGCTCCAAGCGGCGTCGATGCAACAACCACGGTGCATCTGACCTGGCCTGATGGCCAGGTCGCGCGCTCAAGGGTCTCGTTCGTCGACACAGAACAGCAACGGTTGGAAATTGTTGGGACGACCGGGCGCATCGTTCTCGACGGTGATGCACACACCGGGGGACCCAATGCCAAAATGATCCGGGTCGAGTCCGACATCGACACCAATCACTCGATCGCCGTCGAACCGGCTGACCCATACCTTGGGATGATCGACGCATTCGCTGCAGCGGTCCGAGGGACGCGCCGCTGGCCTCGCTCTGTCGAAGCCAGCATTGAGATGCTCGAACTCCTCTCACAGATTCGGACAAGCGCAAGATGACCGACTCCCACACTCCCGAGCCACGCCATGAGCACCACGAACTGCCTTCGGGAATCAGCATGCACGCCGTGCACTGGGAACCCGCTGAGGCGACTCTGCCACCGTGCCTACTCGTTCACGGCCTCGCTTCGAACGCTCGACTCTGGGACGGCGTGGCCAGGCGCCTCGCCGCACTCGGCCACCCCGTCGTTGCTATCGACCAACGCGGCCACGGCCACTCGTCAAAGCCTGACGGCCCGTTCGACATGGCCTCCGTCGCAGCGACCTTCGGCTACTCGTCACCCTCGCCCCCGCCGCCCTCGCTCGCCGGCCAGTCATGGGGCGGCAATGTCGTGATTGAGTTCGCACACCGGCACCCCGGCGTTGCATTGGTGATCGTGTGTGTCGACGGCGGCTCCATCGAGCTGCAGCGGAGAATGCCCGACTGGGAAGTTGCGAAGGCGCAGATGGCACCGCCCTCGCTGATCGGCACCCCAATCGCCAAGATGCGCGCTTGGATGACCAAGTCGAACGCCGACTGGCCAGCCGAGGGCATTGAAGGTCAACTCGCCAACTTCGAAGTCCGGGACGACGGGACCATTGCCCCGTGGCTCACGCTCGAACGGCACCTGCTCGTGCTCCGCGGCTTGTGGGAGCACATGCCGTCTGACCTGTACGCCTCGATCACCGACCCCGTGCTCTGGATCTCAGCTGACAACGGCCAGTCTGAATGGACAGTTGCAAAACGCGCCGGAATCGAAGCGGCGCTGTCCGCTCTGGCGACGAGCCGGTCAGAATGGTTCAGCCCGGCACATCACGACGTGCATGCACAACACCCGGCCGAAGTCGCTGCACTCCTGCACGGGGCCCTCACCGACCCCGACTTCTTCTGACTCGCTGCTGCCTTCGCTTCTGACCTAACGAATACAGGAACTGACATGACTGCACTCCCCCGCCTCCTCGTCATCATGGGCTCAGGCGAAACCGCTCCGACAATGACCACGCCGCATCGCCGCGTGTTCGAGCAACTTGGCGCAGCGACCGGAGGCCCCGTTGACGCCGTGCTCCTCGATACCCCGTTCGGGTTCCAAGAGAACGTGGAAATCCTTGCCGCCAAGACCGCCGAGTACTTCACCGACGCTGCGCACCGGACCGTCAAGATCGCTGGCCTCGCACGAACCGACCACGGAGATGTCGTGGCAACAGAAACGGCCATCGCGAAGATCCGTGCAGCCGACTGGATCTTTGCCGGCCCCGGCAGTCCGACCTTTGCGCTGCGCCAGTGGGCCGATACCCCGATTCCTGAGGCCATTGTCGACAAGCTCCGCAACGGCGGTGCCGTCGTATTCTCGTCCGCAGCGGCTCTCACGCTCGGGCGTAAAACGATTCCTGTCTACGAGGTCTACAAGTCTGGCGCCGATCCGTACTGGGTCGACGGGCTCGACGTACTCAGCGAAGTCGGTCTCCCTGTCGTTGTCATTCCTCACTACGACAACAAAGAGGGGGGCAACCACGACACGAGTAAGTGCTACCTCGGCGAGCGCCGCCTCGCGATGCTCGAACCTGAACTCGATGACGACGTGTTCATCCTCGGGGTCGACGAGCACACCGGCGTCATCATCGATCTCGATGCGAATACCGCCGAAATCGTCGGCAAAGGCGGAGTCACGCTCCGCAAAGACGGAGTGTCGACTCGCATCGAGACCGGCGCAACTGTCCCTTTCAGCACACTGCAAGCCGGCCCTGTCGCACCGCTCACATCGGGGTCAGACCGCCATGTGACAGAACCAACTGACTCCGAAACTGCTGTCACACCTCGGTCTGACCACGATGCGAGCGGTGCGACAGTGGGCGATGACGCCGCGGTGATTCCATCGCTCGCTGGCGACGCCGCTCGACTCGAATCGGAATTCGACGCAGCCCTCGCAGCGCGCGACGCCGACGGCGCCGTGAAGGCCATCCTTGAGCTCGATTCGGCAATCCTCCAGTGGTCACGAGACACGCTGCAGGGTGACGAGATGAAGCGTGCCCGCACGTCGCTGCGGTCAATGGTCGTGCGCCTCGGAGGTGCAGCGACTGCAGGAGTTCGCGACGTCCGCGAGGTTCTCGGCCCGGTCGTTGAAGCAGCGCTTGCGGCACGCGTCACCGCCAGAACTGACAAGGCCTACGCCGTGTCAGATGCCATTCGCGACAATCTCATTGCTGCCGGTATCGAGGTGCGCGACACCCCGACGGCGCCGAGTGGGTCGTTACTGACTGACGAGTCAGTGGGTAACCATGTCAGCGAACCAGCGGCTGACATGGAACCGGAACGATTAGCTCAGCGTCGCGACAACGTCGGCCTTGATCGGTTCGTTGAGTTGCTCCACGGTGAGGTGGCACTTGATGCTATGGCCGGGCGACAACTCGACCAGCTCCGGCTCGGTGACTTCGCAGAGGCCCGCTATCGCACGATGGCAACGTGTATGGAAGACGCAACCGGGGGGAGGGTTGGCCGGCGACGGGATGCTGCCGGTCAGCGGTATCCGGTTCTCGGCGACGCCATCGACGCTTGGCACTGCCGAGAGCAGCGCCTCGGTGTACGGATGATTCACACCCTCGAACATCGTTTGCGTCGCTCCGATCTCCATGATCCGCCCGAGGTACATCACTGCGATGCGATCTGCCAGGTAGCGCACGACACCAATGTCGTGGCTGATGAACAGATAACTCGAGCGTTCTTCGTTCTGGAGCCTGGCAAGCAGGTTGAGGATCGCTGCCTGGACCGACACGTCGAGCGCAGACGTCGGCTCGTCGCAGACGACCACTTCAGGATCACCAGCAAAAGCACGGGCGATTGCCACACGCTGCTTGAGACCACCGGACAACTGCCGTGGACGCATGTCAAGGTGACGAGTGGACAGCTGCATGCCCTCAGCAATTTCCTCGACACGCCTGTCGGCGGCAGCACCCTTGACACCGGTCAACTTGACGACACTGCGATGCAGAATGCGCCGTACCGTCCAGGCACGGTTGAGCGCCGAATCGGGGTTCTGGAAGACCATGGAGATTGCTCGTACCGACTCCTCAATTCGAGAAGTTGCCTTGTCGGCCATCGTTCGGCCACGGAGGGTAATGGCGCCGCCCTCGTCGGGTGCGTGGACGCCGAGCATGGTCTTGGCAAGTGTCGACTTGCCGGATCCGGACTCACCGACAAGCCCGAGCGTTTCGCCTTCAGCGAAGCCAAGGTTGACCCCAACAAGCGCCGGAACGTCGCGACCACGCTGACGGAATGTCTTGGAGACGCCTTCGACCCCGATGACCTGTTCGGTGCCGATGTCGTATTTGACCGTGACCTTCTCAGGTTCCGGGACTTCGTCCAGCCGGTCGACATGATGACAGCGAGTCCAGTGCCCATCTGACCGTTGGACGATCGGCGGTACATCCGTACGACAGAGATCGGTCGCAATCGGGCATCGATCGACGAACGTGCAATTCGGCAGCGAAGCACCAATCGGTGGGGCGGCGCCCGGGATGGAAAACAGTTCGCTGTCTGTTTTTCGCAGACCGCGCCGCGGGATTGAGTTGAGCAGACCTTTGGTGTACGGATGGCTCGGATTGTCGAACACTTCGGCGACGGTGCCCTCTTCGACAATGCGACCCGCGTACATGACGCCGACGCGGTCGCACATGGTGCGGATGACGCCGAGGTTGTGGGCAATCAGCAGAATTGCCGAGTTCAGTTCGCTACGGAGTTCGCGCACCAAGTCGAGCACTTCGGCCTCGACGGTGGCATCGAGGCCGGTCGTCGGTTCGTCGAGCACCAGCAAGGTCGGATCGCAGGCCAAGCCCATAGCAATGACCACACGCTGCAACATGCCGCCCGACAGTTGGTGCGGATACCGCTCCATCACACTCTCGGGAGCGGCAATATGTACCCGTTCCAAAGCAGCCAGGGCTGAGACACGCGCCTCGGCCTTCGACTGGCCCATGACTTGGAACGCTTCGGCAACCTGCGTTCCAATCTTCAACACCGGGTTGACTGCCTGTACCGGGTCCTGGAAGACCATCGAGGCACGCTCAGCTCGGAACTTGCGCAGCTCAATGGCTGACATCGCGGTGAGTTCCTCACCGCCAGACAACACACGACCGGCATCGATCACGCCATTGCTCGGGAGGTAGCGAAGCGCTGCGTACGCGGTAGTGGACTTGCCACATCCTGACTCACCAACGAGGCCATATGCCTCGCCCTGGCGCACTTCGAAGGTGACGCCACGCAAGATCTTGCGCGGCGTGCCGCGAACGACGTACGACATCTCGAGGCCGTCGACGGCAAGCGCAGGCGCCGCAGCCAGATCTGCTGGTTCGGGAGTATGGGATTCAGTAACGGTCATGAGTTCACTGCCTTGTCGATCGAGTCGGCGATTAGGTTGACGCCAATGACGAGGCTGGCAATTGCCGCCGCGGGGAAGATCGACGGCCACCAGATGTCGCGAGCGATTTGTTCGTAGTTCTGCGACACGTCGATACCCCAGTCGGCATCGGTGATGTTGCCGCCGACAAAGCCCAGGAATGCCAACGTCGTATACGTGAAGATGGCGTAGCCGAGGCGGACGGTTCCTTCCACCACCACAAGCCCGGTCACGTTGGGCAATATCTCGCGGGTGACGATGAAGAAACCGGACTCGCCACGCATCTTGGCCGATACGACGTAGTCAAGGTCAGATTCGGCAATCGCCGCCGAACGGATCGTTCGAGTGATCGCCGGCACAAACAGAACAGCAATCGTTCCGATGATCACGGTAGTCGAACGCCCGAACGTGAAGATGATAACGATGGCCATCAGAATGATCGGGATCGACAAGATTGCCTCGATCACGCGACTCAGAATCTCGTCAACCCAACCCTTGTAGTAGCCCATGATCAGGCCAAGGAACGTGCCGACCACGATGGCAACTGCGGTAGAAATCGGGGCGATCGTGAGGATCTTGCGAGCGCCGTAAATCACTCGGGTGTAGACGTCCCACCCGTTCTTATCGGTGCCGAGCCACGCCTCACTACTCGGCCTCACACGCGGCCCAGCTTCGACAAATTCTTTAGGATTGAATGACGTCAAAATTCCCGGCAGCACGCTGGCAACGATCCAGAATCCAACGATGAGCACACCGATGATGAATCCGGGGCTGGTGTAGAGCACACGAAACTGTTCCTTGCGAATCTGCTTCTTGCCCTCAGCGGGCACTTCCGACTCGGTGGAAGTGGCGTCTTCTGTCGACTCGTTCGGGGTTGGCGCAGGCGCGCCAGCTTCTTGGGTTCCGCTCATCAGTTGTCTCCCAACGATTGGCGTGCACGGGGGTTCATGTAGGCGATCAAAAGATCAGCCGAGAGTGTCGCGAGCATGTAGATAACGGCGACGGCGAGGACGCCAGCCCGAAGGACTGGATAGTCGGCACGGTCAACGGCTCGCAAGATGAGGTTGCCGACACCTTGGTAGCCGAACACCCGCTCGAGAGCGACCATTCCGCCGAAGAGGTAGCCGAGCTGGGTACCGAGAACAGCAACGGTTGGCTGCAGCGCGTTGCGCGCAATGTGCTTGCGGAACACCTGGGGTATCGAGAGCCCGCGCATGAACGCTGTACGGGCGTAATCGGAATCAAGCGCGGTGATGGTGCCAGCACGAGTCACGCGGGCGATGTAGCCGAAGTACACCATCAGCACGGCAATAACCGGCAGCAAGAGGTGCTGGATCTGAACCAGCGGGCTCGACCCGGGCGGGGCAGCAGCCTGCACCTTGAAGAAGTCGACCGGGACGGCGAGGAAAGCCAGCAAGAACACGCCGGCCACGAAGTCAGGAATTGCCGAGAATGCAATACCGACATTGATGATCGTGCGATCGATCCAGGTGTCCTTCTTGTATGCCGTGACCAATCCACCGAGAACCGAGAGCGGCACGATCACGATCAGAGCGAGAATCACCAGCTTGGCGGAGTTGCCAAGCGCGCTCCACACGAGGCTCATCACCGGTTCGCCGGCAGCGACCGAGAAGGAGTCGCCGAAGTCGAGGGTGAACACCGACGTCGCCAACTTCTGCAACTGCGTCAGAACTGAATCACGTAGACCCAACGATTCGGTGACCTGCATGAGTCGCTCGGGCGACGCCGTGCCACCCGCGATCTTTCGAGCAGGGTCGCCTGGAGCGATGTTGGGGATAAGCGTGACGATGACGAGCAAAAACGCCAACGTAACAAAGGCGAGCATAAGTCGCCTGAGGATGAATCTGAGCACGTGTTCCTTCTCTGTTATTCGAACGGTTGACCCTGATTAACGACAAAGGACGCAGCGGTGAGACCGCTGCGCCCTTCGTCGTTACGACATTCCGGCCTCGGCCGGAGTGGGATGTCCGGTCAGCTCTTCGTCACATTCTGCATCTGCAGGTGACCAAGGGCTGTGGTTTCGAAGCCGTTGATCGCGCTACTCGTTGCCGAGAGGTAGTTGAAGAAGAACGGGTAGCACGCCGGGGCATCCTCATGGAGCAGACGTTGGATCTTTCCAACGGCAGCTTTCTGACCAGCTACATCGGTCGCGCTCTGGTAGTCACCGAACAGGCCATCGAACGTGCTCGAGGCGTAGTTCGACGAGTTCCAGTCACCGTCGGTGGCGAGTGCGCGGCCGAAGAAGATGTCCGGGGTCGGGCGGTGGCCGTAGTCAACAATGCCGATCGGAGCCGAAGCGCCGCAGGGGCGACCCGGTCCAGCGGTGTCGGGCTGGGATCCCCAGCCTGCGCCGGTGCACCAGTACTCGCCGTAGAAGTCCGAGTTCGGCGTGACGCTCACCGGCGTCTTGATGCCGACGGCGGCCAGGTTCTGCTCGACGATGGCCGCGATGGCCGGGATCTCACCAAGGTCGCCGACCTGGATTGGCATTTCGATGCCGTCTGCATAACCGGCGTCGGAGAGCAGCTGCTTGGCCATCTCGGGGTCGTACGGGCGCTGTTCCTGACCCTCGTCGAAGAACGGGAGCGTCGGGTCGATCGGGTGGTCGTTGGCGATTCGTGCCTGACCCTCGTACACCGTGTTGACGAGCTGCTCGCGGTTGATCGCGTAGCAGACGGCCTGACGGACGCGAGGATCGGTGAACGGTCCACCTTCGGGCAGCTGGGTGTTGAACCAGATCTGACGATGGTTCGACGAAGGCGGACGCAGGACCTTGATCGCGTCGTCTTGGAGCAGATTCGCACCATCGGAGATCGAGAAGTCTTGGATGATGTCGATTTCGCCAGCGGCGAAGGCTGCGACCTTGGTGCCACCACTCTCGAAGCCCTGCAGCGTGACACTGTCGAGCTTGACTGAGCCGCCCCACCAGTTGGGGTTTGGAACAAACTTGGCACGGAAGGCAGACGGATCGAAATCGGCCAGCATCCAGGCGCCTGTACCAGTAGGACGGTCGCTCAGCGTGGTGCCGTTCGTGTAGTCGGCTGGGGTGATCAGCGACTGCGGGTTGAACAGCGAAACGAGGACCGGGAGGTTGCCGTTCGGCGAGTCAAGGTTGATCACCACGGTCAAGTCGTCAGGTGCCTCGGCGCCACCGGCGCTGACGACACCGGCAAGACCGGCACCTACTTCAACCATGCGCTCGATCGTGGCGACTACGTCGGCAGCGGTCAGCGGCGCTCCGCCTTCCTGCCAGGTAACGCCAGGGCGAAGCTTAAAGGTCCACTGGCTCGCGTCAGCGTTTGGCGACCACTCGGTGGCGAGCGCTGTTGCGGCGATGTTGCCGTCAGGGCCAAGGCCGACCAGATACTCGAACGACTGCGACAGCACGGCGTACGTGCCGAGGTCGAGCATGTTGACCGGGTCGAGGCCCGAGTTGGCGTCACCGGTCTGGATACCGGCGATGATGTCACCACCGGCTGCTGCGGGTGCTTCGGTTGCAACGGGCGCTGGGGCTGCTGCGGGTGCTTCGGTTCCTGCGGGTGCCGCGGGTGCTGCGGGTGCTGAATCGCTATCGCTCCCGCCGCAGGCGGCAATGATGCCACCCATGACCGGAACGGACAGGCCAATCATCGTGCCGCGGCGAACGAAGTCGCGACGGCTGACCTTTCCTTGCGCATATGACTCGATGAGGTCGAGCTCGATCGGTCCGACCGAGCTACGAGTTTGATCTAGACGTTTGAAGTCCATCTGTGTATTTTCCCCTTGTTAAAGCAATGAGTTCACGCCCGAGCGGACTACCCGCGACATCTCGACCATATCCATTTCGAACCCTGTGGACAATTCATTCACATGGTTGTTGACGTCTTGGCGTAGATAATCCACAATGTAGCACAGTTCCACAATGTGGAATGACACCCGTCACAGTCGGGGCTATGAACAGCTCAAAGCGTTGCAAGGCCTGCAAGCCATCGGTTGACGTTGTTGCCGAGCGAGGCCACGTCATACCCGCCTTCTTGCACCACCACGGTCGGCACAGAAAGTTGAGCAACAAGCGCTCCCTGCGCCTCGAATCCGTCGGCGGTGACTGCGAGATCTGAGATCGGATCGTTGTGGAAGGCGTCGACCCCGAGCGACACCACAACGAGGTCGGGTCCGAACGCGTCGATGGCCTGCAGTGCTCCGGTCAGCGCCATGGCGTAGTGGTCGTCGTCGGCACCAAGCGGGAGCGGGACGTTGAGATTCGCTCCCCTCCCCCGGCCTGAACCGGCCTCGTCGGCGTGGCCAGTGATGTACGGATAGGCGCGCGCCGGATCGCCGTGCAATGACACGTACTGCACGTCGTCACGCTGGTAGAAAATCTGCTGCGTGCCGTTGCCGTGGTGATAATCGACGTCGAGCACCGTGACCTTCGAGCCCGTGGTCGAGACCGCGTGATGCGCTGCCACGGCTGCGTTATTGAAAAAGCAGTAGCCGCCATAGAGCGACATCGGCGCATGGTGCCCCGGCGGGCGGCACAGGCCGTACACCGCTCGTTCGCCGCCAAGCACCAGCGACGTGGCACTCAGCGCAACGTCAACCGCCGAGGTCGCAGCTTCGAAGGTGCCCTGGGTCAGCGGCGTCGTCGTCTCGAAGCACCACCGACCGAGCTCGGCGTCGATGCCATGGTGCGCTCGGAACTCACCAATCCCCTCCATCAGACCGGGCATTCGGAAGAGATCGGGCACCACATCATGAGTACCCGGGTGAGCCGCCTGGTAGTCAGCCCAGGCATTCGACAAAAACCGCACGAGACCGGGGTCGTGCACGGCCTCGATCGGCGTTGCCCCCCATCGATCTGGCTCCCGAATCTGGTGGGCTGCATCGGCGGCGAGCACCTGGTGGATTGCCTCAGCGCGGCCCGGGTGTTCGAAGGGATCTTGGAGCCCCGATGACTCAATCTCGGCGAGCGGAGCGTGCTGCCGCTGACGCGACGGTGACGAGACGACCAACATTCGATCTTCCCTTCTACTTAACTACTCAACAGCTGATGCCGGAGGCCGCAAGGGCTGCTCGGCGAGCGTTGTCATCGGCCAGGACAGCGGCAAGTGTCAGCTCGAGGCCGAGATCAGACGAATGACGATAAGCGTCCCATTCGATTGCGCGGGTGGCCCACTTCTCCAACCGATTCATACGCGTCGTGAAGACGTGTCGAGCGAGTCGTTCGACGTCGCAGTCGACAACGAACAGGCCCTCGGCCGCCGCCTTGGCGAAGTCGGCTTCGATGAAGGCCACGACACGGTCGCCGACCTCACCCATGCCGTGGGAGCCGGGGCCCTGCTTCATGGTCGAGAAAATTGGACGCCATACGTCGGTCGCTGCACAAAACTCGGCGTCAAGCGCTGCGAACAACGCCCGGGTGGTGTCGATTGGACCGTGTGCGGGCTCCGCATCAAACTCGACTTCGAGCTGATCAAGCCCATTACTCACGAACGCAACCAGCACGCCATCACGATCACCGAACTGGTTGTAGAGCGTGGCGACAGAGACTCCAGCCAGCGCTGCGAGTTTGCGCATCGTGAGGCCCTCAAGACCGTGATCAGTAATCAGCGCGCCAGCAGCAACGAGGACATCGCTGCGCGTCTGCTCCTGTCGACGCTCCCAGCCATCTGCCATAGAGACGCATCCTAGGATCTCCGAGCCTGAGGTCGGGTACGCCGGGTTGAATCACCGGTTTCAACTCCAGTGCACCTCGACATTTGACGAGAACAGGATGCCAATCAACGTCATGACCCGCCTCTGCTACCAGATCCCCAGCTTCACGTATCCCGGCGTCGGCGAGAACAAGACGCTACAGATGGTCGCTTTCCACGGCCGCCAACCCTGGGCTCGACGGATTCACCATCAACATGGTCCCGAACGGGTTCATCGAGGGACGCGCACAACTCCTTGGCGAAACCTTCTCCCCCATCATCAACGCCTCATCCAGCACCCGAACGTCGCCGACCTGTTCTGTCACACTCCGGTCTGACCAAAGTGTGACAAGCCCAGCGGCCAGCAGGCGGCGGTCAGCGGGCGGCGACCAATCAGGAAGTGGTCACCGAACCGGCACGCGACACAGCGGTATTGGCAACGGCCGACGTGGTTGTCGTCGGCAGCGGACCAGCCGGGCTCGCTGCAGCACTCGGCGCTGCCCGTGCCGGAGCGAGCGTCGTATTACTCGAGCGGCATGGCTGCTTCGGTGGCAACATCACCGCCGTCGGCGTTGAAGGGTTCGCGTGGTACCGCCACGAGGACACAGTCGACACCGAAGGCATCGGCATCGAGTTCGAGCAACGTGCAAAGGCGATGGGCGCCGCCCAGCCCGAGCCGCAATCCACCAGCCACTCGCTCGACGGCGAATTGTTCAAGTACGTCGCGGACGTCCTTGTGCAAGAGGCCGGAGTTCACCCGATCTTGCACGCAACCGTGGTCGCTCCTGTCATAGACGCCAAGGTGCTGCGAGGCGTGATTATCGAGAGCAAGTCCGGCCGCCACGCCGTACTCGGTAAACGGATCATCGACGCAACCGGCGACGCCGACATCGCTGCCCGAGCAGGCGCACCCGTCCACCAGGCGCCATCCGAAGAATTGATGGCCGCGTCGGTGATGTTCCACCTCACAGGCGTCGACAAGCAGGCCTTTCTGGCCGGCGTGGCCGCTGACCCGCAGACATATGCCGACTGGGCCGGCGGCGAGTGGACGATCGAAACAAGCGGCAAGGAAGACGAGATGTTCTCGCCTTTTCTACGCAAGCCATTCGAACAAGCCATAGAAGCCGGTGCCATCCCTGCCGATCTGACCACGATCGGCGGCACGTGGGGTGCAATCTCGGACCAGGGCGACCTGACCTATCTCAACCTCGTCCATCTTCCCAACGTCGACGGGACCGATGTCGAGAGCTTGACCGTCGCAGAGATTGAGGGGCGGCGACAGGCAGTGATGGCCGCCGCTGCACTCACCGAGTTCACGCCCGGTTGTGAGCGTGCCAAAATTCGTAACTTTGGGATGAGCGTCGGCATCCGTGAAACCCGCAAGATCGACGCGGTTTACAACATGACCGACGATGATGTCCGTGGCCAGGGCCGGTTCGACGACAGCATCGGCATCTTCCCCGAGTTCATCGACGGGTACGGCATTTTGATCTTGCCGACCACCGGTCGCTATTTCGAGGTGCCCTACCGGGCAATGCTTCCCAAGGGCGTCGACAACCTGCTCGTCGCCGGCCGCTCGATCGGCGGCGACAAGGTCAGCCACGCAGCCGTCCGCAACATGATGTGCTGCACCGTGAGCGGCCAGGGAGCAGGCGTCGCAGCGGCTCTCTCCGTTGCGGCGAACACCTCAGTCGCCGATGTCGACATCACCGCGGTCCAGACCGAGCTCACGCGCCAGGGTGTCCGCATCCACTGATCGACGCGCAGCTCAACGCGCGCGGCTCAACGCGCGACGGCGCAACGAACCCGCAGCGGAGCGCCCAACGGGAAATTCGTGAGGACACCCAGTGGCTCTGTGCGCACCGGCCAATGCCCACGCCGACAATCACCACCTCCACGTTCAACTTCGCCTTCGGCTCCCTGATCGCACTGCTTGTATTGGCCTCCATCGAACGCCTCAGGCTTGGCCTCGGCGAATTTGGCTTCGGTTTGCTGACCGGCGCGAGCGCTGCGGGAGGCGTCATTGGGTCGATCATCTCGGTCCGAGTCGAAGGTGCCATTCGGATGGTGTGGATCATGCCCATCGGCCTTGTCGTCGAGACATTGACGTATCTCGTCTTTGCTCTCACGACCGTGGCCTGGGTTGCCATGGCGATGTTCTTCGTGTTCGGCATTCATGCAGCGATGTGGGAACAACGTCGACCACGGTGCGCCAGCGCGCCGTTCCCGAAGCGTTGCAGGGCCGGATTGGCAGTGTGTAGCTCGTTGCCGTGCAGGGCGGCATCGCAATCGGGGCAGCACTCGGCGGGCTCATCTCCAGTATCTGGGGCGTGGCGAGCGCTTACTGGTTCGCCTTCGCGATCAGCGCCGAACTGCTCGCCGCGATCTGGCGCGAACTCCGCCACATCGCAGAAGCTCCAACCGCTTGATCAGCTGGTGAGTAACTCGAGTGCTTCGTCGAGGTACTCGGTCTTACATTTGCTGCGCTGAAGCTTGCCGCTACTGGTCTTCGGGAGGCTTCCGGGATTGACGAGCATGATGTCACGGGGCGGCAAGCCACAGACTTCGAGTGTCCGCTCGTGGATCCGGGCGCAAACGTCAGCCTGATCACCGGAGCTGTCGGTCAGGCGTGCTTCGGCCACGACGACAACGCTCTCCTTGCCCTTATATCCCTCCATGCCAAAGGCAATGACGTTGCCGGCGCGCACACCCTCGAGCGGCCCGACAGCGCGCTCGATGTCTTCGGGGAAGACATTGCGCCCGCCGACGATGATGACGTCCTTGATGCGGCCGCACATGACGAGTTCGCCATCGAGGAGGTAGGCGAGGTCACCGGTACACAGCCAGCCGTCGTGGAAGAGCGCAGCAGTGGCGTCTTCGCGCTTGTAGTAGCCCGGCGTGACCGATGTGCCGCGCAGCAGCAACTCGCCCACGTGACGCTCGGGCAACTCTTCGAACGTGTCAGGATTGATGACCTTCATCTCTAAGCCCGGCACTGCGGTGCCGAGCAGGGGAAGTTCGCGAGCCAGGACGGCGAACTCGTCGGGGTCCGTCACCTCGATCGGCTTGGCAACACGCTGGGTCTCGAGAATGATGCGGTCAACCGTGTCGGTTCGCAAGCCCAGGCCGCGCTTCGGGAACGTTCCAGCAATCGCGACCTCGGCCATGCCGAACGCCGGGAAGACTCCACCCTCAGGAAAGCCGAAACGCTTGGCTTCGGCAACGAAGGCAACAACCGCCTTCGGGTCGACGGGTTCGGCGCCCGAAAGCGCAAGCGTCAGGTGCGACAGATCGAGCCCCTTCATCCGCTTGAGCGCACGAGTGGCAAGTACCCACGAGAAATTGGGGCCAGCCGTTGCGGTGCACTTGTAGTCACTGAGCCACTGCATCCAGTTGCCAGGATGCGCCAAGAAGTCTTGCGGGGCGGCCTGCACCAGGTCGACGCCCTTCGTCATGGGGATCGCGAGGAACCCGACGAGGCCCATGTCGTGGTAGAGCGGCAGCCACGACATCATTGTTTCGTCGTGTCGAATCTCGGCAGCTTGGAGGGTCGCATCAACATTCGCCGACAGCACCCGATCGGGGATCATCACACCCTTGGGTTCGCTCGTCGATCCGCTGGTGTACTGCAGGATGACCAGGCGCTCAGGGTCGTGATCTGGCAGTTCGAGCGCGTCGCCCGTCGGCACGTTCGGGGCACCAGGAAGAACGGACGCCATCGGTTCGATCGGCGGGTCGCCTTCGATGGCGGTGTAGAAGTCGGCGAGCATGTCGTCGATCAAGACCAGCTTGGCGTCACCGTGTCGAATGCGGCCTCGCGTGCTGTCGATGAACGCATCGAGTGACCCCATCCGCATCGGCAGCGGGAGCACCATCGAGGCAATGCCGGCCAACCAGCAGCCACGCACAATGGTCATCAACTGTCGACTGGTCGGGCCGAGCACGGCGACGTGGTCACCGGGCACCAGGCCCTTCGCCTGCAGCGCTGCACCGACGGCGCGAGCGTCATCGTGAATTTCGCGCCAGGTAACGAGTGCAGGCCGGCCGTCGGCATCAAGATCTCCGCTCAGCACAGACTTTCCGACGATCGACCCACCCGCTGCAACAGATTGCGGCCAGCAGTACCCAGTGACGGTTTCAATTGCCATGCAGCGATCTTGTCACGTCGCGAAGGCGGGCTCTCCGACTGAGCTCCAGAGCGTGAGCGAGTCGGGCGACACCAGCGTCACGCTCCGGTCAGACCAAAGTGTGCCAGTCGCTTTACGCGGCGGCGCGAGTTTTGCGGAGGATCGGGTCGACGACACCGAGGCCCTTGTCGGCAAGCCACATCACTTTGCCTGCCATGCCAGGAGTCTGATTGTCGACAAGGTTGCCTCGTGACTTCTCGAGGATCACCTGCGGGAGGTGATACAGGTCGTCACCTCCACAGATCGCACACTTCGGCCGTGGGTCGCGTGTCCACTGCACTTTGCACGCGGCACAGGTGAGCCGCAGCAGGCCATCGCCTACCGGTTCGCCGTTGAGGTGCTCGTCCGACTCGCATGTCGGACACACGATGTCGAGTGCCATAGAGGCATCGTAGGTGCCGGGCGGCGGGGGTCAGTCCGCAGCGAATGCTTCCAACAGCTGCGTGATGCTCTCTGGCGGCAACGTCGTGTACAGCAATTCGGCTCCTTGAAACCGTGCTGCCTCAGCGGCGAGCTCGCCGACGTGGACGTGTTCGACGAGGATCACGACAGCGGTCGTGCCGTCGTGAACCGCCTGCTTAAACCAGCCGACCCACTCGTCCGGAATTTCCAAGTCGACCACCTTGGTGGTGACCGCACCGACACCGGCTCCGACCCCCATGCCTGCGAGCCAACCGATCGGGCCAACAACGATCAGCCCGAGTAGCCCGGTCCACATCGCGCCCAACCCGGAGGCTCGGATCTGGTGGCTGAAAGTCACTCACCCCGCGAGTTTGACCTCGGTATTGCTGCAATCAAACGCCGCTACGCAGCTCTGGCCTCTCGGTTGATTGACCCGAGCGGCAATGATGGACTGATGCCCGACTTTCGCACCCTCTCGTTCGACAGCGGCTCCAATTTTGGACAGCCCATTCTTCTCGGCCACAACGACTTCTGGACGAATTCGCTCGACGAGCGAAACGCCGCGTTCGCGCAGCTCCGCCACGAGAACACCGAGGGTGCTGGCATGTGTTTCCATGAAGAGCTCTCGGTCATCGAAGGCGGCACGGCCGGGCCCGGGTTCTGGTCGGCCGTCAGCTACGACGACATCCGCCAGATTAATCGGACACCCCACGCATTCTCGTCGGCATCAGGGATCACGCTCGGCGAGGCGCCGCCCGAGAGCCTCGAGTTCTTCGGCTCGATGATCGTCCTCGACGACCCGCGTCACGCCAAGATGCGCATGCTCGTCCAGAAAGGCTTCACCCCGAAGACCGTTGCCCGCATCGAAGAGTCGGTGCGTGTTCGAGCCAGGGACCTGGTCTCGAAGGCGAAAGAAATGGGCGAGTGCGACTTCGTCGAGCAGCTCGCCGCACCACTCCCCCTTGGCGTGATCTGCGACATGCTCGGCGTGCCGCGCGAAGACGAACAGCAGATCTTCGATTGGACCAACCTGATCCTCGGCGCGGGCGACCCCGACTTCACAATGGACCTGCACGAGTTAATTCTCGGAGCCGCCGCGATGTTCGATTACGCGCAAGCCCTCGGCGAAGAGCGGCTGAAAAACCCGACCGACGACATTGCATCAATCCTGATGCATGCCGAGGTCGACGGCGAGCGGCTCACAGCTTCCGAATTCGGCTCCTTCTTCATCCTGCTCGCGGTCGCTGGTAATGAGACCACCCGCAACGCCATCTCGTGGGGCATGCATCAGCTCCACCATCACCCCGATCAGAAGGTGCAACTCCGCGACAACTATTCCGAGCTGTCGATGCCGGCCGCCGAAGAGATCGTCCGTTGGGCGTCGCCGGTTCTCCACATGCGCCGCAACGCCAACTACGACATCCAGGTCGGCAACACAATGATCCGCGAGGGCGAGAAAGTCGTCATGTGGTACTGGTCGGGCAACCGTGACGAGAACATCTTCACCGACGGCCACGCTTTCGACATCTACCGCGCCAATAGCAAGGAACAGGAGGGGTACGGAGCAGGCGGGCCGCACTTCTGCCTCGGTGCGAACCTTGCTCGCCGCGAAATCCAGGTGATGTTCGACGAGATCTTCACTCAGATCCCCAACATCGCGATCACGGGCGAACCCGATCGATTGGTCAGCGGCTTCATCAACGGCATCAAACGCATGCCCTGCTCTACTTCGGGCTGAAATCGATCAGGGTTCGTGGCGAGCGCAGCCCGTAGGATCGAGGGCCGTATGAGCGACACCAACATCGACAGCCAATCCGGCTCCAGTATCGACACTCCGGAACATCGGTACACGTCGGCGCTTGCGCAGGACATCGAAGTCGGTTGGCAGGACTTTTGGGCGGAGAACGGCACGTTCCACACGCCCAATCCCGTTGGCGCACTCGCCGATCCCAACCGCACCGAGCCACTCGGCGAGAAGGTGTTTGTCCAGGACATGTTCCCGTACCCGTCTGGCGTCGGCTTGCATGTCGGTCATCCGCTCGGCTTTATCGGCACTGACGTCTACTCTCGCTTCAAGCGGATGACGGGACACAACGTCCTCTACACGATGGGCTTCGACGCCTTTGGCCTACCTGCCGAGCAGTACGCCGTCCAAACCGGCCAACACCCGGCAATCACCACGAATGCGAACATCGCCAACATGCGGCGCCAGCTGCGTCGGCTCGGGCTGAGCCACGACATGCGGCGCTCGGTGTCGACCACCGATCCCGAGTTCTACCGCTGGACGCAGTGGATCTTCAGCCAGGTGTTCAACGCGTGGTACGACGACTCCCCCGACGTCGACGGAGCGCGTCCGATCAGCGAACTGATCGAAATGTTCGAGTCCGGTGAACGCTGCACCCCCGACGGCACGCCGTGGGCCGACCTCTCTGCTGGCCAGCGCAACGTGATTATCGACGACCACCGGCTCGCGTACATCTCAGAGGCGCCGGTCAACTGGTGCCCCGGCCTCGGCACTGTCGTTGCCAACGAAGAAGTCACTTCCGACGGCCGTTCGGACCGCGGCAACTTCCCCGTATTCAAGCGCAACATGCGCCAATGGATGATGCGGATCACCACGTACGCCGACCGCCTGATCGACGACCTCGAACTCCTCGATTGGCCTGACTCTGTAAAGAACATGCAGCGCAATTGGATTGGGCGTAGCAACGGCGCCAAGGTCGACTTCGCCTCCGACGCCGGCCCGATCAGCGTCTTCACAACACGGCCCGACACGTTGTTCGGCGCGTCGTTCCTGGTCCTGTCCCCCGAGCACCCGTTCGTTGATCAACTCGCCGATCCAGCCTGCACGCCCGGCATTACCGAACAAATTGCGGCCTATCGGACACAGGCCGAGGGTAAGAAAGAGTTCGAGCTGCAAGACGACACGCGCGAGAAGACCGGCGTGTTCACCGGCGCGTATGCGACCAACCCGGTCAACGGTGAGCCGGTGCCGATCTGGATTGCCGACTACGTCCTGATGGGCTACGGAACCGGCGCGATCATGGCTGTCCCGTGTGGCGACACTCGTGACTTCGACTTTGCCCGCAAATTTGATTTGCCAATTCCGGCGATCCAAGAGCCGCCAGCGTCTTGGTTCGAAGAGCGCGACCTCGACGTCACGCTCGACACCCGCCAGTGGCCCGAAGCCTTCGTCGGTGATGCCCCGTACGTCAACAGCACAAACGAGCATCTGCAGTTGGACGGGCTCGTCAACAAGGTCGAAGGCATCGCCGTAATGAACGCTTGGCTCGAGCGCGCCGGCGTCGGAGAGGCGACCGTCAATTACAAGCTCCGCGACTGGCTCTTCAGCCGTCAGCGCTACTGGGGCGAGCCCTTCCCCATCGTCTACGACGCCGACGGTAATCCGCACAGCATCCCCGACTCAATGCTGCCGGTCGAGTTGCCCGAGACTGATGAATTCGCCCCGCGCACGTTCGACCCCAATGACGCGATGTCCAACCCTGAGAGCCCGCTGGACCGGCTCGACAACTGGATGAACGTCGAACTCGACCTCGGCGACGGCATGCAGACCTACCGCCGCGACAGCAACGTGATGCCGCAGTGGGCTGGCTCGTGCTGGTACCAGATGCGCTACATCGATCCACTCGACGACGAACGTTTCTGTGCCGTCGAGAACGAGGAGTACTGGATGGGCCCGCGCACCGACGTGCGGCCTGACCATCCCGGCGGCATCGACCTCTACGTCGGCGGTGTCGAGCACGCAGTGTTGCACCTGCTGTACGCCCGCTTCTGGCACAAGGTTCTTTTCGATCTCGGCCACGTCAGCTCGGTTGAACCGTACGCACGTCTGTTCAACCAGGGCTACATCCAGGCGTACGCATTCAAAGACGAACGTGAAATCTACGTTGAGGCCGCCGAAGTCAATGGAAACACCGACGAAGGCTGGACCCACAACGGCGAACCGGTCACGCGTGAATACGGCAAAATGGGCAAAAGCCTGAAGAACGCTGTATCACCCGACGAGATGTACGAGGCCTACGGCGCCGACACGCTGAGGCTCTACGAGATGACGGGCGGGCCACTCGACTCCTCACGTCCCTGGGAAACCCGTGACGTCGTCGGCATGTACCGATTCCTTCAGCGGTTGTGGCGCAACGTCATCGATGAGTCAACCGGCGAGTGCAACGTCGTTGACACGCCGGCCGACGAGGACACACTCAAGCTGCTGGATCGATTTCGACGTCCTCGCCGAGATGGACGAGCTCCACTTCAACACCGCCATCGCCAAGCTGATCGAGCTCAATAACGCTGTCACCAAGCTCGACGCAACACCGCGCGACGTGGCCGAACCAATGGTCACGATGCTCGCGCCATTGGTCCCACACATCGCCGAAGAGCTGTGGCGCAAGCTCGGTCACGGCAGCGGCCGCGATGATGGCGGCACGATCACCTACGTCGACTTCCCGGTTGCCGATCCGTCGCTGCTCGTCGATGACACCGTCGAGCTGCCGATCCAGATCAACGGCAAGGTCCGGAGCCGGGTCAGCGTTGCCGCCGATGCAGACAAAGCAACAATCGAAGCCGCAGCGCTCGCTGACCCGAAGGTCATCGAGGCTCTCGCTGGCGGCGAACCCAAGAAGCTCATCGTCGTCCCCGGCCGAATGGTGAATGTGGTCGTCTGACGACGCCCGGGCGACTCCGTCGCCTGGCGGCTGAACTCGCTTTGCTCGGGGTGCTTCTTAGGCGTCGACGAGTTCGCGTTCTGGCTCTACTTGCTCGTCAGCTGCGCCTTCGACGTTGAGGGTCGGCAGGATGCGGTCGAGCCACTTCGGTAGCCACCAGTTCTTCTCACCGAGCAGTTCCATCGTGGCAGGCACGAGCAACATACGGACGAGGGTGGCGTCGAGGAAGACCGCCGAGGCGAGACCGAGGCCGAACATCTTGATAACGCGGGCGTCCTCGAGCACGAAGCTGCCGAACACGACGACCATGATTGCCGCCGCAGCGGTGATGACACGGGCCGTAGCAGCGAGGCCATCGGCGACCGAATTCTTCGCGTCGCCGGTCCGGTCGTACTCCTCGCGGACTCGGGAGAGCAAGAAAACCTCGTAGTCCATCGAGAGCCCAAACACGATGGCAAACAGCATCATCGGAAGGAACGGTTCGATCGGACCGCTGCCGGTGCCGAGCAAGCTCACTCCCCATCCCCACTGGAACACGACGACGATGATGCCATAGGCGCCACCGATCGACAGCAGGTTCATGATCACGGCTTTCAGCGGCACCAAGATCGAGCGGAACACCATCATGAGGAGCAGGAACGACAGACTCAACACTGCGATGAAGAAGACCGGTAGCCGTGCGCTGAGGTAGTCGGAGAAGTCGACGCTCGATGCCACCGCACCGGTCAACTTCACGTCGAGGCCAGAGTCGCCAACCGCATCCGGAATCGTCGTCTCGCGGAGGCTCCGGACCAGCGCCGAGGTGGCTTCTTCTTGGGGCCCGGTCTCTGGAACAACGAAGATCTGGAAGGCCTGCTGGTTATCCGACGGGATCGGGCCCAGCGCTCGGGCCACGCCGTCAGCGCCATTGAGCGCCACAACAAGATCTTGCGCTGCCGCGAACTGTGCACGAGTCTCTCGTGCGTCCAGCGCAGCAGTGGGCCGTTGCTGCCCGGACCAAAGCCCTCGGCGAGCAACTCGTAGGCGTCGCGAGTCGTGGTGCCCTCGGCGAAGGTGCTCTCGTCACCGAAGCCAAGACGGAGCCCGAGGACGGGAATGCTCATAATAAGCAGCAGAACCGTCACACCAATTGCCATCGGCCACGGGTTGCGCTGCACGAAGTGGCTCCAGCGGTACGACCAGGTATCGCGCAGCGACTTCTCGGGCCGCGGTGGCAATTCCTTGCCGAGACCCGGCACAAAGAACGACATGACCAGCGTTGCCAGCGACATGGCGGCGAAGGCAGCAGCAGCAGCAGGAATCCGAGGCCGACGGCCAGCAGTGCCACGGCGACGAAGCCAGCCATGATCAAGCCGCGCCAGCGAGTGACTTCGACTCGCGGGCCGGCGAAACCAATGAGCGCTGGCAGGAGCGTCAGCGAGGCGACCATCGTGATGGCAACGGTGACTGCGGCACCGGTGGCGAGCCCGTTGATGAACGCCAGCTGCATAACAAACATGCCAAGCAGTGAGATGACCACGGTCAGGCCGGCGAAGAGTACCGCGCGCCCTGCGGTGTCGATTGCGCGAACTGTGGCGTCGTGCGGCGACATACCCGCGCGTGTCCCCTCTCGGTATCGGGTGACGATGAAGAGGGCGTAGTCAATGCCGACGCCGAGGCCGATCATCGCGCCGAGCGTCGTTGCGAAATCAGGTATGGACATCACGTTGGTCAGCAGCGTGATGGTGCCGACACCAATTCCGACGCCGAACAACGCCACGCCGATCGGCAGGCCCATAGCCAGCACCGAACCGAACGCGAGGATCAGGATGACCACGGCGAATGCGAGGCCAATGAGCTCCGACTCCGGCGGCTCAAACTCAGCGAGTGCGGCGCCACCGATCTCGATGTTCACGCCGTCAAGTTCGGTCACCTCAACGAGCACGTCGATCTCCCGGCCGATCTCACTCGCGCGGACCTCGTCGGTGTTCTCGTCGAAGTCGATGCTGGCGTAGGCAATCCAACCATCGGGCGCAACAAGGCCGCGTTGCTCACCGATCGACGAGTACGGACTTGTCAATGTGATTTCTTCAAATGCCGCGATCTCGTCAAAGAGGCCAGACATAGTCGACTTGACCTCGGCGTCGCCGACGCCCTGCTCTGCCTCAAACACGATCGACCCGGACAGGAAGCTGCCACCCGCACCGAAGTTGTCTTTCAAGATCTCGAATCCGGCGAGCGAATCGGAATCGGGGCTTTCAAACGAGCTTTCTGAAGAGCTGCCGATGGCACCAACGGCCACGAAGGTTCCGAGAAACACGACAATCCAGGCGAGCAACACAGCTCGGCGACGACGGAACGCAAACGAACCAAGCCGCGCCCACACCGATGCGTTAGGACCTGGCATCGTGACGATTTCGGAGTGCTCGCCACTATTGGACAGTTTGTTCATGATCGATATCCTGCCGACTAGGGTGGTGAAAGGCAAGGACCCGTCCACCATCGTGTCCAAAGACACAATCCATGACCCTCAACGCCAGTTCCTCCAATCCAGATGCCCCCGAGGTCCCCGACATCTCCGTCGATCCTCGGATCGAGCGGTCGCGCCAGGCCGTGCTCGACGCTGCGGTTGCGCTGCTCTTCGACGGTGGGCCCGATGAGATCACTCATGCCAAGGTTGCCGCTGCCGCCGAGGTGAGCAGAACCACGGTCTACAAGCACTATCCGCAGCGGTCCGACCTCCTCCACGCCACGCTCAAAGCCGACGGCAAACAGTTTCCGCCACCAAGCGAACTGACAGGCGTCGTACACACTGACCTCGTCACACTGCTGAGCCACCTTGCGTCAGATCTCCGCGACGAAGGGCGCACGAGAATGATGGCCGTGATGATCGAACGGGCACTGCATGACGACACCGTTGGCATCGTGCGCGACCGTTTCATTGCCGAACTCGTCGAGACGTTTACGGCGATCGTCAGGGTGGGAGAAGAAACCGGCCAGTTGCGCGTCGGCGTCACTCAGATGCAGGCACTCGGCTCGATGGCGGGCTCGCTGCTGTTCCATCGCCTCCTTGCAAACGAAGCCGTTGACGACCAATTGGTGGCCGACGTGGTTGATTCGTTCGTTGCTGCGCATGCGCCCACTTGAACGCCGATTTCGGCGCCACGCCGCGGTCGGCACCATAAAAAGATTGTCGGAGGGTATTTTCCAACGCTCCGGACAGGTTGAAACGAACGATCGACCGTTCTTATCTGAACCTTGACGGACCGTTAGGCAAGGGCAACGACCAGTCGATCCCCATGATCCCCGACTCTGACATGGGCTCTGAAAAGTAGAAGCCCTGTGCGTAATCGCATCCGATCCGGGCGATCTCGTGATGTTGTGCTTGGTTCTCGATTCCCTCGACAACCACAACCATCCCCAACTCATGAGCGAGGTTGGTCACGGCCGACACGACCACCGCTTCGGGCCCACTAGCGATACCGGCGATCAGGCTTTGATCGATCTTGACAATGTCGATCGGCAGTCGAGTGAGATAGCTGAGCGACGAATAGCCGGTACCGAAGTCGTCCACAGCAATCCGGACACCGAGTCCCCGCAGGTCGCTCAACACCTTCATCGCGCGATCCGAATCTTCAATAAGTAGGTTCTCGGTCATTTCGAGCACCAACCGAGTCGGATCGATGCCAGCACCCGACACGGTTTGCTCGACGGTGTTGAAGAAGTCTCCGCTGACAAGTTGTCGGGCGGACACGTTCACGGCGATACCGATCGGGGCAAGACGGTCGCCAATGCCCCACGTCCGCAAGGCTGAACAGCTTCGCTCGAGGATCCACTCGCCAAGCAGATTAATTAGCGAGCTTCGTTCGGCTGCGCCAACGACGATCACCGGTGAAATTTTACCTCGGGTCGGGTGCTCCCACCGCAGTAACGCCTCGACCCCGCTCATGACGTTGTCCGACATGCGAACAATCGGTTGGTACGCGACGTGAAGCTCATTTTTCTCGAGCGCATCACCGATCTCTTGCTCGAAGTTTTGAGGGAGACTACTCAGCGCACTATCGATCGGTCCAACAACATGACGTCGCCCTCCTCGATGTCGCTTGATGAGATACATCGCCGTATCCGCATGCACGATCAGCTCGGCCGAGATTTCCTCGCCGGGACCGACAACGGCCATGCCGATGCTTGCCGATATCGACAACCGCAAACCATCGACGACGAACGGTCGTTCAAATACCTTTTCGATGCGCGCCCCGATGTTTTCTGCCTCGATCGTGTCGGGCAAAGCTTCACACAAGAAGACAAATTCGTCACCCGATATTCGCGCAACCGTATCTTCTTGGCGCAAGATATTGGAAAATCGCCGAGCGACCGCAATGAGAAGTTTGTCGCCGACGTGATGACCGTGGTGGTCATTAATTAACTTAAACCGGTCAAGGTCGACGAAGTACACGCCGGTGTTCAGCCGTGACCGTTTCGCTCGCACATTCGCGTCGTGGACACGGTCCATGAGAAACGTACGGTTCGGGAGATCCGTCAGTGGGTCGTGCAGTGAGTCGTAGAGATACGCAGCAGACGCCACGTCGGCCCGTTCTCGCGCCTGGGCATTAATCAAACAGGCTGCGACAACATCAGCCATTGTCTCGGCGGTGATCATTTCGTGCACGCTCAACGGGCCGGTGGTTTCCCGATACAGATCCAACGCACCAATACAACCATCACCGTGGCGCAACGGAAAGGTGAACACCGCCGCAAGTCCTTCGGCGCGCGCTGCCGGCCCGAAGACTGGAAAGCGCTCGTCGAGCAACAAGTCGGGCACCGCGACGGACTCGCCCGACTGATAGGCCAAAATGCACGGCCCATCTCCGAAGTTCGATTGGAGCTGCTCGAAGCCCAGCGAAGCAGCGTTCGACGCCGACACGTACTTGGGACTTAAGTCGTGCGAGATCAAGGTGACCGCGGCGCTGGTCACGGGAAGAACTTCCACGATCCGTCCAACCAAGTGATCAACAATGCCTTGCATTGGGAAGTCTGTTGTCAGCGTGCGAGCAAATTCACGCAGAACGACGGCAAGTCGCTCTTCGTCATTAATCACGCGGCTGTCCCCGACGCCGACGGAAGAGCCAGAGATGAGACACCATGTTGACTTCTTTCTATCAGCTCCAGGCCACTACCCGTCGGAACCCTTCCATCCTCAGTCCGCTGCGCAGAGTCGACCTGTTCAGGCGGCCCAACGTTGCGGAACATGGCCAAGAGCCACAAGCCGCAACGGCCTTTCGTGTTTCACTGCCCCGTACTCGACCATCACTGCTCCCCTTTTCTGCTCCCCTTTCCTGCACTCCGATACCTACATCGACCTCCCCGTATCTGACTTCGTGCCAAGTTGACGCTCCCTTGACCTCGCCGACGCCCCTGCGCCATCCGCGCCTTACTGCCTCAAAGCGCGGCAAGGCGGTCAGTGTCCAACCCACGACGTGGTCATCGGTCTTGACGATTCGGCGAGTTCTCGCCACGCTCTCTCGATCGTCCAAAACGGTTCAACTCTCACGTCGGACACCCGCGCCCAACATTGGCCACCCTTGACTTTGGCGAACTGCTGATCGAACTGATCAGTCGCGACGTCCACTGTCACGGCGAGCTCATCAGCCAGACAGCGAAAGAATTTGACCTCCTCGCATGGAGAGCCGGATCGCCTCGGCGCGTGTTCGCGCAAGAGCAACTCCTCGATCACGTTTGGGACTCCTCCACCGAGTGGCAAGACCCAACAACCGTCAACGAACACATCCACCGCTTGCGCCGCAAGCTCGAAGTCGATCCCCGTAAACCACGATGGGTTATGACGATACGCGGTGCCGGATACAGCTTCACCCCTTGGGGTGAATGGTCCGCTCGACAATGGGCTTGATGCCGAACCCGATGGCCCGACTCGCGTCCTGCCCTTCGGGTTCACACTGGGATAACGGCGATACCGGTCACCTTCTTGACCAGATGTTTCCCAATTTCGCCCGACCGGCTCAGGTTATGACGATGCCGGTTCAGTGATGCCGGTTGCTGGTGGGAGGATCCCGCCGAGCAACCAATCCCAGTCATCGATTCCGCAGCCGTTGCTGCGGTCAACGGTTGCGTTCACTGTGTCGCCGTCGTGGGTGCCGACGATGGTTGCGATGTCAGGGCCACCGTAGATCTCCGTGCAGACCTGGTCGGCGGGTACGCCGTCGATGAGCCGGGTACGTACGTCGGTGTCGGCGAGAGCCCTACATGCCTGGTCGGCGCTGAGCGTCACGTCGCCAAGCAGCGTCGCCGTGTCGCCAAGGCACGTGATGGTGTAGTCGATGTCGTCGGCTTCTGGGTGTGCGACGTTGATGTCGAGTGTGGCGACGGGATAGGGGCCTGCGCCAAGCGGGCCACCGGGAATCGTCACGTCGACTCCGCCGGAATCGGAGACATCACTCGAGCCGCACGACACCGCGAACAGGGCGAAAAACAACAGAACAGCAGGTGATCTCATACTGGTTGGACGACCGTGGAGCCCCGCTGGTTCCCGACAGACCCATGAACGCGACGAAGCCCCGGCCTCGCAGCAGCAAGACCTGGGCTCCGTCAACGCTCGAAGGTGCGGCGTTTGTTACTCAGGCGCTCGTCGTCCAGGTGATCGCAGGAACGTCACCGACCTAAAACGAAACAATAGCCCGCTGCGCTGACCGGCTGGCCTGCCCCAAGCTTGTGTCGAAAGTCAAGTACGTCGAGGTGCGCCAGCAAAATCCGTTAGGCCAAGTCCTGAATGTCGAGCTCCGCAGGACCTATGTGGAAGGTCGCGAGCGCTCAGTCAACTGAATCGTCAGCAAACAGCTGAGTCTCGTGCTCACTTCCGGACGCGCTCGAGATACTCAGCGCTCAACCGACGCGATTCCGGATCCCCGAGCGCCACGACAAGACTGTCGGCGTCGGACCACGACCCGCTCGCTGGCGACATCGCTTCGAGGGCTGCGTTGATTCCGGTCTTCGTTGCGTAGAGCGCCAGTCCCGACTTTCGGCCGAGATCCTTCGCGAGTTTCTCTGCCGCCGGCAGTACCTCATCAGCGTCGAGGACTTTGTTTAAGAACCCGAGGTCGGCTGCTTCGTCGGCGGTGAACGGGCGACAAGTCATCACGAGGTCGCGGGTCGCTGCCGGGCCGATCTCGCGCACCAGTCGTGGGATCCCTCCCCATGCAAGCGGGATTCCGAGGTCGACCTCGGGGATCGAGAAGTAGGTGTCGCGAGCCGCGAGCCGAAAGTCGCATGCGCCAGCGAGAACAATTCCGCCTCCAACGCAAGGCCCCCAGATCGCGGCGATCGTGACTGCTCGCATTTCTTCCATGGCTCGAGCCATCAACCATCCGGTCTCAGCAGAGTCACGGGGGCTGAGGCCGTCGTTACTGGCAACGTCTCCGAAACTGGAGATGTCGGCTCCAGCCGAGAAGGCCCTGCCCTTGCCGGACACGATCACCGTCTTCACCTCTCGTTGGGTGTCGAACCAGCGAGCAGCGTCAGCGAGTTCTCGGAGAGTCCGGGTGGACAGAGGGTTGAGCTTCTCCGGCCGGTTGAGAGTGAGGCGGCCATTCATACCCTCAACGGACACCTCGAGCGTTTCGAACGCTGGCGTGCTGTCTTGCGTCATGAGATCCTCTTCGTCGTCCGGCTGCACTTCGTCGCCCTCTACGGTACTTCTACCCAGCGACCCGCTCCGTTGTCGGAGACGATCGGCAAGGGTCGCTCACCGACGCAGCCCGTTGGGTATGGTCAATTTCCCCGACGTGGGGCAAGAGCCCCTCAGCTCGCAAGCTGCTGGAGAGTCTCTCGACCCACGCCGTCAGCCAACGCGTCAACGATTGCTACCTCATCGTCGACGACACATCGTGGAATGCCAAGGTGCGCGCTACACCCTGAAGGTGAGACAACTCCTCGAGCACGACGACGGATTCCGACGGTGCGCATCTGGCCGGCACCGCACTGCCGAAACCACCGCCGTTCTCGTTCGAAATTCGGGCGAGGTGATGCACCCGCTGTCGATCGAAGGTGACGATCTCGACAAACTGACCGCGCTTCGCAAGCAGCTTGGCTTGCGTTGCGACCCAAACATTGCTGTGCATGAAGCGATCGAGACCGAGATCTCCAACTGACCGAATCGGGTCGCCGGTTGAAAGACGGGGCGCAGCGGACGTTCCGCGACTCAGTCGACGGGAATGGAGGCAATGCGGCTGCTGGGCACGGCATCAGGTGTGTGCTTCGAGACGAGCATTAACCACACCACTGCTCCCAAGATGACTGCGCCGCCGATCAGCGTTGCGACTCCAGGCTTCTCACCCGGCCAGATCCACACCCACAGCGGAGCCAACACCACTTCGGTCATCAAGAGCAACGGAACCCGTGCTGCCGGAACCGACCGGTGACCGAGGTTGAACATCGGAAGGCCGAGACCCAGGGCGATCCCACCAGACACGCACGCAAGCGCCCCATCGCGCAAGCTGACGCCGAGCCCGCCCTGCGTCAGAGCCAGAGCCGCAGAGGCCACACACAGCACGGAACCGGCAATCAACGTCGGGATCACCGGATCGACACCGGACACGGAACGCATCAGCACGCTGTACAAGCCGATGGTCACCGGGATGCCTCCCGCGAACAGCAGCCCGGACACAGAGCCGACCTCGAGCCCAGCGCTCACCGTGATCGCCACGCCCACCATCGTTGCGCCAATCGCGAGCACGGTCGAGCGTTCCACGCGCTCACGTAGAAACATCCATCCGAGCAGGGCCGCGAACACAGGGGCCGCCGCGAGCAGAAACAGTGTCGTCGCCGCCGAGGTTCTCGACAGGGCCAGGATGTAGAGCATCGAGGTCCCGCCAAGGATAAGTCCAGCGAGCCACACGGTCCGCGTGACGCCCGCGAACGACACCGGTCGGCCCCCACGACGCACGAGAATCAACGCCACCATCGCCAACGCTGTTGATGCGCCCCGATACGTGAGGAATTGGAAACTGCTGGCTGTATCGACCGCCGCGACGGAGATAGCCGTCACGCTGAAAACGATGCCCGCCCCGAACACGAGCAGCGAGCCCTGGCGTTCGGTCAGTTCGCCGTCGCCGACAAACGCATCACGGAAGGCGCTGAACACCCGCGGATCGTACGCCTCGCCTGTCGGACGCACCAAGCGACATCGCTCGTGCCGCGTCACGCAGCGTTTGGCATCGCCCGGAAGGGCGGCCCAACCAATGTTGGCCAAGTCGTCACAATTGCACCCCGTGCCCATGGCATCATCACCCGAGCGGCGGGGATCAAGGTACTCCGCAGACTGATCTCCGTGGGCCGTCTGGCCGTCCGACTCACCGATCCGAACGAGCTTCGAGATGACGAACTGGACTCGCAGGTGGGGCAGTTGGCACGCGTCGGATGATGTACCAGGCCCCGACAATGCCGGCCGCAACGACAGCGAGCCGCACCAGAGCGTTATCGAGGAGTAGTCCTGCACTGATCGAGATCGCGATAGCCATCATTGAGATGGCGGTAATCTTGGCTCGCTTGGGCATGCCGACACCCGACCGGTAGTCGGCAACCGACCGGCCAACGCCGGGCAGATGGAGGACCCACTGTTCGAAGCGCGGGCTGCACCGGGCGAAGCATGCAGCCGCAATGATCATGAATCCGGTCGTTGGAAGTCCTGGAATGACGACGCCGATCCCCCCAACGCCCACGGCCAGCCAGCCCGCACCAAACCACACGCTCCGCGCAAGCCAAGACCTCGATACCTGCTCGCCCGAAGCTTGGGACGTTCGTCCCTGACGACGATCCTGCCTATCCATTAGTCTCATACTATGCGACTAGATATCACGCAGCGAGCTGACCTGGCCGTGCGGGCGCTGGTGGTCTTGGATCAGTCGGCGGCACGGTTGAAGAGCTCCGACCTCGCCGCTGCGCTGGGGACCACTGCAGGATTTGTTCCACAGGTGATGGGGCCGCTGGTGCGACACGGATGGGTGCGTTCTGTGCCGGGCCCAACGGGCGGCTATGAGCCGCTGGTCGAGGTCGACACACTGAACGTGCTCGAGGTGGTCGAGGCGGTCGACGGCCCGACCAACTCGGGCCGTTGTGTTGTTGCGGATCGCCCCTGCGAGGCAACGGAACCGTGCGCGCTGCACGTTGCGTGGGGGCTGGCGCGTCGTCAGTTGCTGTCGTCGCTGGCCGCGACGCCGGTTGGAGCATTGGCCGTTACGGCGTGACCTCGGTGTCGACGTCCGAGCCGACTGCCCTGCTAACGCTGTGAACCAACGTCATGGATTCTGCTCGTGTTCGTCGCATGGTTATTGACTCGTCGGTTGTCGCTGCAACGTTGGTGAGCTCGCGGCAGGTGCGTGACCAATGGGGCCAGCCGAGCGAATTGGCCGGCATGACGGTGGGTGCACTCGCTGCGCACCTCGTGCGAGCGACCGGCGCAACCCCTTGCCTACCTCGATCGCACCGACCTCGACAAAAAACCCGAACGAGAACTCCTGAGCAAGGTCAGCTACTTCGACGCAGCTGTCGATTCACCAATCCATAATCGAATCAAAGAGGTCTCAGCCGACGAAGCATCGGCCGGGCATAAGCAGGTAGCAGCGCAGGCCACGCAAGTCGCCGAATCGCTCGCAGAACGACTTGCCCAACGAGTCAGTCGACCGCCTGGTCGGGGCCCTCGGTGACCGGATGCTGACACTGGACGACTTCTGTCGCACTCGAATGATCGAGATTGGTATGCACGTCGACGATCTGGCTCACAGTGTCGGCGTGCCGACCCCGGAACTATCGGCCGATGTAACTGCTGAGATCATCGACATCGTGGTCGGTATTGGCCGGATTCGCCATGGTGATTGGCCGATCATCCATGCGCCCGCCAGGTCCGAGCGTTCCACTACCCAGGTCTTCCCCGCCTTCTAATGACTTCTTGACTCGTCGGCCCAGTGGACCCGAGCGAGATCAGCACGTTCAATCGCTCGTCCTGCTCGATATCAGCGAGGAAGACGGCGACGGCGATGTCTGGAAGAGTCCAGCTACGTCGATGGCCCGACGCCTTCCCAAACGGAGGTGTCGCATGTCCAAACGGATAGCGCTCACAGTTGACCAGGCCGCCGAAATCACCGGCTGCTCACACCCCACGATCTACGCAGCGGTCAAACGCGGGGAACTCCATACGACCTGTATCGTTATCCTCCCCGCAGAACGCCCCTTGCGTTAGAGGATTGGTGTGGCGATCCCTACTATTTGACGTAAGTAACGATCAAAGGACACTCATGGAAGCTTCCGACGGCAGGAGCCGACGAGCTGAACGCTCACGGCAGGCAACAAGATCCCGCATTCTCGACGAGAGTCGGCGTGTGCTCCGCTCTGGCGTGCTCTTTGACCTGACTGTTCAGTCACTTGCAAAAGAGCTCGGCCTGTCACGTGTAACGATTTATCAGTACTTCCCGACGATCCGAGACATTTTGAAGGCTCTGTCCGACGAGACGATTGGGATGATTTTCAGCAATCTTCCGGATGTCCCGGCGACCGAGCGCCGCTATCTCGAAAAGTTCGTTTCCCTCGCACTCGAAGTGTTCCTCAGCGACTCCCTTCTCGTGCGGAATCTGGTGCTCGCGACAGAGATGGGCAATTCAGTAAGCGGATGGTTCAGGGGCGATCTAGAAGAGCTGTTGGAACACGTTGTAGGGCAGCTGGATCCGGAAATGCGGCCGGTGAGCTCAGACCCAGGACAGTCGGCCCGGGTGATGGTTACCTACTTTCGCGGCGCGCTCTACGGGTGGGCGGCCGGGTTCATCGACGACGAGACGTTTGCCAGCGAAGTGCGTCGAGCAGCGACGCTCACCAGCACCGCTAAATGAAGAAGCAGCGCTAAGTAGACTTTACAGATGTAAAAATATGCTTCTCGTGTGTCACGAAGTGCCCTTTACGTCTGTAAGTTGTTCCCTGATCCGGGATGGACAGGGG
>CAJJBX010000007.1 GCA_905182555.1 uncultured Ilumatobacter sp. | reverse complement strand
AACGGCAACTTCGAGGCACAGCAACGTGCCGTCCTGGCCGCTGAATCTCGCCGTCACGGGCCCGACTTGAGCATTGTTGAACTGTTCGACGACGCGTCGCTCCAGGTCATTCTCGACGCGGGCCCCAAAGATCGCAGCGCCAACCGCAAAGACCCCAACCACGCCGACTGCACCCCACCCGAGTATCCGACGGCGATATCGTCGGAGAGGAAGCTGGCTACCAGGCACGTTCATGGCCCCCAGAGATTCGCACGTTCGCGATGCTCAGTGCAACGACCGCCCTAGCCCCTCCGAAAACAGCGTTCGGTCACGGTCGCTGCCCCCAACAGTTTGCGAGCGGACTACATGACGAACTTTCCTCGGCTCATCGACCTCGGAGCCGGCATCAGCCGACGACGCTTTATTGCCGGCATCGCTGCGTCGGGGACACTTGCTGCCTGCTCGGGCGCGGACGGCGGCGGCGTAGCGGGCCTAGGAGCGCTGCGTGTTGCGGCCTCCAGCGGTTCCCGAACAACGTGCAGGTCCCCGGCGAGATCCGGATGCCGATCACGCTGTCGACCGGCGCTGCAGCGGAGTTCATCCAAGACGGGCCGGCGACGCTCGGCCGCACGAGTTGCTCGACATCGACGGCAATCCAGATCGGGGGACGCGATCTCACCGCGGTCCAGTCGAGATCGTGGCGCCAGCGCCGTACTACGACTTCCGGACCACGATCGACGCACCAGGCGTCTATCGCCCTCGCTCGTCGACTGGCGGCCCCGACGCATGGCGCATGCGTTCCAGGTCCTGGAGCCCCGAGCGAGGTCGCTGTGCCGACGCCAGGTGAGATGTTGCTCCCAGGCTTCGACACACCGACGAGTCGGCGATCGCACAGGGCCTCGCGGTGTCTGTGCACGCTGAGCGCCCGCAGCCATGCCCGTTCCACGACCGTGACCCTGACCGACGCACTCGCCGCGGGCCAGTCCGGTGGCGTACTACGTCGGCACGCCGGCGTTCTGCTCGACCGGGAGCTGCGCCCCGGCGCTCGAAGCACTCATCGGTGGCACAGGAGCGAACTGTTCGCGTGACACGGTCACGTACGTGCACGCCGAAGTGTTCACCGACGCCGCCGGGACCGCCATCGCCCCGGCAGTCACCGCGGTCGGCATGACCTACGAGCCCGCGCTCGTTCATGGCCGACTGCGAGCTGGAACGAGGTCGTCGAGCGCCTCGACGCCGTCTGGGATCAAACCGAACTCGAAGAACGCCTCGCCCTCTCCGCCTGACCGGGTCCACGTTCTCCCGCTCAGCGAAGGAAGGGAAAACGAAAGAAGCCCGCGTCTCTCGACGGGCTTCTCCAAGTCTTCATTGAGTTTTTCGAGTCAGGTTTTCCGAAGTCAAGGAACGCAGGCCGAGTTGACTGCCTCAATGGGAGCTCGCCGCGACGCAGAGATCGGGAAAGCTGGCTCAGGAAAAACTGGAGCCGCAGCCGCAGGTGCGGGTTGCGTTGGGGTTGGTGATCGCGAAGCCGCTCTCGTCCAACCCGTCCTTGTAGTCAAGCGTGGCACCTTCGAGGAGCTGTGCCGAGGCCTGGTCGACCACGACACGGACCTTGCCGTCGTCGCCGTAGCTGGTCTGGTTGTCGTCGGCGGCGATGTCGCCGTCGAAGAACATTTCGTACGAGAATCCGCTGCAGCCGCCGGGGCGGACAGCAACGCGGAGTGCCAGTTCTTCGGCGCCTTCGGCGGCCAGGAGCTGGCCAACCTTCTCGGTTGCGGTGTCGGTGAGTGTGATCATGTGACAGTCCTCCTCAGGAGCCATCTGACTGGTAGGTCAACTGGTGGTGCAACATTACCTGGACGAGACGGTGACTCGACAGGGTGTGCGGTTGGTCAAGGTACAGAATTCGTCAATCGTGGCGTCACCCAGGTCGTCAACGAACCCGCGACCATTCCTTTGTGTAAACCACAGACGAGGTCCGGGTGTTCCCGAGCGAGGTCAGCAAACGGGCAGTGGCCGAACGAGATGACCGCACCGACATCGTCGCCGACTGCGATCGTTACGGGGATCGTCGGTGACGACCGGGTCGAAACCAAGCCGGTCAAGGTCACTGACCAGCGCTTCGAGGGTGGACGGCTGTCGACATGCAGCGCTGCCCGGCGAGCGCCTTCGTCGTACCCCACGGCCTCAGCATCGCTGGCGCTGCCGTCGAGTCGTTGCGCCATCGACAGCACCATGCGAGCGAGCACAGAGATCGTTGGCGGCTCGAGGCCCAGCGACGGAGCATCGGGAGCCACCGAATAGCGATGCTGCGGACGACCCACCTCGCCACGCCCGCCGACTTCGACCAAAAGCAAGCCAACCTCACGCATCCGTTCGAGATGCGGCCTGACCGTGTTCGGATGAAGCGAAAGCGTTTCGGAGATCTCGGCAGTGGTCTTCGGCACAGACGCTCGGGCCAGCTCAAGATAGATGGCGTAGCGCGTGTTGTCGCCCAAGGTCTTGAGCAGATCGAGTTGCGACGTAGCCACATGACGAGATTACACGGCCAGCGGCCGGTAAAATATCGCTTATGAGCCGCACATCTCCGGCAAAGCGCCACGACGGCTCGGGCACCCCCTGCCGACCGACGACGAGGTGGAGCGAGGTGCTCGGCTCGGTGATCGACCCGGAGCTGGGCGCCGACATCGTGTCGCTCGGCATGGTCCCCTCAGTGGTCTCGTCGCGGATTCCGACGGGCTCGTGACTGATCGAGATCAAGCTGACGATCTCGGGCTGCCCGATGCGCGCCGAGATTCAAGAAAGAAGTCGAAGATCGGGTCGAGCTGCACCCGGGCGTCTCGAAGGTGAAGATCACCTGGGGCGAGATGAACTCCGAGGAGCGCAGCGAGGTGATGACCAAGGCTCGCTGGAACGCTCGGGAGAGCGCCGCTGAGCCACCGAAGTGCCGGCCAACTGCAAGGTGCTTGCGATCGCGAGCGGAAAGGGCGGCGTCGGCAAGTCGTCCGTCACGGTCAACCTCGCGGCCGCGATGGCATCGCAACCGGGCTCACGGTCGGGGTGCTCGACGCCGACATCTGGGGATTCTCGGTGCCGCGGTTGCTCGGCATCAGCGACCGGACTGGAGGCGCACGCCGTCGACGGGCGCTGACGGCGAAGCGGGCATAGCCGAAAATCTTTCCGCAACGAACGCAGACGTTGGCGACGGTCTGCTCAAGGTGGTCTCGACCGGGTTCCTGGTCGACGAGGAAACAGCGCTGATGTGGCGCGGCCTCATGCTGACCAAGGCGGTCGAACAGTTCCTGCGCGACGTGCAGCTGGGGCGAGCTCGACTACCTCCTGATCGACATGCCCCCGGGCACCGGCGACGTCCAAATGGGCCTGGCGCGGATGCTGCCGAGCACCGAGCTCCTCGTCGTCACCACCCCCGCACTGGCCGCGCAAAAGGTGGCGCAGCGCGCTGCCGACATGGCCCGCCGGAGCTTTCCTGAAGGTGGTCGGCGTCATCGAGAACATGAGTGCGTTCACGTGCGATCACGGCGAGTCGTACGCGCTGTTCGGTTCGGGTGGTGGCGCTGCGCTGGCGGCGGCCATTGGCTCGCCGCTGCTTGGTCAGATCCCGCTTGAGCCGTCGGTTGCCGCGGGCAATGATGCTGGCGCTCCTGTTGCGATCGAGGGCACTGGCGCTGCAGCTGACATGTTCCGGTCGATTGCCCAGCGGATCATCACCGACATCGCTCCTCCGTCGGAGCCCGACGACATCGACATGGCTGGCTGCAGTGCCCGCCTCTTCGATTGCGTCAATGCGGCGTTCGTCCCGAGGTCAGACCAAAGTGACCGGGGTCCGCGCCGCCGTTGTGGTTCGTATTCGGTGTCGTCGGCCTGTCTTTCTCAGAACTCGATTCCGCACTCACCGTCGTTCCACGGCTGCCGTAGACATTCTCAGAGGGTGTCGTAGTCAGCGATCGCCGGGCATGGCGATCGCAATGAACTTGCCGCCGTCGATCAGACCGGAGCTTCGGCAGAATGCAGGCAATGTCGGTGAGGGCCTCGCCCGCGGCGACAGCGTCCGCAGCGGTCGCAGACTGCATCAGGCGACGCAGGTTGTACATCGTGGGAGGCATCATCATCAACTCGCCAGCCTCTTGCATGTCGAGTGCCTTCTGCGGGCTGACCCACAGGCTGTCGGTGGTCTCCTTGTCATCGTGGAGACCATCCTGACCCGCAGGTGCTTCGGTGACGAAGAAGCGCGTGTCGAAGCGCCGCTTCTCGCCGACCGGGGTGATCCAGTGATCGACGTAGTGTGTCGTCGACAGGTCGAGCACGAGATCGTGTCGTTTGCACAATTCGACCATTGACATTTCGCCGTCGTGCACAGCATGACGTTCGTCGTCACCGAGGTCGAGCGGCTGACCGTCGCGACGCTCGGCAAGCAGCACACCGGCTTCTTCGAAACATTCGCGAATCGACGCAACCCAGAACGCCAGGCCGCCCTGGTCGATGCCGAGCTGCGCTGACGCGTCTGCATCTTCAAGGCCATCGCAGAACGGTGCAATCTCATCGGCGTGGTCGGCATCATCGACACGTCCGCCAGGGAACACGTACATGCCAGCGCCGAAGGCTGCCTTACCGGTGCGACGCAACATGAAGACTTCGAGCCCAGGCTCGCCGTCGCGCACCATCATCACGGTGGCCGCAGCCTTGATTGGAACAGTGGTTGGGTCGAACGTCTCAGTCATGCACGCCCGACACTACGGAGCAACGCGGCCCGGGTTTCAGTCGGGGTTTCTGGGGTCAGACCTCAACTGAAATGCAGGTGGTCAGGAAAGAGATTCTGACTCGGAGGGTGCTTCGATCTTCGGCTCATCTTCGTTGCGGAAGGTGACGTAGGCGACAGCTGCGGTCACTGTTGTCCCAAGCACAATCCCAACGACCTTCCAGTTGTCGTTCAGGAACGCTGTTGCATCCGCCTGACGAACAAAGGCCCAGTCGGTGATCGGGTCGCCGCCGTTGTCGAGGTCGACCCAGTAGAAGTACCAGGAGAGGTACAAACCTGACAGGACCACGAATGCTGCAGCAACCCTGTCGATGTACTGCATGGAGTTACGGAGGAACTTGAGCAGGCTGGTGTTGGCGAAAGCGAAACCGACGGTCAAAGCACTGACCAGGAGCGCCATGCCGGCGCCGTAGGCCACCATGTTGCCAACACTGTCAATGAACGTCTCACCTGGGCGAGCACTGAAGACGGTGGCGAGGAACAGGCCGATCGTGCAGCCGATCGACGCAACGGCGTACGCCACGCCGTAGATGAACATTGACTTGACGGTCTGATCCTTCTTGCCCGAGTCGATCTGCGGCATCATGAACGGGCGCTTGGTCTAAACCTTGTTCCATCTGCAGTGCAGTACGTACCAGGCGTTTGGGGCACACTGCTAACGAGCGCAGTGGCACCGACAAGCCGATCGCCAGGCACACGGCGCAAGGACCCCGTGCACAGCAGCGCTCACCTTGAGCGCTCGCGTGAGCGACGCCTTCTGCGTGCCGGGCGCACCACCGGAGATCACCGAGGAAGTACATCAGGTAGGTCGGGAGGAGGATGAATCCGCACGGGTTGACCGCGGCGACGAGGCCTCGAATGAACGACAGGCTCATGCTGAGGCCTCCAGCAAGTCGACTCGATTTCAGTAGCGCAGGTCGCCGGCGTCGATGCACGCCGGTCTGCTCGATGATGCTTCGCCGTCGGGCGTCACGAAGAGGGTCGATCGGGCGAGTTGACCAGGCGCCGATGGCGTCGGCGAGACTCAGCGAAGTCGTCGCGGTAGAGCTCGTAGCGTGACGCCGCGATCGGCCGCGAAGCGCTCCATCTCTCTCGACCGAGTCACGCGGAGTTGACTCCGATGAAGCGCACGTCGTCGCCGAACTCGGCGTGCGCCTCGGCGAAGTCGGGAAGCTCCTTGGCGCACGGCGGGCAAGTCGGCGAACCAGAAGTTGATCACGAGCGGCTGGCCGAGGAACGAAGCCGTGGCGATCGTCGTTGCCGTCGCGATCGCCGAGGTACCACCGACTGGCAGTTGGATCACCCTGGACGATCTGGCGTTGGCGAGGCCGTCGATCAGGAAACGTCGACGACCTGACGACGGGCGGTGAGTCGTTGCGTCGAGCGGGTCATCGTCACTGCCGCTTGAGTTGCGACGCACGACGGCGAAGGCCAACGAACAATCAGTGCACGGCCACGGCAAGCGAGCCGGCGAGCAGCCGTGGACGGGCGATCTTCACTCCTCAGAAGGGTAGTGACACCGCATCGGCAGCTGCCGGTCGCAACCTAGCGAAACGATTCATTACAGCATGAGACACGGAACTCCGACTCGGCATGTCATTGCGTCACCGGAAAACGAGCGCCGGGTGTTTCCGTCTTACCGGGTGCGTGCACGCAGGAATCTGCGCACGAAACACCCGACACTGCGAAACACCCGGCAGGACGGGGACGGGGACAGGGATAGAGCGAGAGATAGAGCTCAGGCCGAGACGAGCGAGGCGCCGGCCGGGCCCATCTCGTCGTAGATCGACCTCGGGACGCGGGACCTTCGGCGGGCGGCCACAGGGCCGCTTCGTCGGCGATGATCCGACCGCCCGAGAGCGAGCTGGCCGCCCCAGACGCCCCAGGGCTCCTCACGCTCGAGGGCGTCGGCGAGGCACTGTCGACGGCCACGGGACAGAGGGCGCACATTGCCTTGGCGCGGGCGATGTCGACGACGTGGTCAGAGAAGAAGAGGCCGACCATGGTGCCCATTGCCGTCGGCACACCGGGCGACCGGGCGCCCGCGACGGCAAGCCGGGTCATCAGCCGAACGGCATCGTCGGGTAGATCCGAGCTGGGCGGTGTCTGTATGGGATCGAGTTCATCGAGTTCATCGAGCTCGTCGACGAGGAGCGCAGGTGTTCATGGGAAGGGTCCGTTTCGAAAGAAGCGTTGGAGTTGCTGGTTGCGGATGGCGCGGTCGCGGACGGGCCAGGTGCCTGCCGGATTGGCGCTGGGTTGTGTTCGCAAGGGTCTTCATGTCGTGGGTGCTTTCTGATGTTGCGGTGGTGTCCGGTGGGTTTCGGGGAGATCTGGGTCGGAAAACCAAAAAGGCCGCCGGGTTGGTGAACCCGGCGGCCTCGCAAGAGGTGATCTGACGTTGGTGTTACGTCAGAGCCTCGCGGAGGCTGCCGGTAGTGATTCGCTTGGTGACATACGTGGTCTTCACGCATCCGGTTTCGGCAGAGTCACCAAGCCACGCAGTGTTCATGTGGTTGGAGTCATGCCGTGCCGAACTGGTTGCGAGCGAATGCCGGGCGTGCCTGCGAACGCCTGAACCGAGGGCGCGACAGCTGCCGACGCAGCGTCGGGCGTGGAACGGACAGCCTGCGGCGATTGCGCTGGATGAACGATCGTGATGTTGTTCATAGGTCTGTCCTTCTGCTCGGTCTGTGGGTTTGAGGCGAGTCACTACGTGCATGGCAGTGCCTCAACTCAGTGATAGGCAACCACGTTTGTGGGCACCGGGTCAAGGGAGTTAACTCGACCTCTCCGAGTTCATCCCTGACGCCCGAGGTTCCCGGCCGATCTCCGACGTTGCGTGCGCTCTGTTGCAACACATCTCGGCGACGACCAGAGTGGGCCGGTGGAACTCGTGCCCGATGCGTGGATCTGGCGATCTACCTGGCGGGATGGACCCTGATTGGCTGGCTGCTACTGTGGCGACCTCGGCCGCATTCCAGATCACGCCGGTACCCTTCCCTGGATCTGCTGCGCGCCCGGGCGATTGCCGTTGATCATCCCGGCGCGCGACGAGGCAAGCTGCGCTTCCCGCACCTGATGTCCTCCGTTGGTGCTGCCGCAGCATCCGGACCGGCAGGACGAAGTGATGGTGGTCGACGACCACTCAACGATGACGGCACCGGCGATGTTGCAGCGTCGCACGGCGCCACGGTCGTCGTGCACACCCGCCGCTGCCGACCGGGATGGCTCGGCAAGCCGCACGCGTGCGCGATCGGCGCCGCTGAGGCGAGCGCACTGCCCCTCACCTGCTTTTTCGTCGACGCCGACGTCCGGCCCGCGCCCGACCTCTCGATCGGGTCGGCACCGAGTAGCGCAGGCCGTCACATCCTGACCCGACGTGGTGACCTCGGTCCAGCCGTGGCACGAGACCGGCGGGTTGGGCCGAGCAGGCCAGCGTGCTGTGCAACGTGACGGCCCTCATGGGGTGCGGCGCGTTCACCGCCGGCTGGCACACCGGGTCAACCGCGACGGTGGCGTTCGGCCCGGTGCTCGCCATGTCGACCGTTCGACCACGTACGACGCAAGCCGGCGGGCATGCGCACCCGTCGGTGTCCGGGCGATGCACACCGAAGACATCGGCCTCGCCCGCCTCGTCGGCCGAGGCCGAGCTCTACACCGGCGCCCCCGACACATCGTTCCGGATGTATCCCGGACGGCCTTGGACGCAGACGATTCGCGGGTGGACTCGCAGCATCGCGACCGGCGCTCGCTTCACGAGGCTGGTGGCTCGCCACTCGCCACGCTGGCAGTGGGTCTGGTCGCTCGCCGGCGGGTGGCTGGCGATGCCCATCGTTGCTGTACCCGCTCAGCGCGCTACAGGTCTGGGTGCTCGGCCGCCGCGCCGCATCGGTCCATCCCCTGACAGCTCTGCTGTTCCCGATCGCCGTCGGAGCGTTCGTGGTGATCTTCGTGCGCAGCCTGTTCGCCGTCGTCTTCGGTCGCCAGGTCGACCTGGAAGGGCCGCACCGTCGCCGCCCGCTGACCGCCGCCTGCTGGCCGCTGGGTTGTCACACTTTGGTCAGACCGGAGTGTGACAGGACCGCGCTGCTGCACCTTGTTTGACCTGGTTGAATGAGGGCATGCAAGGCGCCCCCCGTCGAAGCCGAATCGTCGCAGTCGTCGCAGCTCTCGCTGCTGCTGCAAGTTTTTCAAGCGTGGCATTCGCCCACGACGAGATCGAGTCGTCTGTTCCCGAGCACAAGGCACAAATACAAGTTGACGAACCGGTCACCGAGGTCACAATCAACTTCGGCGAACCGGTCGCCAGCGTCGAACTCGGCCTTCGCGGCCCGGACGACGAACGGATCGCCGGTGACGTCACTGTCATCTCGGGCACCCAAGCGCGTCTCAACTTTGCCAAGCTGACCGACCAAGGCCAGTACATTGTCCAGTATCTCGCCGAAGAAGACGGCCACCTGGTCGCCGGCGCCATTACTTTCACATACGGCGACCCAGCTGGTGAAGGTGCCGACATCGGTATCTGGATCATTTTCGGAGTTGTCGCAGCGGCAATTCTTGGTGCTGGCGCATTCTTCAGTTTCCGGCGGAACAACGCCCCCGACGGCACCAGCGTCGACGACACCGTTCCCGCCTGATCAACGACCTCCGTTCAGACGATGTCGATCAGGATCTTGCCGACGTTCGCATTCGTCTCCATGTAGGTATGTGCCTCGGGGAGCTGATCAAAGCTGTATCGCGAGTCGATGACCGGGCGCAACGCGCCTGATTCGAACAGCGGGAGGATCTCGCTGATGAACCGTTGCATCAATGCGATCTTGCGTTCGAGCGGCCGGGCACGGAGCGTTGTACCAATCCAGGTGATGCGCTTCATCAGCAGCAAACCCATGTTGACCGGAGCGGACCCTCCACCCATCAGCCCGACCTGTACCAGCGTGCCATCCATGGCGAGCGCTTTCAGGTTCCGATCGGCTTCCTCGCCGCCAACGACGTCGAGGATCGTGTCGGCCCCATCCGGGATCTCAGCTTTGAGCGCGCCGAGCCAGTCGGCCGGGCTCCGCTCAAGCACAAGGTCGGCGCCCAGCTCACGGCAGGCGTCGACCTTGCCGGCCGAACAGGTGACGGCGATACGCGCACCGAGTGCTTTGGCGATCTGAATTCCTGCCGTACCGACACCAGATGCTCCCGCGTGGATCAGACCCCAACGGCCCGATGTCAATCCACCCTGAACGACGAGTGCGTCCCAGGCAGTGAGGAACACTTCAGCAATTGCTGCAGCATCGGCGAGGTCGACATTGCTTGGCACTGGCAGCGCCTGACGACTGTGCGTCACGACCTTCTCGGCATAGCACCCGCCTGATTCGATGCCCATTACTCGATCGCCGACTGACCAGTTCGTGACCTCGGTTCCAATCGCGGACACGGTGCCGGCGTACTCGAGGCCAGGGATCTCGATTGCACGGTTGCGCGGGTCGTTGTACATCCCCATGCGTTGCAGCGTGTCGGCACGGTTCAGTGCCGTGTGGGCTATGTCGACGACAATTTCGTCGGGCCCGGGCGTTGGGTCAGCGACCTCCTCGATCTGTAAGACCTCGGGGCCGCCATGTTCACGAAGGACGATTGCGCGCATGCTGGCGAACCTACCCCCGAACGCGCCGCTGATGCCAAGCGACATTGTGTGCCGAGCGACCAGATCCGGAACCACATATGGAATATGGATTCGCCCCGCAACCCAGAGAAATCGCGTCGGTTCGTGTCGGGAATTAGCTCTCGGTCGAATCGCCATCCGCCGACGGCGCCGCCGGGTCGATGAACACCATCGTCCGGTAGTACGCCATCTCGCGGATCGACTCACGGATGTCGTCGAGCGCACGGTGGGACCCTTGGCCACGTGGGCGCTTGTGATCGATCGCTGGATACCACCGCTTGACAAGCTCTTTAACGCTGGACACGTCGATCGAGCGGTAGTGCAGGTAGTTCTCGATCTCGGGCAGGTACGCATCGAGGAATCGACGGTCGGTGCCGATCGAGTTGCCACACAGTGGCACGGTGCGCTCTTCGAGCACGTGCTCCTGAATGAACGCCAAGGTCGCCGCACCCGCTTCTTCGAGCGTGATCGTCGATGCCTTGATTTGATCAAGCAACCCTGACTTCGTGTGCATATCGACGACGAACGGGTCCATCGCTGCGAGCTGCTCGTCGGTCGCATGAATGACCAGGTCGGGCCCTTCAGCAATGATCTCCAGGTTGTCATCGGTGATCAACGTGGCGATCTCGACGATCACTTCCGTGGTGTGATCCAAGCCGGTCATTTCGAGATCCATCCAAACAAGCATTCCGCGAAGCGTAACGGCCCTGGCGCTCCGGGTCGCTGAACGCTGATCCCTCCGACATGATGGGCTGATGTCAGAGTTCGCCGCGATCCTCAATGCACCGGGTGTGCAAGAGGTCTGTGAGCTCCGCCCGCACGCCACCGGGCGGCTTGGATTCATGGCGTACCACGGTGGCAATCTGGAGCTCCAAACCGACGTGATCGCAGCTGCAGCAGCAGAACGCTCGGGTTCGTCTTACTACGGCGTGGTGCAACCTGTTCCCATGCGCGAGCACCTCTCGTCGATCAAGGTGCGCCCAGCGGAGTCCGAACGGTTGGCGGCATTCATTGAGCACGTCGATGTCGTGATCACCATTCACGGGTTTGGACGCCGCGGCATGTTCAGCGCGCTGCTACTCGGCGGGAACAACCGACCACTCGCCCACCACGTCGGTGGCGCATTGCAACGAGCTCTCCCCGCATACGACATCGTCACCGACCTTGAGACAATCCCAAAGAAGCTCCGCGGCATGCACGCTGACAATCCAGTGAACTTGCCGCGGCAGGCGGGCGTCCAAATTGAGCTGCCCCCACGCGTTCGCGGTTCCAGCCCGATGTGGTGGGACTGGGAAGGTCCAGGGCTCACACCTCACACTCTTTCCCTGATCGACGGTCTAGTGGAAGCAGCAACAACCTGGCCCAACGAACCGCGCTAGCTGAGGACCGGAATCGGCAGGGAAATCCGAGGCCTTCGTCGTGGACGCGCAGCGCCGCCGGTCCACAACTCACGTTCAACTCTGCGTTCAGGCTGGTTCCTTTTTGGCTCGCTTGGTCCCACGCGGGGATCCTCCGAAAGTGAAAACTTTTCTCCCCCCTCTCACCCTCTCACCCTCCCCCCTCTCCCCCTCTCCCCCTCTCCCCCTCTCCCCCTCAGATGGGCTTCATGTAGCGCTGGAGCAGCCTGGAGCATGAATCTCGAACAGCTATGGGGCGAGGCGGGTGATATTCCAGCCCCTGTCGACGTCGGGGCGGTAGCGGAGACGGTCGTGGAGGCGGCTCGGGCGACCCTGCCAGTACTCCCACTCGGTCGGCATGAGGCGCCACCCACCCCAGTTGGCCGGTCGGGGAATGACCTCTACGTTGGCGAACTGCTTGGCCGTTGCGGCAACGAAGTTGTCGAGCACGGAACGATCGACAATCTCGTCACTCTGCGGCGACGACCATGCCCCAAGCTGCGACGCCCGTGGACGGGAGGCAAAGTAGGTGTCGCTCTCGTCTGCCGACACACGCTCAACGGGGCCGCGGACCCTGACCTGACGGTGCAGATCGAGCCAACCAAACGTGGCGGAGGCCACGGGGTTGGCATTGAGCTGCTGACTCTTTGCCCCGTCGTAGTTCGTGTAAAAGACCAAGCCGCGAGCATCGAGACCGCGCACCAAGACGATTCGAGAGTCAGGGATGCCGTCGGTGCCGATCGTTGACAGCGTCATGGCATTCGGTTCGACAACGCCAGCTTCGAGCGCCGCGTCGTGCCAACGCTGCCACTGAGTAATCGGATCGGCATCGAGGTCTCCAACGTCTAGCCCGTCTGTCTCGTACTGCACCCGTCGGTCGCGAATCGAATCACTCATAACTCAACCTTGTCACCAATCGCGCCGCCCACGCTCGGCGCACATCGAGATTCATTTTGCTCTCGACGGATGAGGCTAAAACGAGAACCCCGTTTGCCCATCCTCCAAAAGTCGGCCAAGAGGCTCGACGGCAACCCGATTCGCAGAACCCTCCAAGATCACTCGAGATCGGTTGGTTCGAGGCCAAGGCGGGCGACGCCGACGCCGACGTCCGGAAACGACGAGTTCGCGAAATGCCGCGATCGAGTCAATCGGACCGAATGACGGTGATGTTGCGCATGTAGGGGTGGAGTACTTCGGGGACGGTGACGCTGCCATCGTCGTTCCGGTAGTTCTCGATGATTGCAGCCCACACCCGCGGCACGGCCAAGGCCGAACCGTTGAGCGTGTGGACGAACTCGCTGCCTTTGACCGGCTTGCCGTTCTCGTCGTGGCGGCGGAAGCGGGTATTGCCGCGTCGCGCCTGATAGTCACCGAACCACGACACCGACGACACCTCAAGCCAAGTGTCGACGCCCGGCGCGTACACCTCAACGTCGAAGGTGCGGTGATGGCTTTGACCCATGTCGCCGGTGCAGATCTCAATCACGCGGTAGGGCAGGCCGAGGTCGGCCATTGCGCTTGCAGCGCGCCCGACCATGTCATCGAGGAGCGCTGGCGCCTGTTCAGGCGTCGCAAACGCGAGCATCTCAACTTTATCGAACTCGTGCGTGCGCAGCATGCCGCGCGTGTCGCGGCCGGCCGATCCAGCCTCGCGCCGGAACGACGGACTGAACGCCATCAGCCGGACCGGAAGATCAGTGTCGTCGAGCACCTCGCCGCTGAACAGCGATGTCAGCGACGCTTCGGCCGTCGGGACACACCAGAGGTCATCACGCTCGATCGAGTACGCATCGTCGGCGAACTTCGGCAACTGCCCTGTGGCGGTAAGGGTCGCTGTAGTCACCAGCGACGGCGGACGGACCTCTTCGTGGACGTCAGCGTTGCGGTCAAGACCAAACTGGGTGAGCGCACGCGCCATGGTCGCACCGGCACCGCGCTGCATCGTGAACATCGCGCCCGATATCTTCGTCGCGCGTTCGTTGTCGAGGATGCCGAGCGCTTGGGCCGTTTCCCAATGGGGCACGCGCTGCCAGTCGGGGAACGTGTCGTTCAGCCCGACGGGCCCGGTAATGATCGGGTTATCAGCGTCGGTCGCACCATCGGGGGCATCGGAGTGCGGGATGTTCGGCATGCCAAGCAGCAGTTCATTCAGAAGGACTGACACCTCGTCGTGCTCGCCGGCGAGGGACTTTTCGGCACCGCCAAGCTCCCGGCTCTGCGCCTGTAATGCCTCGGCCTCGTCGACCTTGCCATCGCGACGCAACAAGCCGACTTCTTTCGAGATCATGTTGACCTTGGCGCGAATCTCATCACGTTCGGCCTGGATGTCGCGCAGGCGCACGTCGAGGCGGGCAGCGTGATCAAGGTCCTCAAGCAAGTTCGGGTCGCCGCGGCGCGAGAGTGCTGCCTTGGCACCATCGAGGTCGGTTCGCAGTAGCCGTTGATCAATCACGGAACCAGACGATACAGGGTGCCCACGACACGGCCCTGACCTGTTTGTTGACCGGGCAAGTCGACCCTTCGCAATGCAGCGTCGTGGCGCAGCGGCAAAACGGAGAACCTCGCCGTTCACATTCGCTGCGACACGTGCCCTTGCGTGTTGTCAAGACAGCGTGACCGCCTTCGCCGACAGATGCAGCACACATTGTTGTGGCAATTTCAACCTCGGTATGCCATCACCCGGCCATCACCCAGCCATCACCCAGCCATCACCCAGCCATACTTCGCCGAGAGTGCCGGATTGAGGCCGTGAATTGTCAGCGGTCTTCGGGTGGAGGTGCCATGGCGGCGAATTCTCGTTCAACGTCGGCCGTCGTGAGGACGTCGCCAGAACTGTCCAACGAAGGATTGGTGCGGCGATAGTCCTGCGACTCGCCGTAACCGTTGGCGAAGCGCTTGAAGAAGATGTAGACGACGATTGTCCACAAGAAGGTCGACCCGCCGAGCTTCATGATCCCTCCGGCTAACTGCTGATCAACAGTAACGCTCCATCCAAAGACACGCACCGGAATGTCGTATTCCCTGTACACCGCGCCCTCTGCGAAGGTGAGCCAGGCCGCAGGCAGCGTGGGAATGATCGATTGCAGAAAGAGGTAGATGCACTTGGCAAGTGGGCCAATCTGCAGCTCCTTGAACGGCCCCACGACCGGCATCCACATCAGCAGCGACAGCAAGACCACGAAGGCGTGCAGCGAGTAGTGGAGCGGCCCATTGTCGAGCGAGCTGTTCACGACCATCGGGATGTGGGAGATGATGACCACGACGTTGAACAGCACACCGGCAATCACCGGTTTCGTCAGAAACTTCAAACCGGCGTAAAGGCGGCCGTCGCCCACCAGAACACGCAACAGCCACGGCGGCGTCGCGATGAGCGTCAGCGGCGGAAGGAAATAACTGAGCATCATGTGCTGCAACATGTGTGCCGAATACAGGTACTCCTCGGAAATGTCGTGCAGCGGCCAATCACTCGATACCCAGAGCACCACCATTGCACCGACAAAGGCGTAGATATTTTTCTGAGTGACTACTCGCTGGCCCGGCGGTACGGCCTTCGGGCCAATCACCCGCACCATATAGACAAACGCGCCAGTCAAAAAGGCGACCAGTAGCCACACCTCGGGATGCCACTGAAATCGCCAGGGGTCCGCTGCGGCGGCGAGGTCATTGGCCTGCTCGATCACAGTCACAATCTTAGAACCCAGTAGTCAACGCGCCCAGTCATGCGACGGCGGCGTCGGTCACGTGGCGCCGGTGTCAGCCAGCAAAAAACTGGAACGTCGACAGTGCTGCCGCGTAAACAAAGACAGCGAGGCCGAGGCCGATGTAAAACAGACGACCAAACAACTTGTTGTCGAACTTTATGTGCATGAAGTAGAGCACGACCATGAAAAACTTCACGACCATGAGTCCGAGTAACACTGGCAGGAACAACGGGCCGATATCGATGTAGCTAACAGCCACCTCGACCGCAGTGATTGCGGCGAGAACGAAGAAGATCGTGACGAACTGTTTGTCGCTTGGGCCGTGCTGTGGTCAGCGTGGGATGTAGAAAGCGTGTCAGACATGATGGGCGTCCTTATTTAATGAATTCGATCAGGTAGATTACAGTGAAGATGATGATCCAGACGATGTCGACGAAGTGCCAGTAGAGCCCGACCATTTCGACCGCCTCTGCATCGTCGCCTGACACCTTCTCCTTCGACAGCATGCCGATCAGCGCAACCAGCATGATGATGCCGATGGAGACGTGAACACCGTGGAAACCCGTGAGGGTAAAAAAGCTCGACGAGAACAAGCTCGTGGTGAACCCCAAGCCCTCGCGGTAAAAGACCGTGAACTCGTAAATTTGACCCGCCAGGAACAGGCCACCGAGCAGCGCTGTGACACTGAGGTAGATCTTCGCATTACGAAGGTCCTTACGGTTCGCTGCCGACACCGCCAAGACCATGGTGAGTGACGACGTCAAGAGCACAAAGCTCGTTGCTGACGTGAACGGGATGTCCCACAGCTGATCCGGCCCCAAATTTTCCGAGTGACGGTTGCGGTACAGCATGTAGGTGGAGATCAGGCCACCAAACAGCAGGCATTCCGAACCGAGGAAGAGCCACATGGCCAACTTCGTATTCGACAGACCGAGCGACGTGTGATGGCCACCGTGATCACCGGAATGGTCGTCGCCAGCGTGGACGTCGTGCACGTGCACATCGTCGGCATGATCTTTGACGATCTCGACGGCATCCTTCACCGTTTCGGTGATGAGCGAATCAGACATTGGACAGTTCCTTGCTCGTCTCGTCGCCCTCTACTGGCGGGTCGAAGTCCGATGCTTCTGCGTCGGCCGGCTCGAGTGCCCAACCGAACATCGCCATTGTAGCGATCGCACCACCTGCGACGATCAAGAGGGTGTTGTAGATCACGCCATACGCCATGACTGGCAAAGCCAACGCAAGAACCATTGGCCAGTACGACGGAGCCGGAAGGTGAATGTTCGGATCAGCGTTGTCTTCTTCAAACTGGATGACCTCTTCGCCGGTCATCTTTTGCACATACTCATGCTTGTCACCTTCACCGACATCTTCGTACTTGCGGTGGAAGAACTCGTCGAGTGCAGACACCTGCGGCGTGCGAGCGAAGTTGTACTCCTTCGGCGGGCTGCTGGTGATCCACTCGAGGCTGCGTGCATCCCAGGGGTCAGCGGGTGCGGGAGGAGTCTTCGAGTTGGGACGATGGGTGACCCAAATGTTGACCAGGAAGAACAGGATGCCGACGCCGAGGACAAACGTGCCAATTGTGGCGACGAGGTTCCAGAATCCGAGGTTGAAGAAGCCTTGTCCCGCACGGAATTCGGTCCAGCGGTACATCCGGCGTGGCTGCCCCTGCAGGCCAATGATGTGCATTGGACCGAAGGTGAGGTTCATGCCAGCAATCATCAGCCAGAAGTTCCACTTACCCAAGGACTCGCTGAGAAGCTTGCCGAAGACCTTCGGCCACCAGTAGTAGAACCCGGAGAACAGGCCGAGCACGGCACCACCGAAGATGACGTAGTGGAAGTGAGCAACGATGTAATAAGTATCGGTCTGCTGCGTGTCAGACGGAGCCACAGCATGCGTGACACCCGAAAGACCGCCGATCGTGAACTGCACGATGAGGCCGACGGCGAACAGCATCGCCGTGGTGAACGTCAACTTGCCGCCCCAGAGCGTGAGGGTCCAGTTGATGATCTTGACGCCGGTTGGCACGGCGATGGCCATGGTGGCCACCGAGAACACTGCGACCGAGACCGGCCCGAGCCCGGAAGCAAACATGTGGTGGGCCCAGACGCCCCAGCCGACGAAACCAATCGCAGCGCCGGAAAAGACGACGAACGGGTAACCGAACAACGGCTTCTTCGAGAAGACCGGAAGGACCTCGGAAATGATGCCGAATGACGGCAAGACGAGGATGTACACCTCGGGGTGGCCGAAAATCCAGAAGAGGTGCTGCCAGAGCAGTGGATCGGCACCAGCTTCAACACTGAAGAACTGGGCGCCGAAACTTCGCTGGAACATCAGCAGGAAGAGCGCCACCGTGATGACGGGGATGGCGAAGAGGAGCAACATCTGAACGACGAAAGCCATCCAGGTGAAGATCGGCATTTTCATCATCGACATTCCCGGTGCCCGCATGTTGAGCACCGTGACAATCAGGTTGATCGCACCGACGAGTGACGCAATACCAGTGATCTGGAGGCCGAGGCCCCAGAAGTCGACACCGTTGGTCGGACTAAATGGAACCGAACTATTCGGCGCGTACATGAACCAGCCACCATCGGCGCCACCGCCGAGGAACCACGACGTGTTGAGGAAGACTCCACCAAAGACGAAGACCCACAGCGAGAGTGCGTTCAAGCGCGGGAACGCAACGTCGCGTGCACCGATTTGGAGCGGGATGAAGTAGTTGGCGAAGGCCGCAGCCATCGGCATCACGAAGAGGAACACCATTGTTGTGGCATGCATCGTGAACATCTGGTTGTACTTATCGGCCGACAGGATCGTGCCGTTAGGGCCAGCGAGTTGCAGGCGAATCAGGGCAGCTTCGAGGCCACCGAGGATGAAGAAGAACATCGCAACGGCGCCATACATAATGCCGATCTTCTTGTGATCAACGGTGAATGCCCACGACCGCCATCCAGTCGTTTCGACCGGGCGACGAAGGTAGCCGTAGTTGGTGGAAGCCTTCGGTGCGGGACGGGTCCCACGGTTGGTGACATCCGGTGTCTCTGTTGGACGTTCGATGATTGCCATGCGACGTCAGCTCCTTACTTACGCTCGAGCAGGTAAGCGACCAATTGGTCGATCTGATCCTCGCTCAGGGCGAGGTAGGGCATTCCACGAACGAGTCCATTGGTCGCTTCGAGGCTTTCGGGGTCCGTATACATCGGCTTTTTGGCCGGTGCATTTCGCAACCATTCACGGAGCTCGACCTCGTTGAGGCAGCTGTCGGTGACACCGTCGAGGTAGGCCGCACCAATGGTGCTCGGACTGGCGTCCCAGACTCCGGGACGGCATTCCTTGCTGAGCAAATCCCACGATGCACCAGCGAAGGTGTTGCGGGTCATGAAGTTGGTGAGGTTGGGAGCAGCGCCGGACCAGACGTTCTGGTCGGGACGAGAGATGATCAGCTCGTCGTTCGAGTCGGTGAGGCCATCGACCTGGTGGCAACGCGAGCATTGGGAGATAAAGGTCGATTCGCCTTCGGCGGCGAGTGAACCAGCGACCGGGGCAACGTAGTCCTGGACCTGGTTGGCTTTCCAGATCGCGAAGTCTGTCGAGTTCATCGCAATCACTTCCATGCGCATGTTGGCATGGCTCAGGCCGCAAAACTCGGTGCACTGGCCAGCGAAAATGCCGGGCTCGTCGGCTTCAAGGCGAACGGTGTGGATACGCCCAGGAACCATATCGCGCTTGCCGTTGAGGCTCGGGATCCACCAGGAGTGGATGACATCGCGGCTCGTACCTCGCACGAGCACTTTCGTGCCAGCTTCGATCACCATCTGGCCGGAGGTGACAATGGGCTCTTCGATACCGCCACAACCGTCTTGGACCGGGTAGTCAATTTCCCACCACCACTGCTGGCCGGTGACGTTAACAATGCATTCGGTGTCGTTGGTCTCGGCAAGATCCATGATCGTGCCAACCGTCGGGATGGCAATGCCGACCAGAATCAACGCCGGAAGAATCGTGAGGCCGATTTCGAGGGCCGGCTTACCGTGAGTTTGCTCAGGGATCGGCTGGCCGCGATCGCGGTACTTCCAGAGTGCGAACGCCAGCACAGAAAAGACAACGACGCCGACCACACCAGCAATACTGAACACAACCCAGTCGAGGTCATTGATCATCCGGGCATTCGAGCCCTTGGGCTGCCAGGTGTCTTGCGGTGCATCAGTTGCACAGCCAGCGAGCAACGCAGCAAAAGAGCCCGCTACCAGAGTGCGAACGAGCCGTGAGGAGGTCACGGACTTCAACGTAGTTGTGGTTTCCACAGCCTGCATTTTCGTGGTCGGTGATTGGTGGGACATGCTGAGGTCGTACGTCACGGCACGACCACATCGATTTCGGCGTCGGTGCCAGGAACGTAGAAACGGTAGGCCTCAGCGTCATCGGCGTAGGCAAAGCTGGGCTCGGCGAACTTCACGGTGATCAGCTGCGCTCCGCCGTCTTCGACGAGCGAGGTGCACGTGAGGTTTCGGTCGCTCTTGTCGCCATGTGATTCATCTGCGCCATGTGATTCATCTGCGCCATAGCCCTCTTCAGCGGCGGCGCTGGCTTCGTCTTCGGGCGCTGGGCCGAAGTCGAGCGTCAGGCGACGCGCTTCGCCCGAATCGTTGCGGAACACGATGTTGTTGGGGTTCGAACGACGGAGCGAGATCGCGTCAGAACCTTCGGCGACCGGGCCAGGTACATCAAACTCAAGAGTGCCGGCGGCCGTCAGCGAGATTGTGTAGGTGCCGGCCTTGGTGGAGACCGTTTGGCTGGCACCTTCGTCGACCTCGAACTCTTCGGGCGAGTTGCAGACGAGTGCGGCGTCAGCAGCGATTGTCTCATAGACGTGGATGTAACGCTGGCCGTCGACACCGGCAGCCACACCACCAGCAACGATCGCTACGGCACCAACGGTCAAGACGCCGCCGATGGCACCACGCTTGAGCGATGGGCGGGCGGCGAAGATGAATGCGATGCAAGCAATGATGGTGGCGAGCACGACGAACGCAATGATCGTGTTGGTCTTTGAAAGCCACAGCATGATGCGGCTGAGGGCGTAGGCGATACCGCCGACGGCGAATGCCCCAAGCAGCGGGTACTCGAGCGGGTTGGCAAGGCGACCACGAACTGCTGCGTTAGTGGTCGAGTCGGTCGATGCGCTTTCGGCCCATGCCTGCACCGCCCACTGTGCACCAGCGGCGAGCAGAATGACCAAGCCGATCGTGAAGACCGACTGTTGCGATACGAGGCCAACGAGCACTGCAGCAGCACCGACGGCGAAGACCATCGGCCAGATGCTGGCGCCCGGTGGATCGTCGGATGCTTCGGACGTGGCGACCGCAGCAGTGTCGAGCGCGGACAGGTTGGAGTCGCCAGCCCACACATTGACGCCAGCAAGAAAGGCCAGAGCGCAGGCCGCCGACACCAGGCCGACGATGCCAAGGGCCTCGTTCTGCGTGACGCCATAAACGACTGCAGCCACCAACGCGAAGACGGAGGAGCCGATGAGGAGTTTTGAACCAGTAGTGAACATCAAGAACTCACTTGGTGACGTAGACGACGAACCAGATGGCCGTGTAGATGACGGACATGGCGTACCAGTAGATGGCATGGGCGGCGAGAATTTCGTTGTCGCTGCGACCGCCAGCGAACCGGAATGCTGCAACGACGGTGAAGATGACACCGATGATCATCAACGCCATGAAGAAGCCGGTCAGAGCGTAGAACATGGTGGCGTAGGCGCCGTCGCCGACACCGAGGCCCATTTCGGAGTAGATGAATGCCTGGGCATTAATCACCATGATCGCCACGAGGGCGGTCGCGGAGAGAGCGAAGACGCCGTGGCCTCGGTCGTTGCGCTTGGCGGCCCACAGAGCCCACTGGGCAAAGGTACACAGAGCGATAAACGCAATCAGCGCGACGTTGGCAGCGACTTCAGGAATGACGACACCGCTGGGAAGCCAGTTGCCATCACGCTCGACGAAATTCGTGCGCTGTTCGGACCAGACAGCGAGCATCCCGCCGACCATCATCACCATGGCGACCACACCGAGCGTGGTCCCAATAATGATCTGGCGGCGCGGTGCGTCTGTGGGGCCCGCGGTAAGAGCTTGCATTAGCTGTCGCCCTTCTCGGAGTCGATCTGGCCGTAGTTCTGCTTGCTATCGACCAGTGGTTCAGCCGACATCACCGAGGGTGGGTCGACGAAGTTGTTGGCAGGCGCCGGGGAGGCCGTGGCCCACTCGAGCGTCTGACCGTCGTACGGGTCGGCTTCGGCGTCACCCTCGGAACTCATCACCGAGGTGACGAGCAGGCCAATGAACCCGAGCGCTGTGAGTGCCATGAGCACGTGCCCGACGAGGACGAGAATGGCGTAAATGTCACGCGGCTCGTCGAACCCGGCGACGTAGCTAGGAAGTGATGCGAGGACCGTGGCGAGCACGCCGAGGCCGGCAAACGGAAGCACCTTGGTCGCTGGAAGGTTGACACCCCAAAGTTTCGGCGCCCAATAAGCCATGCCGCCGAGTGCAGCAAGCACGGTGCCGTAGACCACGTAGATCAAGGCGCCTTCTGCGAAGACCGTGCCTTGAAGGCCGAGGTCTTCGATGGCAAACAACGCCGTGCCGATCATGCCGACCATCACCATGCCGAGCCCAAGGAAACCGAAAGCCAAAGCTGGAGTGACGTTGGGCCGGGCCCCCTTGACCGGCTTGGCCTGGAGGAGGACCATCAGGAGGACGATCGTGAGACCGAGCAGCGGAAGCAGGTTAAACATCGCCCAAGGAACAAGGTCGAAGAGATTCTCTCGAACTTCGTAGCTGCCACCGAAGTTCAGGTCACTGCCGTACCAGGGGACGTTGTGGACGGCTTGTTGGGTCACCGATCCGACGGCGGCGACGCCCATCAGACCGAAACCAGCAAACACGACGCCGCGTGCGGGTGTGCGCTGCTTGAACAGCAGCGGAGCACCCTCGGCAAGCAAGCCAGCAACCGGAAGAGCGAACAACATCGCTGCACCCGGCGAGAAGATCCAACCGGCCCAGTCGTAGAGGCCCGTGTTGCCACCAAAGGCCTGGCGGCCGTTGCGGTGATCGACGAAGAGGTAGGTCAGCGTGCCGAGCAGAACCGGCATCAAGAGGACGAGGCCCAGGCCCATCACGAGGGCTGACATCGCAAAGAACGGCACCCGACGCATCGACATTCCCGGCGCCCGGGTGGTGAGGACGCTGGTGGCAATCGAGACGCCGGTAGCGGCGAGCCCGATAGCCATCAGGCCGTGCGCACCAAGAAAAAGGTCGACCATGTCGGGGTCGCCACCGAGGCCGCCACCGTTGTTGACAAGGGCGATCATCGAGAAGGTCAAGCCGCCAGCCCACATCCAGAAACCGGCTGCTGCCAGGCGTGGGAATGCAAGAGAGCGCGCACCGAGCTGCATCGGGACAACGGCAACGCAGAGGCCGATCGCCAGTGGCAACAACGTGCCGAACACGAGCCCCACCCTCTGTGCATCAAGAATTTGGGCCATTGCGCCATCGTTAATGTTGCCGATGCCGCTCCGCTCGATACCAAGAATCACGTTAATGGCGACCGTACCGAGAAGGCCCAGCAGGCCTCCACCCAGGAACAATCTGCCGATCTTCTTGTGGTCGGCTGATGTCAGCCAATCGGCTGCGGCGGCAAGCAGGCGACCAAGCGCGCTGTCTCCCGCTTCGACACCCGAAGCAATCACTTCGGCGGTGGGGTCAATGGTTGTCATACGAAGTGGAGCTCACTTATTTCGTTCAACGGATCAGATTTCGGCTGTCGAGTCGTGGGACACAACGGCCCGAGACTACTTGCATGGGGGCATTTCTTCTGAAATCAAACCAACATTCGTGCCTCATGTCAGAGAACAAGTTCACAAGGCAAACGGGTTAGAACCCGTACTCCACGAACACATCGAGCGACATCGCAAGGAAGAGCAGCGTGACGTACGTAATCGAGAAACCGAAAAGTCGCATGCTTGCGGCCTCTGTGGGGTGCCTGCCCAGCGCAATGGTGCCACCGAGGAACACTCCGCCGAGGACAACGGCAGAGACGCCGTAGATCCACCCAAGTTCAGCAACCGGGATCAAGACCAACGTGGAGATCCAGAGAGCAACGGTGTACAAAATCATCTGCTTGACCGTCTCGGCCATCGACGCCACGCTCGGCAGCATCGGCACGTCGGCAGCGCGGTAGTCGTCGGCGTACTTGACCGCCAGCGCCCAGAAGTGAGGCGGCGTCCAGAGGAACATCACGACAAAGAGAACAACCGGAGTCCAGGTGACGTTGTTTTGCACCGCCGACCAGCCCACGAGGACCGGAACGGCACCAGCGGCGCCGCCGATGACGATGTTCTGCCTGCTCGTGCGCTTCAGCCAAATGGTATACACCCCGATGTAGAAGGCCGCTGCAGCAAACGCAAGCACGGCCGACAAGAGGTTGGCCCCGGCCCAGAGCACGATGAAGGCAAATACCTGCAGGCTCAAGGCAAAGATCAGTGCGTTACGCGGCTCGATCACACCCGTGACCAGTGGACGAGCCTGGGTGCGCTTCATCAATGCATCGATGTCGCGGTCGATGAACATATTGACGGCGTTTGCGCTGCCGGCTGACAGCGTGCCGCCAATCAGGGTGACCACGACGAGCCACGTCGATGGCCAGCCCCGTTCGGCCAGGATCATCGTCGGTACCGTCGTGATCAACAGCAGTTCGATAATGCGCGGTTTGGTGAGGGCGATATAGGCGCCAAGAACCGTGGTCGGCACACGACGGTTGCCGTGTGCCACACCGCCGGGAGCGAGCCGCGACGGAACGAGGGGACGGGATCCGACGGACATTGATGACATCGTACGGTCGCGCGCAGATTGTGGCCAACGTGAGGGGCGGGTGTTTCGGTACAAGCGTCACAGGGCTCACTCGTTCAGGCTCCCAGTTCGCCCGCCAACGCAACTGGCCAAGGCCCCCACACACGGGGCGGATAGCAAAGGCCGTAGATAGCGTCAGACAGGCATGGGCCGCAGGTACGACACCGTTTCCTTCCTTACCGACTACGGGACGCAAGACGAGTTCGTCGGCGTCTGCAAGTCGGTGATTCGTGAGATTGCGCCACACGCGGTCGTGATCGACATCACCCACGGCGTGGCACCTTTCGACGTTCGCGCCGGTTCGCTCGCGCTCGCCCGATCGATCAGTTACGTGGCATCAGGCGTCGTACTCGCCGTCGTCGACCCTGGTGTCGCCACGTCACGCAAGGCGCTGGCGATCGAAGTGGCTGATGGCGAGGGCGTGCTGATCGGCCCTGACAACGGCCTACTCGCACCCGCCGTGTCAATGGCAGGCGGAGCTGGCCGAGCAGTGCAACTCAACAACACCGACTATCAACTCCACGCAATTGGTGCCACGTTCGCCGGCCGAGACGTGTTCGCGCCCGCAGCGGCGCACCTCTGCAACGGCGTCGATCTCCTTGAACTCGGCGATCCGGTCGATGCCGACCTACTCCTTCCCGGCGTGATCCCGCTTCCACAATCGGACGAGACAACCGTCATCTCACAGGTCCTCTGGGTCGATCGTTTCGGCAACGCCCAACTCAACGTTGGACCCGACGACATTCCTGCGTCGTTTGGCGACCGAATCGATGTGCGCTTCAGTGCTCCCACAGATCCGAGCGGCGGCACGACCCGGAACTGCGTTCGCGCCACCTCGTTTGCTGAACTCGCTGGAGGCGCTGTCGGACTCGTTCTCGATTCGAGCGGCATGCTTGCTGTGGCAATGGATCAGCGCTCAGCCGCAGAAGAACTCGGCCTCGACGTCGGCGATCAGGTGACGCTCACCGAGAGCTCCGACGCTGGCGGTGGCGGCGGCAATGGCCCAGTCACGCAACAGGTCAATATCCGCCGGACTTGAGCTGGCCCCGCACGAGCAGTACTTCCGCCGGCGTGATGCGATCCCACAAAGTGGCCGTTGTCACATCCGTCGTCGATGAGGTTAGCATTGGGACGGAGAGACCCGTTCGCCCGACCTTGGTCGGCGAGCGAAACATGACAGAGCCGGTGCCAACTGGGGGGTTGGTACCGGCTCTCTTCGTTTTCGGCCGCATCGGCCAGTCTTCGACCGCTTTCGAAATCGAACGGTGCGCGAGAAGATGCACGCTGCGAGCGGCCAGACCCAGGATTCGTCAGCCGAGTTCGCGGCTGCGTTCGGTTGCTGCAGTGACTGCGCCGGCGAAGATCGAGCGGAGGCCCCGCCCTTCGAGAACCGCCACACCAGCCGCAGTGGTGCCGTTCGGCGACGTGACGTTCTTGCGCAGCGTCGCTGGGTCGCCTTGTTGCGCGAGCAATGTCGATGCGCCGAGCAGCAACTGGGTGACAATGCGCTCCGCCATGTCGGGGGCGATGCCTTCAGCGATTGCCGCCTCGATCAATGACTCAGCCACGAGAAAGACGTAGGCAGGGCCTGATCCGGCAACCCCGGTGAACACATCGAGCAGCGGTTCGGGCAGGCAGTCGACGATGCCGACGGCGCCGAGAATCGACTGGGCCCAGGCCAGATCGTCATCATCGGCAGCGCTCCCACCGGCGATCGCCGACGTTCCCATCCCAACAAGGGCCGGAGTGTTGGGCATACAGCGAACAACAGCAACATTGGGGCCAACTGCCGCTTCGATGGTGGCAATGCCGACGCCGGCTGCGATCGAAAGAAGACGTGTCGCTCCCGCCGCTGCTGCCGCCGCCGCCGCGCCAGCGACACCCTGTGGCTTCACAGCGAGCACCGCTGAACGACATGGCGGAATCGACTCGGTGACGGTAATTCCTGGGAACAATTCGGCGAGTTCGGTGCGTCGTTCCTCACGCAATTCGACAACGGCAAGATGCTCCGGCGAGAACGTGCCAGAGTTGATCATTCCGCCGAGCAGCGCAGCACCCATGTTGCCGCCACCGATCATCACCAGGTCGATTGTCTCGCTGCCGGTCGTCATACTCATCGCCCCAACGGTAGCTGGCACGCCGACTCTGGCCATTCGACCCCGCCTTCGTTCCTGCCGGTCCGCCCGGGCGGGTGCAAGGGACCGACTCCCCCGATGCGCACCCGCCCGGACATCCACACAGTGGGGACGCGAACAGTGCGAGCGGAACCTCGGCCCTCCCACAAAAACCGACCAGGAGTTTTGTTTGAGCCATTCCAGGAACCAACCCCGCTATCGCTCACACAAAAGCAGCGACAGGAGTCAACCGGGGAAATGGGAGGCGAAGCCAATGCGGAGCAGGCCCTTGAAGCACTGTTCGACGTTGGCGTAGAGCAGGCCGAGTACCTGATCGATCGCATCGAGATTGACATGGCGCACCGGGAGTTCTCCACGCAGGAAGATCCCATCTTCGGCGCCGATCGAAAAGCGAGCGCCGACGAGGCGATTGTTCCGACGGAGCACATGCTCGTACAGATCAGCGTGGTTTTCCTCGGGCGCGGGCATCACGAACGACTCGTACTTGAGCGTCCGCTGGCCAAGCGTGAACCACACCGTGGTGAAGTCCTTCTCCTCACCCCTCATGCGCAAGAGCCACCGCACGCCAGACTCAGAGCCCGCCTCGGCAACGCGTTCAACGGCGACGATGTGGTCGTGGCCCGCATCGAGCTCTCCTAACCATTCATCGATCTGGCGCTGCAGCACGGCGAGTTCGGCGCCGCTCATTGGTTCGGTCATGTCAGCGCCTCGGCGGCGTCGTGGCAGGTGATGAGTGTTTCAACACCCAGTTCGGCATAGACCTCAAGGAGTCGCTCTGCTGCGGCACGCCAGGTGTAGGCCTTGGCCCGTTCGACGGCGGCCTTGGCCATCGACGCTGCAAGCTCAGAGTCGTTAAGAATGGTGCGCATGGCGTCGGCATAGTCGGCTGGTTTGCGGCCTTCGATCAGATACCCGGTTTCCCCGTCATCGACGAGGCTGACCAACCCGCCGACGGCGCTTGCTACCACCGGCACACCGCACGCCGCAGCTTCGAGTGCAACGAGCCCAAAGCTCTCGCTACGGCTCGGCACCAGCACTATGTCCGCCGCTCGGTACCAAGTGGAAAGGATGTGGTGCGGCTTCGGATCGATGAACTGCACCTGATCATGCAGACCGAGTTCGTCAACCAGCGCACGTGCTTCAGATGATTGCACGTCGCCGTTGCTGCCGCTTGCACCGCCGACGATGGCCAACTGCGCATCAGACCGGCCGAGTGCTGCGAGTGCACGAATGGCGACGTCAGGCCCCTTCAGCGGTTGGATACGGCCAACGAACAAAATGAACGGAATGTCCGGGTCGACGTTGATGGCCTTGCGCGCCCCGGCTTGGTCGCCTGGCGCAAAAAATGCGTGCTCGACGCCTGGCGCAATGATCTCGATCCGGCCGTGCGGATCGCCGTACAGACGCCGGAACTGTTCTTCCTCTTCGACGCAGCTCACGCAGATCGCATCAGAACGCTGAATAATCTCGGCCTCGGCCCGGTCACGCCACTTGGGTTCAGGGTCGCCGCCTTCCGCTTTGACTCTGGCGAGCGTGTGAAACGTCGATACGAACGGGACGTCGAGTTCGTGCTTGAGATGGTGGCCGACGACGCCGCTCAGCCAGTAGTTCCCGTGGATGATGTCGGGTTTCTCGTTGGCTGCGATCCACTCCATCACGCCGCGACAGAACTGGTCCGAAATCTCCGGCAGCGCCTCTTTCGGAAGGTGGTGCGGCCCGGCCTCGATGTGCACCACCCGATGACCGGGCTCAACGAACACTTCGGCTGGCAAGCCCTCGCGGTCGGCGCGGGTGAATGTGGTGCACTCGATGCCGATTTGGCTGAGTGACGAAACAAGTTCACGCACATAGACGTTCATCCCACCGCTGTCGCCGGTGCCCGGTTGCAGCAACGGCGAGGTGTGGAGGGAGATCACTGCGACTCGAAGCACCACGAAATCTGACCCTACCGAGACAAGGCGCTGACCGAGATGTCGTGTTCGGAGTCCGTCTCGACAGAAGACGGTCAGAATCAACCCTCGAGGAGGCTGTCAACGCTCGCTTCGCCGTCGCGGTAACGGCGCACAAGTTCGGCGCTCAGCGCATCGAGTCGGTCGAATCGTTCGCGACGGTCAGAAGACACCTTGGTCTCGAATTCGCTAATGGCGTCGGCGAGGGAATCAAGTTCTGTCTTGTCGAGTTTCTCGAGACGGCCGAAACGAAACTCGGCGCACACGGCATCGAGTTCGTCGGCAAGCGGGTTGTCGCTGAGATCCTCTGTTGGGCGAGGAGGCCGAGCCTGGCCGCCGGTCAAGTGTTGTGAAAGCACGACGCCGATTTGGGCATTGAGGTCGGCGTCGGGGCCAGCGTCACGCCGCGAGAGCTCAGATTTCACAAGATCAAGTCGAGCTTGGGCCACTCGACGTGCGTACGAGACCACGTCATCTTCGTGCTGGAGTTGCTGACGCAGCGCACGTAGATCAGTCAGCGAGAGCCCTGCGGGGTCAGAGCTGGTCTGGGCTGTGGTGTCGCTCACGTGCATCCTCCAGATACGGGCGGAAGAACCGCCACTTCGTCATTCGGTCCAAGTGCGGTGTCGAGACCGACATCGTCACCGTTCACCCAGACTCGGCATGTGCTGAGCACATCGCTGAATTCTGGGCCATAGCGTTGCTCAGCTGCCGACAGGACGTCAGCCACCGTGGCACCCTCGAACACGTCAGACCCCGTCCCAGCAGCCTCTCGAGCCGAAGCAAACAGACGCATCTTTGCCATTGAGTTTAATCTAGCGGGCACGTGCCAAGTCCTCCGGGGACCCCACCGCTGCGGTGGAACGGAGGACCATCAAACGCCGCAATTGCCCGATTGCTCGATCTATCGGCATGCTGCACGATCAACTTGAGAAATTTCTCAAATGAATTTCTCAAATGAATTTCTCACGGCGCGACAACAGCTGCAACTGCGAGCGTGAGCCCGAGAGCAAGGCGTCGAACGAAGGCCTCTCTAAAGCGACCGGTTGCGCCGTGGAAGCCGAGTTCGGGCCGCAGCATCCAACGGAGCTTGAAAGGTTACAACACAGATTATAGTGCCGCAATCGATGCCATCGAGCGCGACCACAGACCACGCTGGCTGGCCGGGGTTGTCGCCCGCGAGTCTTGCTCGGACATCGAGTCGTCGTTACTCACGGAGCACGCGGACACCCCGACGGGCCCGTGCGATCTCGCCAGTGTCGTCGTTGCCGACCGCGGCGAACGTCCCGTTTCTCATCGACCACTTCACCGAGGGCGAGCGCTGACGTCGGGAGTCTGCACATTCGAGTAAATGGTCTTGGGAGTCTGGTCAGCAGCAAACCGGCGTCGTTGCGGCCGTTACTCGCTCATCAACAAATCGAGGAAACATCTTGAGCACACGTCGGCCACCTCATAACTCGCCAAAGAAGTTGCTTGGGGCGTAGCCGCTGGCGCTGTCTGGCGCAGGTATCGTCTGTTCACTGTGGGAACTGATAAACGAGAACGCCAGCGGACCAACAAGACCATGAAAGACCAGCAGGTCGCCAAGGCCCAGACGCGTGAAAAAACCACGCGCACAGCACTCATCGTCGTTGGCTCCATCGTTGCCGTCTTCGCCATCGTGCTGATTGCGAACACCTTCATTGGTGGTGATGACGAAACCGTCACGACCAACACGGTGGCAAATGCGTCCACTGCCGACGACACCGTCGCCAGCGAATCATCCGACACCAGCGCTGACCCGAGCGCGGAGTCGCAGCCTGTCGAAGCCGACGGCGAAGTGTTCGCTGCGACCGGCGAGTTCGTTCCCGACGGATGCCCGTCACCCGACGGCTCCGCCGAGCAGCAGCAGTCATTCGACGCTCAGCCACCAATGTGCCTCGACTCGACCCTGTCCTACAGTGCACTCGTCACGACGAACAAGGGCGAGATCACCATCGACCTCGACCAAGACAAGGCCCCGGTCACGGTCAACAACTTCGTGTTCCTCGCCCGCAACCAGTACTTCGGTGACACGACGTGCCACCGAATCATCCCGGGTTTCGTTGTCCAGTGCGGCGACCCAACGGCTACCGGCGGCGGCGACCCGGGTTACAAGTTCGCTGACGAACTACCTGCAGCCGGTGAGTACCAAATCGGCTCGATCGCCATGGCCAACAGCGGGCCCGACACCAACGGCAGCCAGTTCTTCATCATCACTGGCGACCAGGGTGCCGCCCTACCGCCCCAGTACACACTGTTCGGCCAGGTCGCCACTGGCTTCGACGAGACCGTTGTTCAGATGGAATCGGCCGGCACCCCCTCGGGCAGCCCGTCCGAGCCAGTCGAGATCCAGTCCGTCGTCATCTCCACCAGCTGAACCCACTGCCGGCTGAACCCACCCGATCCGCTCAGCGGACTGTGGGGACCAGGGTCAGGCCGGTCAGAGGGCGCGCCGGTCAGAGAGTCAGACGTGCTTCGAGGTCGGTGAGCACTGCGTCACCAATGCCAATTGAGGCGAGGTATTTCCGCACGGTGCCGTGGCCGGTAACGAGGTCACGCAAGATCTGGCGCATGGCGTCAGGATGCGCTCCGAACATCATCTGCGGACGCGTATTCATGTCAGCAGCAGCGTCGGGGGCATGCTCGCCAAGCCACGTTCGCATCCGGATCATGCCGTCTCGGGTGAGTCCGAAGTCTTCGACGATCACTTCGTGGTCCACGCCAAGTCCGCCAAGAATCAGTGCTGCGAGAATGCCGGTGCGATCTTTACCTGCAGCGCAGTGGAACACGGCCGGGCCGCTGCCTGGGACAGCGAGCGTGGCGATGGCCTGCGCAAATCGGTCGGCGCCGTTGGCCAACATGTCCCGGTACGCCCAGATCAAGAAGTCGATGCCACCCTGGTCGGTTTCAGGAAAGTCGGGGACGCCGGTCTCGGCCCACGTGGCATCGAGAATCGACAGGTGATGGAACGCCACCGGGTATTTGGTCACCGGGAAAGTGCCGCGCTCGGCGATCTCTTTGGAGGTACGGAGGTCCACGACGGTGCGGATGCCGAGTCCGTCGACGACATTCAGGTCGCTGTCGCTGAGCCGGTAGAGGCCGTCAGCGCGAAAGAGCCGTCCCCACTTGGTGGTCTGACCATTGCCAAGGACGTAGCCACCGAGATCGCGGAAGTTGAACACCGACTCCAGGGGAACAACGCGATCGGCGTGCTCCACGATGGCCAGTGCATCGACGTTCGGTTCGGTGATGCTGGAGGTAACAGCCATAAATTGAGACGGTAACGACCGCCGTTCGACCGAACCACCAACGTGAGGTGAACGCTGGTCACAACGACTCGGAGATGCGTCACGTCGCGATTTCGGCGAAATGTACGGCGGACCAGCGTTGAACCGGCGCGCCAGCGACTCCAACCGATGGCTCTGAGCTGGGACAATTGGGTATCCGCAACTCTGTGACACTCCATCCGTACGGTGGACACCGTGTTGATCATCGTCATCGTGATGGGCCTCGTGCTCGCCGGCTGCGCAGCCACAGCGGCTTACTTGTTCGCCCTCCGCCAAGCCGAACAGCGCGCGTCCACCGATCTGGCCAGCCAGCTCGGTTCTCAAGCAATGACCGTCGAGGCCCTGCAGGCCTCGGTCGACAGCGCAGTACAGGGCGCCGTCGCCGCTGTGCGCCAGCAAGCCACCGAAGAGCGTGACGCAGCCGTCACGGCCGCCCTCGCCCAAACCGCCATATTGCAGCGGGAACAATTGGGCGCCACCGCGTCGCAGGTGCAGCAGCACGCCAGCGCCGACCTGGCTGCCAAGAAAGACGTCATCGACACACGACTCGATCAGGTTCATGGCGAAATGCGGAACGAGCTGTCCAAGTTGAGTGACATGGTCAGTGCGCTCGGAAAGACCAACGCCGAGAAATTCGGCCAAGTGGAAACATCGTTGAAAGCGCACGCCGATGTCGCAGCGGCAGTCGCCGAGTCGGCACAGGCATTGCGCACCGCAATCGCCAACCCGCAGGCACGTGGCCAGTGGGGCGAGCGGATGGCTGAAGACGTTCTGCGCATGGCTGGCTTCGTCGAGAACACGAACTACTTCAAGCAGACCCAAATCGATGGCGCCACCGGCCGGCCCGATTACACGTTCCCGATGCCCAAGGATCACGCTCTCTACATGGACGTCAAGTTCCCGATGGCGTCATACCTGCGCTATCTCGAAGCGGGCACTGACGCCGAACGCGAAACGCACACGAAGAACTTCCTTCGCGACGTCCGGATGCGGGTCAAAGAACTGGCCAAGCGCGACTACGGCAAAACCGGTGACCAACCCGCAGTCGACTCCGTGCTCCTCTTCATCCCGAACGAGCAGCTCACCAGCTTCATTCACGAACACGATCCGACCCTGCTCGACGACGCAATGAAGCAGCAAATCGTGATGTGTTCCCCGCTGACGCTGTTCGCATTTCTCGGAGTCATCCGCCAAGCCTTCGACAACTTCATGATCGAGAAAACCAGCGACCAAATTCTGCAGTTGATCGGCAAGTTTGGTACTCAATGGTCCAAGTACTCCGAACAGGTCGACAAGGTGAAAAAGCGCTTTGAAGCGGTCGACAAAGAGTTCGACACGCTGGCAGGCACCCGTCGCCGGGCCCTCGAACGGCCATTGCGGGAACTCGATGGCATTCGCCAGCAACGGGGCCTACCGGCCGACGGCGAACTTTTCGCCATTCCACACGACGACGACGACGACGAAAACACTCGATCGGCGGCACCGTCCGCCAACTCGGGGCCTGATCCGGGCCTGGCTTGCGCTTGCGTCTGATTGAATCGAGCGCAGTGAGCCAGCCCGCATTCGACTTCGACGACGTCGTCCCTGACGAGTTCGCCGACCCCACGTTCACCGTCGGCGAGCTGGCCGAGGCAATTAACGAACAGCTACAACGCGGTTTCCGGGGCGGCATTTGGGTCCGCGGCGAGATCAGCGACCTCTCTAATCGCGGGGCGCACACGTACTTCTCGCTGATTGAAGAGGGCGATAAGGGCAAGGCTGTTCTGAACGTCCAACTCTTTGCACCGACGCAGCAGCGACTGGCTCCGCTGCTGCGCAAGTTTCGCCTCGAACTCCGCAATGGGATGAACGTCCGGATCAACGGCGACCTGGACTTCTGGGCGCAAGGCGGCCGGCTCGGGTTGAAAATGGCGAACCTCGATCCGAAGTTCACCATTGGTGACATTGCTCAGTCACGCGACGAAGTGATGCGCCGGCTCACTGCCGAGGGCCTACTCGACACCAACCGTCGAGTTCGGGTGTCGCCAGTGCCGTTGCGTGTCGGCGTCGTCGCCAGCGTCGGCACGGCTGCGTGGCACGACTTCCGCGACGAACTCGAACGCAGTGGAATCGGCTTTCAACTCAGCGTCGCTGACGTCCGGGTCCAGGGCGACATGGCCGAAAACATGGTCACTGCGGCCATTGCTCGGTTCGCGCTGCGCCGCGACCTCGATGCGATCGTCGTGATCCGCGGCGGCGGCGCACGCAACGAACTTGCTGTCTTTGACTCCGAGAAGATCGCTCGGACGATCGCTGCCTGCCCAGTCCCGGTGCTGACCGGATTAGGCCACGAGATCGACCGAAGTGTCGCCGACGAGGTGGCACACACTGCTCTGAAGACGCCAACGGCTTGCGCCGGTGCCCTGATCGAGCGCACCCAGCGCTACATCGGCGAGACCGAACAGGCGTTTTCTTCGATTGTTCAACGTAGCGAAGTCGCGCTCAGCGATGCCACGAATGACCTGTCTGAGGCTGCACATCGCATTGCCCGACGCACATACGCCGCCGTCGAACGGTCCGACGAACGGTTGAAGATGCGTGTCGATCGCCTGGCTCGAAGCGGCCCGGCAGCACTCGCAAGATCGACCGAACGCCTCGACCGCGCATCGGCTCGCCTCCTCGAACGGCCCACCGATTTACTCGCTCGTTCGACGCAACGGCTCGATGTACTCGCTGCTCGCGTCGGCGCACTTGATCCCACCGTGCAGCTCGCCCGCGGTTGGACAATCACCCACAACGCCGCCGGCGACCTGGTGCGCTCGACGGCAGATCTCGGCGTCGACGACGTCGCCACCACCACACTCGCCGACGGCACCATCACCAGTATCGTCACCGCCACGCACCTGAAAGATGACACCGATGCCTGACGCCACCGAACAGCCCGGCTATGCCGCAGCACTCGACGAACTCGACAAGATCCTGCGCGAACTCGAAGGCGCCGACGTGGACGTCGACCACCTTGCCGACCGGGTCGCCCGGGCAAGCGAGCTGATCACGCTCTGTCGCGAGAAGATCTCCAACGCGCAGATCAAGATCGAGCAGGTCACCGCCGACCTCGACGGCTGATCAGCCCCACCGGTCACACTGTGTCAGGCACAGTGTGACCGCCACTCGGCAGGTCATTCCGCATCACCAGTACCCTTGGCATCCATGTCCAGTGCTCCTGCTTCGCTGCTCGAAGTCGCGACACGCGTCACGAATCGATTGGACGAATTTCTCGCAGCCGAGCGCACCCGCTGGGTCGAACTCGAACCCGCACTCGCTCAGCCGCTCGATGAGATCCGCCGCTTGGTGCTCTCTGGCGGCAAACGGCTCCGGCCTGCGTTCTGCCATTGGGGATTCGTTGGCGCGGGCGGGGGTCTTGGCGAGCAGATCGACATCGATGCCGGCGCTGCGTTCGAACTCATGCATGCATGTGCGCTGTTTCACGACGACGTCATGGACGATGCCGACTCGCGTCGCGGGCAGCGAACGGCCCACAGGGTTGCAGCTCACGAGCACGCCGAGCAGGGCTGGGCCGGCGAGTCACGACGATTCGGTGAGGGCGTAGCAATCCTCGTCGGCGACCTCGCCTTCGTCTACGCCGACCAGCTCCTCGCAGCGGCATCGCCCACCGCCATGGACATCTGGAACGAGTTGCGGATCGAGCTGAACATTGGGCAGTACCTCGACATTCTGGGCGGCGTCAGCAGGACACGTGATCTGGTCGCATCCGAACGGATCTGTCGGTACAAGTCAGGCAAGTACACGATCGAAAGGCCGCTACATCTTGGCGCCGTCCTCGCCGCGCCTGAGCGCGCCGACGAGCTACTCCCCCACCTGTCCGCGTATGGCCTCCCGCTGGGCGACGCATTCCAGATGCGTGACGACGTCATGGGAGCGTTCGGCGACGAAGCAGTCACCGGCAAGCCGGTCGGCGGCGACCTCCTCGAGGGTAAACCGACGCCGCTACTCGCACGGGCCACTCGCGCTGCGACCAATGCACAACGCAAGGTCCTCGAGCTGGTCGGCGACCCACACATGACCGCCGAAACCGTTACGTCGATCCAGCAGGTTATTGTCGACACCGGCGGCCTCGCCGAACTCGAACAACACATCAGCAACCTCACTGAGTCCGCTGTCACGTCGCTCAACGCAGCACCGATCACTGCCGTCGCCAAGACTGAACTTATAGAGCTCGCCGAATTCGTCGCAAAGCGCACTGTTTGATCATGAACAAGTTGGAGAAAAATCTCACCATGGATGTGACCCTGTGAACGTTGTTGTCATCGGCGCAGGCCTCGGTGGCCTTTCTGCCGCAGCCCACCTCAGTAAAGCCGGGCACGACGTCACCATCGTCGAGCGCGAGTCGATGCCCGGCGGTCGCGCCGGCATGGTCATCCGAGACGGCTTCCGGCTCGACAACGGACCAACCGTGCTCACAATGCCCGACCTGCTCGAAGAAGCTTTCCAGGCTGCTGGCGCCAACATGGCCGACCACGTCACGATCAAGCCCGTCGACCCCATGTACCGCGCCTGCTACGCCGATGGTTCGACGTTGTTCGTCAAGCACGGCCGCGAGGCCATGACCGAAGAGATCGCGCGTTTCGCCGGCGACAAAGAGGCTGCGGCATTCGGCGACTTCGCCGACTGGCTCAAACAGCTCTACACCGCCGAGATGCGGTCATATATCGACACGAACCTCGACACGCCGCTCGATCTCATCAAGCCGTGGCGTGACGGGCTAAAGATCCTCAAGCTCGGCGGCTTCGGCAAACTCGATAAAAAAGTGGCCTCGTTTTTCAAAGACCCACGGCTGCAGCAGATCTTTAGCTTCCAGTCGATGTATGCCGGCCTCGCGCCATATGAGGCGTTGGCGATCTATGCCGTCATCACCTACATGGACGCCGTCGAGGGCGTCTTCGTGCCCGAGGGCGGCATGCACATGATGGCGGTTGGCTTGGCCGAGGCAGTCGAAAAAGCTGGCGTGATCATTCGCTACGAAGCCCCCGTCAACCAGATCGTCAGATTCGCCGACGGCTCGGTGCGCGGCGTTCAACTCGGCGAGCCCGGTGCCGAGGGCGGCGAACTGCTCGAAGCCGATGCCGTTGTCTGCAACCCCGATCTTCCAGTCGCGTACCGCGAGTTGCTTGACGGCGTCGACGTTCCAAAGAAGGCGCAAAACGGCAAGTACAGCCCGTCATGTCTGCTCTGGATTGCGGGAGTCAAGGGCGAGCTTCCTGCCGACGCAGCGCATCACAACATCCACTTCGGTGATGACTGGAACGGGTCGTTCAAAGCGCTCATCGAAGACGGCGTCCGCATGCCCGACCCCTCGATCCTCGTCACCTTGCACTCGCTCGATGATCCGACGCTCGCTCCTCCCGGCCATAACAACCTGTACGTTCTCGAACCGACGCCGAACTTGACCGGCAAGATCGACTGGTCAAAAGAGCGCGACACGATCGTCGAATCACTGCAGAACAAGGTCGCCAGCCTTGGTTACCCGACCGACGTCGTACTCGAAGAGGTCTATGACCCGCAGGATTGGGAACGCATGGGCATGGAGCAGGGCACGCCCTTCGCGCTGGCCCACACGTTCTTCCAGACCGGGCCGTTCCGGCCGAACAACGTCACCAAAAAGATTCCTGGCCTCGTCTTCGTTGGCAGCTCCACGCTGCCGGGTGTTGGCGTGCCCATGGTTCTCGTCTCCGGCAAGCTCGCAGCCGAGCGCGTCGACGAATACGCCAAGCGCAAATAGTTGCCAATGGGGTCAGACCCCTTTCGGAACTTCTACGCTCTTGTTCTGATGCGCAATCCGTTCCAGCGAACACCACCAACTCCAACGACGCATCTGTTGCCCACCGGGCCCGTCACACTCGACGAGAGCTACACGTTGTGCCGAGACTTCAATAAGCGCCATGGCACCACCTACTACTGGTCAACCAAGGTGTTGCCGAAGATTAAACAGCACCACGTTCATGCTCTCTACGCATTCGCCCGGTACGCCGATGACATCGTGGACGAGATTCCCTCGCAGGGAGGGCGCGACGTCCCGACCGAGGTCCGTGCTGCAGCCCTCAAAGACTTCGGTGACCGGTTCTTTGCCGACCTCGAAGTCGGTCGATCCGAAGATCCCGTACTCAAAGCGGTCGTACACACCGTCCGGGCCTTCGACATCGATAAGACAGCATTCCGACGCTTCCTCAGTTCCATGACGATGGACCTCACCATTGAGTCGTACGAAACGTGGGACGACCTGCTCGTCTACATGGACGGCTCGGCGGCGGTTATCGGCGAGATGATGCTGCCGATCCTCGAACCCACCAACTACGCCACGGCACTGCCGCATGCCCGCGATCTCGGCAATGCGTTCCAGCTGACAAACTTCTTGCGCGACATTGACGAGGACCTCGATCGAGGCCGCCAGTACGTGCCGCTCGAAGACAGCCGTCGCTTCGGCGTTGATCTCAGCGAGCGCAGAATGTCTCCGGAATTCATTGCTCTGATGAAATTCGAGATCAACCGCTGTCGCGAGCTGTACCAATCGTCCGACGTCGGCATCGCGATGCTGCCAGACCGGTCTGCCAAGTGTGTGCAGGCTGCAAACACTCTGTACTCGCGCATTCTGGGCAAAATAGAAGCAAACGAGTACGACGTGTTTACCTCGCGAGCAAGCATCACGACCACCGAGAAGGCGGCCATGGTCGCCAAGATGCTCCGGTGATGAGTGTGAGCAATTCCAGCGTCTATTGCGGCAATCGCTCACACAGAACTCGGGCACGTTTTTCGTGTGAGCCGTTCCGGCGTCGGTTGCCGCAATCGCTCACACAAAACCCAATCGCGGTTTTCGTGGCGGGGCGTCGGCTGGGACGTCGGAGATGAAGCCGGTCGATCGGGTGCGCGTGCAGCGGCCGCAGCACATCGCCGTGGTCCACGCGTTTCCGCGCTGGGTTCAGTCGCAGCGTGGCCTCGCTCGCAACCTCCCGCAGCCACCGCTGCGCAGGCGGACCGGGCCCCTGCCCCGCCCGCACAAAGTCAAAGTCGCTGCCCGGCATTGCCTTGAGCGCGACCTGCCGTCACCACCACAGCTGTCGAGCGGATCGGCACGCAGACCGGCCTGCCGTTCGGGCAGTACGGCTACACAAATGCACTCCAACCGCAGGTCGCGCACGTCCCGGCGATCGTGCCGTTGGCGTGGTTTGCAATGTCGTTGCCGTCGCGCGAAGCGGCACATGCCGCGCTTGGTGAGCACTCGACGCCGGGCCGACGGATCGCCCTCGGCAGTGCAGCAATGACTGCGTGGGACCTCTTTCTTGACCCACAAATGGTCGGCGAGGGCTACTGGAGTTGGGTCCGCGGCGGCCGCTATCGGAGTATTCCGCTCAGCAACTTCGTCGGCTGGTTCATCACCGGCCTCGGCGTGATGGCCCTCCTCGAGGCACTCTTGCCGCCGAAGGAATATGACGCGGACGGCCCACTCGTCGGTACCTACGCCTACATGTCGGTGATGGAGACGCTTGGCTTCGCGAAGTATTTTCGCGATCCGCTCGTGGCCGTGATCGGCGGGCTCGGCATGCTTCCAATCGCAGGAGTGGCAGTGATGCGAAAGCTCCAAAAATGAAGCACGTGGTGATCGTCGGAGGCGGCGTCGGGGGGCTGGCAGCCGCGATTCGACTGCGCGCTGTTGGCCACACGGTGACGATCTTCGAACGGAACGATGTCGCCGGCGGCAAGCTGGCAACGTTCGAACGCGATGGCTTCACGTTCGATATCGGTCCGTCGCTGCTCACCCTTCCCCACGTGTTCGACGAGGTGTTGGCACTTGCCGGAACGAACCTCGAGGCCGAGCTTGATCTGGTCCGGCTCGACCCACAGTTTCGCTACCACTGGCGTAATGGCGGCCAGCTCAGGGTCCACGACGATGCCGATGCAACTGCTGCAGCATTCGACACCTTCTCGCCGGGATCGGGCGATGCGTGGCGTGGCTTCAATGAGCACGGTCGCAAGATCTGGGAGGTGTCCGAGCGGACCTTCTTTGCCGGCCCAATGGATAACCCCATCGCGCTCCTCAAGCGGATGAGATCCCCAAAAGACCTCGCGACGATCGACGCACTGCGCACCCTGAACGACGCCTCCCGCGCGACCTTTGACTCGCCCGAACTGCAGCAGTGGGCGAACCGCTATGCGACCTACTCTGGCTCGTCACCGAGGCAGGCACCGGCCACGCTGGCGTGTATTCCGCACATCGAAGCCGAGTACGGCTGCTGGTATCCAATGGGTGGCCTCGGAGCGCTGCGCGATGCACTCGTCCGGGCGGCTATCGACCAGGGCGTCACTATCGAAACCGGAAGCGACGTCGCTCAGATCACAACCCAGGACCAAGCAGTCACCGGCGTCAAGCTCATTGACGGCTCGACAACTGCCGCTGACATCGTCATCGCCAATGTCGACGCCGAGCACCTCTACGGCGACCTTATCGATGACGAACGGGCCCTCAAGCAGGTCCGCAAGGCTGGCCGGTCGACGAGCGGGTTCGCACTTTGTATCGGCGCATCTGGGACGACGGAAAACCTTGGCCATCACAACGTCTGGTTCTCTGACGACTACGCCCAGGAGTTCCGCGAACTGGACGCCGGGCAGCTCGCAAACGACCCAACAATCTACGGCTGCGTCTCGTCGGTGACCGACCCAAGCCAGGCTCCGGCGGGTAGCGAGAACTGGTTCCTGCTTGTGAACACACCGCCGGGAGCCGACATCGACGCACCCGCGTATCGCGACCTCGTACTCGAACGGCTTGCCGCACATGGAGTCGACCTCCGCGACCGGATGCAGTTCTGCGCCCGGCTGACACCAGCCGACATCGAGGCGTTTTATCGATCGCCTGGCGGCGCGATTTATGGGACGGCGTCGAATGGCAAGCAGGCGGCGTTTGCTCGCCCGGCGAACCGTGGCACGAAGGACGGCCTGTACCTCGTGGGCGGGTCGAGCCATCCGGGTGGCGGCCTGCCGCTCGTGGCGACCAGCGCAAAGATCGTCTGCGAGATGATTGCTCAGGACAACGAGTGAGGAGTCGCCTCCGGTTTGGTCTCCGGTTTGGTCTCGTTGGTATCCGCCTGGCGGCGGCCGGACTAGCAGTCGCACGGCTCGCCAAGGTTGCAAAGGCTGCGCAGCCTGTCAGCGCGGGCAGAGCAAGCAGCCCGCCGACACCTCAGATCAGCATCGTCATCCCGGCTCGCGACGAAGTCGACCGCCTCGGCCCGCTCCTCGACACGATTGTGGGAGCGACCGGGGTTGGCGAAGTGATCGTCGTCGATGACCAGTCAAGCGACGGCACCGCCGAGCTGGCGGAACGACTTGGAGCGCGGGTGTTGCAGGGCAGCGAGCTTCCGGCGGGCTGGGCCGGCAAGGCCTGGGCATTGCAGCAGGGCATCGAGGCCGCAACAGGCGAGTGGGTTGTCACCCTCGATGCCGACACCCGCCCCGACCCTCGGTTGCCAACGGCGCTTGTTCGTCGGGCGATAGACGATGAGTTCGACCTGCTGACCGTTGGCGGCCGGTTCGACTGCCCCACGCCCGGGAGTCGCTGGCTGCATCCGGCAATGTTGACGACGCTCGTTTACCGCTTCGGCCCACCCGGTGTTGCAACCCGGCCTGGCCGGGCGATGGCGAACGGCCAGTGCATGACGTTCCCTCGACGGGCGTTCCTCGATGCAGGTGGGATGTCTGAGGTCGGCGGCGAAGTGGTCGAAGACATCGCACTCGCCCGCCGTCTTGCTGTCAGCGGCGCATCGGTCGGCTTTCTCGATGCGAGCGATCTACTGACGGTTCGTATGTTTGAGTCGTTCGACGACACCTGGGCTGGATGGGGCCGATCGCTCGCACTTCCCGGCGTCGAGCCGATCGCTCGCCAACTCCTCGATCTCGGCGTCATCCTCTTCACCCAGGCGCTGCCACTCCCGCGGCTGCTGCTCGGGCGCGGCGACATCCTCGACGCTTTCCTGCTGATCAGCCGGATCGGCACGCTTGCCGGCACGCGAACTGCCTACACGGTGGCCGACGCACCGTATTGGGCGAGTCCACTCGCTGACCTTCCAGCCACGTTCGCCATCGCCAAGGGCATTGCCCGGCGCGGCCCCCAGACCTGGCGTGGCCGCACCTACGGCTGAGCCGCCCGCTTGCGATCGGTCAGCGCGGCCATGGCAAACCGGATGCCAATGATCGTCATCAGCACGCCCATCGCTGCGGTCCGGTATGGCCCCTCGAGCACAATATGGATCAACGGGAGCGCAAGTATCCCGACCCGCGAGCCCCACGCGAACGATCGGGTGATGGCGAATACGACAAGAACCACGCCAACGCCGATTGTCACCGACAGCGGCGCAAACACAGCGGCGCCGCCGACAAACGCCAGAATGCTACGACCGCCAACGAATCGAGCGAAGACCGGGAATGCATGGCCGATCATCGCTGCACCGGTGGCGACGTAGGCAACTCCCCACACACCAGGGTCGGCGATCAACACAGCCACGGTTACGGCCGCAGCGCCTTTTGCGAGGTCGCCGACGAACACCGGAACCGCTGCCCATTTGCCGAGCGTTTCGCGCGCGTTCCAGAACCCAGGGTTGCGGTCACCGACTTCGCGCAAGTCGATTGCCGAACGGCGACGTGCCACGAGGTTGGCGACCGGGATTGAGCCGAGCAAATAGCCGACCACGACGACGATAAGAACATCGACGAAGGTGGTGCTGAACGAACTCATTGATGACAGCATGGCTGATACATGGCCCGCATCGCATCGTTCCACCTGATTCGCGAACGACGGGGCCGCGCCGTGTTGGCATTGGTACGCCTCGGGCTCGATCGCCCGGTGATGTCGCGTATCGATGGCCTACATTTTTGGCGACTCATGGGAAGCGGCAAAGGCAGCAACACTGGGACGGGCGCCGACCTCCGGCGGACGGCACTGTTCGCCGTGTGGGAGAGCGAAGCCGACCTCGACAGGTTCATGTCATCGCATCGCGTTGCGAAGCGGTGGCAGCGTGCAGCCGAGAGTTGGCACGTCCGTTTGAAGGCAGTCGGCGGGCACGGCACATGGCGCGGCATCGATCCACTGGATGGGATTGAGCCAGGCGACAGGTCCGGGCCGATTGCAATCATCACCCGTGCCGATGTGCGGCGGCGCTCGTGGAAAGCGTTCAGCCGGGCGGGTGTCGAGGTCGACGCCGAGTTACACACGGCATCCGGTCTGATCGATGTCGTCGGTGTCGGAGAGGCCCCGGTGGGCCGGCTCGCAACGTTCAGTTTGTGGGAGTCGATGGGTGCGGCCCGGGCCTATGCGTATTCGATGCCGAGGCATCAGCAGGTGATCGAAGAGACCCGCACTGGTGACTGGTATGCGGAGGAAATGTTCGCTCGTTTCGAGCCGTACGAGTCGTCGGGAACGTGGGACGGTCGCGATCCACTCGAATCCCCGCGAGGCTGACCCGGCCTCGGCCGATATATTCGTCTCGTCCTTCTTGGCAACGAGTCGGAATTGCCCAGATAGCTCAGTTGGTAGAGCAACGCATTCGTAATGCGTAGGTCCCGAGTTCGACTCTCGGTCTGGGCTCCACGTTTCGCCTGATAAGAGGCTGTTTTGGGAGTTGAACAACTGTTTGCCGTTCACCGCTTTTCGCCGCCAAACCCCACTCTTCGCGGGACAGACGCTGGACGGCACTTCTCGTGTGTGACACTCCTCTCTGTTTGACTACATCCATCCCTCGGCCAACTCGGTCATCGTGAAGCTTTCAGCCAACCAGGCTTACGACATCTCGTCAGAAGAGCACACCAACCGTGACGTCGAGAACACTGCGTTTCCGCGAGGCCTCGACCGCGACATTGAAGTGACTCGGACCGTTCAGGAGCTGGCGGCCCCACCGGAGGTGACTGCATCTTCGAGGTACCGCCGGAGAGTCTGGGTCAGTCGGTCGTAGGCGGCGCGAAGCCGCTCGCCGGGCCAGTCATCCGTAAGCAGCTCATCCGGCAGCATCGGGTCGGTGCGCAGATGCCGCGCTGCTGCGATCAAAAGCAGAAAGCGATCACGCATCTGAGCTGACGTCGGCTGCGACAGAACTTCCGCTGGCTGAGCCTCGATCGCCTCATTGAGGCGTAGCGCTTTGCCCGCCCATTCGCTGAGCCCAAATGTCTGCTCAACATCGGCCGGCATAACGTCGGCGATCGCGCCCTGGAAGGTCAGGCATTGTCGAGCGATGACTGAACGGGCTCCAGGGTGGCGCTCTCGGTCAAGGTTGGTCGGCCGTGCCCAACACCCATCGCGCAGCGCCCCAAGACGAAGGCGAGTGGCAGCCGCCCGGAGCTCGTGGCGTTGCGCGGCGGAACGAGACCCGGCTCGGACAACAGCGATCTCCCACGTCCCGTCCCAGTTGATGCCAGGTGGCCGAGGCCGAACCGCACCGTCGATGTCATGTCGACGGTCGGCGAGCTTTCCGCTGAGTTCGTACACACCATCAGAAGTGCTGAGTTCGCCCTGAGCGACCATGCGCGACAGGCTGGTCCGCACCGCACCGTCGGCGATGCCGAGCAACCGTCCGGCCTGTACGAGATGACTCACTGGGAGACGCCCATTCGGGGCACCGAGCAACGCCGTGGCGAGCACGGACCGGGCGGTCAGAGGACGCGAGGGTTCGAACCCTACGGCTTGGGTTCGTGCTGTGGCCACGCCCTCATGATGGCCCACGACGTCGCGCAGCAACGCGATACTGCGACTCGCGGCTATTACATTCGCATTGACATCTGTACATCGTTTCGTGATACTCGACTCATGGGATTCTCACGATGACGTCGTCTTTCGCAACCGATGCCGACGTTGTTGCCCGCGTGCTTATCCACGTCCGCGACTCAACGACAGATCTTGGTGAGCCGTGGTTTGAACCTGTCAGCAACTACAGCGATGCGGCACGATTCCAAGCCGAGCTCACTGCGCTGCGGCGGATGCCGACGGTGTTCGCCCCAGCAGCCTCGGCGGTTGAACCGGGCGACTATCTAGCTCGAGAGACATTCGGGGTCCCGCTCTTCGTCAGCCGGGGACGCGACGGTCGTGCTCGCGTTTTTCGTAACTCCTGTCGCCACCGAGGCGCAGTGATGGTCGACGGGCAGGGCTGCGCGCAGGCGCTCGTCTGCAACTACCACGGCTGGTCGTACCGCCTCGACGGTTCGATCGCACACATCCCTCACGCTGACGGATTCCCAGACAGCATCGCTGACGAAAGGGCGTTGGTCGAACTCGCCAGCTGCGAGGCCAACGGCCTCATCATCGTCGCCGGACCCGACGGGGACGCGTCAGCGACATCAACCGGCCTCGATGCACCGCAATTGCTGCTCGCCGACACACTCGCCGGGCATCGTCTCGTCACTATGACCCAGGAAGAACTGCCGATCAACTGGAAGGTCCTGATTGAGCAGACCCTTGAGGGTTACCACATCCGTTCGGCGCACCGCTCGACGTTCTACCCCTTGCAGTACGACAACCTGAACGTCATCGAGTTCTCCGGCATGCACAGCAGAGTCACCTACCCCTATCGGAATATCGAACGCCAAGCGACAGTCAGCCCCGCTCAGCGAAGGCTCCGCGGGTACTCCACCACCGTCACGCACCTGTTCCCCAACACCATCGTGTCCACCTTTCCCGAGCTGACACTTGTCTCGATAATCGATCCGCTGGCGATCGACAAGAGCCTCATTACAACATTCATGTTGACCACTGCAGCGCCAAACCCGGACGGTGAGGAGTTTGCGCCCGATGGCCTCTCGCTTGCGGCCGAAGGAGCCGTCGAGGACACCAAGATGTCGCTTGCCGTGCAGAGCGGGTTCCGCGCTGGCGCTAACGACACCATCGTGTTCGGCCGTAACGAGAGCGCAATCGGCCACTTCCACCGCAACCTCGACGACGCGCTGGACGCCGATGGCGTGGACGCATCAACAGCGACACCGGTTCAGCTCGCACCCTGACCGCGTCGCGTCCGGCGGCGGCTAGCGCCCAGTCTTTTTGGAGCAGCACGGGCGGCCGCGCCGTCCTGTAACACGATCATCTACGAGTTCACGACGAACGCGACGGCAAACTCATCGGCTCGCATGTGTCGTCGTCAGTCTGTGCGGTAGAGCCCGATGGAGCATCAGCACTCATAGAACCCGACCCCTACCGCCGATTCCGTCTACAGGGCCGCGCGAACGTCGACATCGAAGGCCACTCATTCCTCGTCCTCGTCAACTATGAGGACGTGAAATCGACCCCACGTCACTGGCGAGCTTTCACCTCCGACACACCTTTCGAGGTCCCAATCCCCCACGAACACAATGTGCGCACGGTGAGACAACTCCCGATCGAGACGGACCCCCCGCTCCACACCCAGTACTGCCGACTCATCGAGGCCCCGTTCACCCGAGCCGCCGTCGAGGCCCACGTGCCGCCTGATAAGAGCCTGTTTTGGGACTTGAACGGCTGGCTGGCGTTCACCGCTTTTCGCCATCAAACCCCACTCTTCGCAGGACAGACGCGGGACGGCGCTTCTCGTGTGCAAGACTTATTTTTGTTTGACTACATCCATCCCTCGGCCAACTCGGTCATCGTGAAGCTGTCAGCCAACCGGGCTTACGACATCTCGTCAGAAGAGCACACCAACCGTGACGTCGAGAACACTGCGTTTCTGCGAGGCCTCGACCGTGGACTCGACGACCAAGCGGGGAAGTCCAAATGACGCGGTCAGACATGGGTGATTCACCGAGCGGTGACTTGCTGATCGAAGCGGAAGAGTTCGACGATTACGGTGGTTGGGTGCTCGACTCGCAGTTCGACATGGAGATGGGGTCTCCGTATCTGCTGGCGCACGGCAGTGGCCGACCGGTCGCGGACGCCCGCACCGTCGTCGACATCGCGCAGGCCGGTTCCTACTCGGTGTGGGTGCGGGCCAAGGACTGGGTTCCAGCCCATCATCCCGGTCGCTTCGAGTTGTCGCTGGGCAACAAGCGGCTTGGCCACCGAGTTTGGTGCAAACGGGAAGGATTGGAGTTGGCAGTCCGCCGGGGAAATCGACCTAGACGCCGGCCCGCTCCAGGTCACCCTGCACGACCTGACGGGATTTGACGGTCGCTGCGATGCGATCTTCTTAAGCTGTAACGGCGGCGCTCCGATTGATGGCACAGACCCCGACGCACGGGCATGGCGTCGCCATCTGCGTGGTATCCCCGATGAGCCGACCCCTGAAGGACCCTTCGACCTGGTCATCGTCGGGGGCGGGGTGACTGGTTCGGTCGGCGCTCTCGTGGCAACGCGCCTCGGGTTGCGTGTCGCCGTGGTGCAGAACCGGCCCGTGCTCGGCGGGAACGCCAGCGTCGAGATCGGAATCGGGCCCCGGGGGGAGAAGGGAGCCACGGTGGCCGAGGCCATCGCCCGCACCCCCGACGGCGACCTGCAAGTCGGTCGGCTCCTCGAGTCGGAACCCGATGCGACAGTGTTCCTGCATCATCAGGTCTTCGACGTGTCCATGGACGGCGACGCCATCGAGTCCGTCGATGCCCGCGAGGCGATTTCCGGCCGTGAGATCCGGATCTTGGGGTCACAGTTCATCGACTGCACAGGCACCGCAATCCTCGGAATGCTCGCTGGTGCGCCCACCATGTTCGGCATCGAAGGCGCTGACGAGTACGACGAGAGCCACGCTCCGCCAGAGCGCCTCGATCAACACCACGGCCACACAATCTTCTTCCGCACTCGAATGGCTGACGAGCCCGTTGATTTCCCCGACGTTCCTTGGGCGATCGAAGTGGCGAAGGACTTCGCCGATCTTGGTGGCCAAGCCAAAGAGCCCGGTAAGGACAACGGTGATGGTCCCGTAGTCGAGGCGTTTCGGCCTCCCAAGGACGACAAGTTCGCCAACCTCACGCGTCGCCTGACCCACTTTTGGGAGTACGGCCAGTGGTGCGACCCGTACACCGAGGGCGAACACATTCGCGACCACCTGCTTCGAGCGGTTTACGGCACCATGTCGAACGTCAAAACACGGGAGCCCGACGAGTGGGCGAACCTTGAGTTTGGCTGGGTCGCCCACGTCCCGGGTCAGGGCGAGTTCCGTCGCTACATCGGCGACCACGTGCTATCGGAGAACGACATACGGAACCACACCAAGTTCCCGGACGCCGTGGTCCGGAACTCCGGTGCATTCTGCCTTCACCATCCCATTCATGAGGACTACGACTTCCGCCTCAAGGACTGGACATGGGACGAACGCGACGACGAGCCCTTCGACATCCCGTTCCGCTGCCTGTACTCCGCGCACGTGTCGAACCTGATGATGGCGGGCAAGCACATCAGCGTCACACATGTGGCAGGTTCTGTCTGCAAGTTCATGGGCAACGGCGCCCAGCATGCGATCGCCACCGCCGCAGCAGCATCAATAGCCACCAAGTACGGAGCAACACCGCGTCAGGTTCACGACAACCACCTGAACGAACTCCAAGAACTCGTCGCAGAAGTCCGCGGCGCCGACTGAGCCGCAACACGGTCTTACGCACGCAACCGACCGGGACGCTCGCGATGCAGGACGCTGCAACCCGGATCGGCTCCTGGCGCCTCCACGAGTGCGCGCTGTACGTGACACTCGAGCCCTGCGCGATGTGCGCAGGCGCAATGCGTAGGTCCCGAGTTCGACTGTCGGTCTGGGCTCCACGTTTCGTCACGCGCGATATAGCGCGAGCTTCGTTAGTCAGCCGGTCGGGACGTTGAACGCTGTGTCGAGGCCGATGATCGTGTCTTTGCCTTTCACAGTGTCCCAGCCGATCACGCCGACCAGGTTCGCGTTTGCGACTGCTTCGGAGTAGTCCTTGAGGTTCACGTGGGTCGCTTTGCTCAACGTGTCGATCCCGACGCCGTTACGGACGCCGCGCTACTCAGCGTTCAACGTCCCGGCACCCATCACAGCGCACACCACAACAATCACTACCGCTACCCGCCGCACCCGGCAAACCTGATAGCGGAGCTCGCAAGCAGCGACGGGGCCGAGTAGCCGCCCGCTATGCGTTTGGGACGCCGTTGTGTGCGGACCGTTCAGTCGGCGGGCTCTTCAGCTGGGATCTGCGCGACAAGTTCCTCAGTGCGCGGGATCGCGTTTTCAATGATCCACTGGGCAGTTTCGGTGAACGACGACTGGTACACCGAGGCCTTGGAAACCGTCGACCCCAACCTCATCGAACGAATTCTCGCCTACAACCACGACGACTGCCACGCCACAGTCGCTCTCCGCAGAGGCGTGCCTCAGGTGGATCATGCTCACGGTGGGTGAGCGAGCGAGGCGGCGAAAGCAGCAGCACCGATGGTGCAGCTGACCAAACCGTCAACGGTTGTGTTTAGTCGCCGGGTCGAGCGAACTCGATCACCTGCTGGAAGGTGGGCCGGTTCGTGGCGCGGAAATCATCGTCGATCAACCCCGGGGCGAATCTCAGCCGTTGCCCTTCGCTCAACCAGGTGGCCGGATCATCGCCTCGTTCGACGGCGACTCTGGTCACCGCCGTGTCGATCGCTGTCCACAACGCATCACGACAGGTGTCGATGTCGCCGATCCCGCAATACTGCACGGCAAACGGGCCGTCGACCGGCTCGCCGAGCAGCGCTCGTAGATCCTTGTCGACGAGGCTTTCGTCGTTGATGCCCCGTCGGTTGAGCGTCAGGGCCTCACCGAGCACCGGCTCAGCCACCGCGGTGACGATCGATCCGAAGACAGCGCCACCAGCTGCTGGTACTCTGCCGCGTTGAGTGTGCCGTCGTTGTCGGCGTCGAGCCGTGGAGCATCGTCGGCGATCCACTCATCGAGGATCGTGACTACTTCAGCAGCCAGTTCGGAGGGCGCGTCGCCCCCGGCGAGTACGGCGCTGATCACAGGCCACACCGTCGATCGGATGTCCTCGGTCGCCGAACGGTTCATGACACCGACAACATCGGTCAGTTCGGACTTGTCCGGCCACTGATCGAACGCCTCTACTCGGTGCACTGAGCCGTACTGGTTTCCATCGCCGTGCATGAATCCTGGTGCCGACTGGTTGTTCCAGTTGAGGAGTCGATCTGTCGGGTGTCTCGTGGCGTGTGGGTGCTCGCCTTTTTCTAGGAAGCCTTGCCACTCGTACTCGCCGGTCCCGAGGGTGGGGAGACGCCGGTCGAGCCCTTCGGCACGCACCGGCAGCAGACCGGAGGCGAAGTAGCCAATGCTGTCCCGGTTGGCGTAGCCCCAATTGAACGTGAATCCGAACTGGTTGGCAATTTCGAAGAACGACTCGTTGGTGTCGGCATCGCCTTCTGTCATGTTTTTCAGTGCGCCGAGGTTGAGGCCGTCGCGTCCGAAGGTAGATCGCTGGCTGGTCAATGCAACCGGCATTCCTTCCGATGTCGCTGTCCCGATCAGGGGTCCGTGCACCGAAGTCGGGTAACGGATCGGGACATCGCCGAGCGTCCCGGCGTTGAACTCCTCGAATGGAACGCATTTGCCGTCGAACTCGTAGTGGGCAGACTGGCGTGACGGGGCCGATCCATCCGGCTCGCAGAGAATCTCGACGAACACGTCGCGCACGTCCTGGTTCGCTGAGGTCAGGCTCCAGGCGTAGTCCTCGGTGCGACCGAGCAAGAGATACATCGACAGGCCCGGTACCGCAGCGCCCTGTGCCTCAATGCCAGGACCAGAGAGATGGATCTGCTGCACGATCTCGGGGTAGTAGTACCCGAGTTGTGGGCCCATCACGGCGAGCGCCGTCTCATTTGCTGAGGCCGCTGGGTCAACGATCAACCAGTTCGACGCAGTTCTCGTTGGCGGGCCCGACGCAGCGTCATACACGACACTGACATTGGTCTTGAGGATCGAGATTTCCGCAGACTCGCGCGGATCAAAGGAGATTAAAGAGCCTTCGTCGATGATCACTGAACCGGTGACGTCGCCACCGGTGAGGGCCGGGTACTCGAAACGGTCCTCGATCGTGGTCGGTGCCTCGGGATCACTGTCTGGCATCAGGTCTTCCCAGACCTGGCGACCTTGCTCACTGCCGAGCTGGTTCTGGAGCGCCGACAGGAACTCAGCGTTGCGCGCTTCGCTGCCGCCGCCGGCGCCGAAGATCGAGCCGATGAATGCAGTTGTCGCGATGACATCGTTGACAGTGGCGGGCGCCTGGTCGATGTCGTTGGCTTCCCAGTAAGCGGTCAGTCCGTCGGCGTAGGCCTGCGCATCGGAGATGATTTCCACTCCTTCTTCGCCGTACTCATCGAGGATGACCTGGATCTGGTCGGTGACCAATTGCTCGGTCGCTGCGCTCGGTATGAATGTCTGTCCGCTGGTGACCAAAGAGAATGCGTCGATTCCCGGTACGTCAGCGACCGCCACGCGAGCGGGGCCGCGGCCGAGTTGGATGAGCAGCCCACGATCGCGAGCGGTGACCCATCCGGCGCCGAAGGCCAAGTCCTCGCGGGTCTCGCCGGTGATGTGAGGAATTCCGAACTCGTCGTAGAGAATCGTGGTGCCCGCCCTGCCGGTCGGCTCCTCAATGGTCGCGCCGATCGGTGCAAAGTCCTGCGGAAGGAAGAGGCTCTCGATGTCTTCGTCGGTCACGTTGCCTCGCAGGGGAGTCAAGTCGTCGTACAGCGCAAGTTGGTCGGTTGACTCGTCGGTCTTGGGCAGCCCGCCATAGTTGCCGGGCGGCAGGATGTAGTACGACCGGTCCTCCGTGATCGTCGCTGGGGTGTCCGCGTTTACCTCGGCAGCAGGAGGGGTGCTGTCGACCGACTCGTCGGGCGCGTCGGTTGAAGGCGGCTCCTCGTTCCCCGGCTCGACAGCAGTGGGTTCACTCACGTCGGTTGCCGGTGTCGATTCGCTGGACTCGTCATCACTGGATGAGCAGGCGGCGACGACGAGCGCAACGGCAGTTGCGATTGCGAACGCCCGTGTGCGGCCGTTGGTTCCGAATGTCATGAGTCTCTTTCGTGTCGGTAGCGATTGAAAGACTAGGAAAATTTCGCTCTGAGATGCGAGTCCTTCGTTCGGAATCTTGTTGTCGATCCCGTGTGCGGCCGAGCAGTTCGCCGAAACTGCCAGCGTCGACGGAGGAGCCGACGCCGGCCGGCGGAGACGATCGCACAGTCCACAGGATCCGGGACGACCGTAACTGTCGCTCTCGCGTGGTTGAAGTCGGCGACGTTATGACTCTTCGCGGACGAATCCGGTAAAGGCCGCCTCGAATTGGTCAGTCTCGGGCACATACGTCAGCGTGAACGTCGTCGGCCAACCGGTCTCTGACGCGAACTTGGTCGGCTGCGGGTAGCTCCATGACAGTGTCTGGTCACGTGCGGCCTTGACGTTGGCAAGGTTGAAGATCGTCACCGACGCCTCTGCGAACACGATCTTGCCGTCGTACGAGCCGTACAGCATGGTCGGATTGTTATTGACGTGATCAACCGTGTAATTGATCGCACTGTCGAGATAGTGCAGGCCCATCTTCGGAATTGCCGAGCCGACGTCGGCCCGATACGTCGACGGCAGGTATTCCTGCGGAACGAGGTTCTGGAACTTGCGCATCCGTTCGTAATCGGTCCGGAGTGGGTCACACACCCGATCGGTCGGTGGGAGCGGGACACACGTCAGCGACTGCATGAACTCCGCATCGCGTAAGTAGAAATGGAAGTCGTAGTGGGGATAGGTAAACGAGCCGTTTGGTCCGCGCGCAAGGCCCTCGGTGTTCCAGTCGATCTCCATATAGGGGAATGGGCCTTCAACACCACCCTCCCCGGCGGGAACGTCCTGCATTGCGAAGCGGTAGATCCGCTGACACGGGCCAACGGGAAGTGTTGGCGACGTCCCGTCGTCGCCCAGCTCGATTGGTGCAATAGCTACCACAACTGCAGACACCTCTCCTTCGGAGACTTCGGTGCGCGCTGCAAAGCCCTCCGGCGACTGGATGTAGTCGTTCATTTTCCGCATTTCCGCGTCGGTGTTCTCCTCTGCGCAGGATGTCACGGGGTTCGCGGCTTGATCAGCAGAGTCGGATTCGTCTGAGCTACCGCATGCGGTAACCGCAAGGAGGGCCACCGAAGCCAGCATCAAACAGACCCTGGGGTAGAACATGCCGAATAATCGCACAGCTTGCGGCCACGGCAACAGTCGACAACGACAGTTGGATCGGGTCGATCCGACGAAAACACCTCACCGAGTCGTTATTTGAAACGACGAGCTATGACAACGGAGCCTTGATCGTCTCAGCGTTCTTGGACGGCCGAGCCGCCTCCGCCGCGATTTTGATCGCATCCACGACGCTCTGCATGCTCGCCCGGTGTTCGCCCGATGCGACGGTCGAGGATGCGGGACTCCTTGTCCGGCATCTACTCGACCGCCTGATTGATTCCCGAGGGTCCCGGCCCGAGGATCACGCGGTACCGCGCGCGGATGGCGCCGACGAACTCGGCGCTGTGATCTGCCCCGAAGCTGTTACCGGAAACGAATGGCCAGACGATCGAGGGCATGAGGACCGAGACAGGGCTGGCAGCCGCGATGCAAGTCGGCCCGCTGTTTGCCGGTGACGGCGCTGCGCCTCAAGGCGAGCTCGTCGTTCGCTACCAGCCAGTCTTTCAGACGGGCTGGTAGCGAATCACCGCGGTGCACGTGCCCGTCCGATCGGCCCACGCCAAACATGGGGCCCTCGACCTCAGGTGAATGATCCGTTGACGTCGACGACGACGTCGGTGGCTCGCAACGTGTAAATACAGACCGTGCCGGTCGCTGACAGTTTGGTCAATACAGCGTTGGGCCGAACATCACCACCGTCGTAGTTGACCGACGCCGCCGGAACCGGACGAGCCTGATCACACGGATACACCGTCAAAAAACCAGGCCCATCAGCAAAAATCGCCACAACATTCAACGACGCCGCCGTGGCACCCGCGGGGATCCCGCCACGACTAGTGACCTGGAACTCAACGACCTCTTCATCGTCCAGCCAACCAACGCCCTCGAACTCCCCATCAGTAGTTGTCAAGCCCGGACCAGAACGTGTCTCAAGCAAACGCGCCGGGTTCACCGAATCGAAGCCGGCCCCAGCGGCGAACGCACCGTTCACATCAACAACAAGATCCGTTGCACGCAACGTGTAGATACAGACACTGCCGCTCGCCGACAACTTCGTCAACACAGCGTTCGGCCGAACATCACCACCGTCGTAGTTGACCGACGCCGCCGGAACCGGACGATCCTGATCACACGGATACACCGTCAAAAAACCAGGCCCATCAGCAGAAATCGCCACAACATTCAACGACGCTGCCTCAGCACCGTCAGGGATCCCGCCACGACCAGTGACTTGGAACTCGATCGTGTCGTCCCCGGCCAGTCGACCAACACTCTCGAACTCCCCATCAGCGGTCTTCAAATCACTACGTGTCTCAAGCAAACGCGCCGGATTCACCGAATCGAAGCCGGCCCCAGCGGCGAACGCACCGTTCACATCAACAACAAGATCCGTTGCACGCAACGTGTAGACGCAGACACTGCCGCTCGCCGACAACTTCGTCAACACAGCGTTCGGCCGGACATCGCCACCGTCGTAGTTGACCGACGCCGCCGGAACCGGACGATCCTGATCACACGGGTACACCGTCAAAAAACCAGGCCCATCAGCAGAAATCGCCACAACATTCAACGACGCTGCCTCAGCACCGTCAGGGATCCCGCCACGACCAGTGACCTGAAACTCGATCGTGTCATCGCCGGCCAGTCG
>CAJJBX010000006.1 GCA_905182555.1 uncultured Ilumatobacter sp. | reverse complement strand
GCACACCCGATTCGGCTGACGTGTACCCGATTGCTCTGGTCTCGTACCACATTGTCTGCCTCGAGTACCCGGACCAGGCGACAGTCGACCTCATCAAGGCATTCATGACCTACGTTGGTTCTGAGCAAGGTCAGGCCGATTCGGCTGCAGCAGCAGGCTCGGCTCCGATTTCTGCCGAGGTCCGTGCTGACATGCTGAAGTCGATCGACGCCATCAGCGTCGGCGCTTAATCATCCCCCCAACCAGAGTCAGGCGGCGAGTCGGTCCCAATTGTTTGGACCGACTCGCCGTCACTCACGTTCCCTGGCACTTCGGTGCTGACGAATTCGGAGATGTGCCGCAGTGACGATCATTGACAACCCGAAGCAACCAACCGAGCCCGACACGCCATTCGGTGACGAAAAGATCTCCAAGACAGGCGACAAGGTCTTCTTTGGTCTCTCCTTCGGCGCGGCCACACTGATCCTGGTCACCCTCGGTGCTGTTGCTCTCTTCCTCGTTAAGGAAGGGCTGCCGGTCTTTACGGCAAGCGACAAGTCCGACCTCGAGCGTGGTGGCGATTCATTCTTTGGATATGTCGGTCCGCTGGTGCTCGGCACGGTCTACATCGCCATGATCGCCCTACTGATCGCCACACCGATCGCTGTCGCAGTCGCTGTGTACATCAGCCATTACGCGCCGAAGCGGCTGTCGCAGACCCTTGGGTACTTCATTGATCTTCTCGCCGCCATTCCCAGCGTCGTCTTCGGCATCTGGGGCATCACGGTCCTGGCTCCGATCCTCTCGCGCACGCTGTATCCCTGGCTCGACGACTACGCCTCGTGGCTGCCGTTCTTCGGCTCCGACGTGAATGTGTCGACCAGCGGCCGGACCACGCTGACCGTCGGCATCGTGCTGGCCGTCATGGTGCTGCCGATCATCACGGCAATTTCTCGAGAAGTGTTCCTGCAGACCCCGCGGCTGCACGAAGAGGCCTCGCTGGCCCTCGGCGCAACCCGTTGGGAGATGATCCGCCAAGCAGTGCTCCCGTACGGTCGCTCGGGTGTGATCTCCGGAGCGATGCTCGGCCTGGGCCGTGCGCTCGGCGAGACGATGGCCGTCGCCATGATCCTGTCGCCGGCCGACGGATACTTCTGGAACATCATTACGAACTCGAACTCGAACACGATCGCTGCGAACATCGCCCTGCAGTTCCCGGAGTCGTCTGGCCTTGAGGTTAATCGACTCATCGCAACCGGTCTGGTGCTGTTCATCATCACCTTTGGGGTCAATGCACTCGCACGTCGCGTTGCCGACACTGGATTCACTGGAGCTGACGGATGATGTTGACCACCGACCATCTCGACCGCGACCGCGACCGCGACCGCGATCGCGACAACGAAGTCGGCGGCGGGGGCGACATCACGAGTGGCGAACTTGCCGGCAAAGGCACGTTTGCGGTCTTTGGTGGTGCCGTCGTTCTCGGAGCGCTGACGTGGTTGCCGTCGGGCAGCGTCAACTGGGCACGCTGGGTGATTGTGACGATCTTGGCCTACATCATTGGCACATACGTCGTCTCGCGCATTGTTGAGTCGAAGCGTCATGCGACCGATCGGCTCGCCACTGCGGTCATGACAAGTTCCTTTGCCGTGGTCCTACTGCCGCTCGTCTCGGTTGTCTGGACCGTTGTGGAGCGTGGCTCAAATCGATTCGATTGGACCTTCTATTCCGAGACGATGCGCGGCGTCGTTGGTGAGGGTGGCGGCGCATACCACGCCATCATCGGCACGTTGATCATCACTGCGCTGGCGGCAACTTTCTCCGTACCGTTCGGACTGTTCACTGCCATCTATCTCGTTGAGTACGGCGGCAAGACTCGCTTTTCCAAGCGGGTCACCGGGTTGGTCGACGTGATGACCGGGATCCCTTCGATCGTCGCAGGCCTGTTTGCCTACGCGCTCTTCGTTCTTGTCGATGGCCCCGGCCACCGATCGGGTCTCGCTGGAGCCGTTGCGCTCACGTTGTTGATGACGCCCGTCGTTGTTCGTGCGTCTGAAGAAATGCTGCGCCTTGTCCCAAACGAACTGCGCGAGGCGTCGTACGCCTTGGGCGTCGCGAAGTGGAGGACGATCGCCAAGATCGTCCTGCCTACTGCAATCGCCGGCATTTTGACCGGCATTGTGCTGTCGATCGCTCGCGTGATCGGTGAAACAGCGCCGCTCCTCATCACCGTGGGCATTGCTCAAGGTGTCAACTACAACCCGTTCTCGGGACGCATGGCGACACTGCCCGTCTTCACCTACAACTCCTACGCATTTCCGACGTTGCCGCGTGACGCAAGCCTCGATCGGGCGTGGGCGTCGGCACTCACCCTCGTCATCATCGTGGCGGTCCTTTTCACCGGGGCCCGTATCCTTTCTTCCATCCTCAAGCCCAAGGGTCTGAAATGAACCGCTCGGTAACTTCAAGCCATCTCCTTTCGACTCAGAACGGCGCAGCGACCATGTCCGACTCCCCACAAGCGACTCACGCCGGCACCGGCTCGGCGGTCGAATCTGACCCGAATGCGCCGGTTGACTTGCCGAACCGCATCGACGTCAACGATCTCAACATCTACTACGGAGCGTTCAAGGCGGTGGCAGACGTTTCGATGACGATCAACCCGCAGTCGATCACTGCGCTGATCGGCCCGTCGGGCTGTGGCAAGTCGACGTTTCTGCGCTCGCTAAACCGGATGAACGATACATTGACGGCGCCTACGTCGAAGGCAGCGTCGTCATCAACGACAAGAACCTCTACGGTCCCGGTGTGGATCCAGTAGCGGTCCGACGCAAGATCGGCATGGTGTTCCAACGCCCCAACCCGTTCCCGACCATGTCGATTGCTGACAACGTGCTGGCCGGTAAGAGGCTCAACTCCAAGCGGCTGAGCAAAACCGAAGGGGCCGAGCTCGTCGAGGAGTCGCTGCGTGGTGCCAACCTCTGGAACGAGGTGAAGGATCGTCTCGATAAGCCGGGTTCGAGCCTGTCCGGTGGCCAACAGCAGCGCCTCTGCATCGCCCGCGCGATTGCCGTGTCGCCTGACGTGCTCCTGATGGACGAGCCGTGCTCGGCGCTCGATCCGATCTCGACGTTGGCGATCGAGGAATTGATGCTGGACCTGAAACGCACCTACAACATCGTGATCGTCACGCACAACATGCAGCAGGCGGCGCGAGTCAGCGACCGCACCGGCTTCTTCACGATCGAAGGAACCGGCAAACCTGGCAAGCTGATCGAAATGGCCACGACTGAGAAGATCTTTGCCAACCCTGCCATGCAGGCGACGCAGGACTACGTGACGGGACGGTTCGGCTGATGTCGAAAGAACTTCGCTCCAACTTCCACGAGCAGTTGACCGAAATCCGCGATGGCATCGCGCAAATGGGCGCTGGAGTCACCGAACTCGTGCCGCGTGCCACCCAAATCCTCCTCGACGGCGACCTCGAGGCGGCTGAGTACGTCATTCTCGGTGACAACGAATACGACGCCAAGGCGGTCGAGCTTGAAGAACGATGCTTCAGTGTGATTGCGTTGCAAGCCCCGGTCGCCTCCGACCTTCGTTCGCTTGTTTCAGCCATCAAGATCATTGCCGATATTGAGCGCTCCGCCGATCTGTGCGTCAACATCTGCAAAGCGGCTCGCCGTATCTACGGCCACGATCTCGATCCAAGCCTGCGTGGCGTCATTCAGAAGATGGGCAACCAGGCGCGTGTGCTGTTCAAGGAATCAACTGAGGCGTATCTCAATCTCGATGGCCCCCGTGCCGCAGCACTGCACGACATGGATTCGTATCTCGACGATTTGCAACGCCAGTTCATCCAGGTGATCTTCGAGAGCCATGCCGCTGGGACGATCGACCTGCAGGTCGCTGTGCAACTCGCCGTGGTCGCTCGTTTTTATGAGCGGATAGGCGACCATGCTGTCAACGTCGGCGACCGCGTTCGCTACATCGTCGATGGCTGGGTCCCTGAGCATCCGTACGCCGAGAGCGACAACGACCCGCCCGAGATCGTCGACGGTGTCATCGTTCCAGCTGGCCAAAGCTGAAGTCTGCCGTGCCCCTGATTGTCGCGTTGCTTGCTGGAGTGGTGATCGGTCTCGCGACCGGAGTAGTTCTGGCACGATGGGCGATCGACGGCGATCGGTCAGCTCGGCGCTCCCATGATGCAAGCAACCAACCAACCAGCGGGCCAGGCGCAGCCGCCGGCAGCGCTCGAGCCAGCCGCCTCCAAAGGCGCCCATCCTATGGGACCGCCGTTGAGCACGCAGGCGCTCTTCGCGCGCTTCCAGCGCAATGGCGCCGCCGACGCCCTCACGGGCACGCACGCCGGCGTTATTGTGGATGCACACCTGCAGCAACTCTTTACCGAGGTGCGGTCGGGTGAGCGAGCAGGACGAATCGTGGAACTTCAGGGCCCACCAAAGACCACATTGAGCATTGACGCGATGCCGATCCCGCGCGGCGGCGCAGTGGCCACGATCGACGACATCAGCGAACGTGTCCGGATTGACTCGATGCGCACCGACTTCGTGGCAAACATTTCGCATGAACTTAAAACGCCGGTCGGCGCCATAGCGGTTTTGGCAGAAATGCTCGCCGATGAAACCGATCAAACGGTGATCAACACACTGTCGACCCGAGTCGTCGAAGAGTCACACCGTGCGGCACGAACAATCGATGACTTGCTCAAGTTGTCACGCATTGAGTTGAGCCATCATCTTGACGACGAAGTCGACCTGAGGGCGGTCGTTGGAGAAGCCGTGGCCCGAGGCCGGATGGCAGCTGATGGCCACGAGGTCGACGTCGAAACTGTCGACACAGTGGATCGACTGTGGATTCGTGCCGACCGGGCACAGTTGGCTTCCGCCATCGGCAACCTCGTCGAGAACGCCGTCAAATACAGCGACGAAGGCACGGTGGTGCAAGTCAGCATCCGTCGCAACGAACGGTGGGTCGAAGTCATGGTCGTCGACCAAGGCGTCGGGATCCCCGCCGCTGATCTCGACCGAGTGTTCGAACGGTTCTATCGGGTTGACAAGGCGCGTGCCCGACAGACCGGTGGAACCGGGTTGGGCCTTGCCATCGTGCGGCACGTCGCGAACAACCACGGGGGCGTTGTATCTGTGCAATCGCAGGAAGGCGCAGGGTCGACGTTTACCTTTCGCCTCCCCGCCCGACTTCTTGGGCCAACGCCCGAAGTTGACGATTCAGTCGATCGGTCCTATTCGGCCGGAGTGCAGCCAGCGTCCGATCGGCCTCGCGCTCCGGCGGAAACAACCCCGCCACAGAAGGTGAGCATGCCCGATGAGTGAAGCCGTGATCCTGGTCGTCGAAGACGAGCCATCGTTTGTCGAAGCCCTCAATATTGGCCTCGTCCGTGAGGGGTTCACGGTCCACGTGGCCATTGATGGAGTCGACGCGCTCGAAAAGTTTGACGCCGTCTCACCCGATCTGGTTTTGCTCGACGTGATGCTGCCCCGGCTCTCGGGCATCGAGGTTTGTCGCCAGATCCGCAAGAAGAGCCGTGTGCCGATCATCATGGTCACCGCCAAGAGCGCGGAGATCGACACGGTCGTCGGGCTCGAAGTCGGTGCAGACGACTACGTCACGAAGCCGTACCGAGTCCGCGAGCTCGCTGCACGAATTCGAGCGGTGCTTCGACGTTCGGGGGAGACATCTGACTCGACCGCAGGCCTCGGCACCGGAACAATCGAAGTGGGCGACGTCATGCTCGACCCTGAAGCGCACCGCATTACCCTCGCAGGTGACGAGCTGGCCCTTCCGCTGAAGGAGTTTGAGCTGCTTCACCTGCTGCTCGTCAACGCTGGTCGCGTGCTGCCGCGCGAGACATTGATCGATCGGATTTGGGGACACGATTATGTCGGCGACACGAAGACGCTCGACGTTCACATCAAGCGGTTGCGGAGCAAGTTGGAAACCGACCCGACTCACCCCCAGTTGATCACCACCATCCGAGGCTTGGGATACAAGTATTCGCGCTGACGAGGCGCCCCGGAACTGCGGGACTCCGCGGTCACGTTCTGTTCAGTCGTCTTTGTCGTCTTCTTGGGTCGCGTTCAAGGGGAGGGGGTCGACGGAGGTGCGGACGATGCCGAGCAGGTTGGCGACGATGCGCTTGAGGTAGCGGTAGTAAATCGCACGGGGCACGACCTCGCGGCCAGGTCGGTCAGAGTGGAGGTAGCTCTCGATCTTGGCTTGGTGCTCAGCGACCAGGGCGAGGATGCGAGTGGCGAACTCCTCGGTGCGCTCGGCGTTTGACTCAGCCAGCAGGTCGGCTGCCTCGCCGAACATCGTGGAGATCAATCCGCGCTCTGCGAGCATTGCCTCGGTGTCGGTTTCGCCGGCCAGGCGCACGCCGCTCTCGGCGAGGTCGAGCACGTTGGTCGCCTGATCGCCGATGCGCTCGATCTTCTTGAGGAGCAGGATCATGCCGAGTACCGAACCGATGTCGGACGAACCCTGCACGGTGACATGGACAACCAGTTCAGAACGTAATTGCTGTTCCATGTGGTTGATGCGCTGGTCGGTGTCACGGATGTCGGCTTCTACTGCCGCGGTGTCCGTGTTGGTGAGATGCGTAACCTCAGGTGGGATGATGTTTCATCCATTAAGGAAAATAGCACCAAGCATTATGTGCTAAGAGTTTCTGGCAAGACGGGAGAACGTGATGTTGTCCTTAACCCATACTCGGACAAGTATCTGAAGCGAGTGATTCATCGGAGCAGGGCAACACCGATAAGTGGGAGAATAATGAACGCTGTCATGACGTACGCGACGGCCAAAGCGCGACGCTTGACGGCGATCTCTGCGAGGCCCTCTGACAGCCGAACAGGGACATCGCGCGCGAACGGCAGAACGTAGAGCACCCCAATTCCCATCACGTTGAACGTGGTGTGGGCGAGCCCGACGGTGAGCGCCTCAGGCACCGACGCTGCCAGTGCAGCGAGCAATGCCGTGATCGTTGTGCCGACGTTGGCGCCGAGTGTGACCGGATACGCGTTGCGCAACGACAATACGCCGGCGGCGGTCAGCGGAATGAGGATCGAGGTGGTGATGCTCGACGACTGCACAGCAACAGTGATCACGAGGCCGAGCAGCATCGCCACCGAGCCTGATCCCTTGCCAAGCACAGTGTTGACCGATTTTTCGACGCGGTCGGCGACAAGCGTGCGCATATTCTTCGTGATGAAGGTGAGCGCAAGCAGCACGATGGCGAGCCCGGTGATGACGACGAACGTACCAAGGACGTTGCCGCTCAACCCGATGGCACCTTCGATGTCGACGATCCACTCAACGGGCTTTTTTACCCACGCTTTTACCGGACTCTTCCACTCGGAACCGGCCGTACCAACCAGCCGGTCGCTCACCCAGGTCGCGGTCTTTGAGATCGCGCCTGTCATCAGTTCGAGCGGGAGGAGGACGGCCACGGCCATCACGTTGAAGAAATCGTGCACCGTTGCGGCCGCAAATGCTCGCTTGAATTCGGCGGGCTGCCTGATGTGGCCGAGCGACACCAGGGTGTTGGTCACGGTCGTACCGATGTTCGCGCCCATGATCATCGGAATCGCTGCATCGACGCTGATGCCTTTCGTGGCCACTAGCCCGACGATCACCGATGTCGAGGCAGACGACGACTGGACAAGCACCGTCCCGAGGATGCCGACGCAGAGGCCAGCGATTGGGTTGCTGACACTCGAGAACAAGCGTTCCTGCGTGTCCTCGCCCATGATTTTGATGCCCTTTTCGAGGGCGGAGACGCCGACCAGGAAGGTGTAGATCAAACCGAACACGAGCGCTGAGCGCATCCACGTCGGCATATCGAAGCGGGTCGGGCGTTCTGGAGTGGCAACAACCATACGAGTCGGGCAATCTAGCTGAGTTCGTAAGCCGCTGCACACGGGGTCCCCCTGTGCGACTGAGACGCCGTGGTCCTGCAGCTCGGCGGCCTACTATAAGTTCAGTGGAACGACCGACATCTGCCGCCGGGCCGGCACCGTCGAAGTTCCGACGATTAGCGATCACGCACGCCCTGATGATGGGGGGCGACGCGGCGATGGTCGTGGCGCTCGCCGACTCGCTCTTCTTCGACATCGACCTCACCGCAGCGCGCACCCGGGTCATGCTCTTCCTGGCAATCGGGTTTGCTCCGTTCCTTTTCGTCGCCCCGCTGATCGGCCCGGCAATCGACCGCGTGGCTGGTGGCCGCCGCTTCGTGATCCAGGTCATTGCCGTCGCCCGCGCCGTGCTGCTGTTCTTCATGGCGCGCTACATCGACGCACTTGCACTCTTCCCGTTGGTCTTCGCGAACCTGGTGCTGCAGAAGGCGTATGTCGTGTCCAAGTCGGCGCTTGTGCCGTCGACCGTTCGTTCGAAAGATGAGTTGGTCGAGGCGAACTCGAAACTCGGCCTGATTTCCGGCCTGACCGGTGCGATCGCGGTGATTCCGGCGGCAATTTTACTCAAGACGGTCGGCGCGCCTGCGACGTTGATCTACGGCATGCTGATCTTCGGCGCGGCGTTCTTCAGCGCCACCCGATTGCCCCCCGAGGTCGTCGCAGCGCACGGTGTTGATCAGGATGAATCGATGCAGCTGCGGTCGGCCAGCTTGCAGAACGGTGCCATTGCGATGACCGTGCTGCGCGGTTGCGTCGGGTTCACCTTCTTCCATCTGGCGTTCTGGCTACGTTCGCAAGACCAGGGAACCCTGTGGTTTGGGGCGGTCGTTGGCGTGTCAGCTCTTGTTGCCATGGTGGGCAACGCCGTAGCTCCGCGACTGCGCAACCGAATGCGCGAGGAAACAATGCTGGTCTCGTCGTTGGCGGTTGCAGCCGTCGCGGGTATCGGCACAGCGGCGCTCGGTGGCCCCGCAGGCGCAGTGATCTTGGCCGGTGCCTTGAACATGGTCGCCGCAGTCGGGCGGCTCAGCTTCGAGAGCATCGTGCAGCGCGATGCTCCGGGTGCGAATCAGGGTCGGGCCTTCGCGAAGTTCGAAACGCAGTTTCAGCTGGCTTGGGCGTTGGCTGCGTTCTTCGCAGTCGCCATCCAGGTGTCAGGGCCGGTTGGCTTTCTGATCGTTGGCGTTGCTGCTGCCGGGACACTTGTCAACCTGGTCGTTGGGACCAGTCGGAGTGACGGCCGGCAGCGCAATCGGCGAAGCGTCAGCCAGCGGAATCGAAATCAGCGACCCGCGCCAGCCAAAGGCCGGGCGCCCCGATCTCGTTCGGCGTCGGCACCGCGTCGGCGTCGTTGAACAACGGCGCCAATCCGTTCTCGCCACCACGGTCGACGACACCTTGCACGAAAGCTTTCCCGCGGGCGGTTTGATCGGCTCCGAGGCGAATGCCGAGAAGTCGCTCGACGAACAAGTCGTCAGGTGATGCTTCGGCACGGCGGCGCCGGACAGCGTCAGCAATGTGTAGCGCATTGCCACCGATGATCCGCACGGCGACGGCGTCGACGACCCAGTCAATCACGCCGATCGTGACGGCTACGGCGGTGTCGAGCTCGGGCTCAAGCGCGATCTGTTCGTCCGACCGCACGGCACCAAGCAGGACCTCGGGATCACCGAACGCGGCCTGCATTGCAGCCATCGGGTCGGATTGGTCGATATCGAGCGAGGTGAGTTTGTCGGTCATTGCGGACGAGTCAGGTCGGAACGCGCCGACGTGTCGCTGCACCAGTGACCGCAGGTGGTCAGCAATGTGTGGAATCGACAGAAGGGTGTGGCCTGCCATCTCGTGAGCGATGACCCAGAGCCGCATCTCGTCGAGCTCGATATCGGAGGCAGTGGCGAACTTGTCGATCGTCGGGGGGACAACGACGAGCTTCGAGGCAGATCCGCCTTCGCGAGGGATCGGGAGGTCGTAGACCCCGAATGCTCGACGTGCGAGCCCGCCAACCATCGAGCCGACGGACATGCCCATCATCGCAGGCGCCATCATCTTGCTGAGACCCGCCATCATCTGCATCATTGGGTCGTTGGACCCGTCGTCGTCGCTGGCCTGTCCGAGCGACGTCGCCATGTCGTTGAACAGAGGCCGGTAGGCATCGAGTGTCTGGGCAGCCCACTGCTCGGGAGTGGCAACTTCCGGGTCGCTTTCAATAACGGTGAGTTGCATGACGTCGGCAACATGGAGCCGCGCAATCCCTGCGAGCTCGGCGTACTTGATGCGCACACTTGGCTCGATGTTGCCGGTCGGGACCGGCACCTTTCCACCGGGAGTCATCGCGCCGGCCATGTCGCCGCCGCTGGCCGCGAGCAATGCGAATTGGCGCGCTGCGTCCCAGTTCAGCGGGCCCTGCCCTGAGAGAGCCCGAGAGAGATCGCCAAACAGTGGCATCCCCGCGAACGGGTTGTTGCCAGCGTCGTCTCCGCTGGGTGTGATGGCGTCGTCGTTGCCGTCGTCCATGCTCGCAAGGATACGGCAGGCAGCGGCGATCTGGCCGCGGTCAGATCGCCGAAATGGAGACACTCCACGTCGGGGCCGCCGTGGCACTAGCGTCGGGTTCGTGACAGCACTGGTCGATGCCCCCGGCAACGTGATGCCAGTGACAACGGGCGAGCTCACGGTCGTGATTACCGGTGCGACTGGGCCGCTGCAGACGCGAGTGGTCGAGGGGCTTCGGGCCCTCGGCAACGTGACCGTCTTCGAGACGACTGGCAGCCTGGACGACTTTGCCGGTGATACCGCTGATGTCGTCATTGACATGGCGAGCAACGATCATGACTGGCTTGCCAAACAGCGCGAGAGTTCGACTCAGCACGCGACGACGAGCCTCGGCATCGCCGATGCGGTCTCAGCGGGCCAAGTGGTGTTTGTTTCGTCGGCCATGGTGTACGGCGCAAACGCCAGCAACCCGTTTCCGCTCACGGAAGAAACGGTGCTTCGTCCCGACACCGAGTTCGTGTTTGCCCGCCAACTGGCATCGGCCGAGGAACTCGTCGAGCAGTGGCGTCGGAGCCGGCCAGGTCGAGCGACGTCGGTGCTGCGCCCGGCGATCTCTCTCGCTGAAGACGGTACATCGCAACTCGCAGGTGCGCTGGTTTCGGGGCTCGGCCAACGATTTGCCGAAGACGACCCGCCATCGCAGTTCTTGCACCTCGATGATCTGGCCGCAGCGATCGTGCTGGCGGCGCAGCGCCGCCTCGATGGCGTCTACAACGTCGCACCCGAAGGATGGATTCCTGGCGAGCGAGTTCGAGCGCTATCAGGTGAGCGACCGCGCGTCCCGCTGCCAGAGCGGTTCTCCGAAGTACTCGGTGCAGTCCGGTGGCGTTTCCAGCGGGGCCCGATTCCACCAGGCTTGCGCTCATACACCCGCGAACCTTGGGTTGTCTCGAGCGGACGGTTGTTGGCCGAAGGATGGAAGCCCAAGGTGACCAACGAGCAGGCCTACGTCGAAGGCACCGAAGCGCGATGGTGGACCATGGTGTCGCCAAAACGTCGGCAAGAGCTATCGCTCGGTATTGGTGTCGGCCTCGGGCTCGTCATCACGGTCGTTGCGGTCTTGGTCGGCCGACGCTGGTGGCACGCTCGACAAGGTTGAGCATTGCTCCAGGAGTTCGTTGCCAGAGTTCGGTGATGATCAGTCAGCAGCGAATGCCGAGCCGACCACCGAGTCGTGGCTGACAATTAAGCGGCCATCTTTAAAACGAGCGACGATTTCACCGTTGGCGCGCACGACAACAGCGTCACCTTCCACGTCGAGACGTGCAACGCCGCTCCAGGCAACCGAATAGGCGTACTGGTCGGTGAGAACGAGGACCTGATCGTGCAGATCGGGTAGCACCGCCTCTGGATCCGATGAACCGGTCGAGCGGTACGCGGCAACAGGGACATCGGCAATGGCGCTTGGAATTGCGGTTGCCTCGACCAAACGAATCGATCGGATCGTTTCTGCTGCGGCAATGGCTGTGCTCTCGGCGGCACGAACCGGAGGCGACGTTGAGGCGCTGACGGCGACGGGGGCGTCGATTGATCCGCCTGGCGTGACCGTGACGACCAATGCGGCGATGAGGGCAACAGCGAACGCCCCTGCGGCAAGCGCTGCAAACCCGTGGCCGGATCCGCGATTGAAATCGACCGTTGTTGGGCCGATCTCGGACGGATGCCTCCACGTTCTTTCATGTGGGGGGAGGGGTGCGTGTTCCACGAAGTGAGGACTGTAGTACTGAAATCGCTACGGGTGATCGCGGCATGGTTCGACACCGAACTGGTAATGGCCGTCGCGCAACGAAGTGCAGTCAAACGTGTTGCGGCGACATGACGGTGCTGCCAGGTCGGCTACGGTAACCAGGGTGGAGTCACCGGCAAAAGGTAACAATTGGTTCGGTCTCACCACCCAGGAACTCCCGATCGGTGCTGCCTACGAATGGGCCGTTCGGCCTGACTGTGGTGCTGTTGTCCTGTTTAGCGGAACGATTCGAAACCATGCCGAAGGCCGTGATGGTGTCCAGCACCTCACCTACGAGGCGTACGAGGAACAAGCGGTTGTGCGATTCGAGGCCATCGGCGACGAACTTCGCGTGCGTTGGCCTGACGTCGGTCGCGTCGTGCTGTTGCACCGCATCGGGGAGTTGCAGATCGGTGAATCCTCAGTCATCGCGATCGTCTCCACGCCGCACCGACCGAGCGCTTTTGAGGCTGCCAGGTTTGCCATTGACGCACTGAAAGCCGCAGCTCCAAGGAGTCCACGGCCTGCGTCGCGTTCACATCGGTGCACACGACATCGGTCCGCCTTGCGCCAAGGTATGCCTCCTCGAGCTGCGCAATCGTGGTGGTCGCCGTGATTCTCGGCATCGCGCTCCGCGGGCGAAGCGAAGAAGACGGCGTCGACTCGTTCCGCCGACAAATCGATGCACTCTCATCGGAGGCTCGCAAACCCACCGTCGAGCGGGTCAAGTCCGCCGAGCGGAATGCTGACGATGCCGATTCGTCGACTTCGTGACCGGTACCGCATCGAGGCTCCCGATTTCTGCGCTTGTTCTGAGGCAGAATGAGGTCGTTATGCAACGTCGTATCTTTCTGAATTTCGCCCTGTTGGCCAAGATTTCCTGATGGCACGCGATCTGGCGATCGACCTCGGCACGGCAAACACGCTCGTGTACATGAAGGGCCGCGGCATCGTGCTCAACGAGCCGTCGGTCATTGCCCTCAACCGGCAGACCGGTGAAGTGCTTGCCACCGGCCGTGAGGCGTGGCAGATGATCGGGCGTACGCCGGGCTACATCGTTGCGGTTCGTCCGCTGCGCGGCGGAGCCATCACCGATTTCGAGATCACCGAACGCATGATCCGGTTGTTGTTGCAGCGCGTCGGCGTCAGCCGATTTACGCGTCCCAAGGTCGTCATCTGTGTGCCATCTGCGATCACCGAGGTTGAGCGCCGAGCCGTCACCGACGCCGCCCGCCGAGCAGGCGCCGCTGACGCCAACCTGATCGAACAGCCGATGGCCGCAGCGATTGGTGCCGACTTGCCGATCGATGAGCCCGTGGGCAACATGGTCATTGACATCGGCGGTGGCACCTCAGAGACCGCTGTCATCTCGCTCGGCGGCATCGTTGCTCTCGAAGCAGTGCGTGTCGGATCGTTCGACATCGACGCCGCCATCCAAAACTACGTGCGCCGCGAGCATGGCATCGCCATCGGCGAGCGGACTGCCGAAGAGATCAAAGTTGCGATCGGTTCAGCTGATCCAACGCACGGCGAAAACCAGGCCGAGGTGCGCGGACGCGACCTCATGACTGGCCTGCCGAAAACGGTCCTACTCACGCCCGAAGAGGTGCGGTTCGCCATCGAAGATGTCATCTCGTCGATCGTCGCGTCGGTCATCCGATGCCTGTCGAAAGCGCCGCCCGAACTGTCGCAGGACTTTCTCGTGCGCGGCATGTATCTCGTCGGTGGTGGCGGTCTACTGCGCGGTCTCGCCGAACGGATCGAACGGGAAACCCAAGTCCCGGTGCGGATGTCAAACGTGCCACTCGAAGCAGTGGTCCTCGGCGCCGGTCATGTCATCGAGCATTACGAAGCGCTCAAAGGCATGTTCATGGGCGCCCGCCGCTAGCTCAGGCCGCTCAGGAGGCCCGATTACTGCGTTCCGCCAACTCCTCGTTGCCGGAGGGCAACTTCGTCGTGGCGCGCCTTGTCCTCGAGCCACCTGAGTGCCCTGAGAACTGTTGAAGGTGAGCGCGTCGTATTGTGCGTGCATGCGCATGGCTTCGGAGACACTCGCTGACTTCCGGGGAGGGTTTGCCCAACTGGAGGTCGATTTCGACGTGCCGGCTGACTATCCGCCAGAGGTGCTGGCAGCAGCGGAGGTTGCTGCCAAGCGACAGCTTGGCAACGGTCAGTCGCCGCACATTGATCGAACCGACATGCACTTTCTCACGCTCGACCCGGCAAGCAGCACTGACCTCGACCAGGCCTTCGCCATCGAGATGTCAGGCGACGTCGTCGTGCTGCACTACGCCATTGCTGACGTCGGCTGGTTTGTGCGCCCCGGTGACGCCCTTGATCACGAAGCTTGGAAGCGGGGCGTCACGGTCTACATGCCGCACGCCCGCGCCGGCCTTCACCCGCCGCGTATTGCCGAAGATGCCGGCAGCCTCTTGCCGGGCGGTCCGAAGCCGGCGGTCGTGTTTACGGTCAGGATTTCAGCCGATGGCGGGGTTCGACTCGATGGCGTCGAACGGTCGATGATCCGAAACCGAGCGAAACTCGCCTATTCGACCGTGACTCTTTCGGACCTTCCCGAGGCATTTCCCGAACTTGCGCGGCGGTTCGAGATCGGCGAGCAGGCACGCGGCGCCGATCGCATCCAGATGCCCGAGCAAGAAGTCGTGCGCGTCGATGGTGGCTTTGCACTCCAGTTTCGGCCGCGCAGTGACGCCGAAAACCAGAACGCTGCGATGTCGCTCGCCACGAACATGGCAGTCGCCGATGCGCTGTTCGCCGCCCAGACCGGCCTGTTCCGCACGATGCCGGCCGTTGACGAGAGCCGCCTCGGCCGGCTGCGTCATACAGCGCGGGCGGTCGGGCTGCAGTGGTCAAAGGAGCAGTCACTGACCTCGTTCAACGAATCGCTGCCCAGGGACGATCCGAAAACCTCGGCCTTTCTCCTTGCTGTCAGGCGAGCCAGCGGCGGCGCTGCGTACGAGCCGTACGACCCGAACGAGAAGCCGTGGCATGCGGCAGTGGCTGCGACCTACAGTCACGTCACGGCCCCGCTCCGTCGCCTGGCGGACCGCTACGTGATCGAGGCGGCCTTGGCCGTGGCCAACGGTGATGCTGTTCCCGACGAGGTTGAGCAGGCGTTCACCGAGCTACCTCATGCCATGCGCCAGGGAGGCACTCGTGCGAACCGCGTCGACCGCGCTGCGATTGACCTCGCCGAGGCAGTGGTGCTGCAAGGCCGTGAGGGCGAAGTGTTCGATGCGGTGGTCACCGACGAAGACGACCGTGGTGCACGCATCCAAGTTTGTGATCCCGCTGTGGTCGCCCGAGTGGTCGCACGCCGTGTCGATCCGGGCGATGACATCCAGGTCAAGCTGATCAACGCCGACCCGGCAGAACGTCGCGTCGACTTCGAGCGAGTCGGCTGACCATCACGCAGAAGCGGTGATGCAACTCACGATGCAACTCATGATGCAGTGAAGCGACTCACGGTGCCGATGTTGCTGATGGCGAACAGGTCGCCTTCGCCGCCAATGGCGATTGCTGCGAGGTTCGGCTGCTGAGCCAGTTCGATGATGATCGGCGCGCCGGGTTGAGAGGTGGGGTCATATCCCCAGATCTGGCCTGAGCAAAAGTCGCCGTAGACGAACCAGCCCTGCAGGTCGGCAATGGCGTCGCCGCGGTAGACGGCGCCACCGCTGACCGAGCAGTTGCCGTCGTCGTGGCTGTACTCGACGATGGGCGGAGTATGACCGTCCGGGTCCTGGTCGTCATTGAATTGAGCAGTTCCTTCGAAGGCGCTCCATCCAAACGAGACGCCTCGGCCAGCACCCTTGCCGTTGAGAGCAGGAGCAAAATTGATTTCTTCAAGATCGCCCTGGCCGACGTCGGCGATCCAGAGGTCTCCGGTTGCCGCGTCGAACGAGAACTTCCACGGGTTACGTAGACCCAACGCCCAGATGGCAGGGTCGGCGCCCTCGACACCGACGAACGGATTGTCGGCTGGGATGGTGAACGGTTCCTCACTCGACTCTCGTGGGTCGATGCGGAGAATTTTGCCGAGTCGGCTCGCGAGTGCCAGCGAATTGCGCTCAGGATCGTTGGCCGCTCCGCCGTCGCCAAGCCCGAGATAGAGGAGTCCGTCGGGGCCGAAGGCGAGTTCGCCACCGTTGTGGTTGCCGAATGGCTGCTTGACCGTCAGCACCTCGCGCCGGCTCGCGAGGTCGAATATTGCCGTGACCGGGTCGATGACGTACTCGTCGACGACGGTGGTGCCATTGGCGTTGGTGTAGTGCACGTAGGCGAGGTCTTGAGCGGGGTGGAATGCGGCGCCGAGGAGACCGCGCTCACCGTTGGCCGTAGTGAGGTCGGTGATGTCGAGCATCACCTCGGCTGACAGGTCGCCGGCAGCAATGATCCGGCCGTTCTGTTCGACGACGAAGTGACGCGGGTCGCCGTCGCGGCTGAACAACTCGACGGGAGCGTCGAACGTTCCGGCGTCGACCAGGGTCACCACCGGAATCGGTAGCGGACCCGTCGCCATGGTGGTTGCTGGAGCAGTCGACAGTTCCTCAGGTGTGCCGGTCGGCAGGTCGATGTCATCGGAGGGTGCGAGTTCAGGGAGGGTCGTAGCGATTGTCTCCTCTGCTGTGGCCTCGGTGACTCCGGATTCGGTTGACGATCCATTGGATTCTGGGATGGTTGCGAATGTCGCGGTTGGGTCATTCGGAGGATTCTTGCTGGATGAGTCGGACCCACCGCCGCACGCCGCAACAACGAGTGCAGCACCGACGACGGACGCGACAACGACGCGGCGTCGGTTCATGCTCGGCCCACTCGGGTCAGGCCTTCTTGCACCACGCTGACCGCAAGGCGTCCATCGGAGGTGAAGATCGAGCCGCCTGCAAGACCGCGAGCGGATGATGTGCTGAGCGCTGTCTGATCATAGAGCAGCCAGTCGTCGGCGCGGAACGGACGGTGGAACCACATGGCATGGTCGAGACTTGCCATCTGCACGTCGCCGCTCGCCCAGGACATGCCGAAGGGCAGGATCGTGGTGTCGAGCAGTGTCATGTCACTCGCATAGGTGACAATGCAGGCGTGTAGTACTGGATCGTCGGGAAGTTGGCCGTTCGTGCGCAACCAGACCTGCTGCGACGCTGACTTTTCGCCCTTGCGGCTCATCGGGTCACCCGTGACATACCGCAGGTCGATCGGCCGAGGCTGCTCGTAGTAATCGCCGAGCTGGTCGGCGTATGGCGCGTTGCGCGTCTTGAAATCGGGGAGCGACTCGGGCTCTGCGAGGTCGGTCGGCATCGAGAGCTGATGGTCGAGACCAGGCTCTTCGTTGTGGAAGCTGGCCTGCAGGTTAAAAATCGCTCGCCCGTGCTGGATAGCCACGACACGGCGGGTCGTGAAACTGCGGCCATCGCGGATGCGATCAACTTCGTAAAGGATCGGTGTCGTCGGATCGCCTGGGCGAAGAAAGTAGGCGTGGAGCGAGTGGACCATGCGGCCGGGCTCATCAATTGTGCGCGCAGCAGCAACCAGGGCCTGGCCTGCGACCTGGCCGCCGAAGACCCGCTGACGATCTTCATCGGTTGATGCGCCCCGGAACATGTTGACCTCGATCACCTCGAGGTCGAGCAGCTTGACAAGATTGTCGAGCGCCGCCTGGTTTCCGGGTGTCGGCTCGGCTGGATAGTGGGGGCTTTCGCTGTCAGCGGTCATGCCCGGTCAATGTTGCCACGGTTCTGGCCTGAATTGGTCGTCCGTCCTATGGTCACTGTATGTCACAGCTCGAATTGTCATCCGACCAATTGCTCTCCACCACCCGTGCGGTGCGTAAACGCCTCGATTTTGATCGGCCGGTCGAGGACGAATTGATTCGTGAGTGCGTAGCAATGGCCATGCAGTCACCGTCCGGTTCGAACACAATGACGATGCAGTTCGTTGTCGTCACCGACCCAGCGAAGCGGGCTGCGATCGGTGAAATCTACGGCAAGTGCTTCGACATCTACCGCAGCATGGACGGTGTGTACGCCGGGTCACTGAAGCGCGAAACGGTAGAGGGACAGGCACAGCAGGATCGCGTGACCGACTCGGCTGAATACCTTGCAGCCCATATGGCCGACGCTCCGGCGTTGGTGATTGCTTGCACGAAGGCTGGTCGGCTGGACGGTGTCCCCGCGATGTCTGCAGCTTCGTCGATGGGCAATGTTCTGCCGGCAATGTGGAGCTTCATGTTGGCGGCACGTGCGCGCGGGCTCGGTACCTGCTGGACCACCGTTGGATTGATGATGGAAGAGCAGATCGCCGATGTTGTCGGGATCCCGTTCGGCTCGGTGCAGCAGGCCGTACTCAGTCCGCTCGCCTACACAAAGGGGACGGATTTCAAGATTGCGATGCGGCCGGATCCCGAGACGATCATTCACTGGAACACTTGGTCGAGCTGAACGATTGACTGTCTCCATGCTGTCTGAGGGCCGTCGTTCGCTTGCGCTTTCCACCAGGGGCTTTATGCCGGCTGAAGAGGGCGACGCGTTGTGGCAAGCAGCGCGCGCCGCGACCGCTGCGATGCCGGGGATGCCAATGCTCGAACTTGGCTCATACTGTGGCCGATCAACTGTGTGGCTCGGCGATGTGGCCGAGGGTGCAGGAGTCTTGCTCTTCGCGCTCGATCATCACCGTGGCTCTGAAGAGAACCAGGCCGGCTGGGATCACCACGACATTGAGGTCGTCGATGAACGCATTGGCAAGATGGACACGCTGCCGTTTTTCCGGGCGACGATTCATGATGCCGGCCTCGAAGACTCTGTCGTGGGTTTGGTTGGCCGAGCGCCGGCGATCGGCGCCGCATGGACCGCTCCGCTGAGTTTTCTCTTTATCGACGGTGGTCACGGTGAAGAACCGGCGCGGCTCGACTACGAACGTTGGACGCCGCACGTTGCGGTGGGCGGCACGTTGGCAATCCACGACGTGTTCCCCGATCCGGCAGAAGGTGGTCGACCGCCGTACGAGCAGATCTATCTTCGCGCTCTGGCATCAGATTGCTTCGAAGAACGTTCGGCGGCCGGATCGCTGCGCATCCTCACTCGCACCCGCTGACAACCATTTCACGAGGCCGCGGCCGGTCACACTTTGGTCAGACCAAAGTGTGACCAAAGTGTGAGAGTGCTGGCGGTTCAGCTGGTTTCGATGCGGAGCTGCATCGAGGTTGCACCCTTGGAGAATCCGGCCCGGATCATCTCGGCAATGGCACCCGCCAGCACGTCGATGTCGCCCTGGATTTCGGTGGCGAACGGGCCCATGTTGGGCTCGAGGCCAGCGGCGGTTGCAGCTTCGATGACCGCAGACACGTGTGGGCCGGGATTATTCTCGCGGAATGGCTCCACGAGGACTTCGAGATGAGCGTTTGCCATTGGGCCAGATTACTCGCGCGGCTCACTGCGCAATGTCCGGTCGGTAAAGGCGGGATGAACTGGAGCGATACTTGACGTTTTGTAAAGCATTTTTGTTACTGTCGGAATAGTGAACGACAGCGTGTTGGAAGATTTGTCAATTGACCCCAAGCGATTGGTGGCGCGCATTGAGGCCCTCGGCGAGGTCGGTGCGATTCCCGGAACGACCGGCTGTGCCCGGCTCGCTCTGACCGACGACGACCTCGCTGGCCGTGACTTGGTTGTCACCTGGATGCGTGATCTCGGCCTCGATGTCACGATCGACGGCATCGGCAACGTGATTGCGACGATGCCCGGGTTCGCGGCGGGAAACCGACCGGTGATGACCGGTTCACACATCGACACGGTCGGAACCGGCGGTAAGTACGACGGCAACCTCGGGGTGCTCGCTGGACTGGAAGTCATCGAAACGGTGATCGCGGCAGGCCTCGAACTCGACCGGCCCCTCGCGGTTGGATTCTTCACCAACGAAGAGGGCGCCCGTTTCCAGCCGGACATGCTTGGCAGCCTTGTGTACGTGGGCGGGCTGTCGCTCGAAGACGCGCTGATAGAGAAGATTCTGAAGGCAAAAAGTTTGGTGATGAACTGGTCAGGATTGGATGGCGCGGTGAAGAAGAGGTGGGTGCTAGAAAAATGCGCGCATTCTTTGAACTACATATTGAACAGGGCCCGGTCCTCGAAAACGAAGACATCACGATCGGTGTCGTCGAAGGAGTGCAGGGCATCTCGTGGACCGAGTTGACGTTGAACGGACAATCGTGTCACGCCGGCACGACGCCGATGCGCCTCCGCCACGACCCCGGCTACGTCGCATCGAAGAGCACAGGAGCGCGCGAAGTTGGTGACGGCTGAATTCGGTGAGCGGTTTCGGCACGGTTGGGGCAATCAACCTCACCCCGAATCTTGTCAACGTCGTGCCGTCGGTGGCAACGATCACCGTTGACCTCCGAAACACCAACGAAGCAGTGTTGCAGCAAGCCGAGACTAAGTTCCGCGGCTTCGTTGCCCAGGCAGCCGAGCGCGAGGGTGTCGGCGTGCAGACCCGCATGCTCGCCCGCTTCGAGCCGGTCAACTTCGATCCACGTGTCATCAAAATCGTCGAGCAGTCCGCTGCGGCGGCCGGGCTGACGCATCGTCGGATGCCGTCAGGGGCTGGCCACGACGCTCAAATGTTCGCTCGTGTGTGCCCGACAGCGATGATCTTCACGAAGAGCGTCAACGGCATCAGCCATAACGTCACCGAATACACCGAACCAGCGGATCTTGAAGCGGGCGCAAACGTGCTGCTTCGAACAATGCTCACCCTTGCAGGAACAGAGTTCTGATGCCGCGCTATCTCAATGTCGGTGCCGCCCAACTTGGGCCGATTGCTCGCGACGAACAGCGCGCGACGGTCGTCTTGCGCCTCATTGACCTACTTCAGCAGGGCGCAGCGGCCGGCTGCGACCTGGTGGTCTTTCCAGAGCTGGCGCTGACGACGTTCTTCCCGCGCTGGTACCTCGATGAGGGAGACGCATCGAACATCTCGGGTGACACAACCGAGCTTGACTCGTATTACGAGCGCTCGATGCCGGGCCCGGAAACGCAGTCGCTTTTCGACGAAGCCAAGCGACTTGGCGTCGGTTTCAGCCTCGGGTACGCCGAACTCACCGAGCCCGACAATGTTGGCGTAGTTCATCGTTTCAACACAACGATCTTGGTCGAACGCGATGGCACAATCGTTGGTCGGTTCCGTAAAGTCCACATCCCCGGCCATGAAGCACACGAGCCATGGCGCCAGTTCCAGCATCTCGAGCGGCGGTACTTCGAAGAGTCCAACGAGGGCTTTCCGGTCTTCGAAGCATTCGACGGTGTCGTCGGGATGGCCACCTGCAACGACCGGCGTTGGCCCGAGACCTACCGAGTCATGGGATTGCAGGGTGTCGAGTTGGTGATGATTGGCTACAACACGCCGATGTTCTACGCCCCCGACCCTACGCAGAACGCGCTTGCCGGATTCCACAACCACCTGGTGATGCAGGCCGGCGCCTACCAGAACGGCACCTGGGTTGTCGGTGTTGCCAAAGGCGGCATTGAAGAGGGCGTTGAGTCGCTCGCGCAATCGGCGATCATCGCGCCGTCCGGTCAGATCGTTGCGCAGGCCGTCACGATTGGCGACGAGCTGATCACGGCCCGGTGCGACCTCGACTGGTGCAAGCAATACAAAGAGACGCTGTTCGACTTCGAGCGCTACCGGCGCCCCGAGGTCTACGCACGAATCACGGCACAGAAGGGCGCAATTGCGCCCGGCGCGACGAAGCAAGATGGAGTCATCTCATGAGCGAATTCATTTTGAACGGCGAGCAGGTCACGGCACGCGACGACCACCCGCATCTGTTAGCGGCACTCCGTGATGAACTCGGCATCACGTCGGCGAAAGACGGCTGCTCCCCGACGGGCCAGTGCGGTTGCTGCACGGTACTCATTGGCGGCAAGGCGCGCGTCTCATGCCAGACCTCGATGGACAAGATCGACGGGGGCGAGGTGACGACGCTCGAAGGCTTCGACCCAGCCGAGGTGCAGCGGATGGCCGATGCGTTCGCTGCGTGCGGCGCGCTGCAGTGCGGCTTCTGCACACCGGGCATCGTTGTCCGAACGAAGGCATTAATCGACAAGAACGGTGCCGACCTGACTCGCGAGCAGGCATCGCGCCACCTCGGTGCCCACCTCTGCCGATGCACGGGCTACATCAAGGTCCTCGACGCTGTCGAAGCATTGGCACAGGACGATATTCCTGTTGTGGTGCAGCCGCGTGGAGTTGGGTCGCGCGGCATCAAGTACGAGGGCCGGGAGCTGTCGATCGGCACTCGCGACTTCATTGACGACATGAACCCGCAGGGCTGTCTCCACGGCGCGCTTCGCTTGACCGATCACGCCCGCGCTGACATCACGTCGATCGACGCATCAGCGGCACTTGCCGTTGATGGCGTGCGCGGCGTCTTCACAGCTGAGGACATCCCTGGTGTCAAGCGCGTTGGGATTATTCACAAGGACTGGCCGATCATGATTCCGGTCGGTGGACGAACCTCGTACCTTGGCGATGTGCTTGTCGTGGTCGTTGCTGACACTCGACAGATCGCTCGAGCTGCGGCCGAACTCGTCGCCGTCAAATACGAAGTGCACGAACCAATGGTCGATCCGGTCCGCGTTATCACGTCGACTGAGCCGGCTGTCTGGGAGCTCGATGGGAACATTTTGTCGACGTCCACCTACACCCGCGGCGACGCAGACGTCGCTCTTGCATCGTCGTCGTTCACGGTGTCGGAGACCTTCCAGACGCAGCGCATCGAGCACGCATTCCTCGAACCCGAATCGACGCTCGCTGTGCCGACGCGAGTGGGCTCGGGCGCGGGCGAACCGGGTCTGTACGTGTACTCCGGGGGCCAGGGAATCTTTTTCCACAAATTTTTTCTTAACTCGACATCAACACCAGCCGTAGGCGACCGAACTCGTCTCCAATGGTGGCGCGTTCGGTGGCAAGGAAGACATGTCGAACCAGGCGCACACGGCGCTCGCGGCATGGCATCTCGAAGCGCCGGTCAAGATCACGCTGTCGCGCGAAGAGTCGCTGCTGATGCACCCGAAGCGCCATCCGATTCGGATGCAGTACGACGCCGGTTGCGATGTCGATGGCAAACTCACAGCCATCAAGGTTCGCATGATTGGCGACTCCGGTCCGTACGCATCGGTCGGCATGAAGGTGCTCGAACGGGCGGCCGGTCACGCCACTGGTCCGTATGCCGTTGGCAACGTTGACGTCGAAGCCATCGCAGCTCGCACCAACAACTCGGTATGCGGAGCGTTCCGCGGCTTTGGTGCTAACCAAGCGCAGTTCGCAATGGAGGGTGTGCTCGATCGGCTGGCAGAGCAGGTCGGCATCTCCGGTTGGGAGATCCGCAACCGCAATGTCGTGATGCCCGGTGACACGTGGGGCCCCGGTCAAGTGATGGACGACGGCTGCAAGGGTGCTCGTCAGTGTCTCGACGCTGTCAAGCCTGCCTACGACGCTGCTGTCGCTGCCGGTAAGTCGGTCGGCATGGGCCTTGGGCTGAAGAACTCTGGCCTCGGCAACGGCTTCAAAGAGATCGCCAAGGCCGTCGTGCACTTCCGAGCCGATGGCCGTGTCGAGATCCGTCACTGCTGGACCGAGATGGGCCAGGGCATCCACACCGTTGTCATGCAGGTTGCTATCGAGGAACTCGGCATCGAGGCTGAGCAGATTGACGTGATCGTGGACTCAACTCGCGAGCTCGGTGCAGGCCAGACCACGGGCAGTCGAGGCACGCTGATGGGTGCTGGCTCGGTCCAGGCGGCTTGTGTAGCGGCCCTCGCTGGCGGTTGCGAAGTCGGTGTCGACTACGAAGGCGAGTACCGAGTCGACTGGACCAGCTCGCTCGGTGAAATCGCCGCTGCGAAGTCAGCCGGCAATCCGATCGAGAATCCGATCATCCACTCCACTTTCGGTTACGCGGCGCAGGTTGTCGTGCTTGGCGAGGACGGAACAGTCGAGAACGTCACGGCTGCCCACGACGTTGGTCGCGCCGTCAATCCAATGCTTTGCGAAGGCCAGATCGAAGGCGCCGTACACATGGGTTTGGGCTATGCGATGAGCGAGGGCTTCCCATGCGACGAGACCGGCCGTCCAACCAACACAACGCTTAAGTCGCTCGACATTATTCGGCCGAAAGACATGCCAACCGTCGATGTGATTTTGGTCGAAGCCGCACAACCAGACTCGCCGTACGGCATCAAGGGCGTCGGGGAAATCGGGCTCGTGCCGACAGCCGGTGCCGTGGCTGCTGCGCTTCGCGAGCACTCCGGTAGGTGGCACAACGAACTCCCGATGATCAATGAGAGCAACCGCGAGCGCGCCAGCGCCTGGACCTGAGATGAGCCAGTCGCACCTGACCAGAGGGAGAGCTGACCGTGACTAATCGGGGGACCACGCCCGGCCTCGTCTGCGCTCACCACCACCTCTACTCTTCGCTGGCGCGCGGTATGCCCGCGCCGACGGCGACGCCATCGAACTTCCTCGGGATCCTTGAGAACGTCTGGTGGCGACTCGACATGGCGCTCGATCTCGACATGATCGAATGGTCGGCGAAGCTCGGTGCGCTCGAAGCGCTCGAAGCGCGGCACGACGGCGATCATCGATCACCACGAATCGCCGACCGTCATCGAAGGATCGCTGTCGGTCATCGCCGATGCCGTCAACGAGATCGGTGTGCGGATCAACACGTGTTACGGCATCACCGATCGGCATGGCATCGAAGGCGCTGCGCTCGGGTTGGCCGAGAACGATCGTTACCTGCAGGAGTTTTCGGCACCCGGAGATGGCATGCGCAAGGGAATGGTCGGTGTGCATGCGGCGTTCACGTGTTCCGATGAATCTCTCGCAGGGGCAGCTGCTCTGGCGGAGAAGCACGGCGTTGGCGTGCACATTCACGTGGCCGAGGGCCCCGACGACATCGGCGTCGAAGAACGCATTCGCGAACTCACACGCGACAATTGGATGCTCGTGCACGGCGTCCACCTGCCCGACGATCACGGCCTTCGTGGAACGATCGTGCATAACCCGCGTTCGAACATGAACAACTCGGTTGGGTACGCCAACCCGGCGCGGTTTAGCAACCCGACTGCACTCGGGACCGACGGCATCGGCGCCGACATGCTTGGCGAGTTCCAACTGGCGTATGTCAAACAGCGCGACCACGATGTCGAGGCGAGCCCGGATGCAGCCTGGTCGTGGTTGGAGGGTGGCTGGGAGCTCTTCCCCGAGGCGAAACAGGATCTCGTCACTTGGTCATACGGGACGATCGAGCCGTGGCATATTGCGTTCACCCCGACGATCCGTGCCATTGATGTCGACGTCAACGGCGAGCCGGCATTGCGTGACGGTGTTGCCACCCGCGTTGATGGTGAAGAGATCCGCGCGAAGGCCGCCGAACAGGCTGTCCGGCTACACGCCGCACTCGAAGTCTGAACCTGCAGTCGCGCGTGGTGGCGTCGTGTTGACAACCAACGCTCTACGATCTGCCACGTGGCTGACTCGCATCCGCTGATCGCTGCGTTGCAGCCGCTCATCGATGCCACCGGCGCGCGGTCTGTGCGTCCTGGTGATGTCGACGGCTCTGACGTGCCGCTGGTCTGGGAGGGCAATGTCGTCGGTGGCGCCCGGCTTCCGCCGATTCACGGTTCGCTGGATCGGATTGTCGCGCGTGTCGAAGCAGAGCTGCGCGCCCCGCTCCCGACGCTCAGCCGGCTCGAGAAGCAGCAAGCGATCAGGCGTCTTGACGAACTGGGGGCCTTCGTCTTGCGGCGTGCCGTCGAGGATGTTTCTGAGGCTGTCGGTATCAGCCGGATCACCGTGTACAGCTATCTCAACGCGCTACACCGTTGACGAGGTTGGACATTTTTTGATCAGAGGGGAATCGGATCTCGCATGCGACGTTGCCGTCGATCGCTGTCCGGGTCGTTGCACTCATGTCTTTACAGTTTGTAAAGTGATGGGATGGCTCACGATGCTCCGCCGCTCACACCGATGTCACTGAGCATGCTGCTCGGTCGAATTGGCCACGAATGGGAGACGCGTAAGCGGATCTTCGACCTGCCGACGGCACGCTTCTGGAAGCCGGACCCAGGTGTCGATCTGTCCTTCGAATTTCTTGGTCGGCCAGCAGCGACGCCGGTCGGGCCCGCTGCTGGACCGCACAGTCAGATGGCCCAAAACATTGTGTTGTCGTGGCTCGGCGGCTCGCGGCTCTTCGAATTGAAGACCGTTCAGGTGCTTGACGAACTCGAGATAGCACGACCTTGCATCGACATGCAGACCGTTGGGTACAACATCGAGTGGAGCCAGGAATTGCTCATCGCGCAAAGTGTGGAGGAATACACCAAGGCCTGGATGATCATCGAGATCCTGCGCAACTGGGAACCGCTGCGGGAACATGTCGGCCACCCCAACACGGGCGACGCCGGCCCGCACGTGTTCGACATGTCGGTCGGCTACGACCTTGCCGGTATCCGAACGCTCAAGGTCGCCGGGTTCATTGACGCGATGCGCGATGCATCCGCCGAAATCGAACGGCTCCGCCCTGAGATAGCGGCAGATCCGAGCGGCGTGTTCGCACAGTTCGCCGACCTGAAGTTCTCTCCGACGATTTCTGACACGGTCACTCTGTCGACCTTCCACGGCTGCCCGCCGGATGAGATCGAACAAATCACCAAGCACCTGATCGATGAGCACGACCTTGACATGATCGTCAAGCTCAATCCGACCCTTCTTGGCCCAGAGCGTGTCGCTGAGATCGTGCACGGCGAACTTGGCTACGCCGACGTCAAACTCGTACCGAAGGCGTTTGAAGAGGATCTGCAGCTCGAACGGGCCATCTCGTTGATCGGCGAACTCAACACCTACGCCAAGGACCGCAATCATCGGTTTGGCATCAAGCTCACCAACACTCTCGTCGTTGACAACCACAAGCAGTGGATGCCCGACCAGACGATGTATCCTGTCAGGACCGCCGTTGCACGTCCTGGCCACTGCGGTACTCGACATGTTGGCCGATGCGCTGCCCGGCCAGCTGATGATTCCCGGTCACGACGGCGACATCATGGTCAGTTTCTCGGCCGGCATCGACAAGGAAAACCTCGCCGACGCAGTGGCTATGGGGGTTCGGCCGGCAAGCGTGTGTTCTGACCTACTGAAGCCGGGCGGCTACGGGCGTCTCGCGCCGATGCTCAAGGCGCTGACGAGCGCCGTAGTCGCGAGCGGAGCGACAAACCTTGACGAGTACCGCAGCGCTTCGCTCGACGCAGCGCGCCACGCTGGGCACCGTGACACGGCGGCCGAACACCTCATCGATGTGCTTGGTGCGTCGAAGGGCAAATATGAGCTGGCCGGGAACGACAAGCTGCCACGAGAAGTCGACCACGACCTGGAAATGTGGGGCTGTGTGGCATGCAACTTCTGCGTCACGGTCTGTCCGAACGATGCGTTCTTCAAGTTGCCGACTCCAAAGGCCGACGCGGATCCTGGCGGAATTTTCGCTGGCATCAACGGCCGCCAGCAGTACCTCGTGTTCAGCGAGCTCTGCAATGAGTGCGGCAACTGCCTGACGTTCTGCCCTGAAACCGGGGACCCGGCTGTGATCAAGCCGCGCCTATATCTTGAGGAAGAGCGCTTCGAAGCGGCCGAGGGGCCACGATTTCTGCTCGGTTCCGACGGAGCGGTCACCGCGTCGGCGGGTGGCGGCGCCGACGAGCACTGCCGACCCTCGTCGCCCTCCTCAACGCAGCCGAAGGATTGCCGCTCCGACTCGACTGAGCTGCGGCGTATGGGGGAATTTATTACGCCGTAGACGTTTTGTTAATCTTTCAGAAACGCAAGGCTGGTTCACTGGGGGACGATTGAACACCAAGCACGACGAGCGAGCCTCGGGCCGCGCTCAAGACGAACAGAAATTTCGCGGACGCTCGGCGGCTGCGCTGCTGGCGCCGGATCTTGTGCCTCGCTGTTCCTGTGGGGGCGGTGCTCGTCGCGCTGTCGCTCGGCGCAGTCATGTTGCTCACGCTCGGAGCGAATCCGATCACGGGTTATGCAGCGTTGATCGACGGTGCGTTCGGCGGGTGGGATGAACTCGCTGATACGTCAATCAAGGCAATGCCATTGCTACTCGTCGGCGTCGGTATTTGTATTGCGTTCCGGGCGGGGGTCATCAACATCGGTGGGGAGGGCCAGATCATTGCCGGGGCCATCGCGTCGACGGTGGTTGCGCTGGTCCTGCCTGACGTGTCGCGAATCTTGCTCGTTCCGCTTGTGCTCGTAGGTGGGGCAATCGGTGGCGGCCTCTGGGGTGCGATTCCGGGAGTGCTCAAGGCGTATGCCGGGGTCAACGAGATCCTGTCCACGATCATGATGAACCTTGTTGCAGCGCAGTTCCTCAGCTTCCTATTGCAGGACTTGCTGACGGACAAGGCTTCGGGCGCAATCAAAATTCAGCAGACCGAACGTCTCAGCGCCAACGCCGACCTTCCGCTCCTGCCCGGTGATACCCGCCTGCACCTCGGCGTGATGATCGCAATTTTGATCGCCGTGCTCGGTCACATCCTGCTCTTCCGTTCAGCGCTTGGAGTCAGGCTCCGCGCAGTTGGCCACAATGCCGATGCCTCGCGATACGCAGGCATGCCGGTGAAGAAGAGCATCGTCCAGGCCCTCGCGTTCTCAGGAGCGTGTGCAGGCGTTGCGGGGGCGGTGCTGGTGTTCGGTTCCGAGTCGCACCGGCTCATTGCTGAAGGCGGTGCATCGGGATTTACCCAGAGCGCCGGCTTCAATGGCATCGTCGCAGCGCTCTTCGGCGGCCTGTCGCCGCTCGCCGTCGTCCCAGCATCGTTCTTCTTTGGCGGCATGCTCACCGGAGGGATCTCACTCCAGCAGGAATTGCAGGTTCCGGCGGCTCTGATCGTGGCGCTCAACGGGATCGTCGTGTTGTTCGTTGTTGGCAGTCTCAAGCTGCAAACCCGCCTCCGTTCGTGGGCGCAAGAGGCGGGCAGCGGGTCCCTGCGAGGAAGCGAATCTCCGCCTTCTGACCATGCGCCTCAACCTGCGGATTCGGTAGCAATCTCGGAGGACTCTGATGGGTGACTTTTTCACGGTCTCGGTGTTGGTCGCCACGCTTGCCTCGGGCATCCGTCTGGCCACGCCGTTCCTCCTCGCCGGACTTGGCGAAACAATCGGCCAGCGCAGCGGTGTGCTGAACCTTGGCGTCGAAGGCGTCATGTTGCTCGGTGCGTTCTCGGCGTACTACATCACACTCGAAACGGGCAGCGCTGTTTACGGAATTCTCGGTGCGATCGTCGTCGGTCTACTCATCGGCCTGGCCTACGCGTTCATCACGCTGATCATGCAGGCCCAGCAGGGCATCAGCGGTATCGGCATCTATCTCTTTGGCCTCGGATTCACAGACCTGTTGTTTCAAAAGAACGTCGGTACTCCGAAACCGATCCGTGGCTTGGGCGAGGTCAACATTCCCCTGCTCAGTGACATTCCGAAAGTTGGCGAGATTTTCTTCCAGCACAGTTTGCCGGTGTACTTCGCGTTCGCCCTCGTACCGCTCGTCTGGTTCATGATCAACAAGACCACGTTTGGTCTCAACATCCGCGCCGTCGGCGAAACCCCAGAGGCAGCGGACACCCTCGGCGTCAGCGTCAACAGGACTCGCCTGGCCACCATCTTGATCGGGAGCACCATGGCCTCCCTCGCAGGCGCAGCACTTGCGCTCGAGGTCGGGATCTTCCAGCAGAATCTTACGTCGGGTCAGGGCTTCATTGCCATCGCACTCGTTTACTTCGGCGCGTGGCGTTCATACGGCGTGATGCTGGGCGCGCTGCTCTTTGGCATCGTGCAGGCCACAGTCTTGCAACTGAAGACGCTAGGAATCGTTGAAGGGGCCAACTCGAGCCTGCTTGCCATGGCCCCGGCAGTGCTGACCATCGTCGTGCTCGCAATCGTGAGTCGCCGGGTGGCTGCACCCGGCGCGCTCACCCGACCGTTCGACCGTGCGGCGTGACAAAAATGTCGCCGACGCAGCAATCTCAGTCTCAATCCAACAACAAGGGGAGCACCATGAAAGCAACATCAACCAAAGTCGTCGCATCAGCGGTGACTGCACTCGCACTCGTCGCTGCAAGCTGTGGCGCAAGTGATGACGCAGCCGACGCGCCTGCCGAGGACGCACCGGCCGAGGTCGCTGCAGAAGCACCCGCAGACGAGCCTGCCGAACCGGCGGAGGAAGTCGCTGAACCGATCAAGATTGGCATCGTGGCGCCGAGCGCCGAGAACGACCTGGCATGGACGCAGTCCATGGTTGACTCGGTCAGTCGCGTGGCCGAAGGCCGTGACGTCGAAGTCGCCGTTTCCGGCGGCCTCTTCGTCGTCCAAGATGCGGCTGCAGCCATTCGCGGATACGCCGAAGACGGCTTCGACCTCGTCATCGCGCACGGTACTCAGTTCGGTGCGCCACTGCAGGAAATCGCCGACGATTTCCCCGAGGTGTCGTTTGCACTCGGCACGTCGACCGACTTCTTTGGTAAGGACAACATCTACGCCTACTCGGTTGAGGCTGGCGAAGGCGGCTACGTCAATGGCGTGATGGCTGCACAGCTCACGCAGTCGAATGTGATCGGCGTCGTGGGGCCCGTGCCAGCAGGTGACGCCAAGCTCTACATCGACGGCTTCGTCGCTGGTGCGGAGGCGCAAAACCCTGACGTCGAGGTCAACGTCAACTACATCGACTCCTTCGGCGATGTGCTGCTCGCATCGGAAGCTGCGAAGGCCTTCGTCGAGAGCGGCGCCGACGTGCTGACGGGTACCGCACAGATGGTCGTCGGCGCAACCGGCATCGCTGCGGAAGAAGGCGTCCCGTGGTTCGGCACACAGTCGAACCAGACCGACCTCGGCACCGACATCGTCGTTGCATCCCAGGTGTACCACTGGGAAGTCGTGTTGAACACGATCCTCGATCAGATCGCCGGCGGCAAGCTCGGCGGCGAGCGTCGTGATCTCGCTCAGCAACGCTGGCCTCGAGATGGAGTTCAACGACAGCTACGCCCTCGACGCTGGTATTAAGGCCAGTGGCGTCGCCACGATCGCGGGCCTTTCGGATGGCTCGATCACCGTTCCGTCTAGCGAGTGACCAACCACGGAAAACGAACACGAATGCGTTGACAACTGAACCCCGTGTAATGAAGATCTGACCAGGGAGCACCCGATGACCACACCGATGTTGCAGATGACCGGAATCACTAAACGATTCCCTGGCGTTGTCGCGAATGACGGCGTTGATCTGACGGTGCTCCCCGGCCAGGTGCACACGCTCTTGGGCGAAAATGGCGCGGGCAAGAGCACCTTGATGAAGATCCTGTATGGGCTGTACACGCCTGATGAGGGAACGATCGAACTCAACGGAGTACCCGTCACGATCACCTCACCGGCCGACGCGATCCGACAGGGGATCGGGATGATCCACCAGCACTTCATGCTTGTTCCCACGCTGACGGTTGCCGAGAATGTGGCGCTCGGCCTCGGTGGCAAGTGGGGCATGGCCAAGATGGGCCCCGTCAAGAAGCGCCTCGCAGAAGTTTCTGAACGGTACGGCCTGCACGTCGACCCGGATGCGTTGATTTGGCAGCTCGCCGTCGGTGAACGTCAGCGCGCAGAGATTCTTAAGGCGCTGTACCGCGATGCTGAACTGCTGGTCCTTGACGAGCCAACAGCGGTCCTCACGCCGCCAGAAGTCGACGACTTGTTCGTCACGTTGCGCCAGATGCAAGACGATGGCAAAGGCTTGATCTTTATCTCGCACAAGCTGCACGAGGTCATGGAACTCTCCGATGAGATCACTGTGCTGCGAAACGGCCGGGTATCGGGACGCACCCGCCCGAGCGAGGCGTCGCGTCACAAGCTTGCCGAACTGATGGTCGGCCGGCCGGTCGAACTGACTCGAAACGTGGCGCCGCAAAAAGTCGGTGCAGCACAGCTCATTATTGATGACCTCGACGTAGTTGGCGACGTGGCATCCTGGCGGTCAAGAACCTCTCGATCAGCGTGCATGCTGGTGAAATCGTCGGAGTTGCGGGCGTGTCCGGCAACGGACAGCGTGAACTTGCCGAGGCGATCTTCGGTCTGCGGCCCATCGCCCGTGGAGGTGTGAACATCGCTGGCGACTGGGTCCCATCGCCGAGCCCGGCCAGGGTGCGCGCCAAAGGCCTCTCGTACGTGCCGGAGGAGCGCATGCGCGACGGCGCAATCGGCGAGTTCACTGTTGCTGAGAACATGATGCTCGTCGACTACAAGACCGACCCGTACACGAAACACGGCCTGCTGAATCGGTCAGCGATCGAGCAGCGCTGCGAGGGCCTCACTGCCGAATATCGCGTCAAGACGCCGAATATCGACACGCCGACCAAGAACCTGTCCGGCGGAAATATCCAAAAGGTCGTCATTGCCCGCGAGTTCAGTTGCGATGCCGACGTCCTTGTTGTTGCGCAGCCGACCCGCGGGGTTGACATCGGCGCTGCCGAGTACATCCACGAGCGGCTGCTGCAGCAGCGTGCCGGCGGCGCAGCGATCTTGCTGATCTCGGAGGATCTCGATGAAGTCATGGAGCTGTCGGACAGGATCATCGTGCTGCTCGAAGGGGAGATTATGGGTGAAATTTCCCGTGTCGATTTCAACATCAACGACATCGGCCTACTGATGTCCGGCGTGGCGGCGACTGCGTCAACGTCGTCGGCCTGACAGCCTTCCAGCGAGCTCGACGTCGACCCACGCCCATTGTTCGGGCAGCGCACCGTCGAAGTTGTTGGTCACGATAAGGCGCCTCTGGCGTCTTCGACTTGCGCTCGCCTCTTCTGCATGCACGCGGGCGCGCCTGCTCTGCGAGACTTTCCATATGGCTGATCATCTGGTTCCGACTGTTGACATCTCGGCGCCGACCGATTCGATGTTGAGTGAGCTCGATCAGGCGTGTATTGATCACGGCTTCTTCCTGCTGAGTGGGCATGGGCTTGATGACTTGATTGAACAAACGTGGGCAATCACGGAGCAGTTCTTCGCTGGTGATCGTGCGAGCAAGCTGGCAGTGATGCGCGACGCCGACAACCCGCTTGGGTACTTCGATCGGGAGTTGACGAAGCGCAAGCGCGACAGCAAGGAAGTGTTTGACTTCACGGACCCTGCCGACCCTCGGACCGACCAGCACAACCGTTGGCCTGCTGACTCCGACACGTTCCACGGCACCCTCGTTGAGTTCTACGACGCCTGCAGTGATCTCGCCGTGCGGGCCAACGAACTCGTGCACCATGCGCTTGCATTTGCCACGGAAAGTGACATCGACGCGACCGCCAGCCTCGGCAGCCGCACGACGAGTTCTGTGCGGTTGAACCACTATCCGGTCGGTGATCCGGTGCCAGAGGGCGAACGAGCTGGCCTCCATGACCTCGGCGAGACAGCGCTCGGCCACCACACCGACCCGGGGGTTCTCACCCTGCTGCTCCAGGACATGACGGGCGGGCTGCAAGCCCAAGCCGTCGATGGGAGCTGGGTCGACATCGAACCGACGCCCGGCACGATTGTGGTCAACCTCGCGGATGCCATGCAGGTCTGGACCAATGATCGTTACCGTGCAGCCGTGCACCGGGTGGTGCCAATGACGTCGAGCGACCGGTACAGCATTCCGTACTTTTTCAATCCGCCGCGTGACGCTGTCGTCGAGCCAATTTCGGGGCTTGCGGGAGATGCGAAGTACGCAGGGTTCCGCTGGCGGGACTACATGCGGGCGAGAACCGACGACAATTTTGCCGACGCAGGTGCCGAAGACGCGCAGATCACCGACTACTTACTCACGCCGTGAGACAAGAGAGTTGGCCGTGATCAGGACACGTTGAACGAGGGCTGCGCCGAACAGGTCCGGATGTCCGGGTCGGTCTCGACCGGCAAGGCGCCGAATCGTGTGATCCACTCGTCGACGTCGCCAGAGAGCAGTTGAGAGACAACAAATTCGAGCTCAACCAGTGCAATGTCGCGGGAGCTCACCCTGAATGCGGTCGTCCCAAGCATGCCGACGAGATCGAAGGCGCCGGGATCGCTGGCACTCCAATGGATCCATGCCGGCTGGCCTCGGAAGGTCTCCGGTACGTACTGGCGGTCTCCGTAGGCAGCTTCGGCAATTGATCCGTTTGGATACTGAGCGAGCGTCACGACGGTGTTGATACCGCCGATCAACACAGGGAGGCCGAACGTGAACTCATTGACGCTCGGACCTTCTGAAATTAGCTGCCACCCGTCAGGCAGGACGACGTTGATTGCCCCATCGGCCACCGACATTGACTGCAGGAGCCGGTTGAGTTCCAATCTGAAGGGCGGGAACCCAGGACCTTCCGCGATGGTGAGGGAACCGCACGAAATGTTGGCTGTGTAGGCCCCTGCCTCATTAGGTTCCGACAGCATGAAGCCATCGAACTTGCGCAGCCGCGCCGTGGGGATGGTCTTGCCAGCTTCGTCGGTGGTCGGCGGTTTCGGTGCAGGTGATTTGACGCCGTCAGCTTCCCGCAATTCAATGGTGGTGAGGTCGGCGGCGCGCAACATGAGGGTCGAACCACCGAGTCGCATCGGGGTGACCCTCAGCTCGTCGAGTCGGGTGCGTTCAGGTGGGAGTAGAAGCGGGTATGCGGCCGATCCGGGTATCGGTGGCGTGGTCGTGGTCGGCGCAGTAGTGGGGCGTGGCGGTTCAATGACTGCGACTCGCTCTGGTTCGGTGGCGACAGCAGTTGCTCGCTCTGGGCTGGTGTCGGGCGTCGCCTCGTTGAGTGAGGTTCCGGTGTCGCGCGTTGCGGAGAATGCGAGGCCCCCGATGGCGACGGCGCCGAGCACGGCGAGTGCGCCGAGTCGGAGGGCGTTCGAGCGACGTGTGTTCGGCGATCGCACCTCCATTGGCTTGTGTCCGGTTTGGGCGCGCATCGCCACGTCGAAGAGCAGTTCGCGCACGTGTCGCTGTTCGTCGGCACGCATCGGGCCGACGTCGGGTCGCGCTGCCGCGACAATTTGGATGGGGTTCACGACGGGTCCTCTACTTCGTCGTCGACCGGTTCGGTCGGTCGCTCGTCGTCTGCGTCGGTTTCGTCGTTTTCTTTCGCGGTGGCGGTGGCGGTGTCGCCAACGCGCCGGCGGAGTTCTTTGCGCACGGCGCTGAGCCTCGAACGGACGTTGGCCTGCGGTATCCCTGTGGCTGCGGAGACGAGTGCTGAGGAGCAACCTTCCCAAGCGACCAGGAACAGCACGTCGCGGTCTTCGGGTTCAAGTTCGGCGACCGCGGCCATGACCTTGGCCGTGCTGGCCAGGGCAGCGTCCTCGGCATCTGAAGAGAGGAGTGGATCGGTGACACGCGGTATCGACCCTGACCCGGTGGTGTGTTCGCCTGTCCAGTTCAGCAGCCGCCTGCATTCGGTTGCGGTGTGACGGCGTAGGAATGCGGTCGTGATCGCGAGCAGCCAACCGAGATCGCTGCTGGCCTTTTCCGGACGTCGGGCCTGTTGCCCGAGGGCGTGTTCGAATACGTCCTTCACGACGGTGATGGCAACATCTCGGCCGACACGGCGCGCGGCGTCGGCGTGCTGCAGGGCGAGCTGCCCGAGAGGCGTGCCGCTATTGGCCCGTTCAAACTCACGGAGACATCATGCCAACAGGGCACCCCGATCGGGTGTCACGAGAGCGTCAGTGCGCGACGGGATTACGCGGCGCACTGCCCGAGACCACGTCGGAGACATTGCTGGCAGCAGTAGCTGCCATTGCTCCTCGGGTTTCGACGGTCGCTGATCCGAGGTGCGGAACGAGGACGGCGTTGTCGCATGCGAGTAAGCCCGGGTGAACGGCAGGTTCGTTCTCGAACACGTCGAGGCCAGCACCGGCGATAGCCCCGCTCTGCAGTGCAGCGACGAGCGCTGCCTCGTCGACGATGGGCCCGCGGGCGGTGTTGATCAGAAATGCAGACGGCTGCATCCTTGCCAGTGTCTCAGCATTCATCAGATGGTGCGTTGCTTCGGAATACGGGCAGTTGAGGGAAACGACGTCACTCTGGGTGAGCAGTTCGTCGCGACTGACAAGGGTCGCGCCGAGTTCGGACTCGATTGCGGCGTCGACGGTTTTGCGGTTGTTGTAAATGATCCGCATACCGAATGATCGTGCACGTCGGGCCATGGCGACCCCGATGCCGCCCATGCCGATGATGCCGAGCGTGCGCCCTTGGAGGCCGGTGCCCAGCATCATGAACATGCCCCATTGCCATGGTTCCTCGGAACGGATCAGCCGTTCGCCTTCGCCGAGGCGACGAGTGATCATGAGGAGGAGGCCCATGGCGAGGTCAGCGGTGGCGTCAGTGAGGACCCCAGGGGTGTTCGACACCACGACGCCACGGGCTGCACACGCTGCGACGTCGACGTTGTTGTAGCCGACCGCAACGTTGGCCACCATCTTCAGGTTCGGCGCGGCGTCGAGGAACGCGGCGTCAACCCGGTCGGTCAGCAAGGTGACAGCAATGTCGGCGGTGGCGAGTTGGTCGTTGCGGACGTCGGTTGGAATCACGGCGTCGTCGTCCCAGGCCCAGACCTCAGCACCGTCGATGGCACGCAGGATTTGAAGGCCGGCCTCGGGAATGCGGCCAGTGACGACAATGCGGGGGGTGTTGATTGGGTCGCTCATCCATTAATCCATGCTGCGAGTTTGCCGAGGCCCTCGGTGATGTCTTCGACTGAGATACCGGAGTACGCGAGGCGGATGTACTCCTGTGTTTCGCCGGGCTGGGGCCGGCCGAAGTGGCGGCGGGTGCAAAACGATACGCCGGTGTTCTGGAGGGCAGCGGTGGCGAAGTCGCCGACGTCTGTGAAGCCCGTTTGTTCCATTGCGTCAGTCGCATTGGGGAAAAGATAGAACGTTGACTCGGGTGTGGCGCACGTGATCCCTTCGATCTGGGCGAGGCCGGCAGCGGCGGCATCGCGGCGGCATTGCAGCTCGGCGAGCAGCGGTGCGGCGCCCTCGGGATTCGCAATCGCTTCGACGCCTGCGGCTTGCACGAAGTGAGTGGTGCAGCTCTCGTCGTTGGTGTTCAGCTTGGCGATCATCTGCGCAACCTCGATTGGCGCAGCTGCACATCCAAGCCTCCAGCCCGTCATTGCAAACTTTTTGGAGAAGGTGTACAAGATCACCGTGCGCTCGGCCATCCCAGGAAGCGAAGCAATTGAGGTGGACGTACCCGAGTACCGCATCTCGAAGTAGGCCTCATCAGACAGCACCCACAGGTCATGCTCGATTGCGATATCGGCGATGGTCTGCATCTCTTCGAGGCTGCTTTCGCAGCCGAGCGGGTTCTGCAGGTTGTTGTAGATAATCGCCTTGGCGCCCGATGCTGCGAGCTCACGGATCTGGTCGAGGTCGATCCCGAAGCCCGTGGGGGTCTCGTGGTAGCGGTACGGCATCGGCCTGCCGCCGAAGTATTCGACCTGGCTCTCGTAGATCGGGTAGCCGGGGTTCGGGTAGAGCACGCCGTCGCCCGGGTTCATCAGTGTCTGGATGAACTTGGTGATTACCGGCTTGCCGCCTGGCTGCACAACAATGTTGTCAGGCGTGAGCGACATGTTGCGGTCGCCGCCGATGTTTGCGGCGAGTGCTTCGCGGAGCGGCGCAATACCGGCGGCTGGGCAATAGCCCGTTTTGCCGTCGGCGATCGCAACGTTCATCGCTTCAACGATGTTGCCGGGGGTAGGGAGATTGATGTCGCCGAGGTGAAACGGGTAGATCCGGTTGCCCTTGGCGCCCCATTCAGCGGCTGCTTGGGAGACAGCGAAAGCCGTTTCGGTACCAAGTTGATCGAGTCGTCTCGCCAGCGCCATGGGTGTGTTCCGTTTCTCTGGGTACGCGCCGACCGAGGCGGGCGTCTGTTGTATCGACCGACATTAACAGAATGTCAAAGGGCGCGGTCCGCAATATGGAACTGGTCCACCATGCGGGACGGCTGTTGCGTCTGGGTCAGGGTCGAAAGACCGCAGCCTTTCGATCGAGCATCCGCGATGCTGGACAGATGAAGCGATCTCCGCTCCACCACGTGTCGATCCACGGCCACGCCGTCGGGTACCGCAGGATGGGCCCGACGCATCAGACGGACGACACGCAGACAATCCTGCTGATCCACGGGCTCGCCGGGAGTTCCAAGACCTGGGATGCCGTTATGCCCGTGCTCGCAGAGCAGTTCGATGTGATTGCTCCCGATTTGCTCGGGCATGGCGAATCGGCCAAGCCGGTCGGCGACTAATCCCACGGCGCTTTCGCAAGCGGCCTCAGCGACCTCCTCGCAGTTCTTGACGTTCAGACCGTCACCATTGTTGGTCACTCATTCGGTGGCGGTGTGGCGATGCAGCTTGCCTACCAACATCCGGAGCTGCTTGACCGTCTGATCCTCGTCGGCAGTGGTGGGCTCGGGCGGGAGGTCAGTTGGCTGCTCAGGATGCTTACGCTGCCTGGTTTCGATTACGTGATGCCGTTTGGCTTTCTGAAGCCGATGGTTGAACTCGGAACCGCCATGGGCCGATTTGCTGGCCGCAGCGGGTTCCTCAACAAGCGCCTCGGCGAGTTGTGGCGGGGATATTCGTCGCTCGCCGGCGCACCGAATCGAAGCGCGTTCGTCCGCACGATGCGTGGCGTAATCGAACCCGGCGGGCAAATGGTCAATGCCACCGATCGGCTGTATCTGGCAGCACGCGTTCCAACGCTTCTCGTGTGGGGCGATCGTGACGGCATCATCCCTGTTGAGCACGCTGACGCAGCGCATGCTGAGATCGGACGAAGTCGACTTGAAATTATGGACAGGCTCGGCCACTTCCCACACGTCGAAGACCCAGAGCGGTTCGCCAAGGTACTCATTGACTTCCTGCTGACTACCGAAGCAGGTCCGGTCGGGCCCGAACCGCTGCGTGACGTGATCCTCGGCAACGTCGGCTGAGTCAGCGCTCTCGACGGACCACGATCGACGCCTGGCCGTTGGCCTCATCGTGGAGCAGTACGCCGACGCCGCCTCGATTGAACGCATCGATCAGCTCGCCGGCTGGGGCGTGAAATGCACCAGGCTGGCCCTCAAGGCCAACCGCTGACAGCACCGTCAAGATCAGTACTCCGCCGACACGGAGGCGGCTGACGAGCTGGCCGTAGAGCACCGGGGATCGGTATCGCTGGCAAAGGATCACCGCAAGATCGTTGAATGCTGGCGGCAGTCCCTCGTCAGTGTCCCAAACATCAGCTCGGAGTCGGTGGCCGTGTGGTTGGCCGGCGCGGGTCAACCGATCGATCGCAACCGATGACACATCGAGTGCGGTGACTGCTAGGCCTCGCTCAGCTAGCCAGAGGGCCTGCGCACCGGGCCCGCACGCGATGTCGAGCGCCCGCCCGGCTGCCGGAATGACGTCGAGTAGCTCGGGGTGTGCGCTGATGACGTCGGGAGGCGTTGCCGCGACCGAATCGGGCGCCGCAGCCCAGCGTTCGTCCCAGCGCTTCCGGTCGAAGTCCATTCAATCAGCCTTACACACAGCGTGATGGGCCGAACCTGCGGCGACGAGGTCCTGTGACGTCAGCCGAGATCCTCGGTCTGGCGGGGTAACCGTGGGATCATTCTCGTCGTGACTGACATCGACGCCGCCGACACACAGACCGACAATGCCTGGCTGTCCGAGGACGAACTCGGACTTGTTCGGTCGCGGATGCCAATTGTCTACGTCGATGCCGTGCCGGTGCGCGTTGACGGGATGGGCAACGTCGAAGAAGTTGGCATGCTGCTCCGCCAGGGTGCCGGTGGATCGATCAGCCGGATGGTCGTCAGCGGCCGTGTGCTCTATGGCGAGCGGGTGCGCGAAGCCCTGATGCGTCACTGCGAGAAGGATCTTGGCCCCATGGCGCTTCCGAGGGTGCCGGCCAACCCAACACCGTTCACCGTTGCCGAGTATTTCCCTGACCCTTCGGTGTCAGGCTTCCACGACCCGCGTCACCATGCGGTCAGCCTGGCCTACGTCGTCCCAGTCGACGGCGAATGCGAGCCCACGCAAGAGGCGCTCGACCTTCATTGGTTCACCCCCGAAGAAGCCGTGAGTGACGACGTCGTGCTGGAGATGACCAGCGGTCACGACCGCCTGATCCGTCTTGCCCTTGCTCACGTCGGCAAGCTGCCCTAGACAGCGCTCAAACTCAAACGAGTAGTACGAGAATGAACCTTGGCGTCGACCTGTTAAGGGTCTAATATTTCACAACATATGACGAATGGAGAGGGAATTCACCGGACCGTCAGTGCGCTGAGAACAGCGCTCGCGGGCAAGCCCATGGTGCGATTCGATGCTCCACGCCTGGTTGGTCCGACGCCCCAGGCCGGGCGAGTGATCGAACGGATCGAGAGCCACGGTAAACACGTCGAAACGGTGTGGGACGACAATGTTGTGCTTCATACGCATCTCCGAATGACCGGCTCTTGGCACGTTTACCGCCAAGGTGAGCAGTGGCACAAGCCGCACCACCAGATGGCCGTAGCGATCGAAGTCGATGGCTGGGTCGCCGTGTGCTTCAATGCTCCGACCGTCGAGACGTACCGCACGCCCGACAAGCGACGCCACCCAGGAATGGGGCGCCTCGGCCCCGATCTCTGTCAGCCCGCCACCGACCTCGGTGGGGTTGTCAACCTGCTTTTGTCGTATCGAGACGGTGCGGCTCCGATTGGTGAAGTCCTGCTTGACCAGCGAGTGATGAGTGGTGTTGGCAACGTTCATCGTTGCGAGGTGCTGTGGGCCCAAGAGCTGAGTCCGTTCGCTCGGGTTGACGCGTTGTCCGAGCACGATGCGGTTGGCATTGTCAATACGGCCGCCACGATGTTGCGGGCCAACCTGGCTCGCTCGAACCGGTGCACGACGGCGGTCTACGGGCGGAACGGGCAGCGTTGCCGGCGGTGCGGCGAAACCATCGACAGTCGGCCACTCGGTCAACATGGCCGGATTCTGTACTGGTGTCGGGGCTGTCAGAACCATCTCAGCCCGCAGCAGGCCGCCCGGTCGGATGAGACGCCGACGGACCCGCATCCAGCGGCCCAGATTTACCTCGCCTCCCTCCCCTGGAACCGCTGAGCCAGGATCAGTTGAGGGGTGGGGTTGGCTTCCCAACCTGGCTCGTTCGACCTTCGCAGATCACACGATCGGGGTGCGATCAGCGCGTAACGTTCATTGCCAGACATGCAGCTCGCGGTGGATTGTCGTGGAGAGAGTCGGTTGCGCCATTAGGCCGAGGGGTTGTAGCAGTCAGGCGCGGCCGAGGATTTTCGTGACCTTGATTTCAAGGACGGCCCGGTCGTCGCGTTCTTTAGGTTGCTGATAGCGGGCTGTGTAGCCGTCGATGCCGGGTTGCACGTCGTTGGTCACGAGGCGAACCGGGCCCTCAAGGGTCAGCCAGCGGCCTCCATCGACCTGACAGACCGCAGCATGCTGGCCTCGTGCTTCCATCCGCCCCACGTTGATGGCCTTCTGCGAAGTTGCCCAGGTGATTACCCGAGCAACCTGGGCAACAGGGTCGTAGCTGAACCCGACCGCGACCACATGCGGGGACCCGTCAGTCCGCAAGGTCGTCAGTGTCGCGAGATGCCGTTCCGTCAGGAACTCCATGACGGAGTCGTCGAGCTGATCAATGTCGAGCGCCATGGAGTGAGTCTGCCTGCTTATTCGGTCGCGATTGCTTCGAGCACATCCATATTGCTTGCCTTGAACGACGGGTAAAGCGAAGCTGCGAGGCCAGCGAGCACTGCAAAGACCATGACCACCACGATGATCGCAGGGTTGAAAGCCAGCTTGCTGATGACGTCATTTGGCACGGCGAGTGAGGCGATGACGCCGAGGAAGGTGCCGAGCACGATGCCGACCACCGCACCGAAGGACGACACGATGACTGCTTCCCAGCGGACCGACCGTCGGAGTTGGCGCCGGTTCATGCCGACCGCTCGAAGGAGCCCAATTTCGCGGGTCCGTTCAAAGACACCGAGCGCAAGGGTGATTGCAATGCCCAACACGGCGATGATGATTGACATCAACAGCAAGATGGTGATTGTCAGCAACAGCTGGTTGATCTGGTCTTCTTGGCTCTTGCGGAATTCAGCGTTTGTTTGAACATCAGCCTGTGGGAATTCAGCGGTGGCGTTTGCAACCGCAGCGTCGCCTTCGGCTGCGGTGACGCCGTCAGCAAGCTTGGCGATGATGAAGAGATCGCGTGCGGGGGCATCGCTCACGGCGTCGAGTGTGTCGAGGCTGATCAGCCAGTTGCCGAATGTCGCGTTGCCGTACACGCCAGCGATAGTCAGAGTTCCTACTCCGCCGCTCTGCCAAAGGACGTTGACCGTATCGCCGACCTGCTTGTCCAGGTCGTTCGCTGGGTCAGTGTGAATCAGCACTTCGTTCAGACCGAGGCCGGCGATTGCCCCCTTCTGCAGGTCGGGGTCCACCAATTTGTCAAACGCATCCGGATTGATGGCCCCGATGCTCTTCGATTCACCATCGACTTGCGCACTGGCCTGGCGGACGGGCGTTACGGCGTCCAGCTCCGGGAGAGCATCAAGCCCCTCTGCCACTGCCGGCGACAGGCCAAAGAAATTGGGGTCGGTGACGATGTAGTCGGCGGTGATCGCATTGTCGAGAACGTCGGTGATCGTGGCCCGCAACGACGAAGCAAAGACGGCCGAAGCGCTCACCAGGGCAACGCCGATCATGAGTGCTGAAGCACTCGACGACGTCCGCCTTGGGGCGCGGACGACGTTGTCGCGAGCCAGCACTCCAGGCACTTTGAAGAGCTTCGCAATTGGCCAGCCGATTGCACGCGTCACTGGCGGAGCAATCGTCGACGAGACGCTGGCGACGCCAAGAAAGAGGGCCAGTGCGCCGAGGCCGGCGACGGTTGCCCAGAGTGCAGCAGCGCCTGGCTGAACGAACAGCCCGATGATGAGCAGGAGGGTGCCGGCGGCGGTGACGACAGCGCCGATGATCAGCTGCTGCTTCTTCAACGCGTCAAATCCCAACTCGGGACGCATTGCGGCAACCGGCGGGATCGTTGAGGCGCGCCGGGCCGGGACGAAGACTGAGAGCATCGTGACGCCGATGCCGACCGCAGCTGCGGCGACGAACGTCCTCGGTTCGAGGATCGTCGACGTGTCGGGGAACCCTGCACCGGCCTTGTTGAACGCCCAGACAATGAAGCGCGACACGCCGATGCCGCCAAGGATGCCAAGCCCAGTGGCGATCAGGCCGAGGACGAAGGCCTCAGCCACAATCATGCGGCGAACCTGCTTGGCGGAAGCGCCCACGGCTCGAAGTAGTGCGAGCTCACGCAGGCGTTGCCCGATGGTGATCTGGAAGATGTTGTTGATGATGAAGGCAACAATGAATGTCGTGATGAAGGCAAAGATCAGCAGGCCTGTTCCAAAGACAGAAATGAATCCGTCGACGTCGCTTTGGCCCTCGGCAGAGAGAACTTCGCCGGTAACGACCTCGACGCGAGCAGGGATCACGTTTTCGATGGCTGCCTGGACGACAGCTGCGTCTGCGCCGTCTGCGAGCCGGATGTCGATGGCGTCAACCTTGCCGCCAGAACCGAACTTCTCGATGGCGGTCGGAATGTCGACGGCAACCACCGAGGCTCCAAGGAAACCGTCAGAATCGGCTGCACCAATCGTGCCGACCAACGTGGCCGAATGCGTGCCGGTGTCGGTGAGGTAGCGAACGGTGTCGCCGACCGAGTACCCGACGCGGTCAGCGGAAGCTTTGTCGACAACGACCTCACCCATACCGCTCGGGGCTCGCCCGTCCTTCAACGTGACGCCGTGCAGACCCCCCTCGCCAATGTAGGAGAAACCGAGTGCTGGGCCGCCTGCGGTGGCAACGATGTCGCCGTCCTGATCGAGGAGCTGCGCGAAACTCGTGAGCGAGGGCTCGATGACCTCGATGCCGTCGATACTTCGGAGATCGTCAGCGATCGTCGCAGCGATCGGGTCCCGACTGCCGTCGCCATCGACGAAAACAGCGGCACGAACTTCAAGGTCGACCTCTGAGACAAGTTCGTCGAAGAGGCCGGTGAATGTGGCCCGCAGGCTGTCGGCGAGAACGAACGAACCGACGACGAATGACACTCCGGCGGTCATCATCATGGCGATGGCGATGGTGCGTCCGAGTCGGGCGCGGATGCTCTTACGCGCGAGCAGCGCAGTTGATGAGAAACTCATGTCAGCTTCCGTGTTGCTTCATTTGGTCGATGACCTGGTCGGCGGTCGGGTTGTTGAGTTCGCCGACGATCTTGCCGTCGCCAACAAAGACGACACGGTCGGCGTACGACGCGGCACTTGGGTCATGGGTCACCATTACGATGGTCTGACCGAATTCGCGGACTGCGCGCCGCATGAAATCGAGGATTTCGGCACCGGTCTCGGAGTCGAGGTTGCCGGTTGGCTCGTCGGCGAAGATGATCTTGGGCCGCGAGGCGAGTGCGCGGGCGACAGCGACACGCTGCTGCTGGCCGCCGGACAACTCACTGGGCCGATGCTTCAAACGGCCCTCAAGCTTGACGGCAGTGACGACCTGGTCGATCTGGGCGGCATCGCCGGTCTCGCCAGCCGATGACCATGACCACGACAGCGGCTCAGCGGTGAGCGTAGGAATCAGGTTGAAGGCCTGGAAGACGAAGCCGACGTCGGTGCGGCGAAGCTCGGTGAGCTCCTTGTCGCCCAGCTTCGCAAGGTACTTGTCGCCGATGTACGTGGCACCGGATGTCAACGTGTCGAGCCCGGCTAAGCAGTGCAGTAGCGTCGACTTACCTGAGCCCGACGGGCCCATGATCGCCGTGAACTTGCCGGTCTCGAAGGCGACCGTGACGTCGTCGAGCGCCTTCACTTGGGAATCGCCGCTCCCATATATTTTGCTGGCGTCGACGGCGCCAGCCGCGGCGATCGGCGAAGGCGCGTTCGGCGCATCAGGGGCAGGACTCGGCATTGCAGCAGTCATGTTCAAAAGCGTGCCGGACACGGCAGTTGACGGCGTCCACTCTCGGGTGGTTCTCCGTCACCCTTCGGGTTGATGGCGCAGTGATGTGCCTGCTACTGGCTTCCGGGGGTAACCAGCCCAGATTCGTATGCGGCAACGACAGCTTGCACGCGATTGCGGGCGCCGAGTTTGGCAAGGACCCGCCCGACATGGGTCTTAATGGTTGCTTCACCGAGGAACAGTTCTTTGGCAATTTCGTTGTTCGACAACCCGCGCGCCATCAGTTTGATGACCTCGAGTTCACGGTCGGTGAGTTCGTTGATACCGGGGAAGGCTTCGGGTTGGCCGACTGGTCGCCGAGCGATCTCGTCGATCAGCGCCTGGGTGACCGATGGAGCAAGCAGCGCATTTCCCTCGGCGATGATTCGAATGCCGTCGATCAACTGCTCGGCTGGTGCATCTTTCAAGATGAACCCGCTGGCTCCGGCGCGCAGTGCAGCATGCACGTGATCGTCAAGATCGAAGAGGCAGTGTCGGCCGCGACGGTGGCGTCGGCCTGCGGCACGCCTCGATGCCGTCCATCTTGGGCATGCGGACATCCATCAGGATCACGTCGGGCTTGGCTCGTCCGACCATTTGTACAGCTTCAACCCCATCGGCGGCTTCGCCGACCACCGTGACGTCTGATTCGGCCTCGAGGATCATGCGAAACCCGGCGCGCACCATTTGCTGGTCATCGACCAGCATGACCCGGATCACCGGTCAACCTGCACGGCGCCGGAGCGAGACGGCCATTTGGCACTCGTCGGAGGGCTCGACGCTGTCGGGAGTGCGATGTGTACCCGCCAGCCACCGCCCGGTTGTGGGCCGGCACTGACCGACCCAGCGACGGCCAGGGCCCGCTCATGCATGCCCGCAATGCCGTAGCCCGGCCCCAGATCGTCAGCGGCAGCGCCGCGACCGTCGTCGACAACGACGATCGATAGGTGCCCATTTGCGTGCTCGATGGTGAGCCGGACGTCGGTCACCGGCCCGGCGTGGCGCCGGACATTGGTGAGTGCTTCTTGCAGCATTCGGTAGCCGGTCAGAGTGACCGAGGCTGACAGGTCATCGAGATCACCGGAGATCGAGTGGGTGATCGGGAGGTCACCGGCGGATTCGATGAGCGTCGCAACTTCTGCCATCGAGGGCGGCGGTGCGCGTCTGTCGGCACTCTCGACGCTCCTGCTGTCAGCTCGAAGAACGCCGAGGATGCCCCTCAGCTCGTTCATGGCCTCGCGGCCGGTGGCTTCGATGTTGTCGAGCGCGGCGGTCGCGACATCGGGGGAGGCGGCGAGGTTACGACGTGCAGCAGCGGCCTGGATCACCATAACGCTGACCGAATGGGCAACGATGTCATGGAGTTCGCGAGCTATCCGGGTCCGCTCGATGCTGATCTGCTGTTGGGTGACCAAGGCATGTTCGCGTTCGGCTCGTTCCGCGCGCTCGATCAGGCTGTTGGCCGTCTCGCGCCGGCGTCGCAGATTGTCGCCAAGCACGAAGGCAGTGACCAGGATGACGGTCGAACTGGCGAATGAACCGACATCGAGTTCGCCAACGGCGACTCCTGTGATGAACAGGAGTGCGAGAGCCACCGAGATGGTCCACAGCGCATTGGTTCTGTGCTGGCCGGCCGAGTGTGCGCCGATTGCATACAGCGCAATGACGACGCCGAGGAACCCGGTGCCATCGATGTCGAGTAAGGCCGCCGCGATTTGGGCACCGACGACGAATAACCCCGAGGTGATCGGCGCGCCGCGCCGCCAAGCAACAGGGAGCACCGAAGCGATGATGAGGAGGGTGGTCCACCACGTGGCGCTGCGGAACTTGTCGTCGGTATCGAGGTCAAGTAAGTGGAAGGTGACGCTGAGCGACGTGATCAAGAGTGCGAGGAGTGCGTCGGCAGCGCGTTCATGCGTCCGCAACCAGCCGATGGGCCGGCCGATTGCAGCTGAGGTCTCACTGATGACAGCCATTCAACGGACGACGCTAGCCATTTGTACGAATCGACTGATCCCCCGTGGGGTGGATTGCCGTACGCTCACCGGTTGATGGCGTGCGTCTCTTGCTCACGGCCGCTTCCTGACGGCGCACGGTTCTGTCCGTTCTGTGGGCACGAGGTCGTTGGTGCTGCGACCGAAGAGCGTCGCGTGGTCACGGTGGTATTCGCTGACCTCGTCGGCTATACGGCGATGAGCGAGCATCTCGACCCCGAGCAGGTCAAGCGCCTCATCGACGGAGCGTTCGAGCTGCTTGTCGCCGACATCGTTGCGTTCGGTGGACGCGTCGACAAGATCCTCGGCGACGGCATTCTTGCCATCTTTGGTGCTCCGGTGGCTCACGAGGACGACCCCGATCGGGCTGTCCGTGCCGCTATGCAGATGCATTCGTCGCTGGAAAGATTCTCGCGGAGCCAGTTGGATCGCGATGGCGAACTCCAGCTTCGCATTGGCGTGAACACGGGCGAGGTGCTGGTTGGTTCGGTCGCTGGAACAGCCGACTACACGGCGCTCGGTGATGTGGTCAACCTCGCGTCGAGGTTGCAGTCGCTTGCGCCGCCGGGATCGGTGTACATCGGTGACGGCACGGCTGCGCTCCTGAGTGTCGAGATCTTGCGCGAGCAACTCGCTGATGTCACCGTTCGTGGTCGTGAGCAGGTCGAGCAGGTGTGGAACGTGCTGGGCCGTCAGCGACGCCTGCCGCGGTCGGGCGCGAGCAGCGTGGTCCCGTTCGTCGGGCGACGTCCGCAGCGCGAACTCCTCCAGTCGGTGATGGCTATGGTCGCCAACGGTCGCTCGGGTGTCGTGTCGGTGACGGGCGAGGCAGGTGCAGGAAAGACGCGGCTGGTCAATGAACTACTCGACGAGTTCCCTAGTCGGCGTGTCACGATTTTTGCCGGGGTCTGCGCGCCATACGGCGAAAACAACGTGTGGGCGCCGATTGCCACAGCGCTCTATCGACGGCTCGACCTCGATCCTTCTCTTCCCTCCGATCAGCTCCGCTCCCTCGCTCGGTCGAGAGCTGTGTCCCGATACGACTTCCTCGCTGACGACCCGTCGCTCGACCGGTTCGTTGATGCTGCACTCCACATGCTCGGGCACTCGTCGGCATTCGATGACGTCAACCCGAGCGAAGCACGCGAAATGCTCTTCAGCCTCATCGTCGAGGGGCTCCGGCGGCGGTCGAGGTCTGGCCCTGTCGTCCTTTGGCTCGACGATTTGCAGTGGGCCGACCCCCTTCTCATCGACCTACTCCACCGCATCACGCGGGCGCTCGTCGATCGGCCCTTCTTGACCGTCACTGCGCAGCGCGATGACGTCGATACCAACTGGCCCCCAGCCTCTGACCACCCGGTCACCGTCCGGATGCCACTCGATCCGCTGTCACGGATCGAGGCTGACGATCTCATGTCGGCGATCCTCGGTGAGGCCTTGAACGGTGTACTCGCCGACAAGCTGTACGAACGCAGCGGCGGCAATCCGCTCTTCCTGACCGAGCTTGCTGGGCTCGCCAAGTCGACTCCAGACAGCACGGAGTTGCCAGGTTCGCTGCGCGCGCTGATCGCTGCACAACTTGATCGGCTGCCTCCTGGCCAACGTTCGATTCTCGACAATGCGTCTGTACTCGGAGCTGGAGGCCCCCTGGGATCGTTGGAGCAGTTTGCCGTGGCGCTCGGCCAGTCGTACGAGCCGGCCGGCGTTGCTGCTCTGGAGGCAGAAGGTCTACTCGAACTCGATGACGGGTGGTGGCACTTCCGCAGTGACGTCGTGCGCGAGGTCGCCTACCAGATGTTGACCAAGCTGGTTCGAGCGCAACGCCACGCAGGTGTCGCAGCGGTAATGGGCGACATGCCAAGGGTCCCAATTGAGTTGCTTGCCCACCACATGGCGACCACGGCCGAGCTGATGGGCGAGATCGGGCCGGTCGCAGGTGTGTTGCCGGGTACGAGGTCTCGTGCGGTTCAGTTGTTGGCGCAGGCAACACAGCTCTCGCTCAACGTCGGAGCGTTCGCTCAGGCAATCCGGCATGCGTCGCGCGCCCTGGACCTCGGTCCGGACAGTGCTGAAGTTTCCCGTCAGCTGGTGCTCTTGCGTTCCGAGGCACTGGTTGGTCGGCGTGAAGCCGACGCAGCGCGAGCCGACGCTGCCAACGCACTCGAAGCGGCAATCGCTGCTGGCGACGCTCGGCACGAAGGAATTGCCCGTCGTCTACTCGGCCAGCTCGCACAAATCAGTGGCAACCTTGATGCAGCGCGCGTCGAGCTCGGGCGCAGCGTCGACATCTTCCGAAAATTGGGTGATGACACCGAGTTGGCGGCGTCACTTCGTGAACGTGGTTTCGCCGAAGTCTTCGGGGGGTCGTTGGGCGACGCCGACTGGCTACTCGGTGAATCCGAAGCACTGTCCGAGCAGCTGGGTGATCGTCGAGGTCGAGCATGGGTCAAACAGCACCAGGCCTGGGTTGCCTTTCTTTCCGGCGACGTCGAACTCGGTGAGAAGCGTCTCCATCTTGCGTCGAGCGAGTTCGCCGAGCTTGGCGACCGATCTGGGGGCAACTGGGCAAATGGGTTGCTTGCGTTCGTTCGCTTCTTCTCCTTTGATTTTGAGGAGGCCGAGCGAGTCGCCAACGAAGTACGTGCCGAAGGTGTCGAGCTTGGCGATCGTTGGGCTCCGGCCATGATGGACTCGTTACTTGGGTCCATCCGGCTGTGGACCGGAAATTTCACCGAGGCGGAGGCGTTGTTGCGGCGGGCCCTCACTGAGTTTCGCGCACTGAACGACAAGTTCGGCCTCGTCCAAGCATTGGGGCCGCGCAATCGGGCCCTGGTTGCGCTCGGGCGCGACGCCGAAGCCGAACGCGGCCTCGAAGAAGTGTTGGCCCTCGGGGACTCGTTTGGTGATCTTGCATTTCCGGTCATGGCGGCAGCCGGTGCGGCGGTGCACCTCGGCCTCGGTGAGCGCGCCGCGGTGATTGGTGAGACCGCAGTCAATCGAATGGAATCAATGGGAGCCAACGGAGCCGAGGCGACGATCACCTATGCATTGGCGCTCTGTCAGTCGAGTCGGGCGGACAAGGCATTGGCGATGCTTGATGGCGTCGTAATCGACTCACCGTACGGTCAGGCCGTCCGAGCGATCGCGGCCTCGATGCTTGGTGACAACGTGCAACCACTCGCCGATGCCGAGGCAGTGTTGGCCAATGGCGGCTCGACGTATCTCGATCGTGTGCTCGCCGACCTTGGCGCGGCCGGTGCCGAAGTCCGCAGTGGCGCGGTAGTGGAAGCGGAATATCGGCTCGTTCGAACACAGGAGCTGGCGAACGACACGGGTGACCAGGTGGCTATCCGGTTGGTCGCGCACGCCGCGACGTTGCGCGCGTACGCCTCGGGCGCCATGCGATCGAGCGAGTCGAGGAAGGTCAACAGGAAGGCCGCGCCTGGTCGGCCACCCATCGAGTTGACCAATGCGAGAGCAGTACTTTCGTACCGGCCTGATCGTGGGCCGCTTTGACCCACCGCATTTGGGCCATTCATACATGATTGACGCTGCGGCGCAACGCTGTGAGCGGCTCGTGGTGTTCGTCAACAGTTCGACCGATCGGGACACTGCGCCAGGCCCGCTTCGCGCCGAGTGGCTGGGCGATCTGCACCCCGACGTCGTTGTGCTTGAACTCCGCCACCGGCTCGGCACGAACTTTGACGACGAGGATCTTTGGTCCAAGTGGATGGCGACGTTCCACGATCACTGGCCGCACGAAGTTGGGCCGCATGCGGTTTTTTCGTCGGATGATTACGTAGGCGAAATTGCTCGACGCTTCGACGCCGTGGCGGTCGTTGTCGACGCTGACAGAGTCAACGTCGCGATCAGTGCCACGCAGATCCGTGAGGCACCGGGAGATCACCTCGACCGTCTTGCACCCGCCGTGAGGTTGTGGGTCGAGACGAACTGGCTGGGGCACGAAAAAGCACACCCAGGAGATTGAGGTCCGAGGTGTGCTTCTTCGAAGTTGGGGTGTTCAGCGGTTGGGCTGTTTGGTGACTCGGAGGTAGGGCTTGACAGGGTCCCAGCCCTTGGGGAAGAGGGTCTTGGCTTCTTCATCGGAGACGCCGGGGACGATGATCACATCGTCGCCGTCGTTCCAGTTGGCCGGTGTGGCGACCTTATGGTCGGCAGTGAGCTGCAAGCTGTCGATGACCCGCAGGATCTCGTTGAAGTTGCGGCCGGTCGAAGCCGGGTACGTCAAGGTGAGCTTGACCTTTTTGTCGGGGCCGATGATGAACACCGAGCGCACGGTCAGCGTGTCGTTCGCGTTCTCGTGGATCATGTCGTAGGCGTCAGCAACGCTGCGGTCGGAGTCCCCGATCATCGGGAAATTGACGGCAGTGCCGACGACCTCTTCAATGTCTTTTTCCCACTCGATGTGGCTCTCGACCGGGTCGACCGACAGGCCAATCACCTTGGTGTTGCGCTTGTCGAACTCGGGCTTCAGCGACGCAACGGTGCCGAGCTCGGTGGTGCAGACCGGCGTGAAATCTTTGGGGTGGCTAAACAACACGCCCCACGAGTCGCCGAGCCACTCGTGGAAGTTGATCTCACCGTGGGTGGTGACTGCGGTGAAGTCGGGGGCGATGTCGCCGAGACGGATGGCCATGATGAGCTCGCTTTCGTGGGGAACGTGTTCAGACGCCGGGACCGGGGTGGCGGCGTGACCGGGGTGGCGGCGTGACCGGGGGTGACCGGGGGATCCGACGGTGAGGATGGTGTGGCTGGTGTGGCTGGTGTGGCTGGCGTGGCTGGCGAGGCTGGTGTGGCTGGTGTGGCTGGTGTGGCTGGTGTGGCTGGTGTGGCTGGTGTGGCTGGTGTGGCTGGTGTGGCTGGTGTGGCTGGTGTGGCTGGTGTGGCTGGTGTGGCTGGTGTGGCTGGTGTGGCTGGTGTGGCTGGTGTGGCTGGTGTGGCTGGTGTGGCTGGTGTGGCTGGTGTGGCTGGTGTGGCTGGTGTGGCTGGTGTGGCAGGCCCGTGCGTCGTAGTGTGCGGTCATGAGTATTCCCGTTGAGTTGGCTCACCTCCGCGCGAAAACCGCCGAGTACACATGGGCGTACTTGCTGACGGTGCGGCCCGATGCCACGCCGCATCTCGTCTCCATCTCCCCGCAATGGTCTGATCAATCGGGTGATGATGCGGGTAGTGATGCGATGATTCTGCTTTGCGTCAGTGCTGGGACGGCGCGCAATGCAACGGTCGGCGCGACGATCACGCTGTGCTACCCGCCGCTTGATCATGATGGATACAGCCTGATCGTCGACGGCACAGCCGGTGCTGTTGATCAAGTTGAAGGAAGCCCAAGCGTCGACGTCCCGGATGGTAAGCAGCTCATCCGTTTCTCGCCGACCGGTGCCGTGCTTCACCGGTCAGCAACACCGGGTTTCGCGAATTCAGCCACCGGTTGCGCGAACGATTGCCTTCCTCTCACTGCTCAGGACTGAGCGCCGGTACTGCATTCCAAGGACCGAACCTGTTGTCCCTCCAACAGAAAGCGGTCTGATGGCCGGCGGCCGCATCGATCAGGCCGCGGTGCGAGTCGGTGGCCCGGTGGTCATGACTTGGCCATCCGGAAGTCGCAGTGTGAGCGCACGTTGGAGCCCGAGCTCGATGGCCCAGCCGTCGTCGTGAATCTTATGGTGATGGTGTGAGCAGACTGGCAGCAAATTGCCCAGATCAGTTCGCCCGCCGTGCCGCCACCACGTGATGTGGTGCAACTGACAACGGTCATAGCTTGAGCGGCATCCCGGGATGGCGCATGACGAATACAGCCCGCGAAGCGCTCGCCGCTGAGCGCGATTGGCCAAGCGAGTAGCCCTGCCGAGATCAAGCCGCCCGGGAGCATGCAGCACCAAGCCATCGGCGATCACGACCGCTGAGACTTCGGACTTGAGGTCATTGCCGAGTAGTTCGGCAAGCACGTCGTTGGGTACTTCGACAGGAATAGGCCACGTCACGCACGCAGGAGATGTCGGGGTCGAATCGGCGTCGGTGCGGGCCCCGTTCGTGTTGGCCCCGTTCGTGTTGGACCCGGTGGTGCCGGGTTCGGCCGCGTGAGCCGGGTCGTCGTGACTGCGGTGATTGATTGGGCGGCGTCCACCCGCTGCCTGATTCAGCGATACGTCGATGACCGCGACGAACTCTGGTCGGCCGGACTTTGACCGCGAGGCAGCACCGTGTCCAATGCCAGGCGTCCTCGGTGGGGCGCCATCGGCGGCGTTCCCGAGGCCGACCGCGCCGGCACGCTCGATCAGTCGACTGAGCGCCAGGGCTCGGAGGTACTTCTGCTTTTCGATGGGATCCGTTGGACACGTTGGTGACTCCGCCTCGGCGAAGAGGGTCTCAACAGCCGACTCGAGTGTGGCGGCGAGTCGTATACCAGTGACGGGATCGAATTTGCCGCTCACGCGCCACATGCCTTCGTCATCGACCCAGCTGGACAGCGCAGTTGATCGGCGCTGCCGTTCGAGCCGGGCCACGCCGTCATCCGCGAGGATCCGTGACACCTCGTCACGGAGACGCTTGGCAAAGTCGGGCACCGTTGCAACGGCTGCGACGTCGACGAGATTGGCCACCTTGTCGAAGAGAACAACGGACAGCTTGTCGTCGAGATGCTTCGCTGCCCGGCTCAACACATCGACGTGGCTGCCACTGATGCGGCCGGCATCGAGCGCTGCGGCCATTTCGGGTGCAGCGTCGAGTGTGCGAGTGCGCTCGAGGATTCGGCTGGCGTCGTTCAAGGTGCCGCCGGCCGCCTCGGCGACGTCCTTCTCCGGAAACGACGAGCCCGCAGCGATGCGTCGTGCGAAATTGGCCTCAGCTGAGTCAAAGAATGACCGTAAGACGCGAACGTCGGCCAGCCCGGCCTGCAGCTCGACCATGGTGGCATTGGCGTTGGACTGCAGGTGGGTCACCCGTTCCAATTGTTCGATCGCCCCTGCTGTTCCCATGAGTTCCACCATAGAGATGGGGTGTCACAGAGTATTTTGCAGCGGAGCCGGTCGATGCTGACCGCGTCGCTCGCGGACGAGTTTCCTGTGTAGAACAGGTTCAGTCGAGCGTGATGACCGCGGTGTTTAGCGGGCCACGGTTGACCGACGCTGTGCCGGTGCGGCGTTTGCCGAACAGGTGCACGACCACCTGAGCGTCGGCCTCGATGTTCTTGAGCCACTGCGAATCGCTGCGCACCGTGCTCACGACGAGCCGGTTGCCCACGCGTGTTGTGAGCAGCGGGACCTGGCGTGGCTTACCCGACACCCGGCCGGTCACTTCGAGCACGACAACACCGCCGCCGATGGGCAACGGGTTGCCCGCTCCTGCCAGCACGGCGGGTCGGACAACGCTGTTTAACGTGCGGAACGCCGTCTGCGAAACCTTGGCCTGGGCCTCGCGCAACTGATCCATGATGGTGACGCTACCCACGCTTCTGGCACCTACGCTTTGGGGTCGTGGATGCAACAGCAAGTGAAACGCCGGACGCGACCGAGCAACGGGTCCGCCAGATCGTGGCGCAGTTCAACGCCGACAAGCCGGACATCGCCGCACGGGTCATCGACTGCGATCCCCATCTGGCCGATACAGCCCAATTTGTTGAGGCCTATGGCTACACCCTTGGCCAGTCGGCCAACACCCTCATCGTGATCGGCAAGTCCGACCCGCCCGTTTACGTCGCCTGCGTTGTGCTGGGGAACACGCGGCTCGACGTCAACAAGGTTGTCCGTAAGAAGCTCGGTGCGAAGAAGTGCTCGTTCGCCCCGGCTGAGATGACCGAAGTGGCCCTCTACTCGGGTGACACCGCTCGGGCTCAGCGAGTACATGCCGCTGTGGGTCGACAGCAGAGTGATAGCACTCTCCGAAATCGTGTTGGGCGGAGGAAGCCGAGCCTGCAAGTTCGTTGGTTCGCCGGAGATCTTGCTCTCACTCCCGAACGTCCAAGTCGTTGAAGACCTCGCAAAGCCGGTTCCGGAAGCGCCCTCCGAGTGACGCTTTTCGCTCAAGCATCGGCCACCGGACTCGAACCGACACTGGAGAGGACGCTCGACCTCATTGGGGTTTTCGCGTTCGCAATTTCGGGCGGTCTGCTCGCTGTCCGTAAAGGGTTCGAACTCGTCGGCGTCACGTCGCTTGCACTGGTCACCGCGCTTGGTGGCGGTGTGGTCCGCGACCTTCTGCTCGGTGCGACACCGCCGACCGCATTCAGTGAGGTGCTGTACCTGGTCGTTGCGCTCGCTGCAGCGGCTGTCGTGTTCCTCGGCCACTGGATGATCACCCGCACCCTCAACCGAGCAGTGCTGATCTTCGACGCTGCAGGCCTCGGCCTGTTCTGCGTGACCGGAGCGATCAAAGCGTCGACGCTGGGGGCGAGCCTGGTGGGTGCGATCCTGATCGGTGTGATCTCGGCGGCGGGCGGTGGCATTATCCGCGACGTGCTGGCGAACGAGCCGCCGAGCCTCTTCCACCGATCGAGCACGCTGTATGCAATTCCTCGCTGGCCTCGGAGCGACGGCTGTCGTGGTTGCGTGGCGAAACGGCTGGTACTCGGGTGGCGTGGCGATTGGGGTGGCCATCGCAGTGTTCGCGGTCAGGCTTGCCAGCATGCAGTTCGGGTGGCGCGCACCGATGCCACTGCGTGCACCGTTTGTCGCCGAGTAGCTACCGCTGACGGGTCAGATGTAGGCCATCCGCTTGGCTTCGGTGGAGAGCGCCTCGCGATGATCGCGATGGGCAACGGCGATGAGCTCCTTGTGGCCCGCGATTGCCTTGCGATGGAGGCACAGTGAATTGCCCGCTCAGCTGAGTGCCGTAGGTGGCTGCTTACCGCGTCTCGATTGATCGACGATCACAGCGACCGTGAGCAACCCGATGAGGGTGAATGCCATCGCTGCCATCTGAGGAATCGTGAACACGCCGAATGCCTCGACCCACTTGGCAGAGCATGGGTCGTCGAACGAGCAGGAGTTTGATCGTTCGGGGAACCATTGGACCTGAATGTGATAAGCGGAAATGGCCAGCCCGATACCTGCGAGTGCGAGGGCATATCGCATGACCAGCCGATCCCGTAGCAGCACCGCGAGCGGGAGGATGATTGCCATGGGGTACATCGCAATGCGCTGGTACCAGCACAGCTTGCACGGGACGAAGCCGACGTGCTCGGAGAAGTAGAGGCTTCCGGCTGTCGCAGCGATCGCGACGGCAGCAGCGATCGGCGGTGCCGCTGCGATCAGCCTGGAGCGCGTTGCCGGCGCCGCATAGGCGGCGATTGCGCCGGCGAACCCGGCGAGCAGGCAGGTAGCAAAAAGGGCGGCAACGGTTTCAGGTGACATGATCAGTTCTCCACAGTAACGAGTGGCAAGAGTTCCTCGACGGCGCTGGGGTCACAGAGTTCGGTTCCTTCGGTCAGGTGTCGAATGGCAGGGCTTGCTGTTGACCCTTGATACAGCGACTCGCTGAGGCTCCTTCCGGCGGTGCGGTCAGAAGTGAGGTTCGAGACGACACGCAACGTTGAGTTGGGCAACCGACGCGGTATTCGGCAGTGAGATGGTTGTCGAGATCAGTTCGGCGAGGTCGGATGCATCGATCATCGTTGCCTGGTCGCCACCAAAGTCTTTCGTCATGTCAGTAGCGATGAATCCAGGGCAGACCGACGTGACGCGGATGCCGTCATCCCAACCCGCTTGCTTCGTTGCCTCCGACAGCGCGAGCACCGCGTGCTTCGACATCGCGTAGCCCGGCGCGAAGGTTCCCATGACCCGCACGCCGGCCAAGGAGGCGATGCTGACGACGCGTCCGCTGCCATCGGTTCGCAGGTGGGGGAGCGCGAGTTGAATCATTCGAAACGGCGCTTTGACGTTGACTGCCCACATGGCATCGAGCGACTCTTCGGTGAGAACGTCAAGCTCTGCGGTGTCGATGATCCCCGCATTGTTGACGAGACCGGACAGCGACCCGAATTGCTCGATTGTCGCATGGATCCAGGCTGCGCCGGTTTCAGGCTGCGTTGCGTCGTAGCAATGGCACAGCACCCGGTCGTCGTCGTATCCATCCATCGAACGGCGCAACGCATCGATGTCGCGACCCCCAACACTGACGTTGTATCCGTCGTCGTGGAGCCGTCGTGCAATGGCATTACCCAGACCCCGATTCGCTCCGCTGATCATGATTGTTCTGCCGGTCGGGTCAAGCACGAACCGACCGTACCCAACTCCAATCGTTGGCGAACTGTCGGCGGTTCAAATCCGCCGGCGAGGCGGCGCCGCACCGATCCACGCGCGTGGGCTGCACTCTGATGTGCGACGAACCTTCGAGTAGGCAGCGATGGCGAACTGTCTGTTGGTCATCGGCAAGACTCGGGTCGGTGGCTCAAGAACCGCTCCTCGAAGCAGAACGATTCGGATATCGCTATGCCGCGTCCGGCGAGGCGGCCCCGAGGGCCGCCGAACTCGAGGCACTCGGGAGCGACTACAGCGCTACTGGCTACACGACCCGTGAGCAGGCGGACGGCCTCGGCCGCCTCCTCGCGCTCGGCCCAGCCAGTGTGCTCGTCGACATCGGTGCAGGGTGCGGATGGCCTGGTCTGTACTTAGCGACGGCGTTCGGCTGCTCGGTGATCAGCGTGGATCCGGTCATTGAAGGTGCACGAGCGGCTCTTGAGCGGATTGACAGCGACGGCCTCGGACCGCGGGCACTTGCGCTGCTCGGAACCGGTGAGCATCTCCCGATCCGGCCGGGCTCGATCGACGCAGTCGTGCATGCCGATGTGATGTGTTGACTGCGGAGCAAGCTCTCCGTGCTGAGAGCGTCTCGTCGGGTTCTCCGTCCGGGTGGCCGACTGGCGTTCCACACGATCGAATTGCCACCGGGGCTGGCCCCAGCGAAGCGACGCCGAGCGATCTCGATTGGGCCGCCAGCGGTGACAGTCAGGACTTCCTACCTGGGCCTCCTCCAATCAGCTGGCTTCATCGAGGTTGACGCGGTCGATCTGACGGCTGAGTATCTGGCTACCCAGCACCGCTGGCTCGCTGCGACGCTCCACCACGAAGAGGGTCTACGTGTCGCGCTTGGTGATGACGCCGTCGGAGCAGGAATCGAGCGGCGACAGCGCACAGTGAACGCGATCGAGGAGGGCTTACTGCTGCGAACCCTCTACACGGCAACTCGCTGAGACGCTCGTCTTCGGGCCGTCCCTGACGGATTATCAGGCTGCGTCGACGGATGCGTCCTGGTCGTTGTGGCCGTCAGGGGTGGCTTCAGCTTCATCATGGTCAGCGTCGGCTTCGCCCATGTCCATTCCCTCAGCGTCGCGCATCGCAGCGGTGTGTTCCTCTCGGTGCTTCAGCTCCGGAGGTAGGAAGCCCCGTTGACGTCGACGATCGAGCCGGTTGCCGACTCCGAGCCCGGGCTGGCGAGGAATACCACGACCCGCGCGATCTCGGCAGGGGAGGCAGCGCGGCCCATCGGGCTCTGCGCTTTGACGGCATCACCACCGGGGCCGTTCAGGTAGGCAGACGCCATATCCGTCTCCACGAAGCCCGGCGCGACCGCAGTCACGTAGATGTTGTGCGGCGCGAGCGCCACGGCCATCGACTGGCTGAGGCTGTTCAGCCCTGCCTTGCTCGCGCGCTGACGCGGCGTGTGCGGGCTCGCCACGGAACGCGCCGCGCGACGTCACGTTCACGATGCGCCCGCCACCTTGGTCGACCATGTGCGGGACCACCGCGTGGATCAGATCGGCCGGACCGATCAGGTTGGTGGCGATCGTTCGTGCCCAACTCGCGTCCCAGTCGTCGGGCGAGGTCGTCAGCACGGGATGCGCCTCGTTGTGCCAGCGTTGTTGACGAGGACATCGCACCGCCGCCCGCTTTTCGATCGTCGACTCGATCAGGCCGCGCGCCCCGCCCGCACCGAGGTCGGCCGGTATGGCCACATGGCCGTTGCCGGCAAGGCCGTTAACGACCTCGCGGGCGGCTGCTTCGTTGGTTGCGTAGTGCACGACAACGACAGCTCCGCGTCGCCCGAACTCTTCGCACACCGCGCGGCCAATCCCGCGCGATCCACCGGTCACCAATACACACTGCCCATCGAAGTCGCCCATTCGGCGGACGATAGCCGTGCAAAGTCAGCTGGTCGAAGTGAGTTGCCCGAGGTCAGTGGTTTGAGGTCAGCCGTTCGACTGCGCTGCGCAGGACGTACTCGGGCTGTGCGCCGATCACCGTGTCGACGACGGCTCCGTCGCGCAAGAACACGAGCATCGCGATACTCGACGCGTTGAATCGTTGCGAGATTGTCGGGAAACCATCGACGTTGAGATTCGCGACCAGTCGCGAAGTCGCGAAGTTGCGAAGTCGCGAAGTCGCGAAACAGCATCTCGAGGATTGGTGCGACCATTCGGCACGGGCCGCACCTCGTCGAATGCGGGCGCCGGGTCGCCAATATCGACCTTGTCCGTGCCGGTACCGGAGTCCCGCGGTGTCACGCTGCAGTGAAGCTCGGTATCTCGAAGGTTGTGTTTGCGAGTTCGGAGACCACATATCGCGTGTGTTTCACCGATGGCGAGGTGCGGCCGGAGTAGATCCCGGTCGACGAAGAACATCCGACGACACCTCCGACGGCATCACGAGCGCGGAGGTTTGCGACCGTTTCTACGCGGGGGTGCCGCAGCGATGCGATCTTGCCGAGTACGGAACGTTCTACGCGAACGACAAGGCAAAACGCCTGGTGGGTTTCGCGCAGCAACATTCGTGGCGGAACACTGTCGACCCCTCCGTAGGTGTCTGACATTTCGGACGCGGTTCACGGCGGCTCGTAGGCCGAGCGCGACGGCTCATCAGCGGCATTCGCCGGAGCTCGGCCGTGAGGGCGGTCCGGCTTCGCAAACACATTGTCGGGTTTGTAAGGTCGCCACGGAGGGCAACGCTGCTTCGACGCCACTGTCTGGCAGCTCAGCCCAGCGCGAATCCCAGCACCAGCACCAGCAGCACAGCAGCAGCCCCACATGAAGGAGAGATGATGGCTCGAGACGTGTACGTCGTCGGCGTCGGAATGACGAAGTTCGAAAAGCCCGGTCGCCGTGACTGGGACTATCCCGACATGGTCAGAGAGGCTGGAACCAAAGCGTTGGAAGACGCCCGAATTGGCTACGAAGAGATCGAACAGGTTGGCGTTGGCTACGTCTACGGCGACTCGACAGCGGGTCAGCGAGCCGTGTACGAACTGGGTCTGTCCGGCATCCCGGTGGTGAACATGAACAACAACTGCTCGACGGGCTCGACGGCGTTGATGTACTGCCGCCAGATGATTGCCGGTGGTCTTGCTGAGGTCACCATGGCGGTTGGATTCGAAAAAATGCAGCGAGGTTCACTCGACCTCAGCTCAGAAGATCGAACAGCGCCACTCGACCGCCACATCGCGAGCCTGCACGCCATGCACGAAGAGACCACAAGCCCCGTTGCTCCGCAGATGTGGGCGCGTGCTGCTGAGGATCACATGCGTCGATATGGCTCGACACCAGAGCACTTTGCAAAGGTTGCCGAGAAAAACCACCGACATTCGGCCAACAACCCGTACGCCCAGTTCCAAGACGTGTACACGCTCGAGGAAATTCTCGCCTCGCCCCACATCGACGGGCCACTGACGCGGTTGCAGTGCTCGCCGACCTCCGACGGAGCTGCGGCTGCAATCCTGATGAGCGAAGACGCCGTCGCCAAGTTCGATCTGGGTGACCAAGCGGTGCGCATCGCAGGTCAAGCCATGGCCACCGATTTCGCGTCGTCATTCGACACCGACGACGCTCGCACGATCGTCGGCGCAGACATGTCTGCAGCAGCTGCACGGTCCGCATACGACATGGCCGGTTTTGACGCCGCTGATGTCCAGGTCATCGAGCTGCACGATTGCTTCTCGCCCAACGAGTTGCTGACCTACGAGGCGCTCAACATGTGTGAGGTCGGGTACAGCCCCGAACTTATCGACAATGGATCCACGACCTACGGCGGCCGCTGGGTCGTCAACCCGTCGGGCGGCCTCATCTCGAAGGGGCATCCGCTTGGCGCAACTGGAATTGCGCAATGTGCTGAGCTGAACTGGCAACTGCGCGGCGAAGCAGGTCCTCGTCAAGTTGCCAATGCCACCAGAGCGCTCCAGCACAACATTGGTCTTGGCGGCGCCGCTGTCGTGACGCTGTATGAGAAGTCCGCAAACTAGGAGGCCCCCAATGCCAACGAACGATCCGACCATTGCCTGGGTTCTTGACCGGGCCGCGAACATCAACCCCCACGGAGCCGCAACCGTCGACCTCGGCACCGGCGAACGTCGCGATTGGGCCGAGGTCGCACGGCGAGTCGGCGGGCTGGCGTCGGGGCTCAGCGACCTCGATCTCGACCGTGGTGACCGCGTTGGTGTCTTGATGCTCAACTCGGCTCGCCACCTCGAGTTGTGGTTTGCAATCCCCGTTGCCGGCATGGTGATGAACGACCTCAACTTCCGCCTTGCGCCTGAAGAGCTCCGATTCATCTGCGATGACAGCCAGGTCAAAGTGTTGTTCGTCGACGAGTCGTTTTTGCCGGTCGCTCAACAACTCCGCGACAGCGTTGCTTCGATCGACACCCTGGTGTGGGTCGGCCCCGGCACCGAAGCTCCGCACGGGACCATTGCCTACGAGTCGATGGTTGACACCCCACCGATTGAGTTGCCAGAGCTGGAATCGGAAGACATTGCGGCGATCTTCTATACCGGCGGCACGACCGGTCTCCCCAAGGGCGCAATACTCACGCACCGCAACCTCACCGCAAACGCACTACACATGGGATTACACGCGCGCATCGCCCCCGTCGACCGTTACCTGCATGCTGCGCCGCAGTTCCACCTCGCTGACGGCGCACTTGCGTACGCTCTCACCTGGGCTGGTGGGACGCACGTGTTCATTCCGGCCTTTGACCCCGCAGCGACCATCGCTGCGCTCGCTAACGAACGCTGCACGATGGTGCTGCTCGTACCCACCATGATCTCGATGGTGCTCGCCCACGGTGGTCTGGCAGATGCCGACATCTCCTCGATGCGGGTGGTGATGTACGGCGCTTCGCCGATGCCCGGCGAAGTGCAACGCCAGGCCCTTGAGGCGTTTGGTTGCGGCTTCGCACAGGCCTACGGCATGACCGAAGCCTCGCCACTGGTGAGCTGGCTCGACGAAGAAACCCATGAACGCGGGGCTCGCGGCGAAGAGCCGTATGCGAGCCGTCTGCGTTCTGCAGGTGTGCCGGTTGTGGGTGTTCGAACCGAGGTCCGTCGCCCGGATGGGAGCCTCGCGTCGGTTGGTGAGGCTGGCGAGATTTACATTCAGGGCCCGAACATCATGCGTGGATATTGGAACCGAGAAGCCGAGACGACGCACGCGCTGGTCGACGGCTGGTACCGGTCCGGTGACGTGGCATACGCCGACGATGGCGGCTACCTCTACATCGTCGATCGTGCCAAAGACATGATCATTTCAGGTGGCGCTAATATATTCCCAGCTGAAATTGAGGCCGCCGTTTATCACCACCCGTCGGTTGCTGAAGCCGCTGTCTTTGGAATCCCCCACGAGGAGTGGGGCGAGACGGTCCACGTCGAAGTGGTCCTGAAGCCGGGAGCTGAGCTGACCTCGGACGAACTCATTGCATCGTGTCGCGAGTGGCTTGCCGGCTACAAGCTGCCGCGGTCCGTTGTCATCCGGGGCGCCGAAGATCCGCTGCCCAAGTCGGGCGCTGGCAAGATCTTGAAGAAGGACATGCGCGATCCGTACTGGGAAGACAAAGACCGCCGGGTTGGATGAACCGATGGCACTGGCACTGGCACTGTTGCGTTGGCCGGTCCCGGGCGCACTGGATCACTGACGCCGTCCGTTCCGGCCGCGACCGGGGCCCTCCTCTGCCACCTCACGGTCGAGACGCTCCGCTATTCAGTGCGAGGCGTATCGGAACCGTCTAACTCGGCGAACTTGGCCGTCATTGTCGGGTTGGCGCGCGTCAACTTCTTGATCGTGACCTCTTGCGCCTTGTCGTTCGCCAACCGCAAATTTCGATCGGTTCCCTGAAGTGCCTTCTTCGTCTTCTCCAAGTGGTCGATCGACTTGTCGATCTCGTCGATGGCAGTCTGAAAGCGCCGGGATGCGAGGTCGTAGTTTTTTCCGAAAGCATCCTTGAACGTCTCGAGGTCGTCCTCGAAGTTCGTGACGTCAATGTTCTGCGACTTCACCAACGCGAGCTCCGACTTGTACTTCAACGAACTCAGCGCAGCGTTGCGGAGCAACGTGATGATCGGAACGAAGAACTGCGGCCGAACGACATACATCTTCGGATGGCGGTGAGAAACATCGACAATCCCCGAGTTGTAGAGCTCGCTGTCTGGCTCCAGCAAGGAAACCAGGATCGCGTACTCGCAGCCCTTCTCGACTCGATCCTTGTGGAGCTCCTTGAAAAAGTCCTCGTTCTTACGCTTTGTCGCGGTCCCGTCTGTCTCGTTCTTCATTTCGAACATGATTGAAACAATTTCAGGTGTCGGTCGCGTCGGACTCCCGGAAGATGTAATCGCCCTTGCTGCCGGCCCGCGCATCATTGTCCTTCTCGAAGTAGGAACGGGGAAAAGCTGTAGCGCGAAGCTGGTTGAACGTGGTCTCGCAATGCTGTTCGAGGGTTTCTCCGACCATCTTTGTCGAGAGCCGCGCCTTCATATCCCGAAGCCGCTCGATCGACTCATCGCGATCCTTGATCTGAGTCTCGTACTTGTCCCTCAGAGATTTTTCGTCGCGCTCCTTCTCGAGCTCAGCCCGGTCAAGACCGTTCTTCAGCTCGTCGCGCTCCTTCTCGACGGCACCGACTGCGGCGGTGATTGCCAGCTTTTGTTCAACCTCGCCAGCGTCGAGCTTCGCTATCAGCTGCTTGTCTCCTTGAACCTTCGTTGCGGCTGTTTTCTGCAGTTCGTTCGCGGATCTCGCCTCTGCAAGGTCAATAGCGGACTGTTTGTCCTGATGGGCCTGGTCGAGCTTTGCCTTCAACTCCTGAAGTTCGGCATCCTTCGCCGCGGCTGCCTTCTGGAGCCCGCTAGCTGCCTTCGCCTCTGCCAGCGCCACCGCGCTGTGCTTATCCAGCTCTGCGAGCTTCAGTCGCTCGTGTAAATCGCGCTCGAATTCGCTGTCGCGAACCTGTTTCTGGATTTCTGCGAACCCGGCCCCGTCGATGCTGAATGTCTGACCGCAGTGCGGACACTTGACGTCTTGCATAGCTAGCTCTCCTTCATTTCAATTGCGTGGTTCGCGAGCCGCTGCCGGACAAGCGGTGGATCAGACATTCCAGCCCCGGCCAAGTTACGCCACCTTCAGCCGGTTGGAGACTCTGGTTCTCGGGTTGCATCCAGTTCGATGATTGCCAACGGCCTTCGGGGGCACTGTTGCGTCCGGTCCACTCACGCGACAGAGCTGAACACCTAACGTTCGCACCATGCGGGCAGCAGATTTCGATCGGATCATCATCGTCGACATCGAAACGACTGGGCTTGGGCCGCGAGCGCGGCCGGTTGAGGTCGCGTGGATTCAAGTCGATCACAATCTCAACGAGGTGGCGAGAGTGGGATCTCTGGTCAACCCCGGCATCCCCATCGAACCCGGAGCCTCGGCGGTGAACGGAATCACCGATGCCATGGTCGCCGAATCGCCGACGCTCGAGCACCTCGTGCGGTCGCTTCATGGCGATCCGTTCGCCGCTGGTCACACACTCGTGATTGCACACAACGCACCCTTCGACTATCGCCACTTGGCTCCGTTCTTCGACACCAGCGAATCGTTGTGCACCATGCGCCTTTCCCGGCACCTCCTGGCTGATTTCGACAACTACCGTCTCGAAACCTTGTGCACTCACCTCGGTCTGGGTGGTGCGCAAGGGCATCGGGCAATGGGTGACGCTGAGATGTGTTTGGCTCTCATGAAGCAGCTGGCTGATCATCACGAAGACGGCATCGACGGTTTACTTGCTCTCGCGGGGCGCGCGCTCTTCGAGATGAACATGCCATTTGGAAAACACAAGAACACACCGATCGCAGACCTGCCGTCCGACTATGTGAGATGGTTGCGCTCCGCTCTGCAGGATCTCGATGGCGACTTGAAGGAGTGCCTCGATCTGCACCACCCTCCGAGCTGACCTCGGACAGACGCGAGATCTGTTTGCCGGCCCCCCAGGAGTGGGGGAGGGAGGCTCGAGTCGTATCGCGTCCCGATCTCGGTCGTCGTTGATTGCGTACGACACGCGCTTCTACGGGTGGAAAGCAGACTCGGATCGGTAACCGGCCTCTACAATCGGCCCACGTTGCCGGCACCCACGAACCGAGGGGCTGTCTCCCACCTTTTGCGCCGGCCCCGCCTCTGTAGGGATGGAGCGCAACATCAAACCAGACGTGCGCTCCGCCGATGTAGCGGTAATGTTCCACAGCGGCGCACCCTCGTCCGAGAGCCGAACGCAGATTGCAGTTAAATGTCGCTCACCTACGCCCGGCTGCCGCAGTGTTATTGAGTAGCGAGATACCCATTCACAACCGACCGGGCTGCGGCGTCGTCAAGCACCGGAGTGATATTCAACGTGCTGAGCCCACCGGTCCACATCATGAGGAAACCGTGCACTGCCTCAGCTGAATCTGCTTCAACGATTGCAACGCCTCGGCCGTTAGCCAGGTCATGCCATCGGCCGAGCTGTTTAAAGCCGTGGGCTTGCTCAACGGCAGCATCGTCATCAGCTGTCATGCCACCAAAAGCTCCAAATGTTTCCATCTTTTGCTCGTGGTGAATTTCCCACTCGATCATAAACAACATCTGATCCTCCTTGAGTTTGGTCAGGGCGCTGGTCTATGCCCTGATTTGAAAACTCTATACCCGTCGACGCCTCGCTTCTGAACTGACAATGCCACCTCACGGTGTTCCGTATCGGGAGAGGCGGCACACGACCGGAACCCGCCCCGCAACGCATCGGGCTAACTTGCCGGTTATGCGCGGCTTTGGACGCGCGTGGGCGTTCAGTGGAAGATCGAGAAGGCGAGACGCGCTTGGGCGCGTAGGAGCTCAGGATCTTCGCCGGCGGCCATTCTGAGGAGTACGGCGTTGCACTCGATGTCCACCATCGCCGCAGCAACCTCGGTCGGGATCTCCTCGGCCACCTCACACCGGGCCTTCGCCAGCTCGATCAGTGTTGCAAGGGAATCCCGAGCGTGCTGGCGCAGACCTTCGACTCGGCCTGTGGCCAATGGCCCCAATCCGTCGGCCTGCTGGAGCCGAGCGAGGAGGCACCCCGGCGGGCCGGCGCGGTCCGCGTCGGTGAACGAGGCAACGATTGCCTCGAGCGTGTCGCGCAGCGGTGTGTCAGGGTCGACCGCCGCGAAATTCGGGGCAAGGACAACGTCGGCGTAGTGCTCCAACGCTGCATCCAACAGTTTGTCCTCACCGCCGAACGCCCGATACAGACCTGGTTTCGACACGCCTGCGCGCCGGCAGATCTCATTCAAGGACACGGCGTCGGGCCCCTCGCGCCAGTACGCGTCCATCGCAACCTGAACAACGTGGTCTCGCCGGAACGTGCGCGGCCGCCCCCTGACTGGCGAAGCCGGTGTGTTCACGAATCACTCCTCATGCCTCCAGCGTACCTCCAGCGTACCGCCCGGTACAAAACTCGCTAGGATGCATTTTCGTACCTTTCAGTACGCAACTCGCTCAACAAACCCAACGAGGACCCTGATGAAGAAGCTCAGCATCTATGACCGAGTTAACGGTGCCGCCAATCGGGCGATCTCCCCCGAGTGGCGCAAGATTAAGAGAGCCCGCAAAGCAGCGACATCGTTCGACAACCCAGATGTCGACATCACGACAGAGTTCCGCACGCTCGCCGGTCGCAGAATACGCCTCGCCGAGGCCGGGCCAACCGGCGCACCAACCGTCGTCATGCTCAGCCCATTTCCCGAGAGCATTCTGAGCTTCGTTGGATCCTGGGAAGCCCTCACCGGAACGTTTCACGTCGTCGCCATCGATCTGCCTGGCTTCGGAGCCTCCGAAGGTGATCGCAATGACATGACCCCGGCTGCCCAGGGCGAGCTCCTCGGCAGGATCCTCGACGACCTCGACCTCACCGACGTTCACCTCGTCGCGCCCGATGTCGGCATGGCTGCAGCACTGAGCTATGCCCTTTCACCGAAATCCCGCCTCGCCAGCATGGTGGTCGGACACAGCGTCGGCGCTCCCGGTCCACTCAAGTTGGCGATGCTCATCAACCTGCTGTCGCGGTTCAGTTTTCTCCGCTGGAGTACGGCTCTGCTCGGAGCCGGTCCGATTATCGCTTTCACCTCGACCTTTGGCGCAATCCGCCATCGCTACAACCCAACACAGGTCGACGACTTCAAACGGGCCTACTCGGGACGAGCGTTCGAGGTCATCCACTGGTTCGCTGACCTTCGAGGCAACGGCGAGGCCCTAGCTCAACGGGTGAGCGAGATCGAAGTGCCGACACAGATCTTCTGGGGTGACCTCGACGCACTGTTCGATGTGAGTAACGCCCACTACCTCCATGACGCCATGCCCAAGAGCGCGCTCCAGATCTTCCCCGAAGCGGGCCATCTCAGCTGGTCGGACCAGCCGGACATGTTTGCCAAGATGGTCACCGACTGGGTGAACACGGGCTACCGCGACGTCTGATACTTGGGTGGCCGAGATCCGCATGGCGGCCAGGCGGCCGGCACTGAGCTAGCGATCCTCTGACGAGTAGGCGAGCTCAACAATGACATGAGCTCGCGAGACAGGCGACCCACATCGACGTCGCTACGACGTTCTCTCCTCAGCGGGCGGTCGTTAGCGTCTCAAAGACGTGGCGGGGTCGGCTCGGGAAGATCAAGTGCTACCCAGTCGATTTCGTCTGCGCCCATCGCTAGATCAACTTGAACCGTGCCGGTGGCGATCTCCAACGCCTCTGCTGGGCGTCGTGACCTCCATTGGAATACTCGCAGCGGAGACCGCAGATGTGTCGGCCTCTTCCTCAACAATTTCGGTGGCAATGATGCTTTTCCCGATGAGCTGAGGCTGGTCGCCCTGCAAGATGTCGTCCAAAGCGGCGGACGCTCACGCTCCGAGCGATCCCGCCCGGCGATCCGGCATACAGGGAGCTGTTCGGTACACGTGAGTCAACTGAGTCCATGCATCAACACTGGAAATCTTCCCTCATGATCAAAAGGGCCCGCACGGTTGGTGCTGCACGGCTACGACACGCTTTCCACTGCTATCAAATGGCTGTGAACAGCACGACGCTGCTGCGCCATGCAGAACGCACCTCAAGCTTCGACATGTTCGAGGCTTGGCGGCCACCCGAACACCGCCTTCGACCTGCTGCCTGAATCAGTCGACGTATCACTGCCGCTTTTGCGCGCCACTTTTTGCTTAAGAGCCGAGAACTGGCGTCTCATTCGCCGGAAATCGGTAGCTCTGCCCTCGAACGCCTGCCGCTAGCATTCGCTACAGATGCAAACAGAACGTGTGTGGAGTTTCGCGCCACGTTCCGGACCATCCCCGCCTCTGTAGCTCAGTGGATAGAGCATCGGTTTCCTAAACCGTGTGTCGCAGGTTCGATTCCTGCCAGGGGCGCAAAAACACCTGGTAGATGGCTTTTCGGCATTCTCGATTGATGAGAATATGGCGTTTGGGTAGCGTTTGGGCAGCAGCAGTTCTTGCTTCGCTCCGCAAGGTACCCATGGCGCACGGCTCCGTCTGTCGACGTGCTGACCGCAAGAAGCGGACGTGCCCGAGGCATGTGCCCCGGACGCAGTGGCTCTCAAACGATGTCGACGTGCCCGCCGAGGTCGTTTGAGACCGGGGAGAAAATCCCGAACCCGAACCTGAACCGATCTCAGGCGCTGACGTTGGTGTCTTGCGGAGTCCGAATGAGGTGATCAAAAACGGAAAGCATTGCTGTGGAGCCAGCGCCCATCGACACGACGATCTGCTTGAACGGCACCGTGGTGCAGTCGCCAGCGGCGAACACGCCGGGCACCGACGTGGCGCCATGGCCGTCGATCATGATCTCGTTGTGTTCAGAGAGCTGCACGGTTCCGTCAAGCCATTCCGTGTTCGGCAAGAGGCCAATCTGTACGAAGATCCCGTCGAGGTCGACCTGGTGATCAGTCTCGTCTGCACGGCTCCGATAGGTCAGCGCAGTGACCTTCTTGTCGTCGCCGAGCACCTCGGTGGTCATGGCGCCAGTGACGATCGTGACGTTGGAGAGGCTACGTAGTTTGTTTTGCAGCACATCGTCAGCGCGCAGCTCGTCAGCAAACTCGAGCAACGTGACGTGCTTGACGATGCCGGCAAGGTCGATCGCAGCCTCGACGCCAGAATTCCCACCACCAATGACTGCAGTGCGCTTTCCTTTGTACAGCGGGCCGTCGCAGTGCGGGCAATACGCCACGCCGCGGTTCGCGTACTCGGCCTCGCCGGGGACACCCATGCGGCGCCAACGTGCGCCGGTGGAGATGATCAACGAACGCGCCTGCAGTGCAGCGCCGCTCTCCAGCGTCAGCGTATGGAGGCCGCCGACCCGTGGGGCCGGATCAATACGCTCGGCGCGCTGCGCCGTGATGATCTCGACTTGGTGATTCCGTACGTTTTCTTCGAGCTCTGCAGCAAGCTTTGGGCCTTCGGTATACGGCGTGGAAATGAGGTTCTCGATACCCATCGTGTCGAGGAGTTGCCCACCAAAGCGTTCGGCCACAATGGCAGTCCGCAGTCCCTTGCGGGCGGCGTAGACCGCAGCGGAAGAACCGGCCGGGCCGCCGCCGACGATCAGAACGTCGAACGGGTCCATGGCGGCGATTTTCTCGACCGCACGATCGCTGCTTCGGGAATCGATCATCGCGACGAGTTCTTCGAGGGTCATACGGCCCTGACCGAACTTTTCGCCGTTGCGGAACACCGTTGGTACAGCCATTACTTCGCGAGCTGCAATTTCGTCTTGGAACGCGCCGCCATCAAGGGCAACATGTTCGATGTTCGGGTTGATGATGCTCATCAGGTTGAGCGCCTGCACGACGTCGGGGCAGTTTTGGCAGCTCAGTGAGAAGAACGTCTCAAAGCGATGCGTTCCTTCGATGCCACGGATCTGATCGAGTAGATCGGCATCAGCGGTCGATGGATGGCCCCCTACTTGCAGAAGCGCCAAGACAAGCGAGGTGAATTCGTGGCCAAGTGGCACACCACCGAAGGTGACCGACGCATGAGGGTCAGTGACTCGGGTGATGCGGAACGAGGGGCGACGGTCGGCGGAGCCGTCGAAGCGCACATTGATGTCGGCGGACAAGACGTCCAACTCACCGAGGAGCTCGGTGATCTTCGCGCTGGTCGGCGAGTTATCGAGCGAAGCAACCAATTCGATCGGTTCGACGATCTTGGGAAGATGCGAGCGGAGTGCCTCGGTGAGGAGGGCGTCAAGAATCATGTGTTCAGTCCGATCGGGCTAGATCTTGCCGACAAGGTCGAGCGAGGGCGCGAGCGTGGCTTCGCCCTCTTCCCATTTGGCGGGGCAGACCTCGTTCGGGTTGGCCCGCACGTATTGGGCGGCTTTGACCTTGCGGAGCAGTTCGGTGGCAGACCGACCGATGTTGCCGGCGTTGATCTCGATGATCTGGATCTTGCCGTCGGGGTCGATCACGAAGGTGCCGCGCTCTGCGAGGCCGTCATCTTCGATCATGACCTGGAAGTTGCGGGTGATGACGCCGGTGGGATCGCCGATCATCGGGTAGGTGATCTTGTTGATCGTCTCGCTGCTGTCATGCCAGGCCTTATGCGTGAAGTGCTTGTCGGTCGACACTGCATAGACCTCGACACCGAGCTGCTGGAACTCGGCGTAGTGATCGGCGAGGTCACCAAGTTCTGTCGGGCAGACAAACGTGAAGTCGGCGGGGTAAAAGAACACGATCGACCACTTGTCGCGCATATCGGCGTCGGTCACGTCGACGAACTGGCCATTGTGGAACGCAGTCGCTGCAAATGGCTGGACGGCGGTGTTGATCAGTGATGTTGACATGCTGTTACTCCTGGAGGGGGGGGGAAATTCGAACAAGGTCACGCTACGTACGACGGTTCCAATCGTTCTGATGACATTTGTCTCGGGAGCTCGACATTGCCGGGGCGCGCAAGGTGTGGATCAGCTTCGCTTATCCCCAAGTCGAGCGCGCGTCTGCCGGGTGCGGCTGCCTTTGGGCTGGAGCACACGTCTGCCAATCGTGCGGTACGTCGCGTTACTCGAATCGGTGCTGGTCAGAGCCGACTGAAACGCTCGGCCTCTTCTGCGAAGTCCGCCCGACCGGCCTCGGAAATTGTGGGCACGATCGAGTCAATCGAAGCAATGAGATCGTTATCCGTGATCGTGGCCGACGCGTTGCCCTGGCGGACCGACCGGAACACCCCAGCAGCGGCGTGCTGGATCGCGCTAGCGATATCGGCGGGGGTCAACCCATCGGTGGGCTCCACCATCGCCAGTGGGTCGATCGCCGAAGCCGGAATCGCTCCGAGCATGTCGGTCAGCAACGCGAGACGCGCCTCAGGGTCTGGTGGGCCGATGGGAATCACAAGGTCAAATCGACCGGGACGCACCACGGCGGGATCAAGGGCCGCGATCGAGTTTGTGGCGCACACAAGGAGCCGGCCCGGGGCCTCGCGCACCCGCACCATCGCCTTCAGCAGTTCGTTCACCACGGCTTGCGTCTCGGGTCGGGCGGCGCGTGAGCTCGCAATGTCATCGACTTCATCGATGAACACCACAACGTGTTCGAGCCCGAGTAGATCGTCGAAGGCCCGGCCAAGTTCGTCGGCCATCATCGATGCTCCTTGCGCTCCGAGTTTCGATGGCAAGAGCTCGACAAAGGGCCAGCCCAGCCGCCCCGCAATAGCTTTAGCGAATGACGTCTTGCCGGTTCCGGGTGGACCAAACAGGAGCATGGCCGATGGTGCAACCACGCCGAAGTGGCTTGCCAGCTCGGCCTCGATGAGCGGCGCCAACAACCGTTGTTCAACAATGTCACGCTGCATCGTCAGCCCGGAGAAAGACTCCCATCGGGATTGGTCGATCAGCTCACCATTCCATCGTTCGAGAATCGAGAACGCCGTCGGACGAAGGGGCTCGTCCTTTTCGTACATCGCCAGGTTCGGAGTGATTTCGAAACCACGATTGATGAGCGCAGCTGCACCGACCTGATTCTCGGTGAGTAGTGCCACGATGCGGTGGCAGCCGGCCTTCAGAAATGCGGCTTCGGCACGTCCAATTAACGCTGAGCCGATGCCTTTGTTTCTCCACTCCGGGGCGATAGCGATGGCGACGATGCGACCGACATCGCCTTCGGGCCGACCGACGAGGACGGCGACGATCGAGTCACCAACACAGGCGACGACATTTGTTGCCGGCGACCTCAGATCAGCAACAACGTCGCTCAGTTCGACGTGAACAGTTTCGGCGCTTCGGGCCCGCTCGATGAGCCGTATCACGTTGGGCATATCGTTCACTTCTGAAATACGGACCGTCCACAACATGTTTTTACAGTAAGGCGCCCACGAGGCCATTGGGGTGTCGTGCTCCAGAAACAGCCGTTTGGGCGCGAGCAGACTTCGGGCGTGTCATGTTGGGTTGTGGCGACTGGTAGTCAAAGTGCGAACAAACCGCGCATAACTGTGATTTAGTCGAGATAGGTGTGATACACATTTATCGTCGTTAATTCTGACGGCAGCCGCCCTAAAGGAGCGTCATATGGAACTCACATTGAGCGAGACCCAGTTCAACCTGGTCTACAACTCGTTCTCATTCGTTATCGCCAGCATGGGAGCGGCACTGCTGTACTTCTTGCTTGTGCGAAGTCGTGTTGCCCCGCAACACCGCATGGCAGTCACGTTGTCAAGCCTCGTTGTCGGCATTGCGCTTTACCACTACATCCGAATCTTTGGATCTTGGAACGACGCATTCACGTTCACCAACGGTGAATACGTTCAGGACGGCACTCCGTTCAACGAGGGCTATCGATACGTCGACTGGCTCCTCACCGTTCCCCTGCTGCTTGCTGAACTCGTCATTGTTCTGAAGCTTGCGAAGAAGACGACGAACAGCTTGCTGGTTCGCCTCACGATTGCCGCTGTTGCGATGATTGCGCTTGGCTACCCCGGTGAGATCGCAGCCGCCGACGACTCGGCTCGCACCATCTGGGGAATCGCATCGACGATCCCCTTCCTCTACATTCTGTACGTCTTGTTTGTCGAGCTCGGCAAGTCGGTCCAACGTCAAAGTGGTGGTGTCAAGACACTGCTCGACGCCCTCCGCTACGTCATTTTGGCAACGTGGGGCGTCTATCCGATTGCTTACATGCTCCCGTCGTTGATTGACAACCAAGCCAACGCAGAAGTTGCACGCCAGGTCATGTACTCGCTCGGTGACGTGCTTGCGAAGCCCCTCTTCGGGCTCCTCGTGCTCGCTATCGCGCTGGCCAAGTCCCGTGAAGACGGCTACGTCGAACCTGGTAGCACGGCGAGCGCCTCCGACGACGTCAGCGAACTCGCCGAAGCCTGACCCGTCTCGATTGATGCGGCCGCGCGTTCTGCCTCCTTCCCCCCGGGGTGGCAGGGCGCGCTGCGGCCGAATGCTTTGATAGCCACCGGCTATCTCCAGCAGGGACAAAAACTTTGATTTCCCCTGCCGTAATCTCAGTCATCGAGATTGGCCGACACTCCGATTCCCGGGGCTCCGCTGGCGCCAAGGGCTCGGTTTTGCTCTTTTCCTTCCTGCACTTTTAAGTAGGCGGCGCCGGCTTCGGCAAAGAAGCCAGCACCCATGATGACCACGAATACTCCCAGTCGCCCACGTGGTTTTCCAGCGTCTGTTTTTTGATATCAGTCGTGGGATACCGGTGAAGGGATATCGGTGAAGGGATATCGGTGAAGGGAGTGTGATGCTGCCGCCGACGCCCTTTTTGGCAACTTGGGCCGCAGCCCTTGTACGGTTTGTGTCCCATGTCAAATCAGAAGCTGACCCCACTGCAGGAATCCGAAGCGAAGCGGCGCGCAGCCGCGGCCGCGAAGGTCAATAAGCAACCCCGCATTTTTAGCGAGGCCGAAAAGACCATGCGCAAGGAACGAGTGGGTAAGGCCAAAGACGCACTTGCGCGCTCCGTTGGAGCCAAGGGCGACCATGTCACCGCAGGTCGCGCCGCCCTCAAGAAGTACCTGCAGAAGATGAACGAGCCGAATCAGCCCGACGATGCACGGTTCGAAATGCTCATCGAGGCACCGTTCAAGGCGCCGCCGAAGCAGCGTGACAACAACCGCTGATTCTGAGCGGAACCGGTAGCGATCGCCGTTCTCGGGCGTCCAAGTGGGAGATGTTGCAAGCGTCCCTCACGGCCCGTGTAGAAAGTACGGACATATGTAGATAGTTGTGCACGAATGACCATGCATGCACCTCGCCCCCATGCACCTCGCCCCCATGCACCTCGCCCCCATGTATCCCACCGCCATGCACCTGCCAACTCGAGGCTCGGCGTGATCGGCGAAATCATCGCCGTCGCACTTGGCCTCTTGGTCGGGCTGTCGCTCGGCGCGCTCGGCGGCGGTGGATCGACGCTTGCTGTGCCGATCCTGGTGTTCGTGGCCGGCTTGCAGGCCCAGGACGCAACGACGGCCTCGTTACTCGTGGTCGGCGTCGCGTCGGCGTTCGGCGTCGTCAGCCACTTCGGCAACGGCAACGTGCACTTCGGAGCGGGCATCGCCTTTGGCACCGCCGGGATCTTTGGTTCGAGGATCGGATTGCTGGTGAATCGATCGTTGGACGAGAACGCTCTGCTGCTCGCCTTTTCGGCACTCATCGTCTTTGTCGCCGTCCGGATGTACCGCAGTATCGACAACTCCGAACCTGCGAACGAACAACTTGTTGATGATCTCCAGCTCGTCAACGGCACCGGGGTTGCGACGAAGCAACGGAGTTCCACAGCGCCACACCTTGATCTGTCGGCGCCGGCCCTCGCACAGCTCGCTGGCGCCGCGACAGCGGTCGGGCTCCTGACCGGCCTTTTTGGTGTCGGAGGTGGCTTCGCTGTTGTCCCGGCGCTCGCCCTGCTCCTCAAGTTTCCAGCGAAGCAGGCGATCGGAACATCGTTGGTCGTCATTGTCATCAACGCGGCGACCGCACTCGCCATGCGCTCGGGGGATCTCGGCTTCGACTGGACTGTCATTGGCCCATTCCTCGTCACCGTCACTGTTGGCGTCGTCGTCGGTACGAGCATCTCCAAAGGCATCGACGCCGCGCGACTGACTCGGGCCTTCGCAATCATGCTTGGCATCGTCGCCGTGTACACCGCCGCCTCCACTATCTTCGCTTAATCCAAAAACCATCGCATCCGACCAAAAGGAATCATCTAGGACCAACTCAACGTCCCGCTCGACACGGCACGCGTGGGACCTCGCCGAACTCGATCATTCCGTCGTTCTGGTTTGCAAGTCAGGAGCTCGGGCTGACCAAGCTCACGGCAAGCTGATCGGTGCGAGCAAGCACTGCCCGCACCTGCTCGACGACAGCCTGCACAACAAGTTGATTCCGCTGCCCGACGCGACACGCGCGTACCCGGCACACGGATCCGGAAGCGCCTGTGGAAATAATCTGTCCACCGATACCTCGCCGACGATTGGTGAGGAACGCATCTCTCGCTACACGTTGCTCGACGCCGTGGTCCGGTGCCACCGCATGCTGCCCTGCGGGCGAAGGGTGTCAGAGGCTCGCGATTGGCAGTGTCGCGATGTAGATCGCAGCACCGATCCAGAGCACTGCGGCGCTGCCGAGCAGAACGCGCTTGACGCGATCGGTATGCAGGACCGTCGAGATACCTGCAAAGAACAGAACTGAAGCAAGGATTGTCGACACGAGTACGTATTTGTCGCCGGTCGTATTGTTCTGCGAACCCTCTTCGAACTTGGCGTCGGACTCTTGAATAGTTTCATCGCCGGCGGAATAGAAGGATTCGTAGTACGCATCCGTGAACGGGAAATCGAGGTCGTTGTCGAACCAGTCGTTCACTGCGGCCTCGCCTTGCTCGGACATGTTCGTGGTGATGAAGTCCACGGTTTCGAGGGCAGCATCTTCGTCGCCGCCCGGCTGGTTGAGCTGGAGGACGACTTCAACGAAGAGCGTCTGGTCGAGTGAGATGATTGAACTTGCTTCTTCGTACTCGCTTGCTGCGTCCGTCGACAGTCGGGCTGATTCGGTGAGCGCCTTGTCTTGCATCCCGCCCCAGAGGTTGGCTTGGTAGGAGCCCCAGGCGATCGTCACGGTGGCGAGACCGAGCAGTACGGCTGCGACGATTTCGAATCGCTGCTGCTTCTTCTGCAGCTCAGCCACTTCGTCGGTCACGGTACTTGCGTCGGTCATATCTACTCCAGGGTTCGGTGTTGGTCTGAGACCAAATGCGACGTGATATTCCGTTCAGCAGCTGCATTGGCGAGTTTACGCCATTTCGTTCGGTGGAGAGTTGTTTCGCTCTGGCGCGCCCTCGACGCCGACGAGAAGTGCAGCGGGGTTCGGCGAGATCGACATCCACACGTCGCGTTCGCTGGCACGGGCCACGCCATCCAGTTCTGTCGTCAGCCCCAGCAGATCGGTGAACAGTTGGACGTGGAGGTGCGGTTCCCAGCCGCCGTTTTCTGAGCGGGCACCGACGCGGGCGAAGGCAGTACCTCGTTCGACGTGTTGGCCCGGCGTGAGATGCTCAACACTTGCGTGGTCGAGGTGGCCAACGAGCAGCCAGAACGGGGTGTCGTGGTGTGTCCGGTATTCCAAGATGACGACGCCGCCATAGTCGCCGGGGAAATCGCGGATGTCGCATGCATGAATGACACCTGTAAGTGGTGAGCACGCCGGCTGTCCGTCAGGGACGAAGACGTCAATGCCGAGATGCAGGGTGCGTCGCTCGCCCGAAGCTGTGGCGAATGAATCGGTGTCGTAGATCGAGCGGATTTCGGCGTATCTGCCGAGGCTCGGGCGATCCTGGGGGATCTTGGCCCGACGGTCGGACTCGCTGCTCCAATCGAGGATCTGCGCATCGCTCAGATCGACGGTGACAATCGGTGCAGGGTCAAAACCAGCGGAGTCGAAGAACGTCTCGATGTTGGGTTGGCTGCTGATCGGGACATATCCGCAGGCGTTGCGATACGTCGCATGCGCGACAGCGTGAGGAATCGCTGCAAGCAACTCGACGACATTGCTGATCGCTGCTTGGCTGACGAGCAAATAGTCGGTGTTGTGGGGGTGCTCGCGGACCTGGAGTTCGGCAAGAGCGATACTCATGGCGAGCCGCGTACGGATAATCGCATCGAGCACAGAAAGTTCGTCGGGCTCGAGCGGAGCAGCTGCGTGGTAACCGCTCACGACGTCGGCGGCAGCGGCCAACGGATCGCGCTGACCAAGCATCGCGTAGGCGGCGGCGACGCCGAGGCCGACGACCCGCGGGCCCCGAACGACATCTCCGTAGTCGATCAACGAGAGGGCCCCGTCCGGAGTGACGACGATGTTGGCGTCGTTCGCGTCGTTGTGGATGCTTTGCTGAGGCAGAGCAATCAGTTGGGGGAGTGTTGTTTCGGCAAAGGACGCCAGGGTCGCGGCTGCCCAATGATGCAATGGAGTTCCGAGGTCAGCGCATTGCAGCATGTTCCAGCGGTAGAGCCGTTCGGTAGCTGCGTGCTCGAAACCGGCGAGCGCTTCGTCGGTGGCAGCGACCACGGTTCCGATCGAGCGACGGTGGTCAGGTGACGATGTCGATGTATCAGCTGTTCGTCCGTCGACCCAAGTGAGGAGGCGTGCGATGTGCTGCTTTCCATCGGCTTCGAGGACTTCGCGACCGACGAGCCGTGGCGTGTTTGTGCATGGGCTGTGCGCAGCGACGATGGCCAGGGCAGCGTCTTGCATATCGAGTGCAGCGATCGAAGCGCCGGGCGAGTGGACCTTGAACACATACTGTTCACCGCCCCGTGCAATGACGTGTGTGTTCAGATCGGCTTCGCCGGGCAGGCGTTGGCAGCGTTCAAGCTCGATGCCGAACAAGGTTTGCAATGCATCTTCGATGTATGACTGCTTCATCAGGTCAACGCTTGGCTTCTGAGAGTTCGATTTGGGCGCGCTCAGGATCGTGCAGGAAAACGGAGCGCCCGCCCCACTGCCTCCTCGGCTTCGAGGACTCGATGCTGCCGCGCGTTCTGGTGCATGACGGAATGATTTGACGTCGCCGAGCGCTCCAGGCGGATGACGATCGACCGTGTCTGTCCTTGGCGTTGATGGACACGTAGGCGACCTGTGCACGTTCGTCGCGGTTCTTCATCCACGCTTCGATCGAGGGGGTGCCCCGTTGACTGAGTTTCGCATCAGCCGGTTGGTCTCAGCGACCGGTGATTGGCATGTATGCGCGCTCTGCCTCGCCGGTGTAGATCTGGCGCGGCCGGCTGATCTTGGAGTTCTGCTCGAGCGATTCCTGCCAGTGAGCGAGCCATCCAGGCATGCGGCCGATCGTGAACAGCACAGTGAACATGTTGAGGGGGAAGTTCATTGCCTGGTAGATGAGGCCGGTGTAGAAGTCGACGTTCGGATACAGGTTGCGGCTCTTGAAGTAATCGTCGGCGAGTGCGATCTCTTCGAGCTTCAGTGCAATGTCGAGCAACGGGCTCTTGCCGGTGACTGCGAAGACCCGGTCGGCGTGACTCTTGACGATTGCTGCTCGCGGGTCGTACGCCTTGTAAACGCGATGTCCGAAGCCCCACAGGAGTTCTTCACCGCGCTTGACTGATTCGACGAAGGGTTCGACATTTTCGAGCGTGCCGATACGGCCAAGCATGTGGATGACTGCTTCGTTCGCTCCGCCGTGGCGTGGGCCATAGAGGGCGCCGGTTGCGGCTGCAGCAGACGAGTACGGGTCGGCGTGAGACGAGCCGACCATGCGCATTGTCGATGTGGAGCAGTTTTGCTCGTGGTCGGCATGCAAGATGAGCAGAACATCCAACGCCTTGGCCAGCACCGGGTCGGGCCGGTACTGCGGCTCGGCGATGCGCCACATCATCGAGAGGAAGTTCTCGGGGTAACTCAGATCGTTGTCCGGGTACACGAAGGGCATGCCGATGCTGGAGCGATACGCAAGCGCAGCGAGTGTTGGGGTTTTTGCGATGAGTCGGACGATTTGGCGGTGGCGTGTATCGGCGTCGAGGATGTCTTTGGCCTCGGGGTAGTACGTCGACAGGCCAGCGATTGCCGACATCAACATGCCCATGGGATGGGCGTCGTAGTGGAAGCCCTCGGTGAAGCGCTTGCGCATGTTCTCGTGAATGAAGGTGTGGTGGCGGACATCTTGCACCCACGCGTCGAGTTCGGGTTGCGTTGGCAGCTCACCGTGGAGCAGGAGGTAGGAGACCTCGAGGAACGTGGAATTCTCGGCCAGTTGTTCGATTGGATACCCGCGATAGCGCAGGATGCCGTTGGCTCCATCGAGATCGGTGATTGTCGAGGTGGTTGATGCTGTGCCAGTGAATGCCGGGTCGAGTACCCAGGTGCCGGGCATGAGCTTCTGGATAGCGGCCATGTCGATGCCGCCGCCTTCGACGGGGATCTCGACGGTCTGGCCGGTGCGGTTGTCGGTAATTGTCACGGAGTTGGTCACTGGTGGTTCCTTGTTCGGGTGAGTTGCAGAGTGTTCGACTTCAACGGATTGCGCTGTTCGTTCAGGACTGGACGTTGGCTCGCCATTGTACCGAGTGCCAAAACCCGTCGTTCCTGCGATCGAACGCCGACCCTGCTGGTTGGCCGGAATCGAGGTTGTCGCCACGGATCTTGCTTATCGTTCCGTGCTGCTCCGCACCGGCGGCGTCGATGCGCTCGGTCACACCACCGACCTCGAACGTGATGTGCGGGCGGTCGCTGAGCGGTTCATGGACTTCGACATCGGCAGCCTCGAAAATCAGTGCAGCATCACGGAGGTCGGCAGCGACGTACAGATCCTCTTGGATGTTGGTCTGTCCGTAGGACATGAAGTGCGATCCGACGTGCCGATTGATATCGACGAAGAACGGTTCTCTCCCACCCCACACCAGCGCCGCCCCGTCGTGTACGTGGCCATCGAGGTCCATACGCCCGTCGAGCCCTGCAGCGCGGAGCACTTCAACTGACCCCCATTCGAGGATGCCGGCTCGAATCCTGCTGGCCCGGCACCAATGATGGCGACTTGAGTACTAAGTGGCACGCCGAGAGTCTCACGGATTGTTGACACTGCGGCAAGAGGGCCACCATGATGACGCAACGATGATCATCGATTGCCACGGTCACTACACCACCGCCCCGCCCCAGCTTGGTGAGTATCGCGATGCGCAGCAGGCGGCGCTCGAGATCGACGTGCTCCACGTCGGTGACAAGGGTGAGTTATCGATCTCCGACGACCAGTTGCGGGAGAGCCTCGAAGGTAACCAGCTACGGCTCCAGCGGGAGCGCGAGATCGACGTGACGTTGTTCTCGCCGCGAGCGTCCTGGATGGGCCACCACATCGGCAACGAGCACACCAGTCGCTACTGGAGCGAGCACTGCAATGACCTTGTGCGGCGCGTCTGCGATCTGTATCCCGACAACTTCGCTCCGGTCTGCCAACTTCCGCAGTCCCCGGGCGTCGATATTGAGTCGTCGGTGCGTGAGCTTCGCCGCTGCGTCGAAGAGATGGGCTTCATTGGCTGCAACCTCAATCCTGATCCGTCGGGCGGGAACTGGACTGGGCCGCCGCTTTTCGACCCGTACTGGTACCCGCTTTTCGAGGCGATGTGCGAACTCGACGTGCCGGCGATGGTGCATGTCAGCGCGACTTGTAACCCAAACTTCCACTTCACGAGTTCGCACTATCTCGGCGCCGACACGACGGCATTCGTGCAGGCCATGACCTCGGGGCTTTTCCGTGACTTCCCGACCATGCGTTGGGTCATCCCGCACGGCGGCGGAGCGGTGCCGTACCACTGGGGCCGATTCAAGGGAATGGCCGAAGGCAGTCAGTCTGACGGCGGGCAGAGTTGGCCGTTGCTGGAGGAGTTGATGGCCAACATCTTCTTCGATACCTGCGTCTACCACCAGCCAGGCATCGACCTGCTCGTCAACGTCGTACCGACCGACAACATCCTCTTCGGGTCCGAAATGCTTGGCGCGGTGAAGGGAAAGAACCCCGACACCGGCGAGTTCTACGACGACACGAAGCGTTACATCGACCGCGCAGGCCTCACCGGCGAGCAGCGAACGAAGATCTTCGACGGCAATGTCCGGCGGGTTTACCCGCGTTTGACCACATCAGGAGTCGCCTCATGAATAAGCACGTGATCATCCGCAACATTGAGCGGGCCGAATCATCGATCATCGATCGCCTCGGCGCCGCTGGTGCAGCAACCGTGCACGAGGCTATTGGGCGCGTGGGATACGTTGGCCCGCACCTCAAGCCGATCCAAGCCGACACGAAAATCGCAGGGTCGGCGGTCACTGTGCTCAGTCACCCCGGCGACAACATCATGATCCATGCCGCGGTCGAGATGTGCCAGCCCGGCGACGTACTTGTCGTGGCCAACACCGCCCCGTCGACGCACGGCATGTTTGGTGACCTGTTTGCGACATCGCTGATGGCGCGCGGCGTGCGCGGCTTGGTCATCGATGCCGGCGTCCGAGATACCGCCGATTTGCGCTCGATGGGATTTCCGGTGTGGAGCCAGCACGTGTCGTGCCAGGGCACGGTCAAGAACACTCCTGGATCGGTCAACGTGCCGGTGGTGCTCGGCGGGGTCACTGTGCAGCCCGGCGACGTGGTGTGCGCTGACGACGATGGTGTTGTCATCGTGGCGCGGGTCAACGCCGCCTGGGCGCTGGAACGGACTGATGCTCGGCTGGCGAAGGAAGAACAGATGCGTGCGACGCTCGCGTCGGGGGCGCTCGGGGTCGACGTCTATGCGCTCCGTCAGAGGCTGATCGACATGGGAGTCGAGTACATCGACTGATATCTCGAGTCCCAGTTTGCGCGGAACTGGGGTTACTTCCAGGCGTTGGAACGGACTGATGCTCAGCCGAAGTCGTACAGCATCGCAGGGTTGTCGACGAGCACCCGCTGCCGGGTGGCCTCGTCGGGGATGAGGTCGACAAGGAGATCGACAAGGTCGCCGTCATCTGGCATGTGGCGCACGTTGGGATGCGGCCAGTCGGTTCCCCACAGCACGCGACCGGGCGCTGCGGCAACGAGTGCTTGGGCGAACGGCACAACGTCGTCGTAGGGCGGTGGTCCGTCTGCGGTGAGTCGTTCCGTGCCGGAGATTTTGACCCAGGCCCGCTCATCGCGCATCAGGTTGAGCAGCGTTTGGAACGGTTGCTGTTCGATCCCATCGGCGGTCGGCACGCGAGCCATGTGGTCGATCACGAACGGACACGGCATCCGATCGAGAAGTTCCGCGTATTCGGGCAGGTCCTGCGCATCGAAGTGCAACACGATGTGCCAGCCGTACGGCTGCACCCGGTCGACGAGCCGCCAGAACACGTCGAGATCGGGTGCTCCGCCAAGGTGCTTGACGAAGTTGAACCGTGTGCCGCGTACCCCAACTGCGTGGAGCGCAGCGATTTCTGCGTCGGTGAAGGATTCATCGATCATGGCAACACCTGCGTAGCGTCCATTGCCGCGGCGCAGCGCGTTGACCATCGCCGCGTTGTCGGTCCCGTGGCAAGAGGCCTGCACGAATACGGCACGGGACAGGCCGAGGCGTTGTTGAAGCCGCTCAAAGTCCTCGATGCCCGAGTCGGGTGGTGTGTAGGAACGGTCCGAGGAGAAGGCGAAGCGGGCCGCTGGACCGAACACGTGGCAGTGGGCGTCGGTGGCGTTGGGTGGCGGAGTCCAGCGAAGCGGCGCGTGCGGATCGGGGTGGGGGCCGGGAATCGATTTCATAGCGAGGCAGGGAAGACGACGCCGTCCATCAGTTTTCGTGCGGTGCGGATAATGCCGGCTCGCCGGGCAATGGGGGGCGTGGTGCTCGTATCAACGCTGATGGTGGTGCTGAAACTGCCGGTCGGGTGCTCGCAGATAATCGTGCCGTCGATGCCAGCGCCGGTTCGGATGACGGCGGCAGCCGGCGATCCGGGAAGTAGTGCAGCGGTTGCGACTGACACCGCACCCAGGGCACCGATTGCTTCGTGACATCGGTGCGGGATGAACGTGCGCGTCGTCAGGTCGCCGAGCCCAGTCGGAGGCGAGACCATGGTCAGCTTCGGGACCGTGGTGTCGGTGACATCGCCGAGGCCCATCAGCCGTCCGGCCTGCAAGCGGATTGACTCGAGGCGGGTGCGAAGCACATCGTTGCTTTCGAGTTCGCTGGGGGTCTCGCTTCCTGTGACTCCGACGTCGGTCGCAAGCATCACGACAACCGGCATGCCGTTGTCGATCATTGTTACCTTGATGCCGTCGATCTGGTCGACGGCCGAGCCGGTCGGAAGGAGCGCGCCGCAGGATCCGCCGGCGATGTCTTCGAAGTCGAGTTGCACTCTCGCCGCAGTTCCGGGCACACCGTCGATTGTGGTGTCGCCGTTGTACACGGGCAGTCCGTTGCTGATCGGGAACGTCGAGGTTGCGACTGAGTTCGTGTTCGACATGTAGACGCGGATCGAGGCAGTCGTTCCTGCAGCGGCGACGAGTCCACGTTCGATGGCGAATTGGCCCGTGGCTGCGAGCAGGTTGCCGCAGTTCTGTCGGTCACTTACGAGCGCCTGATCGACGCTGACCTGGAAGAAGAGGTAGTCGACGTCGGCATCCGCGCGCTCACTCACGCTGATGATTGCGACCTTGCTGGTCAGCGGCGTCGCGCCGCCGATGCCGTCGATCTGGCGGGCATCGGGTGAACCCATCACCGCAAGCAACAGCGCATCGCGCTGGTGGGGATCGGCGGGGAGGTCGTTGCTGAGGAAGAAGACGCCCTTGGACGTTCCGCCGCGCATCACCATGCAAGGAACGCCAATCATCTCTCTATTCTGCCGCGGTTGGCCTATTGCCTACAATTGATCTTGCATGGCGATTGATAAGCCCTACCTCGACATTCCCGGGACCACAGTCTTCGATGCGGCGCAGTCGCTCAAGGGGTACTGGCTGAACCAGTTCTGCATGTCACTGATGACTGCGGACAATCGCGCTCGATTCCTGAGGGACGAGCGGGCGTACCTCGACGAGTGGGAGATGAGTGAGGTGCAAAGGCAGTCGGTGCTCGACCGCGACATGAACGTGATGATTGCGCTTGGCGGCAACATCTATTTCCTTGCCAAAATCGGGGCGACCGATGGCAAGAGCTTCCAGCAGATGGCCGGATCGATGACCGGTATGTCTGAGGATGAATACAAGGCGATGATGGCGAGCGGCGGCCGCCCTATTGACGGTAACCGCTACGTCGGAGAAGCACAGTGAACGCTCGGGTCAGTGCATCGGTGTACACGTCACATGTTCCTGCGATCGGTGCAGCGCTCGACAACGACAAGACCGCCGAGCCGCACTGGGAGCCGTTGTTCGCTGGTTACGAGCCGTCGAAGGTATGGATGCGTGACAACACGCCCGACGCAATAGTGCTCGTGTACAACGATCACGCCACGGCTTTCAGCCTCGACATGATCCCGACGTTTGCTATTGGCACCGCTGCGACGTACGCAGTTGCCGACGAAGGCTGGGGCCCGCGCCCAGTGCCCGAGGTGCAGGGCCACCCCGACCTCGCCGCGCACATCGCGCACTCGGTCATCCAGCAGGACTTTGACCTCACCATCGTCAACCGGATGGACGTCGATCACGGGCTCACGGTCCCGTTGTCGCTGATGTTTGGTCGGCCCGACTCATGGCCCTGTCCGATCATTCCGGTCGCTGTGAATGTCGTCCAGTACCCAGTGCCATCCGGGCAGCGCTGCCTGAACCTTGGCAAAGCCATCCGCAACGCGATCGAGTCGTACGACGAACCGCTGAACGTGCAGGTCTGGGGTACCGGTGGCATGAGTCATCAGCTGCAGGGCCCGCGTGCCGGTCTGATCAATGCTGAGTTCGATGCTGCGTTCCTCGACCAACTCATTGCCGACCCCGCAAACCTTGCGTTGAAGCCGCACGTCGACTACCTCCGCGAGGCAGGTTCCGAAGGCATTGAATTGGTGATGTGGCTGATTGCCCGTGGCGCCATGGCTGACCTTGCGGGCGGTTCTGCGCCCACGGTTGAGCATCGCTTTTATCACGTGCCTGCGAGCAACACGGCTGTTGGCCATCTCATCCTGGCCGAGTCAGGTGCCGAGACTCCATGACCATCAACGTTGCGCTCGCCGGAGCTGGTGCCTTCGGGATCAAACACCTCGATGCCATACGCACGATCGACGATGTACGAGTCGTGTCGATCGTGGACCGAACGACCGAACGGGCCCAAGAGGTCGCCGATGAGTACAACATCGGCCATGTCACGTCGGATTTGGCCGAGAGCTTGGCGTTGGATGAGGTGCATGCCGTCGTGCTTGCCACGCCCACACCGATGCATGCCGCTCAGGCAATCGCCTGCCTCGATGCTGGCAAGCACGTCGAGGTGGAGATCCCGATGTGCGACAACCTCGCTGACGGCCGACGCGTCATTGAGGCGCAGCAGCGCACGGGCCTGGTCGCGATGTGCGGCCACACCCGACGGTTCAACCCGAGCCACCAGTGGGTTAACCGTCGCGTGCAAGCGGGCGATTTTGCAATTCAGCACATGGATGTTCAGACGTACTTTTTCCGTCGGACGAACACCAATGCGCTCGGCCAGCCGCGTAGTTGGACTGATCATCTGCTGTGGCATCACGCGGCCCATACGGTTGACCTGTTCGCACACCAAGTTGGCAGTCCAATCGTTGACGCCCACGTCATGCAGGGGCCGATCCACCCCGAACTCGGAATTGCGATGGACATGTCGATCCAGCTACGTGCTGAGTCAGGGGCGATCTGCACACTTGCGCTGTCGTTCAACAACGACGGCCCCTTCGGCACGTTCTTCCGTTACATCGGCGACACCGGCACGTACGTTGCTCGCTACGACGATCTCGTCGACGGTCGCGACGAGCCGATCGACGTCACTGATGTCGATGTCTCGACCAACGGCATCGAGCTACAGGATCGCGAGTTTTTCTCGGCGATCCGAGAGGGTCGTGAGCCGAACAGCAGCGTTGCCCAGGTGCTGCCCTGCTACGAGATACTCGACCGGTTGGAACGTCAACTCGCTCGCTGAGAAGGTGGCGCTTGCTCTGGCGGCGTGCACAGAACCGAGTGGCAAGCAGCGGAGCCGGTCTGGTCAGGGCGACGTACCGAGCACGACAAGCCCGTCTTTCACGGCTGCCACTTCAGCACTGTTGTACACCTCGAACGGAACCGTGATGTTCCCGTCAGGTGTCTTGTTGCCTGGCCAGACCTTGACGGTGATCGTCGACGGGAGTTCCACCATCGCAGCGAATCGGCCTGCAACTCGGCGCACGAGTTCGGGGTCGCCGTCGGCTCGGTGATTGACAACAGCGGTGATCCCGTGGGCGAGCGTGGCGGTGCCGTGCAGGATGATGTCTGGCATCCCGGCGGCCCGGGCAACGGAGCGGTCGGTGTGGATCGGGTTCCAGATCCGTGCGCACTCCGTGTACACGTGGGCTGCACCGGCGGCGACATCGACAGTTGTCATGATCGGATCGCCGCGACGTTCTGATCCTTGGATAACGGGCGGCAGAGCCGGATCTGGCTGGTCAACGTTGTCGGTCGGAACACCCAGGTAGATGGCATCCTGCGTCGTGGTGGCAACGGGCAGGCCGTGCTGGTCGACGGTTGTCAACCGTGACGTGACCTTGGCGCCGGAGGAGATGTCGGTCATTCCCACGATGGAAAGTTGGGTCGACAAGCGGTCGCCGGGGCGGACGAGACGGTGCACGATGACGTCGTGCGTTGCGTGGACGCCGGTCAGGACCTCGGCATGCGTCATGCCGAGCGGTTCGGACATCGAACGCGATGCAACGATTGCCTCCCATTCGGGGCACACCGGAAACAGCGGGTGGGCAATCACACCGTCGGGTCGAGTGGTGTCGAGATAGCGATCAGAAAGATCACCGAGTGCCGCTGCGTAGGCCATGGTCCAGCGTTCGTCGATGTCGTGAATCACGGGAGGCAGCGACATGTCGAGGAGAGCAGCAGGAACAGGCATGGGTCAGGTCGTTTCGATCGCCTCGATCATCGCACGCCGGAGGAGCGCGAATCTTGGCGGAAAGCCGTGTCGTCTCGGAGCTCTTGTGCCTGCTCCGGCTGGTATGTAGCCGTTGATGTCGATGACGAGGTCGGTTTCGGCGAGTGTGAACACACAGATTTTGCCGCTGTCACCGATTTTGGCGAGGACGGCGTTGGCTGCGACGCCGCCGCCGACGTAGTTGATGTTCGCGGCGTTTGGTCGGGTCGTGCCACACGGGAACACGGTCAGGAACCCGGGGCCCGACGGTGAGACGGCTGCGACGTTTAAGAAGACGGCTTCTGCGTCGGTGGCGACGTTGGCGCGGCCGGTGACTTTGATTTCGGTGATGCCACCGGCGAGGGTGCGTCCGCCGCCTTGGGATTGTCCGTCGACGGTGACGTATGCCGGGTTACTGCTACGTGATTCGTAGATGCGGCCGGGGTCGACAGATTGTGTGCCTGCTCCGGCTGGTATGTAGCCGTTGATGTCGATGACGAGGTCGGTTTCGGCGAGTGTGAACACACAGATTTTGCCGCTGTCACCGATTTTGGCGAGGACGGCGTTGGCTGCGACGCCGCCGCCGACGTAGTTGATGTTCGCGGCGTTTGGTCGGGTCGTGCCACACGGGAACACGGTCAGGAACCCGGGGCCCGACGGTGAGACGGCTGCGACGTTTAAGAAGACGGCTTCTGCGTCGGTGGCGACGTTGGCGCGGCCGGTGACTTTGATTTCGGTGATGCCACCGGCGAGGGTGCGTCCGCCGCCTTGGGATTGTCCGTCGACGGTGACGTATGCCGGGTTACTGCTACGTGATTCGTAGATGCGGCCGGGGTCGACAGATTGTGTGCCTGCTCCGGCTGGTATGTAGCCGTTGATGTCGATGACGAGGTCGGTTTCGGCGAGTGTGAACACACAGATTTTGCCGCTGTCACCGATTTTGGCGAGGACGGCGTTGGCTGCGACGCCGCCGCCGACGTAGTTGATGTTCGCGGCGTTTGGTCGGGTCGTGCCACACGGGAACACGGTCAGGAACCCGGGGCCCGACGGTGAGACGGCTGCGACGTTTAAGAAGACGGCTTCTGCGTCGGTGGCGACGTTGGCGCGGCCGGTGACTTTGATTTCGGTGATGCCACCGGCGAGGGTGCGTCCGCCGCCTTGGGATTGTCCGTCGACGGTGACGTATGCCGGGTTACTGCTGCGCGATTCATAGATACGACCAGGGTCGACCGGTGTCACGTTTGGCGGTGTGATCGTGGTGGGTGGTGTGGTGGGTGGTGTGGTGCTGGTGTGGATGCTGGTGTGGATGCTGGTGTGGCGGGTGGCGCTGGGGGTGGAGTGGGGGAGGCGGTTTGGTTAACGGTGAGGTCGTAGAGCTGAGTATCGTCTGTACCTGTTCCGAGGACCCGCACGTAGTAGGTCCCGGTGGTTGGGATGACGAATCCGGTTAACGATTCCGAGTTGCCCGCGTTGGTCGCGTCGACCACGCTCAACGCTCCGCCGGTGTTGTGAATTTCGAACGAAAGGTCCTGCAGAGCGAGCGAGTTGAGCGGCGTGCTGGCGCCGCACGACTCACCTTGCATGGGACCCTCGGGGTAGGTCAATCCGTTCGGCGCGACCAAGACGTCGACGGCGTCGCCCGCGGTGCCAGAGAACTGGAACCAGTCTTCGTCGTTCGTGCTGTCCAAGCTGAGTTGCAGTTCGGTTTGACCGTCTGGCGGGGTCAAGGGGTCGAGCGTCGTCGCGGCGCCGAGGGTGTCGTTGGGGGCGCTGATTGTTTCGAAGCGGTCGCCGTAGCCTCGCTGCACGGCACGTATGTCGTCGTGTTGTAGCCCGATAAATGCCGTGGAGAGGAATGGCTCCATCAGCTTTGTCTGGTTGACCGGGCAGACGTGACTCAGGCCTGCGCCGTGGCCGTGCTCATGGGAGAAGACGTTGTGGAAATCCGTGGTCAAGGCCAGCCCAGCGAGGTTGTCGGTGTCGATCTTCATGTCGCCGTTGTTCGGGAAGAAGTTGTATGCCAGCATGTTTGTTCCGCTGCCGCCGTCGATGAAGCAGCCGCCGATGCGGATGTCGCCTCGGACGCTGGCGAGGCCCGGGGTGCTCGGGAAGAGGCCCCACGTCGCAGCCGGTGTCGCTTCGATTGGTGTTCCGTTCGCATCGAGCGGCACGGCCGGGGTGTAGACGTTGCCGGTGAGCCGGGTCCAGTCGGCCCAAACCTTTTGCATCTCGGCCTGCCAGTTCCCCGCACCGTAGGCGGCGTCGAGTGATGCAACCAGTGTGCTGTTGCAGTCGGGCTCTCCGACTTGCCCGACGACCAACGTGCCGTCGGGGATGATGCTCCACGTCAACTCGAGCGCGTCGCCCTGCAAAGCGCCGCCGTTGTTCATTGCCGTCTGGGCAGGGTTCCAGTGCGCTGTCTGTCGCTGCCCGGCTACGCGGGCTTGCGTTTGGGCTTGGGCTTGGGCTTGGGCTTGGGCTTGGGTCAGGGTTGCGAGCACGTCGTTGACATACTGGTAATCCGGATCGTCACCGGCCTCGAAAATCGCGCCGGCCAACGGGCCTGTTCCGCCGAGAAACGCAGCGGCGGGGCTTTCCTCGGCGTTGACTTCGACAGGTCCAGCGGTCAGCACCACCATTGAGAGACAAAGCACGAGTGAGCTGGCGAGAGTCAGCCGGCCGCCTCGACCGATCGCCGTCTTCGCGCGACTCCAAGCGCACTGAGGCCGCTCGATATTTATCAGCGGAGGCATATCTGTCTTCCAGAAATCATCCTCCTGACGAAGATATGAATATTCTTTTGTCAAAACACCCGCACCTCGAAGCCTCGACGGCGCTGTCCCGGAGCGACGTTTAGGACTGGGGTTTCGCTGCTGCTCGGGCCTGGCGGATCATTTCCATACTGTGCAGCACGATCGGGCTCGGTTCGTCAGGTTGCCAGTTCTTGTAGGCCTCGCGAGCGTCACCGGGCCACTGTTCGTCGACATCGACTCGCGTCTCTGGGCCAGGTGCGTCGACGAGAAGTTGGAGCGCAGCGTCGAGCGTGCGCCGCTGCATTTCGGGGTCGTCGACCGCGCCGAAGGAGTGCCCGAATGGGAACTGGACGCCCAGTGTCCGTGAAGATCGGTACTTGTCGGAGAGAATCGGCATCATCGTGACCGTGACGGTCGGGATCCCTGCAGCTTCGATGGAGCGTGCCAACACGGGCACGTTTTTGCAGCAGTCCGGTCAAGCGGGAGCGAGGATCAGCGCGTCGATCTCAGCTACGTGACAGCGAGCCGCAATTTCCGGCCCCGTTGTGGTGCGCCAAACTTCGGCTCCGTCTTGCTGAAAGCCCATCACCGAGAAGTGCTCGGGTGCACCAGAGCCGACGCGGCCGTCCGCCACTAACTCTCCGAGTCGATTGATTGGCAGTGCCACGTCGATGTCGCGGAGGAGGTCATCGGTCCGGATGTGGAGGTGGGTCGCACCGATGTCGGCCTGGCAGACATTGGATCGGATAGGTCGAAGCGTCGGGTCGCCCCACGTGGGCTCCTGCCGTTCGCGCTCGACGTCGAACCCGTCCTGCTCACCTTGGATGAAAATGCCAGCACTCGACAGAAGCCCAATCCGTGCTTGATTGAGAGGCTTGGTGAAATCGGCCCAAATCGGTTCGTGTTCGAACTGGGGTGCGGCCTCGAACATCGTTCGGAAGGCCCTCGGGAGGAACGCGTAGCTGTCGAGGGTCACGGCGCCGAACATATCAAAGCGGTAACAAAGCGTCGACGGTACGGCCAGCCGACTGGGTCGCTCACGCCTTGGCGGTTGCTGCGAGGGGTGGGGCCACACCGACCTCAAACTTTGAGATGAAGTGGTAGCGGTCGCCGCGAACTGTCGTGGTGCGCCATTCGATGGGGCGCCCGTGCGCCGTACTGAGTCGTTCGAGGAAGAACGCTGCCTCGCCGCGTCGCATCTCCAGCAGCGACCGTTCGGCAGGCTGGGGGTTCAGCGGTGCAATCCGCTCCCACCCAGCGTCGGGTCGGACGCCGCAGCACCGCTCGAGTTCGTCGTAGAGCGCCGTGCGCTCAAAGTTGCTGCTGATGAGTGGCCGGGCGACCGCCATTGGCAGCCATGCCCGATCGAGGGCGAGTGCTTCGTTGCCGGCGTACCGGATGCGTTCGAGGTAGAGCAGCGGTGCAACTGCTGGCAGGCCGAGTTGCTCGGCGACGGTTCCGTCGGTGCGTTCGTCGAGGACGAGGACCTTGCTGCGTTGCTCGACGCCGGATGATTCAATCGACTCGAACAGGCTGTAGAGCGCGCCGAGCGGTTGGACGAACTTGCTCTGGTTGACAACGGTGCCGCGACCGCGTTCGCGCCGCAGAATTCCGCGCTTGTTGAGATGGCGGATTGATTCGCGGACGGTGTGCCTGCTGACTTCATACTCGGCAACCAGTTCGCTGTCGGTCGGGAACCGGTCGTTGAACTCGCCCGAGTCGAGGCGCCGTTTGAGCTCAGATTCGAGTTGCGCCCACAATGGCATGGGACTGTTTCTGTCAAGGGCCATGGCATCCTTCGTCGACGTCGGGTTGACGTCGACGTGATGTTTATCAGAACATCCGTACAAATGGACTGTACGACGACATCTCGCTGCCGTGCCGTCGTAGTTGATGTTGACTCCCGATCTAAATGTACGTATATTCGTTCATATAGTCGAACGGAACGGATGTCAGCATGCAGTTCACGCAGTACTACCTCGAGTGTCTCTCCCAGGCCTCATATCTGATCGGTGATGAAACCACGGGTCGAGCGGTGGTTGTTGATCCGCGGCGAGACATCGACGAATATGTTCGTGACGCTGAGGTTGCGGGCCTGACGATCGAACTGGTCATCGAGACGCACTTCCACGCTGACTTCTTGTCCGGCCATCTTGAGCTGGCTGCAGCAACCGGCGCCGCCATTGCGTACTCCGATGTCGCTCACACAGACTTCGAATCACGAAAGCTTGCTGATGGTGAGCGAATCGACCTTGGAGAGGTCGTCCTTGAGATTCGCCACACCCCTGGCCACACGCCGGAGTCGATCAGCGTCGTGGTGTGGGACGACTCGACGAGCGAAGCGCCCTACGCAGTACTCACTGGTGACACGCTTTTCATCGGCGATGTCGGTCGGCCTGATCTGCTTTCGTCGGTTGGCCACACCCGTGAAGATCTGGCAGCGAGCCTGTACGACAGTCTCCACGAACAGCTGCTCACTCTTCCCGACAGCACTCGCGTCTACCCAGCGCACGGAGCTGGCTCTGCCTGTGGCAAGAACCTTTCGACCGACACCTGGTCGACTATCGGGGTCCAGCGATCGACGAACTACGCGTTGCTTGCCGACAGCAAGGAAACGTTCTTCGACCTGGTCACCGAAGGTCAAACACCGCCGCCCGACTACTTCGCCGTCGACGCTGATCTCAATCGCCGCGAGCGGCAACTCCTCGACGAGGCTGCCCCGCCAAAGGCGCTCACGATTGATGAAGCGGACGGGCTCGTGAGGAATGGGGCGATGATCATCGACGGGCGAGACCCCGAAGAATTTGCTCGTGGACACCTAGACGGTTCGATCAACGTCGGCCTCAATGGCCGCTATGCCGAGTTCGCGGGGTCGGTCGTTCCTCACGACGTCGACATCGTCCTGGTGGTCGACGATGGCTACGAGACCGAGGCGAAGAACCGGCTTGCTCGAATCGGCTTCGACTGTGTCGCCGGATTCGTCCAATTTCCGACGATGGTGATGCGCGACCGTCCCGAACGCGTCCGTCATGCATCGCGCTTGAGCGCAGAGGACTTCGATGCCCGTCGCAACATGATCGACGGGCTTCAGTTGCTCGACATTCGCAACCTCGGCGAAGTGGCGCTCGGTGCGATTGATGGGGCGCAGTTCATTCCGGTCGGCCAGCTCCCGCGGCGGCTTGACGAACTTGACCCGTCGGCTCCAACGGTGGTTTATTGCGCCGGCGGCTATCGCTCGTCGGTCGCGGCCAGCGTGTTACGCGAAGCGGGCTTCTCTGACGTTTCGGACGTCTTGGGCGGGTATGGCGCCTGGCAGATTGCCCAGGCCGTCTGACTCACTCACTCACTCACGAGCGGGAGGCCGGCGGCCAGTGCGGATGCGCGCGTGATCTTCATAAGTCTGCTTGGACGTTCATGAATCCCAAGATGCTGTGTGCTGCTCCGGATCCACGTCACCAGGCCTCGCTCCGCCGCCAGTACGATGCGGTCGATGGAATCCAGTGGCGAACTCGGCTACTTCGATGCGCTCACCGATGTCGGTTTGCGGCACGCACTGAACAAGCCCTGGTCCGACCCGGACCGTGGTCGCATGCTCCAGCAGCTCGGCGCTCTGATGTCGATCCTTCCACCGCCTCCGGCTCGAGTGCTCGACCTCGGGTGTGGCACAGGTTGGCTGAGCTGGATGTTGCAGACGAGTGGCTATGACGTTGCCGGCGTCGACTTGGCTCCGCGTGCCGTTGAACTAGCCGAGGCGTACGTCGCGCAAATGGCGATGCCTGGGCACATCGACGTCGGCGTTCCGACGTTCCTCGCATCGCCGGTCGAGGCATTGCCGTTCGACTCAGAGTTCGACGCAGCAATCTTCTTCGACTCGCTGCACCACGTGCCGGACGAAGTTGCGGCGATCGCCGCGGTCGCCAGGGCGCTCAAACCGGGCGGCGTGTTGTTGACCTCGGAGCCCGGCCGCGGACACGCCGCTGCGTCAGCGGCAGTGATCGAAGAGTTCGGCGTCAACGAGCGCGACATGCCGGTTGGCCGAATCCGCAAGGCGGGCGAGGCGGCGGGGCTCATACACGTGGCGACACTGTCTCGCGCCGACGAGTTGGGCGCGCACCTCTATGGCTGGGTGACCAAGCCACCGACCCTGCGTTCGCGGCTCCTCAACCGTTCACCGCTGCGTGTCGTGAAGCATTACGATGCGAAGCAATTCACCATCAGCGACAACGGCATCGTCGTGATCGCTAAGGATCAGAAATAACTCGCGGTGGCTGGTGCACTTGCAATCTTGGGCGTATCCGCCGAAGATCGAAACCGATGATCCGATCAATCGACCTCAACGCTGATCTCGGCGAGGGGTATGGCCCGTGGTCGATGGGCGACGACGTAGCCATGCTGGGGATTGTCACCAGCGCGAACATTGCCTGTGGCGGGCACGCTGGAGACCCGGACACGATGTTCGACACCCTTGCGGTTGCCGGTAAAAACAATGTGGCCGTCGGAGCGCACCCGGGCTACGCCGACCGTGCCGGCTTCGGCCGTCGCATCATCCCTATGTCGCCTGACGAGATGGCCCGCATGATCGCCGCGCAGATCGGTGCGTTGACATCGATCGCTCGCCTGGCGAGCGTCGAGGTGCGCTACGTGAAGGCCCACGGCGCGCTTGCCAACTTGGCCGCCACCAACGCCGCCGTTGCTCAGGTGTTCGTCGACACCGTTCGGCAGCTCGACGAACGGCTTGCAATCCTTGCGATTTCCGGCACCGAGATCGAGCATGCCGGCCGCAGTGCTGGTGCACAGGTGTTTTCCGAAGTGTTTGCTGATCGCGGGTACCAGGCCAGCGGTCAACTGGTCCCACGCAGTGAACCCGGTGCGTTGATCTACGACCCGGCAGAAGCAGCTGACCGGCTTCTCGGATTTCTTGAAACGGGTCTGATGCCTGTGGTCGACGGAGCGCCGATTCCGTTGGCGGCCGACTCGATCTGTGTCCACGGCGACTCGCCAGGTGCCGTCGACATGACCACACAACTTCGTTCGCGTCTCCTCGCCGGCGGCGTCGAGCTGCGGAGCTTTGCTGTCACGTCGTGAACCGGTTTGCTTCCGTTGGTGACAGCGCGGTGCTCGTCGAACTCGCATCGGAGTTCACTGAGCAGGCGAACCAACACGTCGTTGCACTCGACCAGGCAATCAACCGTGCAATCGACGAGGCAAGCGTGGTCGGCATCGTCGAAACCGTGCCGGCATACGTCAGTGTGCTCGTCGTCTTTGATCCGCTCGTCACCGATCACGATGCCGTACGCGCCGCAATCAGCCTGCTCGACACGACGGGCGCAGCGACTGTCGACCCGAGCCGTCACCACGTCGCGGTCTGCTACGACCTCGGGGTCGCTCCCGACCTCGAAGCGGTCGCTGCATACAGCAGGCTGAGCCCAGACGGTCTGGTCGAGGCGCACCTTTCCGGCTCGTACCGGGTGGTCATGTACGGCTTCGCGCCCGGCTACGCATACCTGTCCGGTGTGCCAGATTCGATCAACGTGCCCCGCAAGCAGCAGCCGGTGCGGGGCGTTCCTGCTGGCAGCGTGATCATCGCAGGGGGACAGTGCTTGATCACCACGATTGAGATGCCGACGGGCTGGTCCGTGATTGGCCGCACGCACTTCCGAGTGCTCCCCGATCAGCCCGACGCACCGTTCGCCTTTCGACCGGGCGACGAGATCGTGTTCGATCGCATCACACTCGACGAGTACGAGGCGACGTCATGAACACGGCATCGCTGCGTGTTGTGGCGGCAGGCCCACTGGTCACGTTCCAAGACGGCGGTCGTCTTGGGCACCTCCGGCACGGTATTCCCGCGTCCGGACCGATGGATCGGAGAGCGCATGCCATTGCGAATGTCGTGCTCGGGAACCCGGCTGCAGCCACCGCTGTGGAGATCTCGCGTGCTGGCGCATCGTTTGAATGCGTCGGCGCGAGCTTGACAGTCGCCGTCGTCGGTGGCAGGTTCCTCACCTCGGTAAACGGTGTAGCGGTCGGGTCGGACGTCGCGATGACACTCGTGCCAGGGGACCAGCTTGTTGTTGCTGCAGGGCCGAGCGGTAGCTGGGCATACCTGGCCGTTGCCGGTGACCTCGTTGCATCCCAATGGCTCGGGCACACCGCAACCCACTCGCTATCAGGGCTTGGTGGTGGCAACGTGACCGCCGGCCTCGACGTGGAGGTGTTAGCAACGCGAGCGGATCCCCGCGTCGACGGTCCGGTAGGCGTCTTCGCCGGGAATGGTCTTGTCGACGGTGCCGTTCGGGTCGTGCTTGGACCGCAGGACCACCGGTTCACCGCCGAAGCGCTGCGCCACTTTGTCACGGTCCCATTCGCCCTCACCGAAGGATTCGATCGGATGGGCGTGCGTCTCGACGGACCACAACTCGACCTTGACGCGGCGCTCTCGATTCCGTCCGAGCCGATTGTTCGCGGCTCGGTGCAAGTGGCCGGCGATGGCGTGGCCACGGTGCTGCTCGCCGACCATCAGACAACTGGGGGATATCCCAAAATCGCCACAGTGGTCAGCGCAGATCTCGACGCCCTCTGTCAGCTCAGGCCAGGTGACTCCGTGCGGTTCGTCCCCGTCACGCCGACCCAGGCCATCGTGATCGCGCGTGCACGCGCAGCTGCGTTCGAGAAGTTCCTCGACAGCGACTTGCTGGCCACGCGACGGTTGGCTCGGCGACTGACCGAGACCGACCTGATCGGCGACGTCGGCACCGACATCCTCGACTGAGTCGACATTCTCGGCTGAGTCGGCTCAGTCGAGGATGTCGGTCAGCGCACCCAGCAGCGTGGTCACGTTGCGCTGACGGGCTGTGTGGCCCATGGTGCCGATGCGCCAAACCTTGCCGGCCACCGGGCCCAGCCCACCGCCGATCTCGATGCCGTAGTCGCGGAGCAGTTGCGTTCGCACCTCGGCTTCGCTCAATGAACCGAGGCGGCCCTCCGGGATCGAGATCGAGCTGAGCGGCGCGAGTCGGTGTCCTTCGGCTGCGAACAGTTCGAAGCCGAGCTGCTGCATTCCCTCCTTGACGGCGTCGCCAGCAGCTTGGTGACGGGCGCGAACTTCGTCAAGGCCTTCATCGAGCACGACACCGAGGCCAGCGTGCAGCGACATGATCATCGAGATCGGAGCGGTGTGGTGGTATGCCCGAGCGCCAGAACCGGTGACATACCCGGCGATCATGTTGAGGTCGAGATACCACGACTGCGGCTTTGGCAAGATGCGCTCGATCGCACGATCCGAGACCGTGAGTGGCGCGAGGCCAGGCGAGACCCCGAGGCACTTTTGGGTGCCGCTGTAGGCGATATCAATATCCCATTCATCGACGCGCAAGTCGACGCCGCCGAGCGATGTCACGCAGTCGGCAAGAAGTAGCGCGCCGCCTTTCCTTGCACCCATCGCTGCAACATTGCTCTGGGCACCGGTTGATGTCTCGGCGTGAACCATTGCGAACATCGCCGGGTTCGGGTGGGCAGCAACCATGCGGTCAATGTCGATTGGCTGGCCCCAGTCATGACCGACGGCGATCGCCTTGGCGCCGGTGCGACCAACGACATCGACCATACGCCCCCCGAAAACGCCGTTCACGCCGACAACGACCGTGTCGCCAGGCCCGACAAAATTGACGATCGCTGCTTCCATGCCAGCCGAACCGGTGCCTGAGACCGGGAAGGTGAGGGCATTCGCCGTGCCAAAAACCGTGCGCAAGCGCTCATTTGTCTCGTCGAGTAGGGCGATGAACTCCGGATCGAGGTGTCCGAGCATTGGCTGACTGAGCGCCTGAACGGCTTCGGGATATGGGTTGCATGGGCCAGGGCCCATCAGGATGCGATCAGACAACGTCATGGCGCCGACTGTATTGCACTGAAATCGATCAGCGCAACCGGCCCAGAACCGCTTGCTTGTCACCGGAGTGAGAACGGCGGGTACGTGTCGGTGACTAAGAGGAAAGCGTAGGCGTTGACCCGCAGCACCCACCGGCCGACGCCCACGACGTATTCGAAGAGACCTCGCGGATATCGGCCGGTGAACAGGATCGCGAACCAGGAAACAATCACGACGAAGAACACCCCGATCGCCAGGAAGAACAACACGATGTAGTGGGGGATGGCGAGGAACCACTTGACGAGCGGGAGCCCGCGCATCAGATCATGTTCCGCGTCCGGGTAGTCGATGTCGAGCGCCACGTCCTGATGTTCAACGGTCGACGGGTAGGTGTCGGTCAACAGCACCGCGTAAGCGCCCACGCGGGCGGTGAAACGCGTCAGTTCCAAGTTGAAGTCGAACCACCACCGCGGATAGCGCTTCTTGAACAGGATCATCAACAACGTCGCACCGAAAAGCGCGCCCCCGACGTTTGTCGTTGTGGTCGAGACCCATTCTCCGCCGGTCGTCTGCGAGATCTGGGTACCGCTGCCGGTCAGCACGCGGAGCACGATCACGATTGGGATGATCAGAATCAGGCGAAACGCAGTGGTGACACGGTTGAACTGCTCGGGGTACCGAATGTCCAGCCGGGCCGCGTAGGGCGCAGACGGTGGCACTCCACCGTGCCCGCCAGTGTGTGGTGGTGGCGGGGGTGGGGAAAGTGGTGGTGGTGACGGGGGTGGCGAAAGTGGCGGGGGTGGCGAAAGTGGTGTGCTGCCATCGTTGGTCATTGGCAACAGCATGCCACAGGGCCGAGGGGCGCCGCAGAGAAGCGTCAGGCGGGTCGAGATCTCAGCTCTGCAATGGTGTGCTCGAGGTCGTCAGCCGTTGTGTGCAGGTGTGGGGAGAGCCGTAATCCACCGCGTCGTGCATCGACGAAGATGCCGCCAGCGGCGAGCCGGGCGACATCGTTGTCGGTCCCGGTAACGATGCAGGTCCCGCTGCGAACAAGCGGATCGTGTGGGCTGACCACGAGATGGCCGAGTGCTGCGATCAGTACGTCGATCTGGTGCTGGTTGTGGTCGCGAATGGCGGTCACACCGACCTTTGCGAGCACATCAATCGAGTGGCGGGCTGCGGCGTATGGCAAGACCGTTGGGGTTCCGCCCCAAAACCGGAGTGCATCGCCGGCGTAACGGAACTCATGGATGTCGAACTCGAACGGGTCGTCGTGCGAAAACCAGCCAACATCGTCCGGCTCGCAGCGATCGACCATGTCGGGGTGGGCCCACAGCCATCCGGCGCCGGGGCCGCCGCTCAACCACTTGACGCACGACCCGACAAGGAAGTCGGCCCGCATGGTCGACACGTCGATCGGGATAACGCCGACCGACTGGGCTGTGTCGACGACGTACAGCGCCTGCTGCTCGGGCGACCTCGGCGATTGCGTCGACAGGCAGAAGTTCACCGGTGTTCGAATGGACTTGCGTCACGATGGCGACGTCGACATGTGCAAGGTGTCGCTGCCAGGTCGCAGGATCGAGAGCATCTTCGTCGACGCCGATGAAGCGCACGTCGTACCCGGCGTGTTGACAGACGTAGCCGACCGACGGGAAGGCGTCTTCGGTCAGTAAGACGACTGGTTGCTGGGCGTCGAACGTTTTACGGAGTGCGCCGAGGATCTTGGTGAGGCCGCTCGACACGTTGCTCTGTGGGCAGATCGATGAGACGTCGGCTCCGAGGAGATCCGCCAGCGAGGTGCGGAACCCGTCGATGATGCCGAGCCACTGTGGCCACACCGCAGCCGTGTCGTGTTCCCAGATGTCGAGTGCGCCACCCACTGCTTCGCGCGTGCCGTGCACTGCGAGGCCAACCGAATGGCTGAGCAGGTAGGTGCCCACGCGGTCGGCAAAGAGTTTGGCAAACTGGTCGGGCTCGGTCATCGCGGCGCCAGGAGTGCGCCGAGCGCCGTGATGTCGGCGTGGCGTGTTGGAATGTCGTCACGGTCCACTGCGAGGCGACGATCGCGGAGTCCTTCGAGTGCCCGCATCAAGATCGCCAGCGGCGGGCCGCTCGCAGTGAGGCCGTCGAGATGCTCTGGTGGAATGCCCTCGGCAGGACGTTGGATGAAGTTGGCCACGAGGTCGTCGTGATGCTGTGCTGCCGCGGCACCGTGCGCCTGACAGACATCGAGGAACGCTGCAGCATGCTTCTGAAACCATGGCTGGTCGCTTGAGGCTTGCTGGCCGAGGAAGGTGTCGAGCAGGTTGGGGTGCCGGTAGGCCGCGCGGAGTTGCTGTTGTTCGCTGGGCGTGAGGTACGGGAACTTCTCGGCGACGACCTGGTTGTACGACAAGTCGGTCGGGCTGCAGAGCCCGAGCAGCATGTCGAGTTGGTTGAAGGCGGCAAAGTCCCCAGCGTTTGCGCCCCGGTATTCGGTGTTGCCAACTCGGTAGGGCCGGTAGTAGGGCCGGACGCAGAAAAAGAACTCGTCAACGTCGAGGACCTGGCCGAGTTCGGTGTTCATGGCGAGGGCGTCGGTCAGCGCGTCCTTTGCGACGACGAGGAGGTCGTGCACTGCAGGGTGCGACACACCCATTGGGTGGATGTGGCCGAGGGCATCGGCAGCACGCATGTACTTGAAGGCGGAGCGCGTGTTGTAGTTGAGGAAGGTCGTCTCGGCATCACGCCACGTGAAGGTGCGGTACCGGCCGTCGACCGCTCGGTTGTAGGTCTCCATGTGGCTCGTGACGAACCGTGGGGCGGTGCCAAGCGTGGCGCCCAGGTGGAGTGCGAGTGCCGACGCCTCTTGAAGCGGTGAGCGGGCTTCGCGGGACGGCTCGGTGATCTCGTGGCGGCGACACGCGGCCATGTAGTAGCCGACATTTCCGAGGAGTTCGAAGGCCAGATCGAACCCTTCGTCGGTGTTGCCTTCTTCGAGAATCGGCACGATCAGGTCTCGACCCTCATCGAGAAGGCTCATCTTGAGGTCGTCACCAATGCCCTCGACGTTTGACCGATTGCTCTGCTGCGCGTACAGGTCTTCGAGCGCAGTGTTGAGATCGATGAACCTGTTGCGGATCCAGGCGTCAAACGCAGCGACGCGCGGGGTGGTCGTCGAATGCTGGCGGGCGTCGGTCATTGGGCCTCAGAGATCAGTGGGAGAGCGGTTCATTTTGCAATGAGGACGCATTCTCGTTTATGAACGGACTGCAGCCTACGAATGTGGCCGACGAAAGCACAGATCTTGGCGGCTTGGCCGGGGGTACGGTCTCGGCACGATCCGTTAGCGGGCGACTCGAAAGCCGATGTTGCCCGTTGCCGTGTCTGGCGTGTTTGAGCTACGCGCGGCAACCCGGTATCGAAAGCAGTACGAGTCGTGACAGAGGTATGAGCCGCCCTTCATCGTGCGCGGCGACGACAATGATGGCGTGGTGGGTGCGCAGCACGCGCCAGACGAAGGCCGATGAGTGAACTCATTGGTACACCACTCCCAGACATTGCCGACCGCATTGAACAGCCCAAACTCGTTCGGCGGGAACGCGGTGACCGGGGCGGTGCCGTACCAGCCGTCAGCACACGTGTTGTTGGACGGGAACGTTCCGTGCCAGATGTTGCAACGTTGTTCGCCATCCGGGTTGAGCTGGTCACCCCACGGGTATGTCGCCTCGGTCAGACCGCCGCGGGCAGCAAACTCCCACTCGGCTTCGGTTGGTAGACGGGCTTGGGCCCACGCGCAGTAGGCGACTGCATCGTTCCAGCTGACGTGCACGACCGGGTGGTCGGACCGCGTCGAGATGTCACTCTGGGGGCCCTCCGGATGACGCCAGGAGGCCCCCAATACTTGCCGCCACCACTCGGCACCGACGACGCCTGCGGTGTCTTGGAACGGTTCCGGCAGTAGCCCGGCAAAGACGAACGACCAACCATCTGTTTCAGCTTGGGTGACGTGTCCGGTCGCGTCGACGAACGCGGCGAACTCGTCGGCGGTGACTGCTGTCGTGCTGATCGCGAAGGTGCCGACGTCGACGCTGCGACTCGGCTGTTCTCCATCTTGGGGATAACCGAACGGGCCGTTGGTCCCCATCTGGAATGACCCGCCAGTCATCTCGACGAGGGTGCCAATGTTGATGTCAGCCACGGTGATGCAGGTCGTACTCGGCCATGAAGTACGGATGAGTCGGGTCGAACTCGGTGAGCGGGACCGGATTGTCGACACACCCAATCGGGCGGATTTCGGAGCCGTCGATGCCGAGCCGTTCGTCGCCGAGCGCAGTGCGTCCCGTCTCGATGCTGGCGGTCAACGCTGCCACGATCGCGGGGTTATCGGCCGCAACATTGTGTTGTTCGCCCACATCGGCGGTCAGGTCGTAAAGCTCGCTGACGTCATGGCCGTTGCGAACGAGGTGCAGCTTCCATTGACCTCGCCGGACGGCGCCGATGTTTGCACCGCGGATGAAGAAGAAGTCCCGGTCGTCATTGATGGCGCCACCTGCAAGACCTAGTAGCAGGCTGATGTCATCGCCGTCGATCACCCGGTCGTCAGGCAGTACCGCCCCGGCCAGCGTTGCAAGTGTCGGATAGAAGTCCATCGCTGTTGCCATCTGATCGCACTCGACGCCAGCGGCCACATGGCCGGGCCAGCGGACGATGCAGGGCACACGTTGCCCTCCGTCCCATGTGGTTCCCTTGGAGCCGCGCAGGGGCCCATTGCTTCCTGAACCGCCTGTGCTTGCGTCGAGGGCGCCATTAACCGACGTGAAGATCACGATGGTGTCATCATCCAACCCAAGCGCTGTCAGCTCGGCAAGGAGGGCCTCGGTCGCCCAGTCGATGCAGCGCACGGCAGCCCCGTAGTCACCGTTGTTCGAGAGGTCGCGGAACCGGTCCTGCACGTAGATCGGCAGGTGGACGTACATGTGCGCGAAGTAGAGGAAAAACGGCTGCTCGCGATTGGTTCGGATGAAGTCGACCGCGTGCTCGACATACCGCTCGGTTAAAGCGGCTTGGTCGGGCTGTGCTTCGACGACCGCGTTGTCGAGCAAGACGGGGAGTGGTGGCCGAACGAACGGCTCGGTGCAGCCTGCTTGGCGCACGAGGGCGGTGAGATCGTCGAGGCTCATTGCATCAGCGCTGTCGGCCTGGCGACCCATGTCGTTGCTGTAGGGGATACCGAAATAGCCGTCGAACCCATGGTTGGTCGGCAGGAAATCGGGCTGGTCGCCGCAGTGCCACTTTCCGATCAGTTGTGTGGCATAGCCAGCTGATTTCAACAGCTTGGCAATGGTAATCTCGTCGGGGTTGAGCCCGACGCCCCACCCAGGGAACAGCACGCCGCCGAGGCTTCCCGACGCTGCGCCGCCGAACCCGACGCGCGTCGGATAGCTCCCGGTCAACATGGCAGCACGAGACGGCGAACACACGGGCGACGCCATGTAAAAGTCGGTGAAGCGGGTGCCGTCAGCGGCCATTTGATCGAGTGCAGGTGTCTGGTTGACTTGCGAGCCGTAGCAACCGAGGTCTCCGTACCCCAGGTCGTCGCAGTTGATCAGAATGATGTTGGGCTGGCGGCGCGTGGATTCCATCAGTACCTGAGTGTGTCAATCGGCCGGGGTAGAAGGCGAGCCGGTGGAGGTTGCTTGGGCGAGCTGGACTGCAAGGCCAGCGGTCTGACCTTGCGGCTGCTCGACGATTGGGTTGATGACGGCTGCGGTGACGCAGATTTCGACGAGGAGCTTCGAACGGGCCATGTGCGCTTCAAGGCACGCGCGTGCCGGTGCGTGGCCGGTTGGAACCCAGGCGTTCCACACCTCGTTCATCAGGGCGAAGTCATTGTCGATATCACGCAGGTAGATCGTCACAGACAGGAGGTGCTCTCGGTCGCTCCCGGCATCGATAAGGAGGTCGTCGACACGCCCGAGCGTTGAACGAGTCTGGTCTTGAATGTCGGCCTGAGGGTCCTCGGCAACTTGGCCGGACAGATATGCGACCCCGCCATGCACGACGATCTTGCTCGCGCGTTCTGACGTGTGCAGTCGTGTGATGTCGGTCATCGGGTGTGGCTCCGTTCGCCGGTGTTCAGATCAAGTTCAGATGAGTCGTGCCGCATGCGCGATGTCTTCAGTTGTCAGTGTGAGCAACGATTCACGGGCGATGTCTCCGCCGTCGACGTGGAGGCGAAGAGCCTGGCGGTTAACGGCCTGTTCGAACAGCGTGCGGGCGTACCGGCCGTTGCCGAAGCTGGGTTGATGGCGGGCTCGTTGGAATGCGCTGACCAGTGCGGTGTGCGCATCAGGGCTGATTTCGTAGTCTGAATTGGCCGCGAGGCGCCGGATGATTTCGACCAGTTCAGCGTCGCTGTAGTCGCCGAAGTTGATCTCACGTGAGAAGCGGGATCGGAGGCCAGGATTGGAATCGAGGAAGTGGCGCATCAGGTCGGGGTAGCCCGCCACGATCACCACGAGCCGGCTCCGATGGTCTTCCATACGCTTGATCAGCGTCTCGATCGCCTCAGCACCGAAGTCGAGGCTCACTGGGCCGGGCGGCGAGAGAGCGTAGGCCTCGTCGATGAAGAGCACCCCGTCGAGAGCGCGCTTGATAGCGCGGTTGGTTTTGAACGCCGTGTGGCCCACGTACTGGCCGACGAGACGCGCCCGATCGACCTCGATCAGGTGACCCCTCTCGAGGAGGCCGAGAGCGCCGAACATCTCGGCCACGAGCCGGGCCACGGTGGTCTTGCCGGTACCAGGGTTGCCGGTGAAGACCAAGTGATGACTGGTCTCCATTTGGGCCAACCCGTGATCGCGTCTCTGCTGTTGAACACTGAGCAGCGCAATGAGGGTGTTGACCTGTTCCTTGACCGAGTCGAGCCCGACGAGTGCGTCGAGGTCGGCGCGAACGTCGTCCGGCGTCCGAACGGGCCGGCTTCGGTTGCCGCCGAGGTCGGCGGTCTGATCCGACACTCGCCGCTCGACGTCGCCAATCAACTTGCCGACGCCTTCCCTGGCTTGCCTGATACGGCGGCCGAGCTCGCGTGGTCCACGTGACATGAAGCCCGACGGTAGCGAACGCCTCGGCTCCCGGTGCACTTGCTTGGTGAGCTGGGAGTCGTCGAGGCCATGGTTGTGGCGTCAGTCGCCTGGTCGACGGCCTCGAAGGCCGATCGAATCGCGTCGAGGGCATCGCCCGGAATTTGGTCCGCCACGGCGATGGCCATACAAAGGGGCAACTCCCTGCGCCAACATCTCAAACCTCGGTTGTTGCCGGGCCGCTGCGGCACACTCGTGAATGAGTCCCTCGTTCGGATCTTGCCCTGGCCCTGATCAGGCGATGTGCCTGATGCAACGCACGTGTGGCGCACCAGCAACTATGTCGAGACCCGACCCGACCCGACCCGATCCGACCCGACGGCGCCGCGCATCACGTCTTCAGTCGTGGTCCGAAATCGTTCGTCAAGCAGCTGACAATCGTCGACCGAGCGCTCTTAGCTCCGGGTCCAGCGTTTGATGACGCCGCGAAACGGATCGTCGGGGGCCTCGGTCGGTTCTTGTGATGCGTCGTAGTACGGCACGTCACCAATGATCGTGACGCGCTCGACTCGACGCACGTTCGGCCAATAGTCGGACACGGCATAGTGCTGGCACGAACGATTGTCCCAGAACGCGATTGAGTTCATCTCCCACTGGAACCGCACCTGGTACTCGGGATAGCTGGCCTGGCGGTACAGGATCTCGAGCAATTCCTTGCTGTCGTCGGGATCCATGCCAACAATCTCCTGCGTGAAGCCAGCGTTTACGTAGATCGCCTTGCGACCGGTTTCGGGATGGGTACGGATCACTGGGTGCTCGGGGTTGGGATATGTCGCATCAAACTCGGCGATTTCCTCGTCGGTAGCCCCTCGCTTGCGCAGACCTCGGCGGAAACCTGCGAAGTCGTGTCGCGCCACTTGACCATCCAGTCGGTCCTTGATCCGCTGCGGCAGGCCGTCATATGCGGCGTACATGTCGGCGAACAGCGTGTCGCCGCCAACAGCGGGCCCTTCGAGTAGCCGCAGGATCGAACCGAGCGACGGGTCGGCCCGCCACGTGACGTCGGAGTGCCAGAGGTTCTCGTAACCAGCAGAGTCTTCGTCGTGCGTGATGGCGAGCACTTCGGGAAAGCCTGGCTTTTCCGGTGCGAACGGATGAACTTCCAACTCGCCGAAGCGGCGGCCGAACGCGAGGTGCTGCTCGGTCGTGATGTCCTGGTCGTGAAAGAAGAGCACTTTCCAGTCGAGGAGCGCTTGGCGGATGACGCCGATCGCCGCATCGCTGAGCGTTGAACTCATGTCGACACCACTGACGACGGCGCCGATTGTCGGGGACTTCTGCCGCACGACAATCTGGTCTGCGTCGTTGGTGTTGATTCCCGAGATGGGTTGAGCGTCAAGCGCAGTCATGTCCAAAGACTAATCAGGTGTGACGTCTGACTTGGGAGTTCACGTTGCCGTGGTGCAGTGTGGGGCTATGAGAGCTGCAGTTCTGAACTCGGTCCCTGGCCTTCTCGACATCGAAGACGTCGAAATCGGCGAACCCGGGCCACGCGAAGTACTGATCCGTACGGCTGCTGCTGGCATCTGCCACAGCGACCTGCACTTCATGGAGGGCAAGTACCCGTCCACGTGTCCGTCGATCCTCGGGCACGAATCGGCGGGCGTTGTCGAAGCGGTGGGCTCAATGGTCCACTACGTACAACCAGGCGACCACGTCATCACCTGCCTGTCGGCGTTCTGCGGTCATTGCTCGCAGTGCACCGACGGCCATCTTGCCCTCTGCGAAAACAAAGACACCGAACTGGTCCGTGGCCCCGGCGAGGCGCCTCGGCTGTCACGCAACGGCGAGCCGGTCAACCAGTTTCTGCACCTGTCGTCGTTCGCTGAGAAGATGCTGGTCCACGAGCAAGCGCTCGTGAAGATCGACAAAGACATGCCATTCGACAAGGCGGCGCTGATTGGTTGCGGCGTCACCACCGGCCTCGGTGCGGTGTTCCGCACTGCCAAGGTGGCCCCGGGCGAAATGGTCGCAGTCATTGGTTGCGGCGGCATCGGCCTGTCCGCAATCCAGGGCGCTCGCATTGCCGGGGCCAACAAGATCATCGCGGTCGACATGGCGCCGGCCAAGCTCGAACTCGCACAAGAGATGGGCGCCACTCACGTCGTCAACGCCGGCGATGTCGACGCGGTTGCAGCGGTGAAGGAACTGACAGGTGGGGGAGTGCATCACGCCTTCGAAGCCGTCGGCCTCAAGCAGACCGCCGAGCAGTCGTTCCAGATGTTGCGCAAGGGCGGTCAGGCAACGGTGATCGGCATGATTCCGGTCGGCACCAAGATCGAAATTCATGGCGTTGAGCTGCTGTACGAGAAGACGCTCACCGGTTCGAACATGGGGTCGAACCAGTTCCGCACCGACATGCCGCGCTACATCGAGATGTACATGGCGGGTCGTCTCAAGCTCGATGAAATGGTCTCGAAGACGATCACCCTCGACGAGATCAACGAGGGTTTTGAAGACATGAAACAGGGGCGACGTGGCGCGCAGGCGTCATCGTTTTCCCGACCAACTGAACCACCTCGTACCGCTCACCTCGTACCGCTCACTCAGGATGGGTCGAGTGATGTCAGTTGCGCTTGACCCATTTGGAGGTCGAGGCAATGTCAGCGACTTCGTTGCCAGATTCCAACCACCCGGCGAAGCCTGATTCGAGGTGAGCCACGTTGTCGAAGCCGAGTTCGCCGATGACCTTGGTAGCGAGAGCCGAACGCCAGCCGGCCGCCCAGTAGAAGATGTAGCGACCTTCGGGCTGGTAGCGGTCCTGGTGGTACGGGCTCTCGGGGTCGAACCAGAACTCGAGCATGCCGCGCGGCGCGGAGATCGCGCCAGGAATCGCACCCTTTTCGACACGTTCACGGATGTCACGGATGTCGACGACCACCGCCGTGCCAGCCTCGATCTCAGCGGCGACCTGGTCGACCGTCAACTCTTCGATCTCGGCCTTGGCCTCGTTGACCATGTCGTGAATGGTTCGGCGTGTCATGCTCACGAACACTACGAAGTGCCTGCGGTCCAACGGCTACTGAGGGTGCAGAACAAACGACCACGGCACGCGAGGCGCAGTTCCGCGTCGGTGCGTCGATCGCCCTCGAGGGTGATCGAATATGCCCACCATCTTGCAAGGGCTGCCAGCGTCCATCGGCGCCCATCTGGCGCGACTCGAAACGGTTGCAGCGCTCAACGCCGGCCTTGACGGGTCAGGCCTTGAAACCGCCATCGACCACGAACTCTTGGCCGGTGCAATAGGACGCCTCGTCCGAGGCAAGGAACAGAACCAGCGTGCCGACTTCTTGAGCGCTCGCGACGCGGCCCATTGGGATGGCGGCGATGATGCGTTCGGTGTTGCCACCGAACTCCTTGAACATGTCGGTGTCGATGATGCCCGGATGGACCGAGTTGACCCGTACGCCGTCAGCCGCGAATTCGAGGGCTGCCGATTTTGTCATGCCTCGGACTGCCCATTTGCTGGCTGCGTAGGCGTGAGCCATGCTCGCACCGCCCAAGCCGGCGATCGACGAGATGTTGATGATGCTGCCGGAGCCGTGATCGCGCATCTTGAGGCCGGCCTCGCGCAGGCCGAGGAAGACCCCGGTCTGGTTGATCAGGATCGTGCGGTTCCAGTCGTCGAGCGTGGTGTCGGCAATCGGTTTCGGTTCGAAGATTCCGGCGTTGTTGACGAGGATGTCGATGCGGCCGTGTTCCTCGACGATGCCGCCGACCACGCCGGCCCAGTCGGCTTCGCTCGTGACGTCGTGATGCAGGTAGGTAACCGCATCGCCGAGTGTCTCATCATTATCCGCGCCACGCTGCGCAGTAAAAACCCGCGCGCCTTCTGCCGCCAACCGCATAGCAATGGCGCGGCCTATGCCCGATCGCCCGCCGGTGATCAGTGCCACTTTACCTTCGAACCGGGTCATGCGACGGGCTTTCCACCATTCACCTCAACCAGCGCGCCGCACATGTAGCGCGCTGCGGCGCGAAGCGCGCCGATGTTCGAATCGTCAACCTGCATGAATGCGGTTCGCCAATCGTCTGAGCCCCACCGCACAGGTGCTTGGACCGTGGTGCGTGGTGCGATTGCGGTGGCAGCGACGTCGAGCGCCAACGACACGATTGACCGCTGCATGTCGCGATCGCTGGGCTTGCCGCACGGATTTCCGAGTGGAAAGTCGACGAAGAGCATCCGGGCGACGCCGCATTCCTCGACGATGTCACGGGCGCTGCCGACCACGATGGTGGTGATGCCCTGTGCTTCGAGGTGACGGGAAACCAGACTCACGGTCTGGTGGCAGACCGGTCAAAGTGGAACGAGTAGCGCAATGTCGACTCCGTCTTCGGCGCACCACTCGCCAATCTGGTCGGCGTCGAGGCCGGTTTTGCGTTGGCTGTACTCGGTCGGGACGCCAAAAAACCGGTGGTTCAGGGAACCGATTGTGCCGTTGTCGGCCAGTTGCTGCAACGCTTGAAGGGGGAGGAAGCTTTCGGAGTCATCGGTATGTGTTGCCTGCTTGTCCCACGACAGGTCGTTGGTGAACATCGTGTCGGGTACGTCGGTCACTGGGTGGGCATAGACCTGCTTGTTCGTGGATGGTGCGCCATGTGCAGAGTCGTGATGGTGCAGGAAGGTGGTGGTCACCACTGCAACGTTGGACTCGGCAAGCGGTTTCGTCTGCGGGCTGAATGGCACCTCGTTGAAGGCCGCCCACCGGTATGGCTGCTCGAAGCCAGAAGCGGAGTAATACTCGCGTGACTTGTCGATGTAGCTGACGAAATTGCGATGGGAGATCTGTCGGTCGGCGCGTGATGCCATTGGTTAAAGGTAGTTGCGCGGCGGAAGCTGCAGCGACCTGGTCCCGAAACGCCCGACAGGGAGTCACCAGGTTGGGGGGTCACGCGCACCTCCTTCGTGCGATACTGCGGGTCGGCTCGAACAAGCGTGCCCGTGACGAGAATGGTTAAACGTGAAGCAGGGATTTGCACTACTGATTCTGAAGCTGATGCGGTGGACGCCGGTTGGCCCCGCCCCAGAAGCGAAGAAGTATGTGATGCTTTCGGCGCCGCACACCACCAATTGGGATCTTCCGGCATTGCTGTTGGCGACGTGGAGCCAAGGTAGGTCAGTCAACTTTCTGGGCAAGCACCAGCTGTTCCGTGGGCCGATGAACTGGCTGATGCGCTTGCTTGGAGGTATCCCAGTGCGGCGTGAGGGCCGTCACGGAATGGTTGAGTCGCTCACCGCCGAGTTCGCTGCCGCCGACGAGATTGCACTGGCAATTCCGGCAGCTGGCACCCGGTCGCACTCCGACCATTGGAAGTCGGGCTTCTATCGGATAGCCCTGGCTGCGGACGTGCCGATCGTTTGTGCTTTTGTCGACTACAAGACGAAGACCCTCGGCTTTGGACCGACGATGACGCCGACCGGCGACCCTGATGTCGACATCGTGTTTTTTCAGGAGTTCTACGCCGACAAGGTCGGCAAGTTCCCCGAGAAGAAGAGCGAGATTCGGTTTCGGCCGGACCAAACCAGCACTGAGGGCTAGTGCCTTGCGCTGATGCGCTGATGCTCTGGCAACTCGTCTTGACATCGAGCCTTGACATCGAGCTCCATAACGACTTTGCTATGTCGTTATGGGTGCGGCAGTGGAAGAATCGCTCGATCTAGAAAAGGCACTGAAGGCGATCGCCAGCCCTCGTCGCCTGCAGATCATGCAGTGGCTGCAAGATGTCGCAGCGAACTTCCCGGCCCAAGTACACGGTGATCCCGTCAAGCATGGTGCCTGCAACCTTTTCATCACCGACAAGCTGGAAGTCTCCCAACCCGCTGCGTCGCGCCACATGAAGGTGCTGGTCGAGGCCGGCCTGGTTGTCGCGACCGCCCGTTCCGGGTGGGTCTACTACCGACGTAATGAGCCTGCTGTTGACGCGCTCAAGCACCAACTCCTCGCACTTTGAACGACTCTTTGAATCGAATGGAAAATCGCATGCATGAATCTCTGAACAACAAGGTCGTTCTCGTGACCGGTGGTGCTGGTGGGATCGGTCGTTCAATCGCCGAGCGCTTCGCCAGCCAAGGCTGCAAGCTCGTGGTCAACGACGTCAACGCTGAAGCGGCCGCAGAAGTGGTCGATGCGATCATCGCCGCAGGCGGTCAGGCCGTTGCGGCGATTGCTGATGTGTCCGACAGTGCCCAAGTTGCAACGATGTTCGAGACCCTGGTGTCGGAGTACGGCCACATCGACGTGTTGGTCAACAACGCCGGCCTCGTCTCGCCAATGCTGCATTTCTTCGACGCTGACGAGGCATGGTGGCGCCGCATCATCGACGTCAACCTCACCGGGCACTTCCTGTGTTCGCATGTGGCTGCGCGGATGATGGCCAAGGCCGGCGGCGGGTCGATCATCAACATGAGTTCGGGTGGCGCCACCCGAGCACACCGTGCCTTCACCGCCTACGACGCGACCAAGGGCGGCATCGAAGCGCTCACCCGCGCCATGGCGCTCGACCTCGGCCCGTACGGCATCCGGGTTAACGCCCTGATGCCGGGTTCGATCGACACCAGCGGCCTCAGCTTGGCCGAGCGGAAACTGCGCGGCGAGAACGTCCCGCTCGGTCGAATTGGTGAACCGATCGACATGACCGGCGCAGCGCTCTTCTTGGCCTCAGACGATGCGTCGTATATCACCGGCGACGTCATCAAGGTCGACGGCGGAATGCTTGCCCAGCAGCGTTCGGCGACCGTCGACATCAAGCTGCCGTCCGACTTCCCGAAGATCGAGGACCTCTGATGAATACCTCCGTTCGGTTTGCTGCCGATGTTGGCGGCACATTTACCGATGTGGTGCTCGAACGTGCCCGAGGTGATTACGCGTCGACGAAGGTGTTGACGACCCACGATGCGCCGGAGCGAGCAATTCTCGAGGGCGTCGAGCAACTCGCCGCCGCCGAGGGGATCGACCTGTCGAGCCAATCGAGTATCGTCACGCAGTTCGTTCACGGCACGACCCTCGCCACCAACGCCCTCATCGAGCGGAGCGGTGCTCAGACCGCGCTCGTTACCACCGAGGGGTTCCGCGATGTGATTGAAACCCGGACCGAAAGTCGGTTTGAACAGTACGACCTCGACATCGTGCTGCCGACGCCATTGATCGAGCGGAAAGATCGCTACACCGTTGCCGAACGACGCTCCGCCAGCGGCAACGTACTGCTCGACTTCGACGAGGCCGGCGCAGTCGCGCTGGTCGAACATTTCGCCAGTAGCGACTACGAATCCGTTGCCGTCGGGTTCCTCCACAGCTACGTCGATGGCACGAACGAGCGCCGTTTCCGTGACCTACTCCTCGATCGACTTCCCGATATCTCGGTGTCGATCAGCTGTGAGGTGTCGCCACAGATGCGTGAGTTTGAGCGGTTCAACACCGTTTGCGCGAACGCCTACGTCCAGCCGCTGATGGCGTCCTATCTTGTTCGGCTTCGCGACGAATTGCTGCAGCGCGGCGTCAGTTGCCCGCTCTACCTCGTGCACTCCGGTGGCGGCTTGATGAGCGTCGAGAGCGCAGCGGCGTTTCCCGTGCGGCTCGTTGAGTCGGGCCCAGCCGGTGGAGCAATTTTTGCTGCTGACCTTGCAGCTCGCTACGCACGCGACCGGGTGCTCTCGTTCGACATGGGAGGCACGACAGCGAAGATCAGCCTGATCGATGATTTTCGTCCGGCGACCGCCAAGACCTTCGAAGTCGACCGCACAGCGCGCTTCAAGAAGGGGAGCGGGATGCCGATCTCGATTCCCGTGATCGACATGATCGAGATCGGTGCTGGCGGCGGATCGATTGCCAGCGTCGATGTGCTCGACCAAATCAGGATCGGCCCGAAGAGCGCGGGGTCCGAGCCCGGCCCGGCTGCGTACTCGCTCGGCGGGCAAGACGCCACGGTCACCGACGCCAACCTGCAACTTGGCCGGCTTCACCCCGACACCTTTGGAGCAACCAGCATCGATCTGTCGGCGCGGTTCGCGAGCGAAGCACTGATTCGGAGCGTCGGTGAACGGCTGGGCCTCGACGCCAACATCTCGGCTGTCGGCGTGGCCGAGGTCGTTGACGAGAACATGGCCAACGCCGCTCGGGCGCATGCCGTCGAGAACGGTAAAGACATGGGTGGCTACACGATGATCGCCTTCGGTGGAGGCGCTCCGTTGCACGCCGCGCGGCTCATGGACAAGCTGGGCCTCGACGAACTCATCGTTCCGCCTGGCGCCGGTGTTGGTTCGGCGATCGGGTTCCTTGTTGCACCGTTCTCATACGAAGCGGTTCGCAGCTTCTACACGTCGACGGTTGACTTCGATGTTGAGGGATCCAACCAGGTGCTGGCATCGCTGACCGATGAGGCGATGTCGTTCGTCCAGCCTGCACTGAGTGAGGACGCCGAGGCCACCCTCACCGTCGAGCGGCAGGTGTCGATGCGCTATGCCGGTCAGGGCTGGGAGATCCCCGTGGCGCTCGACGCCGACTCCAGCTTCGACGAGTTCGCGGCAGAACTGTTGTCGGCGAAGTTCACCAAGGCCTACGAGGAGTTCTTCGGCCGGGCCATCGACGACCTCGCGATCGAGACCGTCAGCTGGTCGGTGCGTGTCTCGTCGATCGTTCTAGCTGGTGAGCGGGTCGAACTCTCGATCGCGTCTTCATCGGCCGTTGCGCCTGGTGCCTACCGCGATGCCTACGACGCGGCCTCCGGCGAGCGAGTGGAAACTGCGGTGGTCAACCGGAACGAGTTGTCACCTGGAAACCGTCTACACGGGCCGGCGATCATTGCCGAGGAGCAGACCACCACCGTGCTTGCTTCCCACCACGTCTGCACGGTGCAGGCTGATGGCACATTGTTGATCACTCGCGCTCGGAGCACGCAATGAGTACGACCATGAATGCCGGCATGAACGCCGCCGACACCCTGCACTACCAGGTGATGTGGAATCGGCTGATCTCGGTCGTCGAAGAGCAGGCGCTGGCGCTGGTCCGCACCGCATTCAGTACTTCGGTGCGTGAGGCCGGTGACCTATCAGCTGGTGTGTTCGACCGGCGCGGGCGGATGATTGCCCAGGCCGTCACCGGCACGCCGGGCCACGTGAACACGATGGCTGATGCCGTGCCGCATTTCATCAACGACATCGGCCCTGACCGCATTTACCCGGGTGACGTGTACATCACGAACGACCCGTGGAAGGGCACCGGCCACCTCCACGACATCACGGTGTGTACGCCGGTGTTCAGAGACATCGCACAGCCTGATGGCACCACAGCGGAGACACTGATCGGGTTCTTCGCTGCCACGGCGCACGTCGTTGACATCGGCGGGCGCGGCGTCGGCCCCGACGCCAAGGAGGTCATGGAGATCCTGATTACGACGCAGACCTCGGCCCTCGACCCGGACGACCCGCAGGTCTCCTTCCTGCTGCAGGCGTGCGCGCGCATCTGCAAGTGCCTCGCGCGTCGAACGAGCCTGGTCACGGCGGCTGCTCGCGATGCTCGACGAGTTCGCTCTGGACGATCTTGGCGACCTCGCCGAGTTTGTGTTCAACCGCACGGGAATGGCTACCCGGCGGGCGCTCGGCGCTGTCGGGCCGGGTGTGTACACCAACGAGATGGTCGTCGACGGATACGGCGAGCCGGTGACGCTGGCCGTTGCGATCACCGTGACCGACATCGGCATGCACGCCGATTTCAGCGGCACCTCGCCGGTCTGTGGGCTCGGCATCAACGTGCCGCTCGGCTACGCCCACGCCTACTTTACGTACGGCATGCTCGTCGCGCTGGCCCCCGAACTGCCGAACAACTTCGCGTCGCTCGACGTGTTCAAGGTGAGCGCGCCAGACGGCGTGATCCTCAATGCCCAGCACCCAGACCCGGTGGCAGTCCGCCACGTGCTCGGTCACTTCGTCACCGATCTCTGCCTCGGTGCGATTGCGAATGCGCTTCCCGAGCGGGTGCCTGCCGAAGGAGCGGGTGCGTTGTGGAATTTCCAGGCGAGCGCGCGTTCGGCTGACCTCGCCGATCCGCGGCCGCCCGTTGAGATGCTGATGTTCAACAGCGGCGGCACCGGTGCGCGCCCGTGCCTCGACGGCCTCACCGCAACCGCTTTCCCGTCGGGTGTCCGGACCATGTCGGTCGAGGCAACCGAGCAGATCGGCCCGATCGTCATCTGGCGCAAAGAGATTCGACCTAATAGTGGTGGCACAGGTAAGCAGCGAGGTGGCCTCGGGCAGGTCATCGAACTTGGCCCGAGCGAGGGGTATCGGTTCGATTTCTCCGCAATGTTCGACCGCATCGACCACCCGGCTCGTGGCCGTTGCGGCGGCGGCGACGGTGCCCCAGGAAAGGTGTACCTCGAAGACGGCACACCGTTCGCAGGCAAGGGTCGCCAGGTGGTGCCGGAAGGGCAGCGACTCATCCTCGAGCTACCGGGAGGTGGCGGTCACGGAGATCCAGCCGAACGCAGCCCCGAGGCAGTCGAAAACGACCGGCAACAGGGATACGTGACATGACGGTGCTGGCGTCGAGCTACGACGTCGTCTGCATTGGTGGTGCGATGACGGGAACGGCCGCGTCGACTTCCTCTCGGAGAACCCAGACTTCGATGGGTCGGTGCTTGTTGTCGAGCCCGACTGGACCTACGACTATGCGAACACGACTCGGGCGCAGAACAGCATCCGGGAGCAGTACACCAATCCGCTCAATATCCAGTTGAGTCGGTTCGGTGCCGAGTTCATTGCGGACTTCCACGACCGTGTGCAGGTCGACGGGCAGTCGCCTGAGATCAACTTCCGCGGTACGGGCTACATGTTCATTGCCGAGGACGAAGCGGCATACCGGCGGCTCGAAGAAGAGTCGGTCGGTCAGTTGGCGATGGGTGCCGAGGTCGCGATGCTTCGGCCCGATCAGATCGCCGAGCGGTATCCCTACATGGACGTCGATCAGTTGGTCGGTGCCCGTGTCGGTGGGTTGCGTGAGGGCAGCTTTGACGGCTGGGCATTCTTCCAAGGGATGCGCCAGCGGGCACTTCACAACCATGTCACCTATGTCAAGGATCGGGTCCTCGGGATCGACCTCGACGGTGGTCGGGTGACGGGGGTCCGTCTTGAATCGGGAGCTCGCGTGGGCTGTGGATTCGCCATCAATGCCGCTGGCTGTCGGGCTCGCGAGGTGGCGGCGATGGTCGACCTTGACCTGCCGATTGAGCCACGTGCTCGTACCAGCTTTATGTTCGACTGCCGGACGCTGATCGACTACGTCGTTCCACTTACCGTGACGCCTGCTGGTGTGCACTTTCGACGTGAACAGAACCACTTCATGTGTGGGGCGGTGCCGACGTCAGATGTGGCGATCGATGCAAGCGATTTTGAGATTCGACACGACGAGTTCGAGGAACTGATCTGGCCGACGGTTGCCAGGTACGTACCGCAGTTCGACCAGATCGGCATCGTTACGTCGTGGGGCGGCCAGTACGACTACAACACCCTCGATCACAATTTGATCCTCGGGCCGGGCAGCGAGGTCGACAACTTTTTCTTCGCCAACGGCTTCTCCGGGCACGGTCTCCAGCAGGGGCCCGGCGTCGGACGCGGCCTGAGCGAGCTGATCACGTACGGCGCATTCCGATCCATCGACCTGGCCCCACTGAGCTACACCCGCATCGAACGCAACGAACCCTTCCTCGAGAGCGCTGTCATCTAGCCCAGAGTTGCGTATGGGGTCAGGCCCCTTTCGCAACTATCTGCTGAGGTCGTAGGTGGCGACGGTGCAACTGACGGCGAAGATCGGGATCGGCTCACAGAAATGGACCGTGCCCTTCGCGCCGCGAGCGGCCGCAGCAGCTGCGATGAAGGTGCGGATTTCGAATCCGCCCTGGCCCGCGTCGGCATAGACGGTGAGGTCGTCGTAATCGAGGAGCGCGTCACGGTCATTGCGACACCAGCGGTCCATGAAGTCGAGATCCCATTCGACGTTGATCTTTCCCGAATCGGGGGTGGCAGGCCAGTGCGAAATGCCACCGGTACTGATCACTGCGATCCGCTCGGGCATGGCATCACAAGCCGCGCGGATCGACTCGCCGAACTGCCACGCACGGTGCAGCGGGGTGAGCGGCGGACCTTGGCAGTTGATGTTGACGGGGATAATCGGGATGTCGTAGCTCGGCGTGAGGAAGTGCAGCGGGACCATGATCCCGTGGTCGAACTTCCACTCCTCGGCGTAGCTGACGTCTGAGCCATGCATTACTTCAGATATGAAACGGCTCGAGATGTCGGCGCTGCCCGGAACCCGTTGGCGATCGATGCCGAGCCAGCCCGGATCTTCAATGGGACCCTCGTATGTGTCGGCCATACCGATGGCGAACGTCGGCATGTTGTTCATGAAAAAGTTGGCAAAGTGTTCCGCAGCAATGATTACCACGGCATCGGGCCTGCTCGCTTCGAGGTCGATGCGCATCTGGTCGAAGGCTGCGTAGAAGCGGTTGCGTACATCGGGGTCCGCCTGCTCGGAACGGCCGGTGATGCCGGGAGCGTGTGAGCACACGCCGGCGAAGACGAGGGGCATCAACTACTCCGGTTTTCTTTCGTTGTTTCTTTGGCGGTTGTTTCTGGGACGACGGTGTCGGTGACGCCGGTGGTCATGGCATACACGCCTTCGCGGACGGGGCCGTGCTCGGCGATGCCGTCGCGCATCCGCTGCAGGTAGTCCTGCCACTCGATCTGGTGGAATGCAGCGAAGTGCATCAGGATCTGCCCGTTCACACCAAGGTGGAACAGCTTGCCGATGTCGGGGCTGATCAGCGCCGCGATTTCCTCGTCGGTGAGTTCGAACGGTGTCAGTTCGGAGGCCTGGTCAGCGGTGTATCGAGCCTGCATCTGCTCGGAACGGTTGAGTTCGTAGAGGAATTTCTGCACGGCGTACAAGCTCATTTGTTCCACTCCAGATGCAGAGCGTCGGGGCCACGGAAGGTGATGTTCGGGAAAAAGCTGAAGTCTTGCTCGGAACCGTCGGGGTTCTGGGCGAGTCGCAGCGATGGAAGGCGCTGCGCCAGGAGCTCCAGAGCAATGCGGGCCTCCATTCGCGAGAGCCCAGCGCCCAGGCAGAAGTGGATGCCCTTGCCGAACGAGATGTGGCGGCTCGCACCGCCGCCCTTGCGGCCGCGGTTGATGTCAAATGTGCCTGGGTCCTCGAAGAGGTCGGGCTGGTGGTTGGCTGATGCGAAGTTGAGCATCAGCTTCGTGCCAGCCGGGAGGTCGACGCCGCCGAGCGTGGTTGCTTGGGTGGTGACACGCCGCCACGAGATCTGGCTCGACTCGAAACGCAGTGTCTCTTCGACAGCAGCTGCTGCGAGCGACGGGTCAGCACACAGCGCGTCCCACTGCTCCCGGCGGGGGAGGAGGCACCGCAGCGTGTTGCACAGCAGCGCCGTGACCGGATCGTGCCCGGCGAACGAAATGCCGTACACAACTGACTCGACCTCGCGGTACGAGATGCCGGTTCCGTTTGCCGGGTCAGGGTCGGCGTCGTGCGCGTTGAGGAGTTCGGATGTGAAGTCGTCGCGGCGCTCGTCGCGGCGCTGGGCGACGAAGTCGCGGCAGTAACGCCAGTACTCGAGCATTCCTTCGGCGATCTTGGTCTGCTCGGCAGCTGTTGGCTTGCCCCACGAGAAGGCCTTGCGGTTTCCGCACCACGACTTGATCATCCGGTCGTCTGCTTCGGGGAAGCCGATGAGGCGAAAGACAATCTCGGCGGGCAGGGGAAAAGCGAGAGCTGCCACATAGTCGGCGGAGTTGCCGCTTGCGACCATGTCGTCGAGCAAGGCCGTTGCCCGGCTACGCATGTAGTCCTCGAGCGCCTTCAGGCGACGGTTCGAAAAACCCTGACGGGTGAGGACGCGGATGCGAGCATGATCTGGCTCGGGCCGGTTCGACATCACGGCGACTGGATCAAAGTCGTCAGCACTCAGTACAGCGCCGGCCTCCGGAGCGAGCGGGAAGATCGGGTCTTGAACGTTCGTCGAGGCGAATATGTCGGGGTTCATGAAGACGTGCTCAATGTCTTCCATTTTCGTGACAACGACATGGCCGATTTGCTCCGCGTAGAACACAGGGTGTTCCTCGCGAAGCGACGCGGCGATCGGGTAGGGGTCAGCCAAGTATTCATTGCCCAACGGCGACCATGAGGCATGCATCGGGCAGCCTGGCGGCGGAGCAGCAATCGTTTCTGGAGCGGCGTGATAGCTGTTCGAACTCACAGGTTCTCCTGATTTCGAGGTGGTTGGTCGTTGGTTGGTTGGTCGTCGGTCGACAGTTTCGCGAGGAGGCCATACAGGACGTCGAGTTCACCTGGGTCGAGCAGCGCGTCGATCCGGCCGTAGGCATGCTCGCTCGATGGGGCGATTTCACTCACGAGCTCGAGGCCTCGTGTGCTGATGTTGATCGCAGCGCGTCGAGCGTCGGCCCATGCTCGGCGACGCTCGGCTTCAGCAGCTTGGCGAGTGGGTCCTTGGCACTCGAGCCGAGCAAGGCGCGCATGTTCTGCAACCGACATCGGGCCCTCGGCATCGCGCAGCGCCCGGAGGACGCGCCATTGCTGCTCGGTGAGGTCGTGCTCGCTGAGGACTGGGCGGAAATAGCGCATCACGGCCTCGCGGGCGCGCATGAGCGCCATGGGAAGCGAGTCTTCGAATGCCCGCAACGGAATGGGCGCAACGACTGCGCTATTCATCGCGGACGCCGTTGCGCAGGGTTCCGAGTTCTGGAACGCTGACTTCGATGGTGTCGCCGGGGACCAGGAACTTCGGCGGGTCAAACCGCGCGCCGGCCCCTGTCGGTGTGCCGGTGAAGATGATGTCGCCAGGCTCCAGGGTGCAGAACGTGGAGAGATATTCGATCTGATATTCAATGGGGTATGCCATGGTGGCGGGTGTGTCGTCTTGACGGAGTTCGCCGTTGACGTGCGTGGTGAGGTGCAGGTTCTCGAAGTCGCCGATCTCATCAAGGGTGACCATCCACGGGCCGATAGCCCCGGAGCTGTCCCAGTTTTTCCCCTGCGTCACGTTGAACTTGGCGTGACGCACCCAGTCACGAATGGTGCCTTCGTTACCGAGCGCGAGGCCGGCAATGTGCTGCCGAGCGTCTTGGCGTTTGATGCGGCGACCGCTGGTGCCGATGACCGCGACGATTTCGCCTTCGTAGTCGAGCTGCGGGCTCTCGGGCGGGCGGACCAGGGGCTGCTCGTGCCCGGTGAACGAACTCGGGAAGCGGACGAACACGCTCGGCTTGTCGGGGCTGTCCTGTCCGTCTTTGTACTCGGCATTCCGGCCGCCGTAGTTGACGCCGATGCAGAAGATCTTTCCGGGACGGGGGAGGGTGCGTTCGAAGATGACGTCGCCGAGCGACAGCGTGGGCGAGGCCGATTCGGCAATGGTGCGAGCCTCGCCGACGCGCTCCTGGGCGAGGAGGTCAGACAGGTCGCGGACTCCGTCCAGCCGATCGCCGAGGTCGATGATGCCGTCAGCTCCGTCGGTCCCCGTGGCGACACCGAAGCTGGTCCGGTTCGCTCCGAGTTCGGTTTGTTGGGAGAAGCTGAGCAGTTTCATGTTGCGCTTATATCTAACATGTTATATAACTGTGGTCAATGCCGCATCTGATCGTCGAGCACTCGGCCAACGTCGAGCACGTCTCGCTCATCCTCGAAGCCGTCCACGCTGCTGCGATCGCGACGGATCTTGTGTCGGTCGATGCACTGCGCACTCGGGCGGCCTGTCGAGAGAGCTACGTGATCGGTGATCGCCATCCAGGCAACGCCTTCATCGCGTTGACGGCGCGCCTCGGCCCGGGCCGAAGCAGCGACGAGAAGCAGTTGCTGATTGATGCGCTGATGGATGCCATCGAGGCCACTGTCGGCGAGGCAGCAGGTCACATGATGCTGAGCGTCGAGATCCAAGAAATCGACCCGGCGATGCGTCTCAATCACAATCACCTGCGCGCCCATATCGCAGCGCGCAACCCCACGACCTGAACCACCCACTGTCACGCTCTGGTCAGACCAGAGTGTGACAAGAACGTCACGTTTTGGTCTGACCAGAGTGTGAAGCCGAGCAAACCGACCGACGGAGAACAACATGGCTGCCGACAAGACCTTCGACGAATATCAGGCGATCGCATTGGCGGCAGTTGAGCGCTTCGAAGGCTCCCCGCTGCAGCACCTCATCGGCGGTGTGCCGGCAGCCAGTGTGAGCGGTGAGACGTTTGAGAACCACTCGCCGGTCGACTCGTCGTTGCTTGGTTTGGTTGCTTCTGGCAATGCGGCTGATGTCGATGCCGCAGCGCGTGCGGCCGACGACGCGTTCGCCGACTGGTCTGGCCGCACCGGAAAGGAACGCAAGAAGATTCTCCACCGCGTTGCCGACCTGATCGAGGCTCGAGCCGACGACATCGCAGCAGTCGAATGTGTCGACACCGGCCAGACCATTCGCTTCATGTCGGCTGCCGCCATTCGCGGGGCTGAGAACTTCCGGTTCTTCGCAGATCACGCACCTGATGCGAACAACGGCCGGTCGATGCCTGACGAACACCACGTCAACTTCTCCAGCCGGAAGGCGCTCGGCCCCGTCGGTGTGATCACCCCGTGGAACACACCCTTCATGCTTTCGACCTGGAAGATTGCTCCAGCGCTGGCAGCCGGTTGCACGGTCGTGCACAAGCCAGCCGAGTGGAGCCCTTACTCGGCAGCGATGTTGTCAGAGATCGCACTCGAGGCAGGCCTGCCGGGGGGCGTGCTGAACACGGTGCACGGCTTTGGCGAGTCGGCTGGGAAGGCGCTGACCGAGCATCCGCTGATCAAGGCGATTGCGTTCGTCGGCGAGTCGTCGACCGGCTCGATGATCCAGGCCCAGGGAGCGCCGACGCTCAAGCGTGTGCACTTCGAACTTGGTGGTAAGAACCCGGTGATCGTGTTCGACGATGCCGATCTCGATCGAGCGCTCGACGCTGTCATGTTCATGATCTACAGCCTCAACGGTGAGCGCTGCACGTCGTCGAGTCGGGTACTTATCCAGTCGACGATTCACGATGCGTTCGTGACCAAGTTGGGGGAGCGGGTGCAGGCCCTCAAGGTCGGCCACCCGCTTGACCCGTCGACTGAGATCGGGCCGCTGATCCACCTGCGGCATTGCGCCAAGGTGCGGAGCTACGAGGCCAAGGCGAACAACGCGGGTGCCACCGTTCTCGTCGGCGGTGGCGAGCGGCAAGGCCCGGATAGCTATTACGTCAACCCGATGCTGTTCACGAACGCAACGAACGATATGGAGATCGCACAGGAAGAGATCTTCGGCCCCGTGCTCACGGCCATCCCGTTCGACACTGAAATCGATGCGGTTCAGATTGCGAATGACATCGAGTACGGCCTCGCCGGGTACCTCTGGACCGGCGACACCGGTCGTGCGCAACGGGTTGCCCGCGATCTTGACGCTGGGATGATCTGGGTTAACAGCCAGAACATACGCCACCTACCTACGCCGTTCGGTGGCACCAAAGCCAGTGGCATCGGCCGCGATGGCGGGCCTGAGTACAGTTTCGAGTTCTATATGGAAACCAAGAACATCGCCATTGCTTACGACACTCACGCAATCCCGAAGCTGGGCAAGATCTAATGGGCCTCACGCTGTCCACAGAACAGATCGCATTGCTCGCTGCCGAGCACGAAGAGGCACGAACGACTGCGGTGCCGTGCGACCCAGTCACCCGGCGATTCCCCGACATCACCTTGGACGATGCATACGCGATCCAGGCGCAGTGGGTTCGCCTGCAGGTCGCCAACGGCGCAGTGATCAAAGGCCACAAGATTGGGTTGACAAGTCGGGCCATGCAGATGGCTATGAATATCGACGAGCCCGACTTTGGTGCGCTGCTCGACCACATGTTCATCCCGAATGGTGGCTCGATTGCCGCTGCTGACCACCTTGACCCGAAGATCGAAGTCGAGTTCGCCTTTGTGCTCCAGGACGATCTCGTTCCCCACGCGCTCGGTCGCGAGCTGACGACTGAGGACGTGTACGCCGCGACGAGCCATGTGGTGCCAGCGCTCGAGTTGATCGATGCTCGGTCGCACCGGGTGCATCCCGACGACGGCCGGACGCGCACGGTGCGCGACACCATCTCTGACAACGCAGCGAACTCGGGGATCATCGTCGGCGACGAACACATCTCGGTTGACGAGGCGCGCAACGGTGATCTTCGGTGGGCCGGCGCAATTGCCTATCGCAACGGCGTGGTCGAAGAGACCGGGCTCGGTGCCGGAGTCCTCGACGACCCCGCAATGGGCATTGTCTGGCTCGCCAATCGGCTCCAAGGCATCGGCATTGCACTCACGGCAGGCGAAACGATTCTTGCTGGCTCCTTTACCCGACCGATCGATTGCCGTGCCGGCGACCACTTCCGTGTCGATTTCGGCTACCTCGGCACGCTCACCCTCGACGTCACCTGATCGGTCACACTGTGCCTGACACAGTGTGCCAGACACAGTGTGACCGCTTCAGTTGATGAGCTTGGTGTGGCACATTGCACAGAGAGAGCGCTCACGGAGCTTGAATTTCTCCTTCGCCCAGGGTCAGGCAAGCGGCCGTCGATCGTGGGTGCTGGGTGCCGGGACATGCCTGTTTCTAGCGGTGGTTGTTGGGGCCTGCGGACTAGGGGCAGGGAGTGATGGTGCCGCGCCGACAGGCGGTGGAAATCCAGCGGTGACGGGCTCGGTAAGTGCTGACTCGTCCAACGCCGAGACGTCGGCTGATCCGACAACGGCGGCCGAATCCGACACCGCGACCTCGGAGGTGCTGGCAACGCCGCCTGCGGCAACGCCGCCCGGCAGGGTGTCGTTTGCATCGAGCATCCAACCAATCATCACCGAGACTTGCGCGAGCTGCCACACGGGCGATGGGCCGGGCACGCAGCACGTCCGCTTCGACACGGCTGACGATGTGTCGCGCGCTGCCTTTGCTATTGCCATCGTGACCGAGACTCGCTTCATGCCGCCATGGCCCGCGAGCGATGAAAGCGTCCCGTTCGACCACGACTGGAGCCTGACTGACGAAGAGATCGCGACGATCCTTCGTTGGGATGATGACGGTGCCCCACTTGACGTCGATCCAAACACCGAGATGATCCCGGTTAACGGTGTCGTTGGGCTCAATGACCCCGACCTCGTCATGCGGGCCGATGGCAGCTACGACGGCGAGTTTGGCCAACCCGACGAGTACCGCTGCTTTGTCTATGACCCCAAGCTGACGGAATCGACATTCGTGTCGGACATGGAGTTCATCCCGCAGCAGACGCAGGTCGTCCACCACGCCGTCGGCTTCGCCGTGCCAGGGTCAGAGCGAGCCGCCGTCGAGGAACGTAACGGTGCCGACGGCCAGGGTGGCTGGACCTGCTTCGGGTTCAGCCCCGGCAATGGCGCAGATCTGATCTTCACCTGGGCACCCGGTACCGATCCAACCGCCTTCCCCGACGGCACCGGCCTCGAGATGGAAGCCGGTGATTTCTTCGTTCTGCAGACGCACTACCACTACGACGTCGAGGCCGACGCTGACCAGTCGACCTTTGCCGTCAATTTCGCTACAGGCGCCGATGTTGATCCGATCGACCTCTTCACATACTTGGCGCCGGCTGAGATCCCGTGCGGTGAGGGCGAAGAAGGCCCACTCTGTGACCGTGATGCGGCCCGCCAGAAGGCGATCAATGCCTACGGCCGGGAAGGTGTGCTTGCCGATGCACTGATCCGTAGCTGCGGCAACCCACTCGACGCGCCCGACGGTTTCGTCGATGGCGTGGCGAAGTCGACCTGCACGTTGCCAGTTGCCAACCCGGGAGAGATTGTTTCAGTGTTAGGGCACGAGCACGAGATCGGTGCGAGCTTTAAGATGACGCTCAACCCGGATACGCCTGAAGAGTTGGTGCTGCTGGATATCCCGGTGTGGGACTTCGACTGGCAGCTGATTTATGAGCCGACCGACAGCATCGTCATCGACAGCGGCGACACCATTCGGATCGAGTGCACCTGGGATCGGGCGCTCCGTGATCCACTCCTCGAACCTGCCTATGTCCTGTGGGCTGATGGCACCAACGATGAGATGTGCTTCTCGTCGGTGGTCACTCGCCCCGTCTGACTCAGATCGGGGCTGGCGAGGGCTCGGTCGAGGTGAGCTCTTCGTAGGTGTCGATCTTGCGGAGCGACGGGAAGATCAATGCGAACGACGCGGCGATCGCCACGGTGATCAGCCCGCCGCCGGCAATCGCCCACGGCAGGCCGAGTGCCCGTGCTGCCACGCCGCTTTCGAAGGCTCCAAGTTCGTTCGAGGCTCCGATGAAAACACCTTCGACGGCGTTGACTCGACCGAGCTGGTGGTCGGGAGTCACCAGTGGGACGATCGCTGCACGGATGTTCATTGACACCATGTCGGCGGCGGTGATCACGATGAGCGCAATGAAGGCGACCGCGTAGTTGCGGGTCAGCCCGAACACGACGGTGCCAGCACCGAAGACAGCGACGACCCAGAGCAATGTCGGCCCGACCCGGCGCACCACGGGCCGGAACGTCAGCACGGCGGCCATGCCGGCTGCGCCGATGCCTGGTGCAGCGCGCAGCCAGCCGTAGGCGATGTCGCCGACGCCGAGTCGTTCGCTCGCCACTGCTGGGATCAGCGCGACAGCGCCGCCGAACAACACTGCGAACAAATCGAGCGAGATAACGCTGAGGACAATTGGGGTGCGGCGGACGAAGGTGAGACCCTCGACGGCGCTTGACCAAGTCGGCCGATCAAGGTTGCGCTCCGGCTCGCGGTTGTAGTGCAATCGCAGGAGCGGCGTGATCGCTGCGAACTGCAGTGCCGCAGCAATGCCATACGCCCACGAGGCGCTGAGGCTGTAAAGAAAGCCGCCCATGATCGGGCCGACAATCGTTGCGGCGGTGAATGTGCCCATCCAGAGGGGCATCACCTTGGGGAATGCTGCGATGGGCGTGATGAACGGGGCGATCGAGCGGCGTGCTGGCACAAGAATTGCGTCGGCGGTACCGAGTACCGCGGCGATCGCGAACAGTTTCCACACTGCAGCTGATCCGCTGATACTGAAGGCGACGAGAGCGAGCGTTGCGGCACCACGGCCGAACAAGCCGATTGCTGAGATTCGTCGGCGGTCGAACCGGTCAGCGATGTATCCGCTGACGAGGACAAGTAGGAGCGCTGGCAAGAACTGGGCGAGGCCGATGAACCCGATGTCGAGCACGTTGCCGGAAATGTCGAAGACCTGTTTGAACAGAACCGTCAGGAGCAGGTTCTGGCCAATGGCTGCGCTGGCGATCGAGAACAGGTAGCGCCTGACGTTCCTGTCCTGCACGAGTTCGCGTGCCGTGCTGTCGGCCCCGAGTTCCATGCGTCGCCGATCGTAGTGCTGGCGCGGTGTTGGTGGGTTGCTGGTGGGGTGGTGGTGGGGCGGTGGTAGGGCGCTGGTTGCGGGGCGACGTTGGCGATTTCGATCAGTCGGTGATCGTGTCGGGTTCGGCCGGGACCTCGACGGTTGACTCCTCCGGGAACCTTTCGGTCAGCCGCTTGCCGATCTCGTAGTGGCGGACGAGAAAGGTGCGTTCGTCGAGCTTCTTGCGGCGCATCCAGCCTGTCACTTCGTCGTTCGACTTGCTTGCGTTGCACGATCGGCAGGCGGGTGCGATGTTGGGGAGCGTGTAACGACCGCCGCGCGACAGTGCCTGGACGCAATCCTTCTGCAATGGCTGGTCGCTTGCGCCGCAGTAGGCGCACCCGGCCCATTCGTCTTTGAGCGCTGTCCATTGCTTGGCGGTCAGGTCGTGCGAGACCCGATCCATCCGGCGTTTACGTTTGCGTTGCGCACGAGCACGCCGTGTCCGACTGACCGCCATTGGCACACGGTAGGGCGCTGACCGACCCGCTACTCGGATAGCGGTGTCGACCAATCCCGGCAGCGCGACGACGTCCGGGCTACCGAAGGGCGCTCGGGTCGTTCCGACCGGGCTGCCGAAAGTGGAGTGCGGGGCGACAGCGAACGCAATTTCGAGAACTTTCCTCGATCACTACGTGTATTCCTTCCGAGAGGCATGCGTCGCACGACTTGGGCCATCGCTTGATCCGTAGCAAGCCGAGAGCGAGGCCCACCTCGAGTGGATGGAGGAGACCCGTCCGGTTGGCACCATCTGCGATCGTCGGCGCTCCGACTGGCCGCGGCGCTCCCGAGGCGCATTTACAATGGCGCTTGCCGCGCCAGTCGTAGTGCGTCGACGCATGAACGCAATGTTGCCCTGGTAACACTGGCAGCATGACAAATCTTTTCGAGCAGGCGATTGCCCGCAAGGAACTACTGAAGTTCGCACTGGGCGAGGATGAGTATTTGGTGCCTGATCGCGACGGGAATGACGAGCACTGGGTGCTCGGTAGCTGGAATCAGTCGGTGATGGAATTGCATGATGATCACGCTGCGGCGTGCGCTGCAGGGGTCACGTCGATGTTTTCGTCGCTCGTCGGGAACTCTCCGGCGGCCACCGCCACGCGTATTTGGCCCCTCACTGATCACCTGGGGCAGTACTGGGCGCAACGACACGGCGGTTGGCTCCAGTTCGAACTCGGTCGAATCGCCGAGCCGATCGCTGCTGCCGTAGATGCTGAGCGTGGTCGCTGTCGGCGTGGTGAGAGCGACGTCGATTTCAACACCATCGAAATGGCGATCCGCAAGATTCAACGCAACGGCGGGCTCACGGAGCTGGCCTGACGAGGGCCGACGCGTCGTATTCGACGATTGATCCGAGCGTTGTTCCTCAGGGGCGTCGGCGCATGCCGAACCACGCATGCAGGGTGGTGTCCCACTCGTCGGAGGCAATCGGCGTCTCGGTGGTGACGCCATCCCGGACGACTTTGAGGCGATCGGTGGTCAGCGTCACCCGGTCGGGGCCTCGGTCGAGTAAGCGTGTGGCGAACGGCTTGGCGCGCCAATGTTTGTCGGGGTCTGCCTGGAGCGACTTCGATGCATGATCAAACTGATCCATCGTGTGCGCAACGCGTTTGAAGCGGTACTGCGCCTCGGGAACACCAGTCGCGTCGTGCCTAGTCAGGGTGGTCCCTTGTGGGCTGCCGATCAACTCGTACGTTCCGTTTCCGCCGTCTTGGGGTCCGGTCGCATTGAGATCGATCGGGCTGGTGAAGCTGTTGCCGAAGCCGACGTCGACGAGGTACGGCCGGTCGACCTGCACTTCAAGTGCGAGGTGGTCGATCACGCGCGTTGGCCCGTCGAGCAGCACTGCTGCGCCGAGCCCGAGTACACGAAATCCGAGCGCTTCGAGGAGGAGCGCGAATGCGCCGTTCAGTTCGAAACACCAGCCGCCCCGGCCCTGCTCGACAATCTTGGCGACGTTGGCCAGCGCATCAACCGTGACACCGTGGCCGTCGACGATGTCGAGATTCTCGAACGGAACGGCTATCAAGTGAAGCTGTTGCAGCTCGGCCAGGGTGGCCCGATCGTGGCGAACCGAACCACCGAAGCCGATCCGCTCAAGGTAGCCATCCACGTCCACGTCCACGTCTTAGGTACGTCAATCGCAGGGGCAGGGGCAGGGGCAGGGGCAGGGGCAGGGGCAGGGGCGGTTGGTCGGATCGTCGCGCACACCTGCAGCGTAGAGTGCGGCGATGCTGACCGACTTGGTGATCAACCCATTCGGAGCGCACCTGGCAGACATGCTCGCCGTAGCCAAGGCTGCTGACGGGGCCGATGTCGGGGCGGTCTGGGTGACCGACCACTTCAGCGGCAACGTGGTCGATGCGCCGTGGTCGCGTGATCCGTTTGTCTGTCTCGGTGCCATCGCCGCAATGACCGAGCACGTCGATCTCGGCGTCCTGGTTGCAAATGTCACGAACCGGCACGCCGTGCAACTCGCCTCCGGAATCAATTCTCTCCAGTCGCTGGCGCCGGGGCGTGTCCGGCTCGGCGTCGGCTCAGGAGCGGCACCTGACTCGCGCTTCTCCGTGGAACACGACATGGTCGACAAAGATCTCGGTGATCTGGCAACACGCCAAGCGATGCTGCGCAACACGATTGGTCAGCTTCGGCGAATCTGGAGTGCCGACGGTTTCGAAGCGGTGACCGATGGGGCGCCGATGCCAACGGTGATCGTCGGCGCATCGTCATGGGCCACCATCGAGATCGCCATCGAATTGGCCGACGGCGTGAACATTCGTCGTACCGCACGCTTGCCCGCACAGCTCGAACGGCTTGTGGCCGCTGACCTGCCGGATGGTTTTGAAGTCAGCGTTCTCGACTTCTTTGCACCGGGCGACGATCTCGGAGCCAGACCGTCGGATCTGATCGAGGCGGGCGTCGACAGACACATCGTCACAATGTGGCCAGCTCGTGACCTCGAGGCGGTTCAGCGACTCCCCGCTCGAAATATTTGATCTACCCTGCGGGTCATGTTTGACAAACTGTTCGATCTGCCCGCTCATCCGCTGTTGATCCACGCACCGATCGTCCTGTTGCCGATTGCCGCGATTGTCACGGTTGTGCTGGTCGCCAAGCCGGCCTGGCGTGCCCGTGCGGGCTGGTGGATGGTCGGCGGATTGTTCGTCACGCTCGTCCTGCTCTTTGGAGCGAAGGAGTCGGGCGAAGCGCTGATCGAGGCGTACGACCGTGCGAACGGTGTAGGAGCAGTCGACATCTCGAAGCATCAGGATCTGGCGGAGACGACGTTCCTGATGACGTTGGCGTGGTTCGCAGTATTCGGATTACTGACGGTGCTGGAACGAGTGCAGCGAGTTCGAGTCGGGGTCCTGCAAACCGTGGCGTCGAACATGATGGCCCGGCAAGCTGTTGCAGCGGTGGCGGCGGTTTTGGGCATTCTGGCGACCATCTGGTTGATCCGTACCGGCCACGAGGGTGCCAGGTCGGTATGGGGTCCGCGGGTCGACATCCTCTTCCCCGAAGGCTGATTTCTGAAAGCTGCGGGGCTGCGGTGCTGTCGGGCTGCGGGGCCGTGGGTCTGTGGCGTAGCGCCTGTTCAGGGCAATTGAGTCAGGTGACGACGACTTTGGTGCCGAGCGTGGCGAAAGCCCACATGAACTCGGAATCGAGGTTGTGCTGACGCTGGCAGCCGCCGGATAGGCGCGAACCGAGTTCGGCGTCGCCCTGGTAAGGAGAGTTGTCCTCGACGTGCAGCGGAATGGCGTGGAAACCAATGGCGCCGCGTTCGGTCTTGAGCCAGCGAATCATCTGCGGGAGCCACGCTTTGCTGTTCCAAGCCGTCGACATCTCCGACCGGCTGTACACCTCGTGGGTGCCCGGCACTTCGTTCTGATAGGCCGACCCGGAGACGAGCCATGATCGGATGATGAACCCGTCGGAGCGGACCGCCCAGACTCGCTGGCCTGCGCGGTCATAGACGACGCGCCGGCCGCTACCAGCATTGTCGGGCAGAGGCGGAGCATCGCTGCCGGCAGATGCGACCGGCGAGAGCGCGACACCCCAGAGATCGGTTGCGCCCGGCGCCGGCGGAGGTGTGCGCGTGACCAACGGTTCCTCGTCTGGCCAGATGTTGAGCGCGATGGCGCTCTGTCGACCGACGACCCCGTCAACGAAGAGGTCTTTGGCGGTCTGGTAGTCCAGGACGGAACGCAACGTTGCGTCGTTGAACTCGCCATCGGCCGTGCCGGCGTAGTAGCCGACGTCGGCCAAAGCGTTCTGTAGACAAGCAACGTCATCGCCTGATGCCCCGCGTCGCACCGAGAGCGCCTCGATCGTGCAGCCGCTGTCGACGCGGGCGGGCTCTCCGTCGACGTCGATACCTTCATCGTCGAGGTCCGTGAGCTCGAACTCGATATCGAACGTCGTGACATCCGGAACCGATGCGACCGCCAGCGAAGCCGATGTGACCACCGGCGGAGCAATTGCTTTACTGGTGCCGGAGTTGCCCGTTATCCAGACTCCGATGACCGCTGCGCCGAGTACGACAATCGTGGCAACAGCGAGACCGAACTCACGCCGACGTTGTCCCACCGACTTGGACATCCAGGCAGACTGCTTTCCCTGGATTTCCATCTTGTGCTCAGCACTTTCCAAGGACGCCATGTTACTCATGTAGATCCATGGGGCAAATCTGTTCCGAGGACGTTTCGCAGTCGGTGTGGCCGGGCACGAGAAACTGCGGACTTGGTGTGCTGCTGGTCACATTAGAGCGTCTAACCTTCCCCCATTATGAAGCTTCGCAGGGGACAGCAGCAGATGACCGCGGATCTCGGGTTGCCCCGTCTGACGACCCCGTATGTCAGAGAAAACGGAGAGCTGCGCGAGGCGTCTTGGGATGAGGCGCTCGACCGTGCGGCCGCTGGCTTCGGTGCTGCTCGCGATGCCATCAGGGGCGGCAACGCCAACGCGTTCGGCATGTTCTCGTGCTCCAAGGCCACCAACGAGGTCAACTACTTCGGGCAGAAGTTTGCCCGGGTGGTGATGGGGTCCAACAACATCGACTCTTGCAACCGAACTTGACACGCTCCCTCGGTCGTCGGTCTGGCGACAGTGTTTGGTGCAGGTGGCGGTACGGCCTCGTACAAGGAGATCGAAGAAGTCGATGTGGTCTTGCTGTGGGGATCAAACGCGCGTGAGGCGCACCCGATCTACTTCCACCACCTGATGAAGGGTTTGAAGAACGGCGCGAAAATGTTCGCCGTCGACCCCCGACGGACATCATCATCGAAGTTCGCTGATGCATGGCTCGGCCTCGACGTCGGTACCGACATCGCAATGGCCAACGCCGTGGCCCGCGAGATCATCCACGCCGGCTTGGTCAACGAGGCGTTCATCGCGCATTCGACCGACGGCTACGAGACGTACAAGGCATCGGTTGAGTCGTACACGCTCGAGTACGCGCAAGAGATCACAGGTGTTCCTGCCAGTGCGATCAAAGAGATGGCGCACGCCTATGCCACCGCCGAGAAGGCCCAGAGCGTGAGAAAAGCTTTACTGAGAAACATGTTGCTGTGACGCGCTCTGTTTGCCTAAGAAGGCAAACTTGTGGGGCGCGCGCAAACTTGTGGGTGAAAAAATCCGCTGCGCGGGCAAAACAAGCGCGCTCCGCGCGGCGGCGACATGGGTGCGCTGCCGAACAAGTTCCCTGGCTTCCAAGACATCACCAACGCCGAGCATCGGGCAAAGTTTGAAGCGGTCTATGGCGCCAAACTCAACCCCGAAGACGGCATCCACCTCACGCTGATGTTCGAAGCAATGGGTCGCGGTGAATTGACCGCAGCCTTTGTGCTCGGCGAGAACCCTGCCGACTCCGAAGCCGACATCGATCAGGCCCGCAAGTTGCTTTCCGGGCTCGACTGCCTGGTGGTGCAAGACATCTTCATGACCCGCACCGCCGAGTTGGCCGACGTGGTCTTCCCAGCATCGGTCGCTTGGGCCGAATCAGACGGCACCGTCACCTCGAGCGAACGTCGTGTGCAACGCACCCGGCCAGCAGTCACCCCGCCCGGCCAGGCTCGCCACGACATCGACATCATGCACGAACTCGGCAAGCGGATGGGCGTCGAGCTGGGCGCCACCGAGCCTGAAGCGCTGTGGGACGAGTTGCGGTCGCTGTCGCCAATGCACGGTGGTATGTCCTACGAACGGCTCGAAGCCGAAGGCGGCCTGCAGTGGCCGTGCCCCGACCTCGACCATCCGGGTAGCCCGTTCCTGCACGGTTGGCTCTGGGAAGTCGACCTGGGCGGCCGTGGCCCGGCACCGTTCTCGGTCGTCGAGCACGAAGGCCCGAACGAAAAGCTCACCGTTGAGTTCCCGCTGCGGCTCACCACAGGTCGCTCACTCGACTCGTACAACACCGGTGTCCAGTCGAACGGCTTCCAGTCACCGATCCGCTACGGCGAAGAACTCGACATCAACCCAGCCGACGGTGTTGCACTCGACATCGTCGATGGCGAACGGGTCAGCGTCTCGTCGCCACGCGGTACCGTCGAGATGAATGTGCGGTTCCAGCCCGACATCCCCGTTGGGCTGACGTTCACCACCTACCACTTCCCGGCGCTGGTCGACATCAACAAGTTGACCAACGACGCCTGGGACAAGCGGTCCGGCACGTCCGAGTTCAAAGCCGCTGCCATCCGAGTCGACAAAATCAGCGCCTGACAGCATGAAAAACAAGGGCAAGTAGTACCGCATGGCTGATCTTCACCTGACTATCGACAACTCGACTGACGCCGAGCGCATTTCGGTCGACGCCGTTCTCGCGCCTGACGCTCGAGTCGTTATCCACGAGTCCGAGCGGCTCGTTCGCGGTGGCATGGCGCGCAAGAACGATCGTCGCCACCTGCTGCTTCCGGCACTCCATGCGCTCCAGGCCGACATCGGTTGGATCAGTGCTGGTGGGCTCAACTACATCAGCGATGTTCTGCAAGTACCGCCAGCCGAGGCGTACGGCGTCGCGACGTTCTACGAGTTGTTTCGTACCGAAGACCCCGGTCATAGCGATTCGACCGTGCACGTCTGCATGGACACGTCGTGCCACATCGCCGGGGCCGAAGCATTCGCCCAGGCCCTCGAAGCTGACGGCAAGCAGGTTCACCGGGGGCCATGCCTCGGCCAGTGCGAGCGAGCTCCCGCTCAGTTTGTTCAGGGTCGCGGCGCCGCCGACTCGGTGCCGGCCGACGCCGACAACATTGCATCGCCCGGTGCGTTCCTGTCGATTCAGCGTGCTGCGGGCGACACGGGTGGTCTGCGGCTGCTTGCCAACGTCGGCGTCGTCGATCCGACCTCGCTGGTCTCGTACCGCGAGCACGGCGGATACGTAGCGCTCGAGAAGGCGCTCTCGATGGGCGGCCAAGCCGTTATCGACGAAGTCCGCTTGGCGGGGTTAACCGGGCGCGGTGGCGCCGGCTTCCCGACGGCAATCAAGTGGCAAGGTGTCGCTGACGAACAGGGCCGCCCCAAGCACGTCATTGCCAACGCCGACGAGTCCGAGCCCGGCACATTCAAAGACCGCACCCTGATGGAAAACGATCCGTTCGCGCTCATCGAAGGTCTCACCATCGCTGGTGTGTCGGTTGGTGCCGAGAACGGCTGGATCTACATCCGCGGCGAGTACCCACTGGCCACCACTCGCCTCACGAATGCCATCGAGCAGGCTCGCACCGCAGGCTTACTCGGCGTCGATGTCATGGGCTCCGGATTCGATTTTGATATAGTGCTTCACACTAGCGCGGGTCGCTACATCTGTGGCGAAGAGACCGCTCTGCTTAACGCGCTTGAAGGTAAGCGCGCTAATCCTCGCGCGAAACCGCCTTTTCCTCAAGTCAGTGGCCTTTGGGGCAAACCCACTATCGTTAACAATGTCGAAACGCTCTGTAACCTTCCTGGCATTCTGGCTCATGGCGTTGGCTATCGCCTCGTCGGTACAGAGAGATCGCCCGGTACGAGGCTGTTTTGCCTGTCCGGCCACGTGGCGAACCCTGGCGTGTACGAAGTGCCGCAGGGAACCACGCTTGGCGAGATGATCGAGATCGCGGGCGGAGCAACAGGATCGACGCGAGCAATCCTGATGGGCGGCGCCGCAGGCAGTTTCATTGATGCCGATCAACTCGACATGCCGCTGACCGGCGAAGACACACGCGAGCGCGGTACGACGCTGGGCTCCGGCGTGATCACGCTCTTCGATGACACTGTCGACTTTGTGTTGCTCTTGACCCGGATCACCGAGTTCTTCAAGAGTGAATCGTGCGGCCAGTGTGTCCCATGTCGCGTGGGTACGACTCGCCAGCACGAAGTGATCGTCGAAATGGGCGTGCGTGGCTCGCTCTCTGAGGAACGCAACACTCTGATCGACGACATGGCTCTGGCCATGGCGGACGCATCGATCTGCGGCCTCGGCCACACGGCAGCGGGCGCCGTACAGTCCGCCATTCGCCTCGGACTGATCGGCAGCGCATTATGAACCTCCACCAGACAGCCGTGGAGCGAGAGTTTGGAACCCAGGTCACGGTCAAGATCAACGGCGGCGACTTCACTGTTGACGAAGGCGACACCATTCTCACCGCCTGCACCCAGGCTGGCATCGACACACCGACCATCTGTTACGCCGAGAACCTCACTCCAGTCAACGCGTGTCGCGTCTGTGTCGTTGAGGTCGAAGGCAACCGGACGCTTGTTCCATCATGCTCACGTCCCGTCGAAGAGGCGATGGTTATTTCGACCGACTCGGACCGGGTGAAGCACAGCCGCAAGATGGTGCTTGAGTTCCTCGGCACGGCAAATGACCTGAGCGAAGCCCCGCAGATCAACGAGTGGTCGACCGAGTACGGCGTCGACATCACGCGTTACGCCGAGGGTGCCGAGCGGTTCGACCAGCCCGTCAAGATCCAAGACAACCTGTACATCCGGGACTACGACAAGTGCGTCCTCTGCTACAAGTGCGTCGACGCCTGTGGTGAAGAAGCCCAGTTCACGTTTGCCATTGCCATGTCCGGCCGAGGCTTCGACAACCGGATCTCCACCGAGTTCGACGTCGCCCTGCCCGAATCGGCCTGTGTCTATTGCGGTAACTGCATTGCGGTGTGTCCGACCAACGCCCTGCAGTTCAAGACCGAGTTCGATCTCCGCCAAGAGAACAACTGGCGCGAAGAAGAGCAGACCGTCACCCAAACCGTTTGCTCGTACTGCGGTGTTGGCTGCAACCTCGAACTCCACGTTCAAGACAACCAGATCGTCAAGGTCACCAGCCCCGCCGACCATGAGGTCACCAACGGCATGCTCTGCATCAAGGGCCGCTTTGGTTGGAAATACGTCTGACTTCGCGATGGCTGGGTCGGTTCCCTGCCCATCAAATCCGTGTGCGAACTTCGTGGTCGGGTGGCCATGTTTCGTGGCGGGCTTCTAATGTTCGATTGGTGAATATGGAACCGAAGACTTGTGATTCTTGTGGGCGGACCATTGAGTGGCGTAAGAAGTGGGAGCGGAACTGGGATGAGGTCCGGTATTGCTCGGACCGGTGTCGAAAGCGCAAAATAAAGCCGGTCGATCGGGAGCTCGAGGTGGCCATCCAGGAGCTCCTCGAGCAGTGTGGGAACGGTAAGACCATTTGCCCTTCCGAGGCGGCCAAGGTCGTCGGCGGCACCGAGTCAGAAGCGGTCTGGCGCAATCTCATGGAACCGGCACGGATGGCAGCACGGAGGTTGGTTGCTTCGGGCGACGTCGAGATGACCCAGCAGGGCCGTGTTGTCGATCCCTCGACCGCTCAGGGCCCAATCCGAATCCGTCGTATCTCGTGATGAATCTGCGTAGTAGGCGCGCAAACAAATCACGAAATCGGCGGCGGGTGACGAGATGAGTTTGCTCCCTACGCCTGACATCGGCCGTGCGGCAGCGGAGGCGTTCGTGGCGGCGTACCTCGGGCATCTTGTCTGTGACGACGTCGCCGGATCGGTCGAGTTCCGCGGTGGCCAACGTGGCGCCAATACAGCCCTCGCTGCATTTGATGTGAGTGGCTACGCCCGGAATCGCAGCGAAGTGTTGCCTGTTGCGCGGCGCGGCGCTTCGGCCCTGTCGCCCTACATCAGGCACGGGCTACTCACGCTCCCGCAGGTATGGCAACACGTTGCTGGTGGGCCCGAACGCGACGTGAAGAAGTTCCGTGATGAGCTGCTCTGGCAGGAGTTCGCCCGGCACTGGTACTCGCGCCTCGGGGCGAAGACGCGGAACGGTGTTCGCAACGCGCTGCCTCCGACGACGGCGTCAGATGTCACCACCGGATGGGACCGGCGGATGGCGTGCATGGATAACACCATTGGTGAGCTGACGACAGACGGTTGGCTCGTCAATCAGACGCGGATGTGGTTGTCGAGCCACTGGTCCGTGCGCAATGGGATGGCGTGGCAAGACGGTGAGGACTACTTTTTCCAGCATCTGCTGGACGGCTCTCGTGCGGCGAACCGGCTCGGGTGGCAGTGGTCGACTGGGGTTGGGTCGTCGCAGCACTACGGGTTCAGCCGCTACCAAGTTGAGAAGCGGGCGAAGGTGCTCTGCAACATGTGCGAGGTCGAGCAGTGGTGTCCAATCAAGGATTGGCCGGCGAACCCTCCACTGAGCCCGGCTGCACAGCCTGTCGAGTTGCGCCGTGACCCGCACGGCATCCGAACGAGTGGGCCGAAACACATCGTCCAGACACGCCCTGTCGACACGGTGTGGCTGACTGCTGAATCACTCGGTCTCGCAGACTCGGCGCTACGAGCTCACGCCGAATTGCCCGTTGTGTTCGTCTTCGACGAAGCCTTGCTCAGCGGATTGCAGCTCAGCTCGAAGCGGCTGGTCTATCTCACCGAGACACTCGCCGAATTGGGCGAGACACATCAGCTTGAGCTGCACCTCGGTGACCCGGTCGAAGTGTTGAAGGATCGAGCGGTCGCCGTGACTTTTGCTCCGGTTCCGGGCTTCCGGCGGAGGGCCGAGGCCGTGGTGCCTGCCGAGACGCACCCCTGGCCCTGGCTGGCCAGGCCGAGTAACGGCTCGATCAGCAGCTTCAGTGCCTGGCGTAAATCGGTCAAAGTCATCCGTTAACCGCTCGGCTGCGTCACGTTCTGGTCGTCACGTTCTGGTCAGATCAAAGTGTGACGTTCTGTCGGCCCGGAGACGCGCGAATTCGGAGACCGGAGGTTCCAGGTTGATGGATGTATGGGCCGGCTCGGCGTCGCCTTCGGCTCGACGAGCCGAATAAGCAAGACTGCTGCAATGGATTTCGATCTTCCCGCTGACGACCACCCTGCGCGTGTCGCCGTTCGAGCGTGGATTGCCAACAATCCCAATCCGACTGGGAAAGAGCTTGCCGAAGCCGGATATGTCGTGCCTCACTGGCCCAAGCCCTATGGAGTCGAGGCGAGCCCGATCGAACAGATCGTCATCGATCAGGAACTCGACACGGCCGGTATCGGGCGACCGGGTAACGCAATCGGCATCGGCTGGGCGGCGCCGACCATCCTGCTCGCCGGTAGCCAGGAACAGCAGGACCGCTACTTGCCGAAAATCTTCAGCGGTGAAGAGTTCTGGAGCCAACTGTTTTCTGAGACCGAGGCCGGGAGCGACTTGGCGAACCTGGCCACGACTGCCGTACGCGATGGCGACGAGTACATCGTCAACGGGTCCAAGATCTGGTCGTCTGGTGCACACCACAGCAAGTTCGGCATCCTGATTGCCCGCACCGACCCTGACCAGCCAAAACACAAGGGCATCTCATATTTCATCTGCCCGATGGACACGCCTGGCCTCACAATGAGCCCCATTGTCGACATGACCACGGCGCACTCGTTCAACCAGGTGTTCTTCGACGACATGCGGCTGCCGGTCTCGCTGCGTGTCGGCGAAGAAGGTGACGGATGGCGGTTGGCCAAGGTGACGTTATCCAACGAGCGGGTGTCGCTGTCGTCATCTGGTTCGCTCTGGGGGGTCGGTCCGTCTGCTGAACAGCTGCTCGACCAGGTGCGCGATTCCGGTGGCCTGAGCGACCCGGCGCTACGCGAGGAGGCGGCAAAGCTGCACATCGACGCCGAACTCCTCCGCCTCAACCGGCTGCGTAGCCTCTCGGCAACATTGAACGGCAAAACTCCGGGCCCTGAAGCATCGATCTTGAAGATTATGGCTGACGAACACGGCCAGAAGGTCATGGCGCTGGCCAAGGCGCTCAGCGGAACAAACGGCATGCTCGCCGGCTCAGGTCCGGCGGGTGAGATCCCGTCATCGATGCAGTCGGGGCCGACCGAGAACAATCTGGGTGGGCTCAATGGATTTGACGATGTCGACCCGATCTGGCACTTCGGCTATCTGTTCCACCCTGCACTGACGCTGGGTGGCGGGACCTTTGCAGTCCAACGGAACATCGTTGCCGAGCACGTCCTCGGATTGCCGCGTGAGATCAACTCTGAGCAGGGGATGACCTGGTCGGAAGCCCGTCGACCCGTCGCCGGGTGACAAGTCGTCGATGTTGAGAGAAGTGCACCGCCGAACAACCCGTGCGGAGTGGTAGACGACGCTGTTCAGCTGCGATGTTCAGCGATACCGTGCTTTGGCGTGACGGAGCAGCAACTCGGGTTTGGAATCGACATCGGTGGAAGCGGAATGAAGGCGGCGATCGTCGACATCTCGACTGGAGAGTTGGTGTCGGATCGGATCCGTATTGACACCCCGCAACCGGCAACCCCCGAGGCAATGGCAGAGGTACTCAACGAACTTGTTACGCACCATCGGTGGGGGGGACCAATCGGTGTCGCCTTCCCTGCCGTTGTACGCCACGGTGTCGTGGGCTCCGCGGCGAACATCGACAAGAGCTGGATTGACGTCGACGCCGATGCGCTGTTCTCCGCATCGAGCGGCCTCGACGTGCACATGCTCAACGACGCTGATGCTGCGGGCGTCGCCGAGATGCGCTTCGGTGCGGGCGCTGGTCGCAAGGGGGTCGTGATGATGCTGACCTTTGGTACCGGAATCGGATCTGGCCTGTTCATCGATGGAGTCTTGGTTCCAAACACTGAGCTCGGTCATCTGGAGCTTGATGGCGTCGACGCCGAAAGTCGTGCCGCCGCGAAGGCCCGTGATCGCGAGAATCTCCGCTGGTCTGAATGGGCCAAGCGCGTCGAGCACTATCTGTTGCATGTCGAAGCGTTGTTCTCGCCTGACCTTTTCATCGTCGGCGGCGGCGCGAGCAAAAAGTCACACAAGTGGCTCCCAGAAATTGACATCGCGACCGAGATCGTCCCGGCACAAATGGCGAACAACAGCGGCATTGTTGGCGCCGCACTTGCGATCAACGAGCGCTGAGCTCCTTGCGCTGTGAGCGCACGCCGATCACCGTCAGGGTGAGTGCTGTGATCGGGATGACGAAGTAGAGCATGGCGTTGCCGTAGTCGGTACGCACGCTGTGGTCCGCTGCATCGAGGATCAGCCAGGTGATGTATCCGATGTAGAACAGGAAGAAGAGCGCACCTTCCCAGCGGGCAAGCACGTGGCCGTTGGCGAAGATTGGCACGCAGGCAACGGCCACGGCGATCATGACAGGGATGTCGACTTGGATCGCACCGTGAGCAACCGGAATGACGTTCGGCGAGACCGAAGCTGTGACGCCGAGCACCGCGAGCAGGTTGAACAGGTTCGAGCCGATTGCGTTGCCGACCGCCAGGTCGCGCTCGCCGCGAAGTGCAGCGAGGACGGACGTGGCGACCTCGGGAAGCGAGGTACCGATGGCGACAACGGTCAAGCCGATCACCAGGTCGCTGACGCCGAGTTCTGCCGCGATGTCGGTAGCGGCCGACACCAGCGCCTGCGACCCGCCGACGAGTAGTGCGAGGCCTGCGGCGATGAATCCCAGGTCTTTCCACACGGGGGCTTCGGCGAGCGCTTCGTTGGACGGGTCGTCGTTGAGGTCGAGCCGAATGTCGTTGTTGCCCTGTCGGGCTGACACCACAGTCCAGGTGACATAGACCACCAGCAACGTGACGAGAGAGAACCCCTCGAGTCGGTCGATCTCTCCGTTGAGCGACATGAGTAAGACCAGCACAGATGCGCCGATCATGATCGGGACGTCGATTCGGATGATCCGTCGGGCAACGACCAGTGAGCCGCCGACGGCAGCTGAGATGCCGAGGGCGAGGAGGACGTTGGCGATGTTGGAGCCAACGACGTTGCCGAGGGCGATTCCACCCGCCTCGTCGCCGCCACGGACCCGAAACTGCGGATGAGAATATTTCGGGGGCCGAGGTGCCGAACGCGACAATAGTGAGACCGATCAAGAGCGGCGAGACGCCCGCATTACGCGCAAGTGCAGACGCGCCGCGGATGAGGGCTTCGGCGCCGAGCACCAGGGCTATCACGCCGCCGACGAGCAGAACGATGGACAACGGGGTCATAGCGGCCTCAGGATATGGTTCATCGGGGCGCCGCCCGCACGGATTGCTGATTCAGCGGCGACGCCGGGCTGCGATTCGACCACGGACGTCGACGCCCATCTCGCGCGGCGCGGAGACCACTCCGGCGCGGGCTGCCAGGATCTCGTTCAGCTCGGCGCCGATCAGCAAGACGAGGCACACCAGCCAGAGCCAGGTGAGGGCAAGCAGCGCGGTGCCGGCGGCACCGACGATCTCGTTGCCTGAGACGGCCACGCGGACGTAGAACCCGAATCCGACTGAGACGGCGAGCCAGCCGATTGCGGTGAATATCGCACCGGGCAGGTCGAATCGCCAAGGTGTTCGGTGGTGTGGGCCAACGTGAAAAATCGTGGCAGCCCAGACGATGAGAATGGTGAGGGCAAGCACGATGCGAAGCAGGCTCGGAACCCCCGCGGAGCGGAGCGACACCCACAGGGCAGTCGAAATCGCCACCGTGATCATGGTGCCGAGCGCCATTGCAATGGCGGTTATACGGAGTCGGAAAAACCGTCGGCTCTCCTCGACGTCATAGGCGACGTCGAGGGCTCTGATCAGCCCGGCGAAGCCACGTGACAGGGTGAAGATCGCCACGGCGACCGAAACGCTCAAGACGCCAGGCCGATTCTGATCGAACAGACCCTCAACAGCGTCGCGAATAGTCGACGACTCAGTGGTGAACGTGCGGTCGATGAACTCGTTGATCGACGCTTGGAGATCGGCTGTTAAGTTCTCGCCGAGTAGCGACACTGATGACAGCGTGGCGAGCAGCGCAGCAGGGATGCTGAGTAGGAGCCAGAAGGCAACACCGGCTGCGGTATCGAACAGGCCGTCCTCGTGGAGTTCTCGCCACAGACGCCCAACGATCTCCCAAAGACGTCGCCGTCGTGTCGGTGCAGCCATGTTCGCAGCGTAGAGGCGTGGCCTCGATTCGGAGTTTGAAGCGTTAGCGGGTCGTGGCCCAGGTCTGCATCCGGTCAGCCAGTTCAGCTCGATACGCCGTGGCCCGTGTGACCTTGAGGGTTTCGTAACCGCGCACCTGGTCGGGTAGCGACGCAATGGCGACGGCTTCGTCGAGGGTCTCGGTTGACAAGCGTTGGCAGAGTAGTTCGATGGCCTCGACGTACTCGGGAATCATGGCCCGTTCGAGCTGACGCACAGCGGCCCAGCGGAAGGGGTCGGCAAGGGTGCCGCGTACGCGTTTGCTGGCACGCAGCGCCGCGAGTACTGGTGGCGCGCTGCGCCGTAACTCGAGCTTGCGGTCGAGGCCGAGCGACCTCAGCATCGGCGGATGCAGGTGATAGGTGACCTTGGTGGTGGCGCCTCCGATGGCCTTATACCCGGCGGTGGCCTCGTCGTCGAGGAGCAAGCGGGCGACCTCGTACTCGTCCTTGTACGCCATCAGCTTGTGGAGGTGGATCACCACGGCGCGGGTGAACTGGTCGTCTTGATCGAGTTGTTGCTCGGCTCGCTGAGCGGTGGCGATGACCGAGCGGAATCGAGCGGCGTATTCCTTGGACTGATAGTCGACCAGGTCGCCCGCCAGTCGTTCAAACAGCTGCAGAGTTGTCTCAGGTGCAACGTGTACCGCAAGATTGGCCGCCCGTTCGACTTGCTGTGGGTTGTCGATCCACGCACGTCCCCAACGGAACGCATCGAGGTTCTTGGCAACTGCGACGCCGTTGAGTTCGATGGCGCGCTCAACTGCTTCGACTGGGAGCGGCAAGGCACCGCACTGAACAGCGGCGCCGAGCACGAGGAGGTTGGTAGTCGTCGTCGATCCGAGCAGACCTTCAGCGAGCGCCGCTGCGTCGAGAAACCGGTTGTCATCGGCTCGAGTGACCGACCCGACTCGTTCGACCAGGTCGTTACCGCTGGGCAGGCGGAGACCGGGTTGGGTGACCATGGAACCGGTCGGGACGGTATTGGTCGAAGCAACCATGACGGTGCGGTCGACCCGAGCGCCATTGAGGTTCGCTGGCTGCGCTGCAACCAGGAAGTCAAACCCGAGGATCGTGTCGATGCCTGATGCGTTGCCGTGGTTCGAAGCCGGTGCGGCATCGGTCGTGATGATCAGGTCGCTCACGACCGGGCCGGCCTTCTGTGAGAGGCCGGTTTGGTCGAGGCCGCGCACGGTGCGGTCGGCGAGCATCGCTGCGGTTCCCACAATCTGGCTGACAGTGATCACTCCCGTGCCACCGATGCCGGTCAAGCGGACCGTGAACGCATCGGCGTTGACGATCGGAGCAGATGGGTTGGCAATGTCGGTCGGCGGCGACGGAAGTGACCGTGGTTCGTTGGCCGACTCGACCAGTTCGACGGTAGCGAATGACGGACAGTCGCCCTTCATGCATGAGAAGTCGAAGTTGCAACTGCCCTGATGGATGCGTGTCTTTCGTCCAAACGGGGTGTCGACGGGTTGCACTGACAGGCAGTTGCTGACGTCGCCGCAGTCGCCGCAGCCTTCGCAGACGCGCTCGTTGATAACCACTCGGAAGTTCGGTGTCGCGACGGTGCCACGCGAACGGCCGCGGCGCTGTTCGGCAGCACATGCCTGATCGTGGATGAGGACTGTGACGCCTTTGACCTTGGCGAGTTCCTGTTGGGCCTCGATGAGGCGGCTGCGATCCCAGAGGTCGACACCTGCGGGGAAGTCGGCGCGGGCATGACGACTGGGATCGTCGCTCGTCACGATGATCCGCTTGACGCCTTCGATTCGCAGGAGGTGGGCGACGTCGGGCACCGACATTTGCCCCTGCGGGTCTTGTCCGCCCGTCATCGCCACCGTGCCGTTGTACAGCAGCTTGTAGGTGATGTCGACGTTGGCTGCCACTGCGGCGCGCACGGCCAGGGAGCCGGAGTGGAAGAAGGTGCCGTCACCGATGTTCTGAATCAGGTGGTCGCGTTCGATGAAGGGCGAGATGCCGATCCACTGAGCGCCTTCACCGCCCATTTGCGTCAGTCCGACGATGTCGCCGACTCGCTCTGGTTCCATGAAGGCGACCATCGAGTGACACCCGATGCCGCCGCCGACGAGGGTTCCCGGCTCGGCGCGAGTGCTCGCGTTGTGTGGGCAGCCGGAGCAGTAGAACGGTGTGCGGTTGACCGTCAGTGGGATGAGCTCGCGTTGGGGTGGAATGATCTCTTCGAGTGGCGGCATGCGGTGGCCAATTCGGGCACTGATCCGTTCGTGAAGCGGCGCCAGCAGCTTGTCGACGTCGAGCGTGCCGAAGCCGTTGACGAGGACGTTGCCGTGCTCGTCGTGGCGGCCAACGATGCGTGGCCCGACCTTGCCGGTGACGTGGGCGCCGTCGTAGAGCGCGCTTTTGATCAATCCTTCGAGGGTGGGGTTCTTCTCTTCGACCACGATGAGTTCATCGAGGCCATCGGCGAACTCCCGTACCTGGCCGGGGTCGAGTGGAACCGGCATCAGGAGCTGGAAGAGCCGGATGCCGGCGGCGCGAAGATCGTCGTCGCTGCGGAACCCGAGAACAGACAGCGCTTCGCGCATCTCGTGGAACGTGTGCCCACAGGCGGCGATCCCGAGCCAATCGTCGCCGCTTCGGACGCTCACTCGATTGAGTTGATTGTCGACACCGTATTGGCGTGCCATCGGGGTGCGCAGTTGTTGGAACTCGATCTCCATGTCGAGGGTGTACGGAGTCAGTAGGCGACCGTTCGGATGCGGGACGAACGGATGGCCATCCACTTCGATCACCGGGGACTTGGGTTGCACCCGATCGAGGTCAACGTCGATGGTGCCGGTGCCGTCGGCTACTGCGGTGACCAACTTGAAGGCCGCCCACAGTCCACATGCTCGCGAGAGCGCAACGGCATGGCGGCTGAGGTCGAGGGCTTCTTGCGCGTCGCCGGGGAATAGCAGCGGCATGTGGAGGTCAACGGCGGTCGCGTCACTCGATGACGGGACTGTCGACGACTTGGCGGCCGGGTCATCGCCGACGACGGCAATCACGCCGCCGTGTTGCGACGTGCCGGCGAAAACGGCATGGCGAATCGCATCGCTACTCCGGTCGAAGCCGGGGCCCTTGCCGTACCAAATGCCAACGACGCCGTCGTACTTGGCGTCGTCGAGCGTCATGGCGAGTTGGCTGCCCATCACGGCGGTGGCGGCAAGTTCTTCGTTGACGCCGGGCTGGATCACGATGGGGAGATCGGGGACCGTGGCGGACGCACGTTGCAGTTCTTCGGTGTAGGTGCCGACCGGGGAGCCTTGGTAGCCAGATGCGAACGCAGCGGTGGTCAGGCCGAGCTTGCGATCAATACGGAGTTGATCGACTGCGATACGCGCGACTGCTTGGACCCCGGACACGAACACCGTGCCCGACTCGGACCGAAACTTGTCGGTCAGGGCATAGACGGTCATCCGATCGCTGGTGGGTTCCGTCTTGGCCATTTCTGTTCTCCTCGATCGCGGCTTCCACCACTGTTGTATCGCGTCTTGAGGGGGTGCTCGAGAACGAGGGCCACTCGACCGGGTGTTGGCAGTCCCAGGCCAGCTGTTGACGCGGCGCGCCAAATCTGGCCAATGATCGGCTTGAGCCCGGCAAGCACCGGTCCTTCAGACGGCTGCGGCGGCTAGACGAGGTAGTGCTTGACGGCGAGTCGTTCGGCCGAATCGTCGCCGGGGACGCTGAGCTGCGCAACCACCCTGAGGTATGGCCACTCGGCCGGCGTGAGCTGCTGATACTCAAAGGTAAGTTCGCCAGCTGCTGGATGAGAAAAACGTCGAAGGCGAGTTTCGAAGCCGGACACGTCGTGTTCTGGCCACCAGGCCGCGAACTCTTGGCTCTCTTCGGTCAAGATGGCGACGAGTTCGGTCATTGCTGGGTCGTGACGCACCGACGATGTCGCCGAACGGAACTCAGCGAGTGCCTGACGGGCGTGAATGTCCCAGTCGACGATGAGGTCTCGTGTTGCCGTGTCGGCAAAGAGCACCCAGAGCAGGTTGCGGCGTGGCGGTTCGAGTTCGACAATGCGCGGGTACAACCGAGCCTGGGCGGTGTTCCATGCAACGAACTCCCAGTGCGGCCCGAGAACGTATGCCGGCGACGGCATGAGGGAGTCGAGGAGGCGGACGAGCGCACTCGGTGCCTCAGACGGCGCCTCGACGGATGCCGTACCCGGGTCGGTCAGTGCAATGAGGTGTTCTTGGCCTGCGTCGTCGAGGCGAAGCGCCCGGCCGATTGCCAACAGCACGTCGTCGGATGCGTTGATCCGCCGGCCCTGTTCCAGCCATGTGTACCAGGTGACTGAGACGCCAGCGAGGAGCGCTACCTCTTCACGGCGGAGCCCGGGGGTTCGCCGACCGCGGCCGGGAGGCAGGCCGACTTGCTCGGGCCGCGTCGCCTCACGACGCGCCCGCAGGAACTCGGCGAGCTCCTTGCGATGGTCTGTTGCTTCACCCATGCAGCAGAGTCAACCACGGATGCGGATTCCCCCTTCACGTTTGCGTCGAAGAACCCGTTGGTATCCATGTGAGGACTTCGACGCAAACGGCACGCTCAGCCGGGGAAGGCGCGACAGGGTTGGCCGCGAAGGCTGCCGCATTCCGGGTATGCGGCGGGCGGGTTGATGCCCGGGACGACAGGGAGAACGACCTTGCTGGCAACGGCTCCGCCGAGGCCAATCGTGACCTGTTCGCCGCCGCTGATCGTGTCGAAGATCCAAACCGGCCGGTTGTTGCCCGGCGCATCGACCGAAATGCGGATCTGTGAGCCGGCGCGAAAGACGTGGGCAAAGGGGAAGATCTCGACGCGCACCGGAGCGAACTCGCCGTCGGGAAGCTGCTCGACGTCGCCTGCCCGATGGGTGTGGGCGGGTTGCAGCGCACTTGACTCGGCGACATCAAGTGCACGGTGACTGGCGCGCAGCCAGCCCGACTGGACGTACATTTCCTGCCCGTCAGGTCGCACTTCGCTGATGGTCACCTCAAGGTCGGTGTCGCCGACGCTCGACTGCACCCACAGGTCGGCTGATCCGGAACCAGCCATCGTGACAGTCTCACTGAGCGGCTTGGTGATGAAGTTTGCAGCGGTGCCGGGCGCGTTTTGCTGCCAGTCCCACTGGACGTCGAGCTTCCAGATGTCACCGCTATTCCCGGCTGACTCCTCGGCGAGGAAGGTCGCCGGTATGCCGTCGGGGAGGGCGAGGTATTCGGTCTGGCTCGCCGTCTCGGCTGCGGTGTCACCGAGGCTGCCGTCATTGCCGAAGAACCACTCGGTGGCTTCGAGCGACGGGATCGGCCAGGACTCGAACTCTTCGACGAACCGGGGAAGTGGGGTGCGTGCAGCTGTGCCATCGGCTGCTCCCTCTTCGAACAGGACACGAACGCTGGGTTCGGCTTCGAACGCCGCCAATGCATCTCCGTAGGCCATGCCGGCGAAGCGGTCGGCAGGCAGGGCGAGTTCCCCGGTGCCGAAGATGCCACTGGCGAGGATCGGCGCGATCACTCGCGCGGTGTCGAGGGTGGGGGTGCGCTTGGCGACGTAGAGGTCTAGGAACTCGACCCAGCGCGGGAAGTTGGCCGGCCCAATCGACTCCGTGTGCAAGCCGTTCATCAGCGACACGTAGAACTTGTTGGTGCCGGTGAATCGATCCAGCATTGTCGGGAAGCGACCGCCGGTTTGCTCGTCCTGCCAGGCGCCCGCGATAAAGGTCGGAACGTTGATCTTGCCGACGAACAGCCGTGGCGAAAGGCCGTCGGTGTTGTCGCTCGAGTCAACGAACGGCGAGTCGAAGATCTCTGCGACGAGCTCGGGGTTCTGCATCCGCAAAGACTGGTTCGCTGCGCACACGTCGTCGCCAGCGGTTATTGCGTCTTTCGCCCAGCCCTGGCCGCCTGTTTCGATAATCTCGCCTGTCGGGGTGATCGCCGGCTTGCCGTTGTCGACGCGGTCTTGTGTCCACTTGACAGCGAAGCCGGTGTTCAAGATGCCGCCGGGGTACAGCGTCGAGTTGTAGCTGTCGTCGATCACCGAGAACGGGGTGATGGCCGCCAGGCTCGGTGGCTGGGTTTGTGCAACAAAGAGTTGGCTGATGCCGGGGTAGCTCACACCGACCATACCGACGTGGTTCTCAAAGGCCCAAGGCTGCGCAGCTACGGCTTCGACGGCGTCGTATCCATCGGTGCTCTGCACGTACTCGAAGTAGCGGAACGAGCCACCCGAGCAGCCGGTGCCGCGCATGTTGACACCGACGTAGGCGTAGCCGAGCGGTGTAAAGAGATCCTTGAAGCCCGTCCCGTTCGGGTCAGCCGGTGTGTAGCCCGAGTACTCGACGACCGTTGGGTAGGGCCCGTCCTCGATTGGCCCAGGCAGGACGACGTTGGCACTCAGCGTCGTACCGTCGCGCATCTCGATGTAGTTCACTCCAGGTGCCAAGCTCTGTTCGGCGAAGAACGCAGGGTCAGGATGTTCGTCGCGAGCGAGCACGTCAATCGGTTCGGTGATGCTGGCGCCGTCGACGACGAGACGCCAGTCCGTCGTGGCGTCGAGGTTGCGGACCCAACCTTCCGTGGCGAGCTGCGGGTCTGGCGGTGCGTTGACAGCGCCTACAGGCATTCGCTGATCTGCCATAGTCGTCGTGACGATGCTGATGGTCGATCCTGGCGTGGCGCCCGTGATCGAGACTTGTTCGACGCCTGGCGAAATGACGAAGCCAGGCTTGACCACCGCCAGGCTGTCCGTCAACGACGGCTGGGTGGCTTCGTCCGGTGCATTGGTGGCAGGTGGATTCTCGATGGGCTCATCGGTGGTTGGAGGGTCCGTTGTCGGCGCCTCTGCAACTGTTGGTGCATCGGAGTTCGGTGCTGCGTCATCGCTGCTGCCGGAGCAGGCTGCGCTGATCAATGCGAGTACGGAGAAAACAGCCAGGCCAGCTCGTCGTTGCATCCAACAACTTTGCCACTTTGCCAACCCAACGTTGGTGTCGAGCTTCTCATGTGTTTTCCAACGAGTTATTCGACGCAAACGGGGAGTTTCGCGGAAGGGATTTTCAGGTGAGGCGCGTGCGGAGGAAGGTGAATATGAGGGCCTGCATGGTGGCCTGCTGGCCGGCGTCGGCTGCTCCACCGTGACCGCCCTCGATGTTCTCCCAGTAGGTGACGTCCTTGTCAGCTGCTTCGAGGAGTGCGGCCATCTTGCGGGCATGGCCGGGATGAACCCGGTCGTCGCGCGTCGAGGTCGTCAGCAGCATCGGCGGATAGTCCACATCGGGATCGACGAGGTGATACGGCGAGTATCCCTGCAGATAGGCCCAATCGCTGGGTTCATCGGGATCGCCGTACTCCGCCATCCACGAGGCGCCAGCCAGGAGGAGGTGGTAGCGCTTCATGTCGAGGAGTGGGACCTGGCACACGACAGCGCCGAAGAGCTCAGGGGTGCGGACGTACATGTTGCCAACCAGCAGCCCTCCGTTGCTGCCTCCCGAAATGCCGAGTCGTCCGGGCGATGTGACGCCACGGGCGACGATCGCTCGGGCGACTGCCTCGAAGTCTTCGTACACGCGGGGACGTTTCTCGCGCAGCCCGGCACGATGCCACGCCGGCCCATACTCACCGCCACCGCGGATGTTGGCGAGCACGTATACGCCGCCGACACCAGATTCGCTGCTCAGCCATGACCTGCCGATGACCGCCGAGTACGCAGCGGTGCGCGCTATCTCGAAGCCGCCGTAGCCGCTCAACAGCGTGGGGCGCGATCCGTCGGTCGCTGCGAGGGCGTCATTCGACCCGACGACAAAGTACGGGATGCGTGTTCCATCTGCGCTCGCTGCGAAGTGCTGCTCGATCGCGAGATCGCTTGCATCGAAGCGGGCCGGTGCCTGGCTGAGAAGTTGTGGGGCTTCGTCGCGATCGAGTGACATCACGAACAGCGATTCTGGAGTGACGAAGTCGGTACCGACGAGCCAAATGTCGTCGCGTTCGGCTCCGTCGACCGCACTTGCCGACAGGGTCCAGGCATCTGGCGCACCCGAGAGTGCCGCGATGCTCCAGCGACCGCTTGGTGACCCGGGTGGGGTGGCAACCGAGAGTGCGTTGCGTACGTCATCGAGCACGTTGATTACAACATGGCTGCGGGTACAGCAAAAGCCACCGAGCGATGCCGTTTCCGTTGGGGTGAACAGTGCGGTGAGTTCTGAGGTGCCGGCAAGGAAGCCGTCGAGCTCGCTAACGAGCAGCGATCCCGTGGGGAATGACTGGCCCCGATGTTCGAAATTGGCACGCGGCGTGATGAAAATCCATTGTTCGTGGAAGCTGACCTCGGCATCGTCGGGAACGTCAACAGACACGAACTCGCCGTCGCGCAGGATTGATGTTTGCGTCGTGAAGAAGTCGGGGGCGCGCTCGATGACGTGATGTCGGAAGCCGTCCATCGACGACACGCCAACACCGACGGCGACATCGGCCTCGTCGCCCTCGAAGACGATCTCAGCGTCGACGATCGGTGTTCCGCGGGTCCAACGCCGAACGGTTCGTGGATACCCCGACCGGGTCAGACTGCCCGGCCCGAAGTCCCTGGTCACGTAGACCGTGTCGCCGTCCTTCCACGTCAGGCTGCCTTTGGCAAGGGGGCGAACGAAGCCGCCCGCCGACTCAGGAATGAACCGCTTCTCGACGAGGTCGAACTCGCGCGTCACCGAAGCGTCGGAACCGCCGGGCGACAGCTCGATGAGCGCTCGCCGCCGACCAGGGCGCAGCGTCGATGAGCCACGGAAGACCCACGACTCGTCCTCGGTCGCGCACAACACATCAAGGTCGAGGATCGTCTCCCACTGGGGCTCGCCGCCGACGTAATCGGCCCACGTCGTGCGCCGCAGGAGACCGCGACGGTGTTCGGCATCGGTCCAAAAGTTGTGGACGAGGTCGCCATGGCGAGATGGGTACGCGATGCGGTCATCGGCTTCGAGTACATCGAGCGTTGACGCCCTGATCGGTTCGAATTGTGGGTCGACGAAAAGCGTTGCCTCGGCAACAGCGTTGCGCTGAGTTACCCATGCCAATGGGTCGTCGCCCTCGACATCTTCCAACCACTGATGTGTGTCCATAAGGGCGACAGTACCGAGAGACAACCCTCGGATCCGAGTGTCACCGTGGGCTGGCACAACCTTGTATCTCGTCATATCTCGTCATATCTCGTCATATCTCGTCGCATCTCGTCGCAACAGTGAGGCGGGTTCTACGCTGCGCGACATGTTCATCAATGGTGAGTGGGTCGAGGCAACATCGGGGCAAAGGTTCGAGGTGACCAACCCTGCAACGGGCGAGGTGATCGACACGGTGCCAGATGGCGGTGCCGACGATGCCCGAGCGGCAGTCGCTGCAGCTGATGCGGCATTCGGATCATGGTCCCAAACAACGGCGTACGAGCGCGCTGACTTGTTGTATCGCGCCTGGCAGTTAATGACCGAAAGGTCGAAGGAACTCGCCGAGCTGATGACGCGCGAGCAGGGCAAGCCGCTGAAGGCATCGGCCGCCGAAGTGAAGTACGGCGCCGACTTTCTCCGCTGGTACGCCGAAGAAGCAAAGCGCGTGGCAGGGGAGTGGTTGCCGTCGGCCCGTGCCGATCAACGCTTTCTCGTGCTCAAGCAACCGGTCGGCGTCGTTGCTGCAATCACGCCGTGGAATTACCCGATCTCAATGCTGACCAGAAAGATGGGTCCGGCGCTCGCGGCAGGCTGCACGCTCGTGCTGAAAGCCGCGGAGGCAACGCCGCTCTGTGCCCGCGCGATCTTCCAGATATTCGCCGACGTCGGCGCTCCTGCCGGCGTCGTCAACCTCGTCACAGCTCTGGACCCCAAGCCGATCGGCGAGGTGTTCTGCACGGACGAGCGCGTTCGCAAGCTCACGTTTACCGGGTCGACAGCGCATCGCTGTATGTCTTGGATCAGCAGCCAGCAACCTGTGAGTCATCGTACTGAAGTACGATCCGGAACCATTCATCGTGTTCCCCGATGCCGATCCGGTGCACGCAGCGAAGGGCGCAGCGGCCTTAAAGTTCCTTAATTCGGGTCAAGCATGCATTAGTCCGAACCGCCTGTACGTGCACGAGTCGGCGCACGACGCATTCGTTGACACATTGATCCAGCGTGTCGGCCGCGTCAAGGCCGGCAACGGTATGGACGAAGGTGTCGGTGTCGGCCCGCTGATCAACGAAGCAGCGGTCGCCAAAGTTGCCAACCAGGTCGACGACGCACGGGCTAAGGGTGCTGAGGTTCCCGTCGGCGGTCAACGGCTCACCGGCGAAGCCTTCGATCGGGGGCATTTTTATGCACCGACCCTCGTCACCGGCGTCACCGAGAACATGCTGATTCGACGTGAAGAGACCTTTGGACCAGTGGCCCCGGTCATCACCTACAGCGACGTCGACGAAGTCGTTGCGATGGCTAACGACACCAACTACGGGCTCGCCGCCTACGTGTACACGCAAAACCTGTCGACGGCCATGCGGACGTTCGAGCGCCTGCTGCTCCTGCAGCTCGGCGTTGGCCGCCGACATCGGCTGCAGCCCCGCCTCGGCGGCATGGGCGACTCGGGCCTGGGTCGAGAGGGCGGCCACGAAGGCATTGCTGAAACCCGTCTGACAACCCGTCTGACAACCCGTCTGACAACCCGTCTGACAACCCGTCTGACAACCCGTCTGACAACCCGTCGGACAACCCGTCGGGCAACCCAACATCTGACGCACAACGTGGCCCAGTTGACGACCACGTTGTGCCAGTCGGCGACGTTGTATCTACGCTGCAGGTATGACTGTGTTTGACCTCGACGCGATGATCGCTGACACCCAGACGTTGATTGAGATTGAGTCGCCGTCGGGCGATCTTCCGCAACTCCACAAGTCAGCCATTGCGTTGGCGTCGATGATCGAGCGTCACATCGGCGGAACATGTGAGCTCGTCGACTCACCGAAGGGTCCGCACGTTCATTGGAAAGGCGGCGACGAGACGACAGTGATGTTGCTTGGCCACCATGACACCGTGTTCCCGATGGGCACGCTCGAACGGCTGCCATTCGCGGTCACCGATGGCGTGATGACGGGGCCGGGCTGCTTCGACATGCTTGCTGGCATCGTCCAGGCGTTGCATGGGCTCGCCTCGCTCGACGACTGCTCGCATGTCGAGTTGCTGTTCAGCGCCGATGAAGAGATCGGCTCGCACGAGTCGCGTGCCTTCATCGAAGAGCGCGCCACAGAGTGCGGCAACGTGCTGGTGCTTGAGCCGTCAGCCGGTGGTGGCGGCCTCAAGACCGGCCGGAAGGGCTGCGGCACGTTTGACGTCGTGATCACGGGGCGAGCGAGCCATGCTGGCCTCGAACCCGAAAAGGGCATCAACGCGCTGGTCGAGGCCTCGCACCAAGTGCTCGCCATCAACCAGATCGGCGATACGAGCGTCGGTACAACCGTCACGCCGACGGTCGCCAAAGTCGGGAGCACCGACAACGTGGTGCCGGCTCACGGGCTCATTAAGGTCGACGCCCGCGTTGAGTCTGCTGATGAGAAGGCCCGGGTCGAAGCAGCCATGGCGGGGCTTACAGCGCACGTGGAGGGAGCGTCCGTCGAAGTCAGCGGACTCATCGGTCGCCCGCCGATGCCTGAGTCGGCATCTGCATCCCTGTTCCCGATCGCTCAGCAGGTCTCGCCGGGAATCGAAGGCTTCGCCGTCGGTGGCGGTAGCGACGGCAACTTCACCGCAGCAATCGGCGTCCCGACACTCGACGGCCTTGGAGCGGTTGGCGGTGGAGCCCACGCCGACACCGAACACGTCATCGTCGCCACGATGCCAGAACGCGCCCGCCTCATTGCCGGCATTGTCCAGGCTCTCGCCCCCACCCACTGAGCCCGCGCAGACGAGCGCTGAGCTGGCTCGTGTGATCGTCTGCTTGCTGACACTCACCGGTCACACCGGTCACACCGGTCACACCGGTCACACGGTGTCAGGCACGGTGTGACCGGACATCAGCTATCGAGGGCTTTGGTGATGTCGCCGGCCTCGAGGGTGCCGATGCCTTGATACAGGTTGAGCTTGCTCCGAGTGTCGGTGATGTCGAGGTTGCGCATCGTGAGCTGGCCGATGCGGTCGAGCGGGCCGAACGGCTGGTCTTCCACGCGCTCCATCGAAAGGCGGTCGGGCACGTAGGTCAGATTGTCGGACACGGTGTTGAGGATCGAGTAGTCGTCGCCGCGCCGCAAACGCAGGGTGACCTCACCCGTCACGACCGAACCAATCCAACGCATGAGCGGCTCGCGCAGCATCAAGCTCTGAGGGTCGAACCAGCGGCCCTCGTAGAGCAGGCGGCCGAGGCGGCGGCCCATCGTGCGATAGTTCTCGATCGTGTTCTCATTGTGGATGCCGTTAACGAGGCGTTCGTAGCAGGCATGCAGAAGGGCCATCGCGGGGGCTTCATAGATGCCGCGGGACTTGGCCTCAATGATCCGATTCTCGATCTGATCGCTCATCCCGAGCCCGTGGCGGCCGCCGATCCGGTTTGCTTCATTGACCAACTCGACCTGTGAGTCGAAACGTTCGCCGTTGATTGCAACCGGCCAGCCCTCTTCGAAGCGCACGGTGACGTCTTCGGTCTCGATCGCGATGCTCTCGTCCCAGAATGGAACGCCCATGATCGGGGTGACGATTTCCATCGGCGTGTCGAGTTCTTCGAGGGCCTTGGCCTCATGGGTGGCACCCCAGATGTTGGCGTCGGTGGAGTAGGCCTTTTCGACCGAATCGCGATACGGCAAGTTTCGTTCCTGCAGGAACTCGCTCATGCCCTGGCGCCCACCGAGTTCGTCGACGAACGTGGGGTCGAGCCAGGGCTTGTAAATGCGCAAGTTCTCGTTGACGAGCAACCCGTAGCGATAGAAGCGCTCGATGTCGTTGCCCTTGTACGTGGATCCGTCGCCCCAGATGTCGACGCCGTCGTCGGCCATTGCCCGCACGAGCAGCGTGCCGGTGACGGCGCGGCCCAGGGGAGTGGTGTTGAAGTAGGTCTTGCCACCGGAGCCGATGTGGAACGCACCACACTGAATGGCGATGAGGCCCTCGCGAACTAATTCGTCGCGGCAATCGACGATGCGCGCTTCTTCGGCTCCGTACTGCTTGGCGCGCGCCGGAACACCCTCGAGATCAGGCTCATCCGGCTGACCCAGGTCGGCGGTGTATGTGTAGGGAATGGCACCTCGCTCGCGCATCCACGCCACTGCGGCTGATGTGTCGAGTCCGCCAGAGAAGGCAATGCCGACGCGTTCGCCAACGGGGAGCGACATGAGGACCTTGGCGTTGGATCCACCGGGGACCTGCTTGGCGTCAGACATGGGGGCCGACGATATCGCCGCGACTGCGTCGGCTCACGGACCCGCGCCGACAGGACCGAGGTTGATCGACCAGATAGCCGCCACCAGGAGCCCGGTCAGACGGCTCGTCAGACGGCTCGTCAGACGGCTCGTCAGACGGTGGTGGCTGCCCGGTAGGTGCCGGTGAGCGCGCCGACCGAAACGGTAGCAAGGCTGGCCGCGATGGCGAACTCGATCGCGGCTAATCCGCCAGATCGCGAGATGTCGAACACAGCAATCAGCGCGACCCCGACTGAGCCAGCGAGGCTGACCAGGGCAACCCGACGAAGGTTGTAGATCGCAGCGAGCCCGACGGCGATGATTAGGACGAATGGGATGATCTTGATCATCACCGACTGCGGCTGGGCTCGAGCACCAAGCCACCATGTGCCGATGCCGATGTCCTGGCTGGTCTTCCAGACGGCGGCGAATGCGAAGAACGACGCGGTCCACGCAGCACCGAGCAGCATCTGCCAGCCCGTGGTTACCTGCCCCGGCCGTTGCTGGATTGGTTGGGGCGCCGTGAAACCAGGAATCGGAGGTGGAAGACCCGGGCGTGAATCGGTCGTGTTCGTCTCCTCTGCCACGCAGCTGACTGTAGGCGCTGCAGCGCTGACTTCCCCGGCAGCTACCCTTCTGCCCGCATGACGAGCGAACAGACCGGAGCACCTTTCAACAAGCTCTCGATCTTCTACCCGATGTGGAATGAAGAGGAGTACGTCGACCGTGCGCTCACCGCTGCGCGTCGGGCCTGCGCAGCGCTGATCAAGGCTGGCGACATCGATGACTACGAATTAATCATTGTCAACGACGCGTCGACTGATCGCACTGCCGAGATCGCCGACGCAATCGCAGCAGCCGACCCGCACGTCACGGTCATCCACCACGAGAAGAACCGCAAGCTTGGCGGGGCGATCAAGACCGGATTCGCAGCGGCCACCGGCGACCTGATTCTGTACACCGACGCCGATCTGCCCTTCGATATGGCGGAGCTGCCGCGGGCAGTGCGCCTGATGGTCGACTACGACGCCGACGTCGTCAGTGCCTACCGGTTTGATCGCACTGGCGAGGGCTACCTCCGGACCGTCTACACCTTCTGGTACAACCTGTTGATCCGCACGCTCTTTGGGGTGAAGGCACGCGACATCAACTTCGCCTTCAAACTCTGCAGGGCCAAGGTCTTTGATCACGTCGAGTTGCAGAGCGAAGGCTCGTTTATCGACGCCGAACTGGTCATCCGGGCAACTCGGCTTGGCTACGAGATGCTGCAGTTCGGTGTCGATTACTTCCCGCGTACTCGCGGCGAGTCGACGCTCAGCTCGCCTGGGATTATCCTCACGATCCTCCGGGAGATGCGTGAGTTGCGAGGTGCCCTCGACGGCATCACGCCGATCATCACCAAAGACTGACGCAAAAAAGAAACTGTGTCGAACGGCGGGCCGCGCGAGGGCCGCTGCCTGATTGGCATTGCTACATTCTGAGTGGAGGTTCGAAAGACAGTCCGAGCTCGCACAGAACATCCGCAACTCATGAACGAAACTTCCCGCCGCCAGCCTCGCCCTGCTCGAGATCGCCAGCCAAACCAGGCTGCCAAATGGCTGCCTGCCGTTGCGGCTGCCGGCCTGCTCGGGATGGTTGTGCTGGCAGGTATCGCTCTCGGCGGCGGTGGCGACGATGGCACTACTGAGCGGATTCCCGCTGACGCTGCGTTTGTCGTTGATTCCTCTGTGAGCGTCCTGACGGTTCCCGAATCCATTCCAGGAGTCATTGGCTCCGTTGCAACCGCGGCACCGGTCATCAAGGTTCCGCTCGAGCGCACCCTGTCGAAGGGGCTTACGGGCGACGACGTCAAGCTCGTGCAGCAACGGCTCACCGAACTCGGCTTCGTCCCGGGGCCGATTGATGGCATCTACGGCGATCAGACCATCAAGGCAATCTGGGCCTACGAGAAGCTGGTCCTCGGAACGGCGAGCAACGCGCCGACCGGCAAGGTCACCCCTGACATGTGGGATCAGCTGCAGGAGCCCTTTGTCATTCAGCCGCGCCGGCCGAATGCCACGCCTCACCACACCGAGGTGTATCTGCCAGAGCAGGTGCTGGCGATCTATCACGACAACCAACCCGTGATGATCACGCATATGTCGAGCGGCAGCAACGAACAGTGGTGCGAAGAAGTCACGATTAGCCCGGGCGAGTACGGCAACCGTGATGGCGTGGAACCGTTGGTCCGAGGCGAATGCGGCATCTCGAACACACCGGGTGGCGTGTTTACCGTCTACCGCCAAGTTGAAGGCATCCGCCAGAGTGCGCTCGGCGGCATGTGGAATCCGGTCTACTTCAACTACGGAATTGCTATTCATGGTGCACTCAACGTGCCGCTGCAGGGTGCATCGCATGGGTGTATCCGAATCCCACTAAACATCTCCGAGACCATGCAAGACCTGATGGGCAACGGTGACCAGGTCTTTGTCTGGGACGGCGAAAACGAGCCCGAGGCAGTTGGCTCTCCGCCGCCGACCTTCAACTGGATCGATCCTGAATACGTGTCGACATCGACCACGACGACCACCGTTGCGCAAACCACGACGACGGTGCCTGACACGGCGCCGGAAACCACGCAGGCCCCCGCCACCACGCAGGCGCCTGTGACGACGCAGGCGCCGGTCCAGACGACAACCACACCGCCAGCTACTACTTCAACGACTTCGACTCCGACTTCGACGCTGACCACGACGCTGGCGACGACGCTGGCGACGACGCTGGCGACCACGACGACCACGACGACCATGGCTGCCGGCGGCAACGGGACCGACGCCGGAGGCTGAACAGCCGACGCCGCAGCACTAGCGTCACTTACGTGAGCGACATTGCTGGTCCTGCATCCCACTACAACGAATTCGGGCTGTTCCACGAGAACATTGCCGAGTTTGGCCTGAATGTGGCCATCCCGACTGTCGTCCGGGGTCATGTAGAACTGGACGACGGACGCTCCGTCAGTGCCCTGAGCTGGGGCGAACCCGGCGCTGCCGAGGTTGTCTTTGTCCACGGAGGTGCGCAGAACGCTCACACATGGGACACGGTGGCGCTTGCGCTGGGCCGACCCGCTTTGGCTGTCGACCTGCCCGGCCACGGGCACTCCTCGTGGCGGTCAGACGGCGCGTACTCGCCGGCGAATCTCGCTGACGACGTTGCTGTGGCAATTCGTCAGCACGCTCCAGATGCGCGCCTCGTCGTCGGGATGTCCCTCGGTGGGTTGACGTCGATGCTGCTGGCCACTCGACACCCCGAACTGGTGCAATCGCTCGTGATGGTCGACATCACGCCAGGGGTCAACCAGAAAAAAGCCAAAGCGATTATCGATTTCGTCAACGGCCCGCAGTCGTTCGCAGGCTTCGACGACCTTCTGGCCAGGACGGTCGAGTTCAATCCAACTCGGTCTGAGTCGTCGCTGCGGCGCGGCATCTTGCACAACGCCCACCCGGTCGCCGACGGGTCGTGGCAATGGAACTACGACCGGACCAACCGCCTCGAGGCGAGCGACAGTATCGACGGCGGATCCTCCGGTATGCCTGAATCCGATGTGATCAGCGACGAAGCACACAATCCGCTGTGGGATGATTTCGCCAGCATGGCCTGCAAGCTGACATTGGTTCGCGGATCGCTGTCGCCGGTCGTCGACGACACCGACGTTGCGGAGGCCAAACGGCTACAACCGGCGATGGTGGTGCACCTTGTCGATGGTGCCGGCCACAGCGTCCAGGGCGATCGTCCTGTCGAGTTGGCCGCGATCATCACGAGTGAATTGAGCTGATTTTCGCCACCGCTTTGGCACCTGAGCCAAAGGTGAGTCGGGAGCAGCGAGCTAGTTCGCGCAGGCGTTGAGCCCGCCAATGACGCCATCGCGGAATGAGTCGATCTTCTCGAACGGGCTGCCGAGCACATTGTCGTCGGCGTCGAGGTCGCCGATCAGGATGGCGGTGCGAACAGCTTCGTCGAGGTCGCCGGGCGACACGATGGATGTCCGGCCTTCGGCGCGCGGCTGAGACAGTTGAAAGTCGACGGGGATGACTGTCTGGACCCATGCCCCGGCGAGGCAGTCGTTGATCAGTTCACGTTGTTCGCCTTCGATGGCTGATCCGAGTGAGCGCTGCGCCGCTTCGGCCCACGCCACGCCAATTAAATAGCCCAACGAAAAGTCGCCGAACGTGTCTTGTTCGTAGAGGCTGCGGGCAACCGGTTCGTTCAGGAAAACGGTGTTACTCGACGGGCAGAGGGCCGCTCCGTTTTGGAGGCCGGGCTCGAGATCGGCGCATGCTGCCTCAGCCTCGCTCTGGACAGGAACGAGCGTGAGCGGGATGAAGTCAGGAATCCCCGCGTCGATGCCCCAGAAGAGGTTGAGGTCGGGCACCAGGAATCCGAACAGCTCGGCGCCTACGCCGGTCTCGGGATCGCCAGCGTCGAACCCGAACGGTGCATTGCCTTCGTTGGCAAAATCATTGTTGTCATTGAATTGGTTCGGCATCAGCGGGAGCGGGTTGTCAATGAGGTCACCGCAGCGGACTGCGCCTTCGCGGAAGCCGACCTGGAACGCACCGACCCGGTCGAATCCGGACCCGTGGCCGCCGGGTGCAAACTGGTCGATGCCGACGGGATCACGTACTTCGAGCATGGCGATCAGGCCGGCGCGAACATCGGCGTCGGAGAACGTGATGCCGCCTTCGCCTCGTGCGGCTCGGCCCGCCCAAGCTCCAGCGAAGCAGTCGGCCTGCTGCTCTGTCGTGACCGTCGGGAGGTTTTGTCGCAGGACACCGCTGCGCTGTTGGATGGCATGGCCGTACTCGTGAGCCAAAACGATGCCGATTGTTCCGGCGCCGAAGTTGTCGGCAAGTTGGGCCAGCAGGCCGTCGTCGCCGTCGTCGTACACGATGAAGTCAGCGAGGCCGCAGTAGAACGCCACGAATTGTTGGACGTCGTCGTAGGACGTGCGCGGCTCGCCGCAACCGGGGAGATCATCTGGCCGTTGCGGGTACGCCGCATAGACATCGCCTTGGAGTGGTTGCCATGCTTCGCCGTACACCTCGGGATAGGTCTGCTCCCACCATGTGTCGAGGTCGGCGAGTGTCGCCAGGAGGAAGTCGTCGTATGGCCGTGCTGGCTTGTTCGGACCGAAATTGATGGCGTTGGGATCGCTGACAGTTGGAGCGGTCACCGGAGGCGTGGTGGTTGGCCCGCTCGGGGGATCGTCCGGGTTGCCGTCATCTTCGATGGCGGGCGTTCCCGGATCAAACGGTGGCGCAGCTGTCGCTCCCGCTGGGGCGTCGGAGCGAGTTGCAGTCACAGCAACGTCGGCGCCGCATGCTGCAGCGAACAGCCCCGTAGCGATCAGCAGTGCGGTAAGTCGCGTCATCTGCACGTATCCGACTCTAGGCAAGGACGTTTGCAGACTCGCATCGGCCGGCTGGGATTTTGAATCTTCTCACCTTTGGGAAACTTTGGCTGAGGAGGGTCGTTTGGGTGCGGTACTCGAAGTGGCCGTCTGGTACCTTCCGATCTGCGTCCTCGAACCGTCCGGTTCGATGGCCGTCTGGGGCTGCGTGCTACGTTCCCCAACAGACCGACGAACATCAGGGGGTTTACGTCGATGGCGATGCTGGAAGTGAAAGACGTTGAAGTCAGATTTGGGGGCATCGTTGCTCTCAGCGGGATGACCTTCGACATCGAAGAAGGACAGATTTGTTGGAATTATTGGTCCAAATGGTGCGGGGAAGACGACGATGTTTAACGTCATCAGTCGTATCTATGACCCGACCGCTGGATCGTTGAGCTTTAACGGGGTCGACCTGTTGAAGACGCCACCACACTTGATTGCCAAGACGGGCATCTTCCGAACGTTCCAGAACTTGGCGCTCTGGCCACGCATGAGCGTGATCGAGAACGTCATGGCTGGTGCGCACGTGCGGAGCAAGCAGAACTTCGGGACTGCGATGCTCAACATTGGGCGCAAGAAGGAAGAAAAGGAGTTGGCGTCCGAGGCGTACACGATTCTGACCGACCTCGGCCTCGCAGAGTTTGCCTTCCAGCAGTGCGCTGGCCTTCCCTACGGAACGCTCAAGCGAATCGAACTCGCCCGCTGTCTCATTGGTCATCCGAAGCTGTTGATGCTCGACGAACCGGCGACGGGCCTGACGCACAGCGAAGTCGAGGAACTGTCGATCGTCATCCAGAAGATCCGGACCGACTACAACCTGACCATCCTCCTCGTCGAGCACCACATGGGCCTCGTGATGAGCATTTCCGAGAACGTCGTTGTTCTCGACTTCGGCCGCAAGATCGCTGAGGGCCTTCCTGCCGAAGTGCAAGAGAACCCCGCCGTAATCGAGGCGTACCTAGGAGCACCCGCATGAGCGAAACCAGTACATCGCCCGAACTCGTCCTCGAGGTCAAGGGCCTTGAAGGCGGTTACGGCCAGATTCAGGTCCTCCACGGCTTGGACTTCCATGTCGCCGACGGCGAGATCGTGATCATCCTCGGTGCCAATGGCGCCGGCAAGACCACGACGCTGCGAGCGGTGTCGGGCATGATTTCCCGCAAGGGCTCGATCAAGCTTCGTGGCGAAGATATCAGCAGTGCGAAAGCCCCTGATCTCGTGCGCCAAGGTGTCGCACATGTCCCGCAGGGTCGGGGCACGCTTCCCGAATTGTCCGTCGAGGACAACCTCCGGGTCGGTGCCTACATTCGAGATGACAACGAAATCGACAAAGACATCGAGCAGTGGTTTGACGTGTACCCCGTTCTGCGGGAGCGCAAGAACCAGCGTGCCGGTTCGCTTTCCGGTGGCGAGCAGCAGATGCTTGCCGTCTCCCGGGCGCTGATGTCTCGACCCAGCCTGTTATTGCTCGACGAACCATCACTTGGGCTGGCCCCGATCATCGTGGCGGAGCTGTTTGAGCGCTTCGCCGAAATCAACAAGGAGACTGGCACGACGATGCTCGTGGTTGAACAGAACGCACAGCTTGCACTCGGCATCGGCGACCGGGGCTACGTCCTCGAGTCCGGAGCGATCTTCACCGAAGGTCCGGCTGACGAATTGATTAACGATGACGCCATCCGCAAGGCCTACCTCGGAGTCTGAAGGAAAACATCAATGGAACTCTTTCTCAATCGCATCTCCGATGGCCTGTCCAACGGAGCCACCTACGCACTGATTGCTATGGCCTTGGTCATGATCTTCAAGGCGACCACCCTGATCAACTTCGCCCAAGGCGAGTTCGCCATGTTCGGCGGATTCATCGCCCTCGTACTGGCGACCGAACGTGGTCTCCCGATGTGGATAGCCGTCGTTGGCGCGATGGCGATCACTGCCGTTCTCGCAGCGGGCTTCGAACGAACGCTCATCCGACCGTTCGACCCGTCAGATCACTTACCGCTCGTCATCATCACGCTCGGACTGTTCCTCGGGATCAACGCCCTTGCCGGCATCATCTGGCGATTTGATCCTCGCGCATTCCCCGAGCTGTTCCCGTCTGGCAATGCCCTGACTTGGAATACGGTGACGCTCTCCTGGTACACGATCGGCACGATCGTGACCGTCGCAGTCGTTGCTGGCGGTCTCACTCTGCTGCTGAACACGACGAAAATTGGACTCGCTTTCCGAGCGGTGTCATCGAACCTTGAGTCGAGCGAACTCGCTGGCATCAAGGTTGGGCCAACGTTGCAGTTCGGTTGGGCGATAGCTGCGGCGGTCGGAACCCTCGGTGTCTGCGTCTTCGTTGCCTCACCGTTCCGTCAGCTCGAACCGAATGTCATGGTTACTGGCCTTATCTTCGCCGTCTCGGCTGCTGCACTCGGCGGTCTTGACAGCCTCGGTGGCGCGATCGCCGGTGGTCTCGCCATTGGCCTCGTCCAATCAATTGGGGTGCCGTATCTCGGTATCCCGAGTGAGCTCAGCTTGCTCGCCGCCGTGGCGGTACTCATGCTGGTCTTGCTCTTCAAACCATCTGGGCTGTTCGGCACGCCGCAAGTTGAACGGGTCTGAGGAAGAAAACAATGGCTACAACATCACCAAAATTCCTTTTCACCGAAGGCACGAATCGCTATCGGGCCTACAAAATTGCCGGCTTTGCGCTCCTCGCGCTGTTGATCTTGATCGTTGCGTTTGCGTACAACGACACCGGATCGATCACGCTGTTCGACAACAGCTACAAGTTGAGCATTACCCGTGTCACCAAATCAATATCGTTTATGGTGGCGATCCTCGGGCTGCAAGTGGTAGCGGGCTTCACTGGCCAGCTGTCGCTTGGCCAGGGTTTCTTTTTCGGAACCGGCGCCTACATCTCCGCTTGGCTCGTTGCGGACCAAAACTGGGCATGGTTCACGTCGCTGATCGTGGTGGTTCCGGTCTGTTTCGTGTTCGGCTTGGTGGCTGGTATTCCGGCATTGAGGATCAGGGGTCTGTATCTGGCACTTGTGACGCTCGGTTTGGCGGCGATCTTCCCTTCGCTCATCAAGCTCGACTTCCTGCTTCCGTACACCGGGGGTGCTGCTGGCAAAACGGTCGACTCCGACTTCATTCCGCCGAGCTGGCTTCCACTTGACGGAATGATCAATGCACTGCACAGTTTGCCGCTCATCGGTCAGTACTTTGGCGACGGCGAGGGGATGTCGAACAAGGAGGAACAGCGTGTCTGGACCTTCTTCATGATGGTCATTCTCGCTCTCATCTGCTTCAAACTGGTGAGTAATCTCATTAAGAGTCGACCTGGCCGGGCAATCCGAGCAGTCCGCGACAACGAGACTTCGGCTGCTGTCAATGGGATGAGCCTCAGCTTTCACAAGACGATGTCATTCGGTGTTGCCTCTGCCCTCGGCGGCGTCGGCGGCATGATCTACGTTTCTGAGCTCGGCATAGCGTCCGAAGGCGACTTCACGCAGCTCATCTCGATTCTGTTCATTGTCGGAATGGTCGTGGGCGGTGTTGGGACATTGTCGGGCGCAGCGATCGGCGGCTTGGTCATTGCCTTTATTCCTGACTGGGCATCGTCGACTCAAAACCTGCCGGGCATTCCGGAACGCTGGCTTCAGGGCCCCACCGGCGGGTTGATCCTCGGTATCGGCCTGATCGTCATCACGTTTGTGCTGCCGGGGGGCGTCATTTCAGGCGTCCGAAAGATCCGCGGCCGATTCGTGGAAGTGCTGCCAAAGACTCCAGCAATTCAGCTCGCTGGTGCCGGAGCTGCGGTGAGCGCCGACGAGAGCGATATTCCCAACGATTCTTTGGGCAGCGAATCGCCAGATTTGTCGACTACCGTCGACGAGAGTTGAGCCGCTACGGTAATCAACGAACACCGAAGTAAAGATCTCGGTGCGTGGGGACCGCTGCTGGCTTGAGGGAATGGCCAAGCCAGCGTCTCTGAGCGCAACCGGTTAAATGCCGAGCAATCGGTACCATCCAAAACAATTAGGGGAAAACATGCGAACATCACGTATTCAACGTTCTGTCGCCGGGATCATGGCTGCTGGCCTGATTTTTGCGGCATGCGGTAGCGACGACGCCACACCGGCAGCAAACAACGCACCGGCCGCGACCGAAGCTCCTGCAGAAGAAGCACCGGCCGCGACCGACGCCCCGGCTGACGCCGCGCCGGCTGACGACGCTCCGGCAGACGCGCCGGCCGACGAGGCACCAGCAAGCGCAGCACTCGCACTCGAAGGCGACGTTGTCGTTGCTGCTGGCACCACGCTGGCACTCGGCGACTGCCCCGACGACTGGAACGCAACCCAGGGCGTCGAGGGCGACGAGATCCGCATTGGCCAGACCTTGCCGCAGTCCGGCGCACTTGCTGCGTTCGGTGCTATCGGCGAAGGCATGGAGATGTACTTCGACTTCATCAACGACACTGATCCGGTCGCTGGTAAAGACCTCGTACTGATCATGAAGGACGACGGCTACGAAGCTGGTCGCGCCGTGGCGAACATCGAAGAAATGCTCGACTCCGATGATGTGTTCGCTCTGGCGCACAACATCGGCACGCCGATCAACTACGCAATCCGCCCCATCACTGATGAGGCTTGCGTACCGCAGCTGTTCAACTCCTCGGGCTTTCCGTTCTGGGGCGACCCGGGCAACTTCCCGTGGACCGTCGGCAACATCTTGAACTACGTCACCGAGACGGAGATCTGGTGCACCGACATCAAGGCCAACATTGGCGAAAACGCCACCGTTGCTGCCCTGATCATGAACAACGACTTTGGTAAGACCTACCAGCAGACGCTCAACGGGTCCGACGCTTGCGCCGGGCTTGAGATCGTCTCCGAGCAAGTCCACGACCCGGCAGGCGCCGACGTCACCAACGAAATGACCACGCTTATCGCCACCGGCGCTGATGTGTTCCTCGTTGGTACGACCTCGAAGTTCTGCTCGCAGTCCACCGCAGTGCTCGCCGCCTCCGAATGGCGTCCGACCACGTACATGTCGTACACCTGCAACAACCTGTCGTCGTTCTTCAAGCCGGTCCGGGAAGCTGTGGTAACTCTCGCGGCCGACAACGCTGGTCCGATCATGGCGAACTCGAACAAGATCTGTGGTGACCCGGTTTACGCCGACGATCCTGCGATCATGGAGACCGAGCGCATCCTCGCCGAGTATGGCGACGTCACGTGTGCTGATGGTTCGTACTCGACCGGAGTCCTGTACGGCGAGTTCCTCGTCGGCGTGCTCCGTTCTGCTGCTGAGATGGAAGGCGGCCTCAACCGGGTCAACCTGATGTCAGCAGTCTGGAACGCTAACACCACTAGCGATCTCCTCCTCGGCGGCACGCTGCAGCTCGACGGAGTCAACGACGCCTACTGGACCGAATCAGCTCAGCTGCAGCAGGTGACCATCGTGGATGATGCCATCGCATTCGTTCCGACCGGCGATCTGGTCGACTTCGAAGGCGTCGGCGGCGCTTACGGAAGCTGATCTACCTGCCCGTCTGACGGGCTGAATACCTGAAACGGCAACGGCCGCCGGTTCCCTCTGCGGGGATCCGGTGGCCGTTGGTCGTTGTCAGCCAATGAGAGATGCTCAGCCGCCGAGCAAGTCGGTGCAGGCAATCAGTTCTTCTGCCAGCGCTTGGGTGTTCTCGTTCTCCGAACCATCCGACATCGCCCCGATGTCTTTGTCGGAATATTCGGCGAAGACCTTGTCAATGCAGTCAGCGTCGGCCGTGTTGCCCAGCGCTTCCATGTCGGAGATGAATAGATCACGGGTGCCGTCGCGGTCAACACCGCCGCAGGCTGCCAATCCAAGGGCGGCAACGGCGAGGAATGCGGTAAATGTCTTGTTCATGAAGGTGAGTCCTGTCGTTACTTGCGGATCGAGATGTTCGGGATCATCCTGGCAGAGAGCAGCCATCTGGGCGCGGGATTCGCGGTGTATGCCGGACGTGCCGTGCGCGAGCAGCTGTACCCGTGCTGATCAGGGGCGGCGTGCAATGTTGACCGTGAACTCGCCGGGTTCGTCGATCACGTTGTCGAATTCGTACAGGCGACCGTCCACGGTAATTGCCGTGCATGGGAACTGCGTGCCGATCTCCTGATCGAGGGGTGAATCGCAGTTGACCGACTCGAACACCACATTGAGTTCGGTACCGACTTTGTCGGTGATGAACGCTTCCGCATCCGACTTAAAGTCGGCTGTCGAGGTGAAACATCCCGTCAGCATGACGCTGGCGACGAACAAGCCCAGCAGGTTGGACACACGACAAGGAGACGGCTGCACCACGTCCACGATACTTCTGTAATTGGGTCAGGTGATGAGCCCCGCACCGGTTGTGTCGGTCGCTGGCTCGTCGTTGACGGGAGGTTGGGGTCGGGCAGCCCGCTGATGCGAGCGAATCCTGTCAGTCATCACGACCAGGAGAGCAAGCCAGACGAAGGCGAAACCGATTAATCGATTGAGGGGCATTGGTTCGTTGTACAGCACCCAGCCAAGACCGAAGTTGATCACTGGAACGATCAGGTTCAGTGGTCCGAGCAACATGAACGGAATTGACTTGGCTGCAGACGCAAACAACATCAGGGGGATTGCCGTGATGAGCCCGGTCCCGAGCAGCAAGACCCAGTCCGTCGCCGAAGCGGTGTTCACCGCACTGCTACTGCGGCCCGCAAGCACGATGAGCGCCATGGCGGCGGGGAGTACGAGCACGAACGTCTCGCCCGTCAAACTGTCGATGGCCCCGAGCGGCATATTGCGCTTGCTCAGCGCGTAAGAACTCCACGTGGCTGCCAGGACAATCGAAATCCATGGCGGCTGGCCAGCGCCTACGGTCAAGATCACGACAGCGATGGCGACGCAGCCAAAGGCGACCTTTTGGGCTCGATTCGCACGCTCGCCCAACACGAGCGCGCCGATGGCCATGGTGCCCAGCGGGGCGATGAAGTAGCCGAGCGCAGTTTCGATCACACGATCGTTGATGACGGCCCAGACGTAGCTGCCCCAGTTGGCGCTGAGCAGGAGCGCAGCGACGATCAGCCTGACGACGGTCGACCGTGATCGAAAGGCCGCGACGATTGCTGGCCATGTGCCGCGCGCTGTCGTGACGACGGCCATCACTATGGCTGCAGTGAACATACGCCAGCCGATTAGTTCGACGGCGTCGAGCGCTGAAAGCTGCTTCCAATAGACGGTGAGCAGGCCCCAGAGAACGTAGGCGGCGACGCCAACCCGGACCCCGTTGCGCTCTGTCTGTTCACTCACTGGGCGTACTTTACGCCTCGAACGAGCTGCCGAGGCCAACAGAATGTGGGAGGCGAACTAGATTGTGTCTGTGGCCAAGCGTGTCCAAGTAGTGAAGTACGGGTCCGTGTCGGTTCGAGTTTCCGACGACCCGACCGGCGACGTGGCTCGATCGCTCGCCGTTCGGCTCCGTGGGGCCATCAGACGCCGCGGCAGTGCGTCGCTCGCAGTGAGCGGGGGCTCCACTGCGCCATCGATGTTGGCTGCGCTCGTGCACGAGGATCTCGATTGGGAACGATTGACCGTCTGGCAGGTCGACGAGCGGGTCGCCCCAGACGGCCACGAGGATCGCAACGCTGGCCAACTCTGGTTCATGCCGACCGAGCTGCGGCTGATGCCGGTCGCTGGCGACGACCTGGCGATGGCCGCAATGCGGTACGCCGAGTCGTTACCCGATCGGTTCGACGTCGTACATCTCGGGTTGGGCAACGATGGCCACACGGCTTCGTGGCCGCCTGTTCCGCATGCTGATGCGCCAGTCGTCAGCGGTACGAGTGCCGTGGCGATGGTCGGCGACTTCAACGGTCGAGGACGAATGACCTTGACTCCTGGGCCAGTGAACCACGCTCGCGGTCGGCTCATTCTCACCACAGGAAAGTCGAAGGCTGACATGGTGCGCCGTTGGCTCGAACGCGATCGGTCGATTCCCGTCAGCCACGTTCGACGATCGGGGACCACTCTGTTTGTCGACCACGCTGCCGCGGCGAAACTGCCGGACTGAGCAGCGCGAGTGCCCCGGGGGGGCTGGCCTCTACATTGGCGGCATGAATCTGGATGCGCTCGCTCAGCTCGCTCGCCCTGCACACCTTCGGGAGCTGTTTGACATCGATCCCGGTCGGGCGACCCGCTACCTGGTCGAAGCGGGCGATCTTCGGCTGGACTACTCGAAGCACCGGCTGAACGACGACGTCCTCGCTGCTCTGCTCGAGTTGGCGCGCGACCGTGATGTCGAGACTCGGCGAGATGCCATGTTTGCCGGTGAGCACATCAACGTCGCCGAAGATCGAGCGGTGGGTCATGCAGCTTTGCGCATGCCAGCCGGATCGACCTTCATGATCGATGGTCAGAACGTAGTCCCCGACGTGCACGCTGTACTCGACTCGATGTCAGCTTTTGCCGAGCGCATTCGAGCAGACGAACGGATCACCCATATTGTCAACATTGGTATTGGTGGCTCGGACCTGGGGCCGGCCATGGCAGAGCAGGCGCTTGGCGCTTTCCGCCACCCACGGTTGCGTTGCTCGTTTGTCTCGAACATCGATGGTGCCGACATTGTCGGTGTTCTTGCCGGCGCCGAACCGGAATCGACGCTGTTCATTGTTGCGTCGAAGACGTTCGGGACGATCGAAACGTTGACCAATGCCCGGACCGCTCGGACCTGGCTGGTCGATGCACTTGGCGAAGACGCTGTCGCCGACCATTTTGTGGCGGTGTCGACCAACGCCGAGCGCGTCGCCGACTTCGGGATCGATGCCGCGAACAACATGTTCGGCTTCTGGGACTGGGTCGGTGGTCGCTATTCGGTCGACTCGGCGATTGGGCTGTCGCTGATGCTCGCCATTGGACCGGACCGGTTCCGCGATTTCCTCGCAGGGTTTCACACGATCGACGAGCACTTTCGCACTGCTCCGCTCGCAGAGAACGCACCGGTGCTGATGGCGCTTCTGGGCGTCTGGTACGCCAACGGTCTTGGCTTTGACACCAAGGCTGTACTGCCATACGCCAACGAGTTGGCGCGTTTCCCTGCCTACCTCCAGCAGCTCGATATGGAGTCCAACGGTAAGTCGGTGACTATTGATGGCGAACGCGTCGACTACAACACCGGGCCGATCGTTTGGGGCGAGCCGGGGACGAACGGACAGCACGCGTTCTACCAATTGATCCATCAGGGCACCCGCGTTATTCCCGTCGACTTCATCGGGTTCGCTCAACCGCATCACGATCATCAAGAACACCACGACCTGCTGATGGCGAACCTGATAGCTCAGTCTGAGGCGCTCGCATTCGGCCGGAGCAACGAGGCCGAGCCATGGCGCAACTTCGAAGGCGATCGCCCAAATACGGTGATTCTCGCGGAGCAACTCACCCCGTCGGTACTCGGTCAGCTCATCGCGCTGTATGAACACATGGTGCATGTTCAGGGCACTATCTGGGGCGTCAACAGCTACGACCAGTGGGGTGTCGAACTCGGCAAGGAGCTCGCCAACCAGATCACACCCGAGCTGACCGGTCAGCCAATCCCTGGCGCTCACGACAGCAGTACCAACGCACTCATCAACTGGTACCCGCGCCAACCAATAGTTACGTATGGGGTCAGGCCCCTTTCGCAACTCTGGCCAGAGTTGCGAAAGGGGCCTGACCCCATACGTAATTCGGAGCTCGTTTCGTTTGTCGACCCTCGAATCGGGAAGGCTGTCGCTATGCGCAATTTTGAGAACATTTACATCGACGGTGCTTGGGTCCCCAGCGACGGGACCGGCAATATCGAGGTCATCAATGCCGCCACCGAGCAGGTCATGGGCTCGGTCCCCGACGGTGTTGCCAGCGACGTCGACCGGGCGGTCGCAGCTGCCCGGATCGCGTTCGACACGTGGTCACAGACTCCGGTCGAAGAGCGACAGAAGTACCTCGTGCGCCTGAACGAAGCGCTGCAAGCTCGCTCGGCCGAGATTGCCGAGACCATCGCCGGTGAAGTCGGCATGCCGATCACCTGGTCGACGATGATCCAAGCCGGGCTTCCAGCAGGCAACATGGCGACGTTCGCCACGTTGCTCGATAGTTTCGAGTTCGAAGAGAAGATCGGCAACAGCCTTGTCGTCAAAGAGCCGGTGGGCGTGGTCGGCGCCATCACGCCATGGAATTACCCGCTCCACCAGATCATCTGCAAGGTCGGCGGATCGCTCGCAGCCGGTTGCACGATCGTGCTCAAGCCTTCAGAGATTGCGCCGCTCAACGCGTTCATTCTTGCAGAAATCATGGACGAAGTCGGCCTTCCGGCGGGTGTCTTCAATCTCGTCAGCGGCAATGGCACGACAGTCGGCGCTGCCATTTCAGAGCACCCGGGCATCGACATGGTCAGCTTTACCGGCTCGTCGCGCGCCGGCAAGCAGGTTGCTGCTTCAGCAGCCGCTTCGATCAAGCGGGTTGCGCTCGAGCTGGGCGGCAAGTCGGCCAACATCGTCCTTGACGACGCCGACTTCGCCAAGGTGATCCCGAAGGGTGTGTTTGCCTGCTTCCTCAACTCGGGGCAGACCTGCACTGCCCACACGCGCATGCTCGTCCCGAACAGCCGCTACGACGAGGCCGTCGAAATCGCCGCCGCCGCCGTTGCGGCCACACAGGTCGGAGACCCGACCGAAGAGGGCATGCACCTCGGTCCGCTCATCAGCCAAGCCCAGTGGGATCGCGTGCAGGAGTACATCCAGAAGGGCATTGACGAGGGCGCAGTGGTTGCCGCCGGTGGCCTTGGTAAGCCGGAAGGCCACGAGACCGGTTACTTCGTTAAGCCGACGGTGTTCGCAAACGTAACGAACGACATGACCATTGCGCAGGAAGAGATCTTCGGCCCGGTGCTGTCGATCATCGGGTACGACGATGACGACGATGCTGTGCACATTGCCAATGACAGCCTCTATGGCCTGAGCGGCGGCGTCTGGTCTGGGGACCAAGATCGGGCCATGTCCGTTGCCCGCCGGATGCGCACCGGAGCCGTCGACGTCAACGGCGGCAGCTTCAACATCGCTGCACCGTTCGGCGGCTACAAGCAGTCCGGCTACGGTCGCGAAAACGGCCCGTACGGCATCGAAGAATTTCTGCAAACCAAATCCCTCCAACTCTGAGGCGGTCCAGATCCTCCGATTTCCGGGATGCGAGGACGCCTCGGTGCCGAGAGGCACCTTCGTGTTTGGCATCTCGACATCGGAGGATCTGACCCCGACGCAGCGGAATGCGGGCGGGCAAACCGTGACTGTTGCGGGTGGTGGGACTCACTGATATCGGGTCCAGGCCGTGGCCTCGTTCATGTCGTCGCTACGGTTATGGCAATGATTGAGACTCGACCGAATATTCAACGTGTGGGCGTCGTGGGCTGCGGCCAGATGGGCGCTGGCATCGCCGAAGTTTGTGTACGGGCTGGCCTCGACACCGTCGTCCACGAAATCGATGCCGCCGGTGCCGAGCGCGGACGCAACCGCCTCATCAGCTCGTTCGATAGGGCCGTTGCGCGCGACCGCATGACTGAAGTCGAGCGCGACGCTGCGATTGCACGCCTCACCTTCACAACCGATCTCGCCGATATGGCTGACCGACGGATGGTCATCGAGGCCGTCATCGAGGACGAGGCGCTGAAGACCAGGGTGTTCAAGACGCTCGACCAAGTGGTTGAGGCTGACGACGCGATCCTCGCGAGTAACACCAGCTCGATTCCGATCATGAAGCTTGGCATTGCCACGGAGCGTCCTGAAAGTGTCATCGGCATTCACTTCTTCAACCCGGTGCCGGTGCTCAAACTGGTCGAGCTCGTCACGAGCCTCATGACCGACTCAGCAACCGTCGACGCTGCGAACCACTTCGCCGAAGACACGCTTGGCAAGATTGTCATTCGGAGCAAAGACCGTGCGGGCTTTGTTGTCAACGCACTGCTGATCCCATACATCCTGTCGGCCATCCGCATGATGGAATCAGGCTTCGCCACTGCCGTTGACATCGATCACGGCATGGTCGAGGGGTGCAACCACCCGATGGGCCCACTCAGCCTCGCCGACTTGATTGGTCTCGACACAACGCTGGCCGTCGCTGTGAGCATGTACGACGAGTTCAAAGAGCCGCTCTACGCCGCGCCGCCGATGCTGTCGCGCATGGTCGAAGCTGGGCTGCTCGGCCGGAAGTCCGGTCGCGGTTTCTACGATTACGGAACGAAGTGAACTGATGGCAGGCGAACGGGTTCTCGTTGCAAAGGTCGGCCTGGATGGTCACGACCGCGGTGTCAAGGTCGTGGCGCGCATCTTGCGTGACGCAGGTTACGAAGTCATTTACACCGGCCTTTTCCAAACTCCGGACACCGTTGCTGCGGCTGCGGTCGATGAAGACGTCGATGCGATTGGTCTGTCGATGCTGTCTGGGGCGCACATGACGCTGGCGCCGTTGGTCGTCCAGAAGGTGCGCGAGCGCGGCGTCGATATCCCCGTCGTGGTGGGTGGGATTGTTCCCGACCACGACGTCGACGAACTCGCAGGGGCCGGTATTGCGAAGATTCTCACCCCGGGCGCAAGCGCAGCGGAAGTCGTCGAGGCTATTCGTTCGGCCATCGAAGACTGACGGTTCTCGATGGCAGCGAACCGCGTTGACCGGGTCGAACGACTCACCAATCTGCTGGCGCTGTTGCTGGAGTCTGAACGACCACTCACGCTCGTTCAGATCACTGGCGCGCTCGCTGGTCAATATCCAGATGCGGAGCGACCGCGACGGGCCGCCTTCGAACGTGACAAGGCAGCACTGCGAGAAATCGGCGTTCCGATCGAGTCTGAGCGCTTCGATGACAATGCGACGTATCGGATCGACCGAGCGGCGTACGAACTCGCCGATCTCGAACTTGATGCCGACGAGACCCGTGCACTCCAAGTCGCGGTTGCTGCGGTTCGCACAGACACCTCAGCTGGACGCGACGCCCTGTGGAAGCTCGGTGGCGCATCTGCCGGCAACGGTGCTGCGGTGTCGGCTGTGCTGCCCCAACGCCCCGAGCTTCCGGTTATCAGATCTGCCGTCGCTAATAGGTCGACGCTGGTGTTCGTGTACCGCGGCGATCGCCGGGAACTTGACCCGTGGGGACTACTGCTGCGCGGTGGCTTCTGGTATGTCGTCGGCCATGATCACGACCGCAATGAGAAGCGGACGTTCCGCGTCGACCGATTCGATGGCGGTGTCGATGCGATCGAGGTCGGCCCCACCGGCACTTTTGCTCGGCCTGGTTCATTCGACCCGGGTGATGCGTTTCCAGCAGACCCGAAGCAGATCGGCCACGCGCCGGGGGACGGCGTCCTTGCCATCGTGTGGATCGATGCGACACGAGCCAATGCGATTGAGCGTGAGGTCGGTTCAGCGCGAGTGATCGAACGCCATGCCGACGGCTCGATCAACGTGGAAGTCCCCGCATCTCATCTCGATGCCTTTAGGTCCTGGTTGATCGGCTTGCTCGATCACGCGGCCGTCGTGTCCCCACCCGAGATCCGTGATCAAATCATCGGCTGGCTCACCGGCGTCGTCGAGGCCGCGTCATGAAGGGGCCGCGCAACGCAGAAGATCGGCTGCGCCGCCTCCTGGTGATGCTCCCGTGGCTCATGGAACAGGGCGAGGTCCCCCTCGTTGAAGTTGCTGAGCGTTTCGACCTGACAGCCGACCAGGTCCAACATGACTTGGAGTTGGTGGCAATGTGCGGCCTCCCGCCCTTCGTCGATGAGATGATCGACGTTTTTGTCGATGACGGTCTGGTCTTCGTCGGTGTCCCTCGACTCTTTACCCGGCCGCTTCGGCTGACGGCGCCCGAGGGTTTCTCACTCCTTGCGTCGGCGCGAGCTGCCATGGAGCTGCCGGGTGCTGATCGATCGGGGCCGCTGGGCCGAGCGCTCGACAAGCTGGCCGGAGCGCTGACGGATGCCGGCGTTGAGGCGGCTGGCTCCGACGATACTGCGGGCGTAGCGATCGACATGTCGCGACCAGAGGCGACCGATGAAGTAGTCGAGGCGGTCGCGGCGGCCGCTGAGTTGACGATGCTGTATTACTCGCCGGCTCGCGACGAGCGTGCCGAGCGGATCATTGTGCCGCGTCACGTGTTCGTCGATGCGGGGAACTGGTACGTCGTTGCTGACGACGCGAAGTCGAATGAGCGACGGACCTTCCGGATCGACCGGATCGACAGCGTTGCCCCTACTGGGCGAGTTGTGCCAACGACTGATCCTGTGGACGGGCCGCCGGGCTTTTTCGCCGATGCTGAGTTGCCGCACGCCACGCTTCGATTAGCGCCGGCTGCGCAGTGGATTCTCGACCGGTATCCGGTCGGTGAGGTCACCCGACTGAACCGACCCAAGGGTTGGATTGAAGTCGATGTCCCCGTGGCCAACGAACGATGGTTGGCGAGACTGCTGATCCGGCTCGGCCCAGACGTGGTGGTGCTTTCGCCGAATGACGCAGCACAGCAGGCCGCAGATTTGGCCGCCCGGATGCTCACCCGCTATTGAGGCCGCTTGGAGCCCACGAAGAACGGGGCGAGTTGTTCGGGTTCGACGATGCGGTGAGCAGCGAGCAGGTGAGGAAGGACGGCGGCGGTGGCCGCAGCGTCAGCCAAAGCGTCGTGCGGAGCGGTGAGGTCGACGCCGTAGCGCTCGGCAACATCGATGAGGCGGTGCGACATCTGACGGTCGGGGTCGAGCTGGCGCGACATGCGCAGCGTGCAGAGCTGGGGGCCGAGCTCAAAGCCGCCGCGGCGGTGTGCTGCACGGACGATGAAGCCTGCGTCAAACTGGGCGTTGTGCGCCGTGAAGATTGCTCCATCGAGCAGCGGTGCCAGCTGGTCAAGCGCTGTCGAGAGCCGTGGAGCGCCTCGAAGCATCGGGCGGGTGAGTCCGTGAATGTGTGTCGGCCCGACACTCTGGAGAGGCCACCGCAATCGGACGAGGGTTGACCACTGATCGATGACTGTTCCGTCGGCCTCGATCACCACAGCGCCGAGCTGGAGGATCCGGTGGCGTCGATCGGAAAGACCTGAGGTCTCGACGTCGACGACAGCAAAGCGGGGGAGCGGCACAGCTGCCACCTTAGGCATCGTGTGTCACAACGACTGCGGTGCGGTGGGCTCAGTTGGCTTCGCGGGCGATGCGTGTCCGGACGCCAATCGGTGCGGCAACGGTGTAGCCGGCCAGATGTCGTTCTTCTTCGGACTCGCTGGCCCAGAAACCGTATTCGTGGTTGCCACGTGCGAACTGTTGGCAAGTGAGATGGACGACGCAGTCGGTGCACAAGCGATTGGCCTTAGCTTCCCGACGGGCGCGGGCCTGTGGGCGTTCTGCCCGAGGTGGGAAGAAAAGTTTGGTGTTCCCACGGCAGTTGGCCAAAGCACGCCAATCGCCTGAGTGCACGGTCGCCGTGTTGAAGTCAGTGAGTTGCAAAACGTCCAACCTTTCCTCATAAAGTGCGAATTAACAGTGATTATTCGAAGCTGCACAACAAACGGATGAAAGTTCTTTTTGGGACACGTGTTGGCCCGGGCGCAGACCCCTCTGGGCGCGTGGGCGGTCTCAATGCGTGGACGGACCGACTGGGTGCGCCAGGCCAGTAAGTCAGGCAGGCGTCAGAGCAGTTCAGCGGCGAGGCTGGCCACAGCACTTCGTTCGCACGCAGTCAGCGTGATGTGCCCGAAGCAGCGCTGTCCGCTAAAGGCCGAGGCCAAAACACTGAGCGCATTGTTGGACTCGCCGAGGTAGGGCGCATCGATCTGACTCGTGTCACCGGTGAAGATCACCTTGGTGCCCTCGCCGACTCGGGTGAGGATTGTTCGGAGCGTGGTTGGTTCAAGATTCTGTGCCTCGTCGATCAGCACGATCTGGCGCTGGAGCGATCGCCCCCGGAGGAAGGTCACCGAGTCGAGCGATAGTTGTCCGCGTTCGGTGAGTTCATCGACGAGGTTGCCAGCGTCGTGGCTACTGCCCATATCGGTCAGGGCGGCGACGGCATCGTGGATCGCAGCCATCCAGGGATCGAGTTTTTCGTTGAGGGCGCCGGGTAGGAAGCCGACGTCAGCGCGCCCGACGGGAACGAGTGGTCGGTACACGGCGAGCCGCTCGTAGCGACGTTGCTCGACGACCTGCTCAAGGCCTGCAGCGATTGCAAGCAGCGTCTTGCCTGTTCCCGCTCGCCCATCGAGCGAAATGACTTTAATTTCTGGGTCGAGGAGTAGCTCAAGCGCGAATCTCTGCTCCTTGTTGCGCGGTCGGAGCCCCCACGACTCGGGTGCCGATCGGGGGAGGAGGACCATTTCGTCGCCGATCGCTCGGACCAGTGCTGACTGGGATCCGGCCTGAAGGACGGCGAACTCGTTCTCTGCGATCTTCAATCCTGGTAACACGGACTCGACAGCGATGCCTCCTGATGTATAGAGGGCATCGATTGCCTCATGGGCTGCATCGATGGTGGACCAGCCGATTGCAGGCCGGTCGTTGCTGCGTCGAGCAAGCGTGTGCTCGGCGGCCGAGACGCCGAGGTGGGCTGCCTTGATGCGCAGCGCTGCGTCGTTGCTCACCATGGTGGTCGGACCGAAGTCGGACTGGCCGATCGCTGCGCCGATGATCCGGTTGTCGGGGATCGCTGGATCGAGGCCGTGCTCGATCAACAGGTGCTTACGGATGTTGTTGATCTCGATTTGCAGAGTCGCCCCGGGTGCTCCCGTCGGAACCGGTTTGGCAAGGGATCCGCCATGGGCAACTCGGAGTTCCTCAAGCGTGCGGAGCGCGGTGCGAGCCGAGCGGCCAACATCGTCGCTGCGGCTCTTGAGGCCATCGAGTTCTTCGACGACAGTGAGCGGAATGATGATGTCGGCCTCGGTGAATTCGAGGACGCAGGTCGGGTCCGCAATCAGTACGGACGTGTCGATCACGAGCCGGGATTTTGTTGAAGATTTGCCGGTCTGCACCTCCGTTCCGAGGGGTGCAGGTGCCGGGGCGGCAGCGTCAGCGGAAGGAAGTAGGTCGGTCATCGTCACTCCTCGTGGATGCCTGGAACGTCTGGATGCGATCGTTTGCTCATACTCAACGGAGCATTTGTACCCCGGCTCTCCGGTGGAGTGGTGGATGTCGGCATACCCTTTGACCAGGTGTTCTTCGGTTCGAAACGTGGGAGAGACAGACGGCGCAAGGGCCCCACGAACTTGGTCGTTGCATTTGCAATGTGTTTAGTACTTGCCGAAATCCAAGAAGCCAAGTCACATGGTTGTAGTTCCGCAGGCATCACGCGGAGCTTGATCCGGCGTTCGGCGTCGGGTCGAACAAGTCAACTCAACCATTCGAAAGAGGACCACCATGGCAACCAAGGCAGAAATGATCGAAGCAGTCGCCGATGCAGCAGGCGTTTCGAAGGCCGACACCGAGCGCACGCTCGGTGCGTTCTTCGACCACGTCGTCTCGTCAACGAAGTCGGGCGAGAAGGTCACATGGCCGGGCTTCGGCAACTTCAGCACGACGCAGCGCGCCGCCCGCGAGGGTCGCAACCCGCAGACGGGCGAGCCCGTGAAGATTAAAGCATCGACCGCCATGAAGTTCAGCGCCAGCTCCACGCTGAAGCAGGCCCTCAACGGCCAGAAGAAGTGATCTGATGGCACCTAAAAAGGCTCCGGCGAAGAAGAAGGCTGTAGCGAAGAAGGCTCCGGCGAAGAAGAAGGCTGTAGCGAAGAAGGCTCCGGCGAAGAAGAAGGCTGTAGCGAAGAAGGCTCCGGCGAAGAAGAAGGCTGTGGCCAAGAAGGCTCCGGCGAAGAAGAAGGCTGTGGCCAAGAAGGCTCCGGCGAAGAAGGCTGTAGCCAAGAAGGCTCCAGCCAAGAAGAAGGCTGTAGCCAAGAAGGCTCCAGCCAAGAAGAAGGCTGTAGCGAAGAAGGCTCCGGCGAAGAAGGCTGTAGAGAAGAAGGCTGTAGCGAAGAAGGCTCCGGCGAAGAAGGCTCCGGCCAAGAAGGCTCCGGCGAAGAAGAAGGCTGTGGCCAAGAAGGCTCCGGCGAAGAAGAAGGCTGTAGCTAAGAAGGCTCCAGCCAAGAAGAAAAAGTGATCAGCTGATCACATCTTGAGTATGTGAACGGGAGGCCCTCCGGGGTCTCCCGTCTCGCGTCTCGGTCAGAGCGAAGTGATGAGCTTGAATACTTCAGCTGCGTCGACGCCGAATGGTGCTCCAAGGCCCTCAACTCGTGCGCGGATCCGCTCGTCGAAGACATCAAGTTCGTTGCCGTCGACTGCCTTCATCGTCGACTCAAACTGGCTCTCATGCGCATGGAGCGCATCGAGCTTTGCGCTGATGTGAGCACTGATGTCCTCGCCGTGGTCTGGCTCATCGGCCTCCCACAGCAGAAGGGCGTCAGGCCGGTGGTGGGTGATGCCGTGCTCTCTGTAGAAGTGCGGGTCACGGGCAGCAACGATCCCTTCGCACGCCAAGAGGCCAGCGTGGCGGTGGTCAGGGTGCAACCGATACCGTTTCCACGGATCGTGACCGAGTACGACCTGCGGCTGGAGTTCGCGAATCGCCTTGGCGACGTCGCCCCGCTCGCGCAGGCTGCTGTCGAGTTCGCCGTCGACGTACTGGAGGAAGCGCACCTCACCGGTGACCGCAGCGACGCCTCGAGCGAGCCGTGCAGCGGCATCGCGTTGTTCGATCTGGCGACGGGCCGCGAGTGCAACCGTGTCGGCACCAGCATCCCATGTGCCTTTGGATCCGTCGGTGCAGACAAGGTGGTGAATGACGCAACCGTCAGCAGCCCACTTTGCCAGGGTTCCGCCACATCCGAACTCGACGTCGTCGGGATGCGCTCCGATTGCCAGCGCCGACTTCGGTGTGGGGTAATTGAGTGACGGCTCGTCGCTCAGACGGATCGACGGTTGGCCTGGTTCGTTCGCAGCCATGTGGGCAGCACCTCGCGGATAAGTGGATGGGTGAGATCGTCGGGTGTGTCGATGTCGAGTGCCAAGTCGGGGTCGGCGCGAACTTCGAGGCAGATGCCGGCCTGCCGCGCTGCGGCGAGGTGGCGTTCGAACGACCTGGCTCCGTACGCCGCTTGGACTGTGTCGGTGAGCGGAAACGACATGACGTTTGTGCCGTCACGACGGTCGTCGGGGACGAGCGTGATCGTGTTTCGTCGGGCCACGGTCGAGAGCGACGTTGGTCGCGGAAGGTCAGCGTGGGCGATGACGATCTGGTCGTATCCGGCATCGGCCACTGCTGCGACGCCGTCGTCAATCGCGCCGTTGAGGCCCAGACCCGGGCCCCAGATGACTGCGTGGCCGAGTTCACGTGCCCACTCAGCAACGTCGTCGTTGTCGCATGCGATGTAGACATCGATGTCACCGAACGCCCCGACGACCCCTGTGGCGGTCCATCGGGCCAGCTGTGCACGCTGTTGTTCGTCAACCGCCCCTGACAATCGTGCCTTGGCAGCAGAAAACCGCTTGACGGGAACCAGGGCTGCCACTCGCACTGGTTGTAACTCTACGTCCGCGGTGCAAGTCCGCAGTGCTTGGACACGTCGCGCTGGGCGAACTCTGCGCGGCGCCAATAGCCTCACCGGTATGTCACTCGAGACCAGCGCGTCGAACGGCAACACGACCGAATCGGTTTCCGGCGGCACGGAGGAGTCGACAGTCGTTGGCGTCACCGGCCAGCGGTGGAGGGCGAACGTGTCACCGTGGGGCTCGGTTACCCCCTGGGCCCAGCCTGACGGTGCTGTGGAACGAATTGACTGGCATATTGCAGCCGACGACCGGTGGCACACGCCAGCGACCGAGGCTGCCGTTCGTCAGGTCCGGCTTGCCGGAGCGCCTGTCACTGAAACTCGTGTCCGGATCCCCGATGGCGATGCGGTGCAGCGGGTCTGGTCGGTGGCCGACCGCGGCGGGTTGACAATCATCGAGATTGAGAATGACTCACCTTTGCCGTTCGCAGTGGCCTTGTCGGGTTTGCCTGTGCTCACCGAGCGCCCACCTGCTGACATGCCGCTCCAGGGCATCGAACTCCCGGCTGGCGCGATCACACTGCCGATTGCGCATCGCACGTCGATTCGTGTGGCGATCGCCCATGGGCCGATCCCTGACGCCGTCGACCGCCACGCCGCAAACCTGCGTGCCCTGCCCGGTGCCGATGTGGTGAGCCGTGGCTGGGTCACCTTGGCTGAGCGGGCGAGCCGACTTGACCTTCCCGACGACGGGCTCGCCGATGCGGTGGTCGCAGCGCGCTGCGACCTGATGCTGACCGGCCCAATCAACGCGACGCAGGATCCGATCGGGTTCATTCTCGATGTCAACGAACTGGTCCGATGCGGCGAAGAGGCCGAGCCGTGGATGTACGAGATTGGCGAGCCGCTCGAAGTGATCGCTCGATCCGGCGATGCCTTTGTGCCAGCGGCGATCGCTGCGGCTCACCACATTGCTGTTGTCGCCGGTGATCGGCGCGCAACGAAGCCGTCCCTCGACTCGCCAAGCGCGTCGAGCAGGCGGCTCGGCCCAAGACCGGCCCGTTCTCAGAAATCGTCCGCGGTGCATCTGTGGGCCGCTTCGTCCACGAAGTTGAGCGGCGACTGGCCGACGGGAGCAATCTGCTTCCGATTGGGATCCCAACTCGCTGGCTCGGAGCCAACTTCGAACTCCACGGCGTTCCTACATCGGCGTCGTCAACGGTGTCATTCGCTGTGCGCTGGCACGGGGAGCGGCCTGCCGTCCTGTGGGAGCAGACCGGCGAGGCGCAACGGTTGAGTGTCTCTGCTGTCGACGCCGACTGGTCGTCGAGTGAGCAGACCGGCGAGTCGCTGTGGGCGGCGCCGGCGAAGCCCGCCACCCCACGTAGCCTCTCGCTCACCGCTGACAACGGTCTGGCTTCCCAAACTTCGACCAGCTTCACCTGAGCCCGCGTACTCGTCAGGGACGAGACAGGAGGACGGCCTCGACCCTGGCATGATGCAGTCGTCATGGCGACGAAATACCGCAGCTCAAAGAAGAAGGCACCGACTCGAGCAATCGAGAAAGAGATGTGGGCCCGCGGGCATCAGACTGTTGTCGGCATCGACGAGGTGGGTCGTGGAGCCTGGGCAGGGCCTGTAATGGTCGGCGCGGCGATTTTGCCCCGAGACACTCGAGTCAACGGCGTTCGTGATTCCAAGTTGCTGTCGGAACGCGAGCGTGAAGCCCTGTTCGACAAGATCGCCAACTGGTGCGTGTCATGGGCTGTTGGTGGGGCGAGCCAAGAGGAGTGCGATCACCTCGGGATGTCTGCAGCGCAAAAACTGGCCACGCGACGCGCTGTCGACGGGTTGAGCATCGTGCCCGACGTGGCAGTGACCGACGGTAAATGGGACTTCGTCTCTCCGTCAGTGGCGAACGTCGAGTTGGCTGTCAAAGCCGACCTTCACTGCCTCAGCGTTGCCGCAGCGAGCATTCTCGCCAAGGTCGTTCGTGATCGGCAGATGCGAGCGATGTCAGAGTCGTACCCCCACTGGTCGTTCGACACGAACAAGGGCTACCCCTGCCCCGTTCACAAGGCGGCGATCAAAGGCTATGGGCCGTCGGCGATTCATCGCCGCAGCTGGGTGTTCATGGACAACTGCAACCCCTGGACGGCGATCAAGCGCACTCCACCCGCCGGGCAGACGTCACTCTTCTGATCTCAGACGGGTTCGCCGAGGCAGTCTGCGAGCGCGCTCAGGAACTCCAGGACATGCTCTGGAGTGGCCAGCCGGAACTGGGCAATGGTCGTGGCAGGGCCGACCTTGATTGATATGTCCGCTTCGCTCAGTGCGGCGAATGCCTCTTCGTCGGTGAGATCGTCGCCGACGAACGTCACGGAGCGTGCTCCAGATTCACTTCGAAGTCGTTCGACCGCGCTGCCCTTGCTCGCGTGCCTGGTGAAAAGTTCGAGCACGTTGCTGCCGGGCTTGACCGAGGCGCCATCGACATCTTGTGTTGCGATGGCCAGTGCGGCGAGCGCAGCTCTCCCGAGGGCTTTGTCGGCCTCGCGGATGTGGACTGCAACGCTGGCCTGCTTGTGTTCCACCCAGGCGCCGTTGCCAGCAGCGTTCGCTGCGGCGCCGGCCAGTTCGATCAATTGGTCGAGACGGGCTCGCTCGGCGTCGTCGAGCGGTTCCAGCGGGCGGCCGTCTTCTTCCATGCCGTGACTGCCAACAAGGCGGACGGCGGCGGGGAACCCGAAGGTCCGCATGCTGGACACAGCGCGGCCCGACACGGCAGCGACCGTCACGTCGTCAGCTGCGAGCAGGCGACTCAAGACGTCGGCGATGCCATCGAGTAGCCGTGCGTCATCAGCGTGGTCAACGAGCGGGGCGAGGACACCGTCGATGTCAAGGCCGATCAGCAACGGTTGTTCGCAGCCTGCGACTTCGATGCCCAACTGCGTCGGGTCGTGGTACTCGGGCGCGAGGGTCACTGGTTCTTGGCTGCCTGCGCGAGTGCCGCGTAGAACCTGTCGGCCCAGCCCTGGACGTCCATTCGTTTGACTTGCTCGCGGAGCCCGGCCATGCGCGCCCGCCGCTCGTGGCGGTGCATCTCGACGGCGGTCACGATCGACTCCTGGAGGGCCCGATCGTCGTGTGGGTTGACCAGCACAGCATCGGTGAGTTCGTCGGCGGCACCAGCGAATTCCGACAGGACGAGCACGCCGTCACCGTCGATGTGCGCAGCGGCGTACTCCTTTGCGACGAGGTTCATACCATCGCGGAACGGGGTGACGAGCATGACATCGCCGGCGCGGTAGAGAGCAATGAGGTCGTCGTACGACAGCGTTTGATACAGGTAGTGGATGACGGGAAGCCCGATCCGGCTGAAGCGTCCGTTGATCTCGCCAACGAGCCGTTCGATCTCGCGGCGTTCATCCTGATAGTGCTCGACGGCTTCGCGAGTCGGTGTGGCGACCTGCACCATCACGCAACGCTCAGCATCGAGTTCGCCTGACTCGAGCAGCGCACCGAAGGCCCGCAATCTGAGGCCGATCCCCTTCGTGTAGTCGAGCCGATCGACGCCGAGCAGAATCACTTCGGGATCGCCGAGGCGGGTTCGGATTTGACTGGTCAATTTGCGCGTGGCGCGACCGGCCGCCATTTCCTCAACCTCGGCGAAGTCGATCGAGATCGGGAACACCCCGAGCTGGGTTCGGTGCCCGGCATTGTGGATGACGTTTTCGCCGATGTCAGATTGGCGCAACTGGCTTGCGCATGCAGCAAAGTTGGTTGCGCCCTTCGGTCGCTGGAAACCGATGAGGTCGCAGCCGAGGAGGCCATCGATTATTTCGTTGCGCCATGGCAACCGCGAGAACAGCTCATAGGGCGGGAAACGGGATGTGCAGGAAGAAGCCAATGGTGATGTCGGGACGCTGCTTGCGGAGCATCGCCGGGATGAGCTGGAGCTGGTAGTCGTGGATCCAAACGATCGCGTTCGGGGGAGCGATGTTCGCCAGAGTGATGGCGAAGCGTTCGTTGACCTGCTGATAGGCCTCCCACTGAGCAATGTCGTAGGTCGACTCGCGGAGCGCGTCGTGGTAGAGCGGCCACAGGCCGTCGTTTGAGAAGCCTTCGTAGTACAGCTCGACTTCTTCGGCACTGATGTCGATCGGGTGGCAGTCAACGCCGTCGACGGTGAAGGGCTCGGTCGGGTCGTCGGGCGTGCCGGTCCAGCCGACCCATGTGCCGCCCGATGATCGGAGGCATGGGCAGGAGCGCCCGAACTAGGCCGCCGGGGCTTGGAGCCCATCCGTTCTCCGTCGTATCGTCGCGCATCAACCGGGAGCCGGTTGGCGGCAATCACGATCGGTCGGATTGGTGCAGCCTGAGGTGCGGTGGTCGACGGTTTCGTCGGCTGCGATTGTCATACAAATTGTTTACCTGATTCTCCTTCGGCCCGGGCGAAAAGTTCGACGATGTCCGACTTGAACCAAAACGAAGGCGTTGCTTCGAAGCAAGCATTCGCGCTCAGCGGCTCAACAAAATTCACGCTGACGACGAGATCGCCAGGCATTCCGTTTGAATACCGGCCAGACTGGGTGACGTGAGCGACGTCGACTATCTCCTTCGGATTCTCAATGCGAAGGTCTACGACGTTGCCATTGAGACGCCGCTGGAATCAGCAACCTGCAATACTCTTCCATGTTTGACTGTAACCTAAGCTTCAAACGAGAAGACCTACAAGTCGGTGAGGTCGTATCAAGATCCGCGGCGCCTACAACAAGATGAGCAGCCTGAGCCCTGAGGACCGGGCGCGTGGAGTCATTGCCTGCTCGTCGGGCAATCACGCCCAGGGCGTCGCTCTTGCGGCCAACCGCCTCGGCTGTGACGCCGTGATCGTGATGCCCACGACCGCACCGTCACTCAAAGTCGACGCTGTGCGTCAGCGTGGCGCCGAGGTTGTATTGCACGGCGAGAGCTTCGACGAGGCATACCGGCACGCACTTCAGCTCCAAGCAGATCGTGGTCTCACCCTGGTGCACCCATTCGACGACCCCGACGTGATCGCTGGTCAGGGGACGATCGGCATGGAGATCCTCCGCCAGCACGGCAACCCGATCGACGCGATCTTCGTGGCGATTGGTGGCGGTGGCTTGATTGCTGGGATTGCAGCGTACGTAAAACAGGTTCGGCCGGGCATCAAAATCATCGGGGTGCAGCACGACGAGTCGACTGCCATGGCTGACTCGCTCCGAGCTGGCCACCTCGTGACCCTCGATGAAGTCGGGCTATTTTCCGATGGCACCGCGGTGAAGCGGCCGGGCACGGAGACGTTCCGGCTGGCCCAGGAATATGTCGACGACGTGATCATTGTCGACACCGACGAAACATGCGCCGCGATCAAAGACGTGTTCACCGATACCCGGTCGCTCCTCGAGGAACCTACTAAAGGTAAAGGTTTATACTTTATGGATACATCTTCAGCAGCAGCTGAGTGTGTAACACTTCAGGCAGCAGCAGGTTTTAACATTCATTTATTTCCAACAGGCCAAGGTAATATTGTAGGTAACCCTATAGAACCTGTTGTTAAATTAACTGCTAACCCTTTAACTGTCTAAAAGTATGAGTGAACATATTGATTGTGATGTTTCTAAATATTAACTCGTGAAATGAATATGTCTCAAGCAGGAGATGAATTAATTAAAACTACTCTAAGAGTAGCAAATGGAAGATTAACTTGTGCTGAAGCTTTAGGTCATAAAGAATTTGTGATGACTAAACTTTACAGAAGTGCTTAATCAAACTTAAGTTTAAATGGATTACAAAAAATACCTGGTAATATTACCTGGTATTATTTTAACGTTTGTTCTTTATACGCTTTCTCAAGGATTTAATAATATTATTGGTATTGAACTTTTAGGTTATGAGAAAAGCCCAATATCAACAGCAATGATTGCTATTTTGCTTGGAATGGTTTTTGGAAACATATTTCAAATCATATTACTTATGATGATTGGTTTAGATTTTACACAAAAATATATTTTAAAAACTTGGAATTATTTGTCTTGGAATTCAATTAAAACCATTTGAGTTTTTAAAATTTGGATCAATTGCAATTCCACTAATTATTATCTGTATTATAAGTGTATTAGTATTAAAAAAAATTTTAATCAAAAAATTAAAAATTCCAACAAGAATGGCCTATTTAATATCAATTGGAAGCACTGTTTGTGGAACAACAGCTATAATGGCAACAGCTCCAATAATTAAAGCAAATAAAGGTGAGGTTGCTTATGCAATAGCAAACATCACGTTATTTGGAATCTTATCAATGTTAATCTATCCATATTTTGCTAATATTTATTTTAATGGAGATCCACTATTTATTGGTTTATTTTTAGGGACCTCAATTCATGAGACATCACAAGTAGC
>CAJJBX010000005.1 GCA_905182555.1 uncultured Ilumatobacter sp. | reverse complement strand
CTCGACGACGTCGACGACGTCGCAATCCAGCGAGGCGGTTGATGACATATTTAAGTATACAGGTGTTCGATCTCTCACATCGAACCGAACAAATGTTTTATCGGACGACGGCGACGTTGACAGCCATCGACGTCGCCCGAGAACAGCTCCACGGTGCCATCATGAGCTTCTACGATCTGTTGCACGATGAACAACCCGAGTCCGCTTCACTCGACCGCAGGTTCGTCGGCAGCCTCGGTCTTCTCGCGGTCGGCTGGATGGACCAGGTCGAGTGGGAACGGCCCGAGCGTGGCCTGGCATGCGGGTGAACGTCGAGGCTGATATTGCGTTCACCCTTGCGCTGACCGGCCTGATCGTGATGGGTATTCAGCTACCAGGCACCGACGAGCTCGCGGCGACGAGTCGAGGATCATCGACCCAGGGTGCGACGGCTACGTCGCCAAGCCGACCGACTACAAGAACTTTCTCAGCGAAGTCGATCGACTGCTGGCGAGCAGCGCAGTCGTCTGAACCGTCTGGCAGGCGTCAGCCTTCAGCGAGGCTCGTGGGGCTCGTGGGGGTCTCGATTGGAACCAGGATTGGCTCCGGAATCGTGATCGACGTGGTTGGCGTAGCGCCGGTCTCGTCGAGGATCAAAATCAGCACCGGGTCGCTCTGCACCACGCCAGCTGCGGTTTGTGCGTTGATCCGCAGCAGCCAGTCACCGGGCACGATGATCGGGAGGCCAACTGATTCGCTGCGGGTGGCGACACCTGCGCCTGGCAGCGGCACTGGCTGAACGATGGCGCCGGTCACCGTGTTGTACGGCGGGGTCAGCATCACCTCAAGCCCGGTGAGGCCTTCGGCTGGCGAATTTATGGTCACTTCGAGGCCGCTGTTTCCGACACTGTTACGAGTCAGTTTGACGGTGACGTCGAGGTCGGCTTCGGGCACGAGGATGGTCCGAGTGATCGCATAGTTGATACTCGGTTCGGCGGTGACGTTTGCCGGGGTGAGCGAGAGCAGCCATGAGCTCGCGAGCAATGTGACGATCCCGATAGCAGCTTCGGTTCCAAAAGCGCGACGAAGACGATCGGCCATCGGCACCGTCAATTCGTGGGCTCGATTGAGGCGCTTTTGAGCGAATTGACGTGCTGACAGGCCAACGAACACCATTGCGGCAACCAGTAAGACCTTCAGAACCGTCCAGAGGCCATGCGCGCTGCCGAAGAGGTCGCTGCCGTCGAGGCGCAGCATTTGGGCAAGCCCAGTTCCAATCGTGACGACAATGGCGATGACCGAAATGCGCGCAAACCCGCGGACCGCGTGGACGAGGTCTTCGTCGCCGGGCCCGGAAAGCACAACTCGTGTCAGCAGGATCACACCACCGAGCCAGATCGCCATTGCCAGCGCGTGTGCGATACCGAGCAGTAGGCCGAGCGCTGCGAGGGATCCGTCGACTCGGCCAACACCGATCATTGCAACGGCGAGTGCGGGGATACCGAGCGCCGCAGCCTGTGTGGCGGGATCGAGGACTCGGTCCGGACGAAATGCCACCCACGCCGATGCGATGACGAAGATCAACCGGAAGAGTGCAGCGCGCCCGGCCCAGCCTGCATCCAAAAGGTCGAACCAGGCTCCCGGGCTGAAACCCGAACCCAGCGAACTTCCCGTGACCGCGGCCGCAGCAGCCGAGGTGAAGAGCACGGTGCCAATGAGTGCAAGGACCCATGCGGCGCGCAAGAAGCGAACGGTGATCAGGTATTCGACGCCTTCGGGCCACGCGGCAGCGATGAGGACCAATGCGCCGAATACGGCAGCGATGCCGAGCGTCGACAGTACACGCCCAAGCCACAGCGGGCCGGTGCCGGTCTCGACGCGATTGAGTGCGACCGTTTTGGTTTCGGCGTCGCCGCCGGAAGTTGTTGCCGGAGCCGACGCCGATGTTGAACCGTTGCTCGAGGTGTTGGCATCTTCGTCAGCTGGAGTCGTCGTGGCGGCCGGTTCGGCATCGACCGTGAACGAGAGCAACGAGCTTCCGTTCGGCTCGCCGTCGGAATCGCTGACGCGCCACGTGGCGACGCAGAGCCCACGAGGAAGCGCATCGGGAATCGCGACTGTCATCACCCGCGAGTTTCCGCTGAGCGTCGGCGCCGGCAGGGTGATTGGATCCGTGTTGCACTCAAGCGAAACGATGCGCAACTCGCCGATTTCTTCCGTGAAATTGATAACGATCTGTGTTGGCGAGGTGGCGAGGGTGGTGCCGTCAGCCGGCTCAGACGTGACGACCTCGTTTTCTGCGTGGGCGACGCCGGGAAGCAGCGTGAGTAAACCGATCAGGACGGCAGTGAAGGCGGCAGCGGTTGCCGACATCGGGCGGTTGATTCGCAGGCGTGCCAAGCGGCCGCCGTTGGGAACAGAAGTGCGCTTACTCACAGTGCGTCGAGGCTACTGCGGGCTCACCGTGAACGGGGTGAGGCTCGGCGGCACGACGTCGTGCCGACATCAAGATGCGTCGGTTCCAGCGGCTCGGCAAGCATCGACGTTCATCGTCGCAGCGAGGTCATCGCGCCCGAGCGTGAGCTGCAGGATCGCGGTCTGGACATCGCCGAATGCAGCTGGGTCATCGACTGATGTCGAGGCCAGCAGGGTCCACTTTCGAGCCTGATCGTCGGTGTTCTGAATGAAGGCGCGGTGATCGTTGTCGAGACTGGCCGGAACCTGCAGTGTCCGTATGGCATTTGCCTCATCGGTCAAAATGGTGGACACCTGCTTGGCAAACCCAACCGTTGTCGCTGCATCGACCGGGCCGGTAAGTGCCGCTTGCTGCTGCTTGGTCTGCTCGCAAATGGCGCTGATTTCAGAGCGGTATGCCACCGGGTCAACCGGCACGGCTAACTCGGTTGCGCATGCTGTGGCGGAGGCCGCGACCACAGCGACTGCAAACGAGAATGTGAGGCGCGCGCCGAAGCCGTGGACCGAGGACGGAGTCGACATTGACCGAACCCTACGGCGCGCACGATGGCGGAGGTGCGCGGACCCTCTATCGTGAGCGCAATGGCCACTCAGTCGCTGTACCGCCGATATCGGCCCCGTCGCTTCGGCGAAGTCAGGGGTCAAGACCACGTCGTCAAGGCGCTTCGCAACTCGGTTGCGGAAGGGCGCGAGGGTCAGGCGTATCTGTTCTCAGGCCCACGTGGAACAGGCAAGACGACTTCGGCGCGCATTTTGGCCAAGGTCCTCAACTGCACCAACGTTCAAGAGGGCGAGCCCTGCTGCGAGTGCGAGTCGTGCCTGTCGGTCGAACGCGGCACGAGCTACGACGTGCATGAACTCGACGCGGCAAGCAACAACGGCGTCGATGCAATGCGCGACCTGATCGACAAGGCGTCGCTCGGAACGCCGGGTCGCCACAAGGTGTACATCCTCGACGAAGTCCACATGCTCACCAAGCCAGCTGAAGCAGCGCTCCTGAAGACGCTCGAAGAGCCGCCGCCGCACGTCGTGTTCGTGTTGGCAACCACCGACCCGCAGAAAATGTCCGACACTATTCGGAGCCGCACACAGCATTTGCAGTTCCACCTGCTGCCCGCAGACACGTTGCAGCAGCACGTTCGGTGGGTTGCTGATGACGCCGGCCTCGTTGTCTCGGACGCTGCAATCGAACAGGTCCTTGCGCAAGGCGGCGGCTCGGCGCGCGACACGCTGTCAGCCCTCGAATTGGTTGCAAACACCGGTGGCGAAGGTGCCGAGACCGTGCCCCTCGGGGAGTTCGTTGAATCAATGATCGAGCGCGATGCCGGCCGGGCCTTGACGATGGCGGCTGGGGCCATCGCCATTGGACGCGATCCGCGGACGCTGACCGAAGAACTGATTGGCTACCTCCGCAACGGGTTCCTTTCGATCATGGCGCCGGATCTTGTCCAGTTGCCGTCGCTCAATGTTTCGACCCTGTCAGACCAGGCCCAGCGACTTGGCGCTGCCGGACTCGTGCAGGGCCTCGAGCAGCTCGGCGAAGCGCTGACCGAGATGCGCAATGCACCCGACCCGCGGGTCTTGCTGGACGTCGCGATCGTCAAGCTCACCTCCGATGCCGCTGCCTCCGGAGACGCCGGCGCAGCGCTTGGAGCGTTGACGGCACGCGTCGCGAAGCTCGAAAAGCAGATTGCCGCAGGTGCGCCCGCCGCCCCAGTTGCGGCTGCGCCCAACGCTGCGGCGCCGGCAGCGACTGCGACTGTGGCGCCTGCTGATGCTGTGGCGCTTGCTGCGACTGTGGCGCCTGCTGATGCTGTGGCGCCTGCTGATGCTGTGGCGCCGACCGATCCGAAGACCGGCCGCGCCCAACTCGGAGGGCGCGCCCGCCGTTCTGCCGTGTCGGCACACGAACCCCCGGCCCCTGAGCCCGCTGCAGCTGAGCCTGCTCGCGCTGCGCAATCGGACGAACCCGAGCCTGCCGGGACATCGACAGTCGCAACGCCAATTCCAGAGCCGGCGGCTGCACCTCCACAGCTGCCGCGACGTCTTTCGGGTCGCCCCCGCCAGCCCCGGCGCCCCCTGAAGGCGGCGTCATGCATCACAGATGAAGAACGACGTCAAGCCGAGCCTGCGCGGCATGGCCCGCGCGGTGTTTTCCCCGGCGGTCTATGTCTCGAACACCAACAGTCAGCTCACGCTGTCGCTTCCGAACCCGATCCACCGCGAGAAGTGCGAACAACACCGAGACGCTGTCGAAAAGGCGCTCGCCGCTGCTGCAGGCGCGACGGTCGTACTCGAACTCGTCCTCGGTGGCGGAGACGACGGCGGACCACGCGAACCCATCCCCGGCGGAGCCCCCGCCCAGGCATCATCGCCTTCCCAGCAACAGCAACAGCAACAGGCTGCTCCGGCCGTATCGAGTGAGCCGTCTGTTCAGTCAGCTGACTCGGGGGGCGGTGCCAAGGTGGTGGCGCTCGCCCCGACCGAGTCCCCCCGCAAGGCGGCCGAACGCCGACTGGCCGAAGCCGCTGCAGCTGGTGTGTCGCCCTTCCCGGAAGACGACGTCAACTACGAACCGTCGGTTGCCAACTTCGAGTCGTTTCCGTCCGACGACGAGATCGACCTCCACGAGCTCGTCGATGCGCCGCCCGAAACAGTCAAAACGCCGATCGACCGGCTGGCCGAAGCGTTCCCCGGCTCCGAACTCGTCGACGACAACTACTGACCTATGAGCAGCACCACCTACACCGCCCCGGTCCAAGCGCTGATCGACGAGTTCGGGCGCCTTCCCGGCATCGGCCCGAAGTCGGCTCAACGGATCGCGTTTCATCTCCTCAAGGTCCCGGAAGATGATGTCGCGAGGTTGACGCACGCAATCACCGACGCCAAAGCACGTGTCCGGTTCTGCGAGCGGTGTTTCAACGTTGCTGACGACACCCTCTGCCCGATCTGCAAAGACGGTGGCCGAGACCCACATGTTCTTTGTGTCGTCGAAGAGTCACGCGACGTTGTTGCCGTCGAAAAGACTGGCGAGTTCCGCGGCCGCTACCACGTGCTGCTCGGGGCCATGTCGCCGCTGGAAGGCATCGGGCCGGAGCAGTTGAAAATTCGCGAACTGCTGACTCGACTCGACCCCGAAGAGATCACCGAGGTGATCCTGTGCACGAACCCGAATACCGAAGGCGAGGTCACGGCCATGTACCTCGGTCGACTGTTGAAGCCGCTTGGCATCACAGTCACCCGGATCGCCAGCGGCCTGCCGGTCGGCGGCGATTTGGAGTACGCCGATGAGCTGACGCTTGGACGGGCGCTCGAAGGCCGACGCACGCTTGACTAACCGACGGTCTGAGTACCCGTCTCGCTCTCTCACTGAGCGACGCTTGAGCCGAAAAAGTCCGAAAGCACCAGCACTGGGAGTCGGGGCGGGCCGTCTCGTCAACGCTGATGCTCTCGATTGGGATTCCCCTTCAAGATGGAACTCTTGAAAACTTGAAGAAGAAAGAAATTCTGGGACGTTGCCGCAATGAGCGGGAAGCGGAAGGACGCCCCACTCACTTCAACAATGACCCAGATACTGTTGGTCGCTCCGTGTGGGATAAATCCGTCGGTGTCGCCCAAGCGATATGTTTTGCTGAATTGCACGGTAGGGAGCTGCAGGCCGACCGTCAAGGCCCTCACGGAGCAAATCTCTCCTCAGGTAATAATTTTGAGATAAAAAACACTGAACGTGATTGATCGGTCGCTCTTTGGCAGACAACCTGTCGCCAGACCTGTTTGGACGGGCTTGATGCTCTACATGCCGCGCTGATGGCCTGAAGTAGTGGAAGAGGTGGCCGAAAACGCCGAGCGCCGCGCTCCGTGGGGGACTGAGCTCCTCGTTACCTGTAGCGAACAATGTGATCGCGAGCTACGAGCTACTAGAGCGCACGGAGAATGGCTGCGTCGCCCTGGCCGCCACCACCGCATAGCGAGGCAACGCCGACGCCGCCACCACGACGCTTGAGCTCGTGGAGCAGTGTGAGTGCGAGGCGGTTGCCGCTCATTCCAATCGGATGGCCGAGGGCGATTGCGCCGCCGTTGACGTTGACCTTGTCGGGGTCGATTCCGAGATCGGCCGTTGACGCGATACCAACAGCGGCGAAAGCCTCGTTCAGCTCGAAGAGGTCAAGATCAGCAATGGCGATGCCAGCCTTTTCGGCAGCGAGCATCGCAGCTCGGCTGGGCTGATGCAGGAGTGAGGCGCTGTCCGGGCCGGCAACCATGCCGTACGACACGAACTCGCCGAGTGGATTGACACCGCGTCGCTCGGCTTCAGCCTTGCTCATCAACACCATGGCGCTGGCGCCATCGGAGAGTTGCGACGCGTTGGCCGCAGTGATCGTGCCGTCCTTGTCGAATGCCGGGCGCATCTTGGCGAGCCCCTCGACGGTGGTGCCGGGCCGTACGCCTTCGTCGTGCTCGACAAGAATCGGGTCGCCCTTGCGCTGCGGAACGAGAACCGGAACGATTTCGTCAGCGAAGCGGCCGGCCTTGATGGCTTCGGCCGCAAGCTCGTTGGAGCGGGTAGCGAACTCGTCTTGCTGCTCGCGGGTGATGCTGTCGCCCGTGTAGCGATCGGTGCCGAGACCCATCAGGCAGGCATCGAAGGCGCACCAGAGGCCGTCGGCGATGATTGCGTCACGTAGCTCGGTGTTGCCATAGCGGAAGCCGCTGCGCGCGCCGTCGGCGAGGTATGGGGCGTTGCTCATTGATTCCATACCGCCAGCGACGACAATGTCAGCTTCGCCAGTGGCGATCATCTGATTGGCGAGGTAAATCGAGTTGAGGCCGGAGAGACAGACCTTGTTGATGTTGACCGACGGGACGTTCATCGGAATGCCGGCCTTCGATGCAGCCTGACGGGCCGGTACTTGGCCCTGGCCGGCCATGAGCACTTGGCCCATGATGACGTGGTCAACCTCTTCGGGCGAGACGCCGGAGCGTTCGAGCGCTGCGCTGATTGCGAAACCACCGAGATCTGCGGCCGAGAACGACGCCAACGCGCCGCTCATCTTCCCGATTGGGGTGCGTGCACCAGCGACAATGACGGAGTTGTTTGCGGCCATGGGTAAAGGATAGGCGCACACCTCACGAGGAGAACAAAACAGCAGATCACCGGGCATTGCGGAATTATGTTGCGCACGGAATGCCGAGATTCTTCACCGAATGGGTGAGTTGCCGTGACGCGACGCTGTGGAATCGAACACATCCGCACTCTGCAGCTTGGAGCCCTCGGTTACCGATCGGTAATGTCAACCCTCATGGAGCAGTTTCTCGACGCAATTCAGTCCGGCGCCAGTAGCGACGACATCGCCAATATCCCGATCCCTGAGAGCTACCGCGGATGTTTCGTTAAGCGCGACGAAGCAGACATGTTCGAAGGCCTTGATTCGTGGGACAAAGATCCGCGCAAGTCACTGCACGTCGACGAAGTACGCACTCCTGACCTGGCCCCCGACGAGGTGTACATCGCCGTTATGGCGTCGAGCATCAACTTCAACACCGTGTGGACCTCGATCTTCGAACCAATGCCCACCTTCGGCTTCCTCGATCGTCTCGCTCGCGAGTCCGATTGGGCCAAGCGCCACCAGCGTGACGAGCATATTGTTGGCTCCGACGCCTCCGGTGTCGTGCTCCGCGTCGGTTCCGCCGTCCGCAACTGGAAGCCCGGCGACAAAATCACCGTGCAGTGCAACCACGTCGACGGTCAAGACCACACTGCCCACAACGATTCAATGATGGCGAACAATCAGCGCATCTGGGGTTTTGAGACCAACTTTGGCGGGCTTGCCGACCTCTCTGTGGTGCGCGCCAACCAACTGATGCCGAAGCCGACGCATCTCACCTGGGAAGAATCTGCCGTCAATGGACTCTGTTCGTCGACGTCATACCGCATGCTCGTCAGCGATAACGGCGCCCGTATGAAGCAAGGCGACAGCGTCCTGATCTGGGGCGCCACGGGTGGCATCGGCGGCTACGCGGTGCAGTACGTCCTCAACGGCGGCGGCAGGCCAATCGGGGTCGTGTCGTCACCCGAGCGCGCCGAGATCCTCAACCGAATGGGTTGCGAGGCAGTTATCGATCGCCGGGCCGCCAACTATCAGTTTTGGTCGGACGAGCACACGCAAGACGAGTCGGAATGGCGCCGCTTCGGCAAAGACATCCGCGGGCTCAACGATGGCGAAGACGTCGACATCGTCTTCGAGCACCCTGGCCGGTCGACGATGGGTGCCTCGGTCTTCGCTGCCAAGCGCGGCGGGACAATCATCACCTGCGCCGCCACCTCGGGTTACATGGTCGAGTTCGACAACCGGCACTTCTGGATGAAGCTCAAGAAGCTTCTCTCGTCGCACTTTGCCAACTACTCCGAGTCATGGGCCGCGAACAAGCTGCTCTGCGAAGGCAAGATCCAGCCGCTCCTCACTGACACCTACACACTCGACGGTGTCGGCGAAGCATCGCTGGCGGTCCACCACAACAAGGCCGAAGGCAAGCTTGGCGTCTTGTGCCTCGCACCCGGCGAAGGCCTCGGCATCGATGACCCCGAGCGCCGCGCCGCCATCGGCGAAGACAAAATCACGGTCTTCCGAAGCTGACACGCCCGCGGCGCCTACTCCGCCCAAAAATTTTGTTTGCGTCGAACTTCTCGTTGAACACACCGCAGATTCTTCGACGCAAACGAAATGTGCTGGCAGACTCTCGGGCATGACGGAACTGGCCGCTGTGCTCTGGGATATGGACGGGACGCTTGTTGACAGTGAGCCCTACTGGATCGAGTGTGAGCAGCGCCTCGTCGAGGAACACGGCGGCACCTGGTCGGATGATCAGGCGGAGGATCTCATTGGATCTGACCTGTTCGTTTCGGCAGAGGTGTTGCGAGCAGCGGGTGTCGACATGGAGCCGGTCGATCTGGTGAATCGGCTGATGGACGGCGTGATCGAGCGCGTCCAGGCCAATTTGCCGTGGCGGCCCGGTGCGCGAGAGCTGCTCGCCGAGTGCCAGTCAGCCGGCATTCGCTGCGCCCTTGTCACGATGTCGTGGCGCCGCTTTGCGGAGGCCATCCTGATTGCTTGCCCCGACGGGTCGTTCGAAGTCATCATCACTGGTGACGAAGTGGCCCATGGTAAGCCGCACCCTGAACCGTATGAAGCAGCGGCTCGGGGCCTCGGCGTCGACGTCAGGGCGTGCGTCGCGATCGAGGATTCTCGTACTGGTGCTGCCTCAGCTCTGGCTGCCGGGTGTGCGACGCTGGGCATCCCCCATGTCGTCCAACTCGATCCCGCTCAGAACCTCACGATTCGCGACACCCTGGTCGGCGTCACCGTCGACGATCTACGCGCGCTTCTTGCCTGACAACGAATTTCGCCGCAGATCTTCGACCGTTCGGATTGCTTGAATGACGCTCGACGACACGCCAGCGGCAGCTGCAACACCAGCGGCAACACCAGCGGCAACAGCGCGTCGTCCTTCGGCGTTGGGAGTGCTCGTTGCTGTGCTCGTCGTCGTGCTGGGGGGCGCTGTCTTCGCGGTCACCCGGCCAGCTTTGGTTCCCGCACCGAAGTCGGATATTCCGCTCGACGCCTGGGCGCCCTACTGGGCACTCGACGACTCCCTGCCTGAGTTTGAGCAGCGTGTCGGGTTGCTTCGAGACATCTCGCCGTTCTGGTTTAACGCGACCGGCGTCTCCACGATCGAGATCGACCGAAACGCGCGCGACGAAGACATCGAGCAGTTCATGTCCATTGCCAACAAGGCGGGGGCGAACGTCGTGCCATCGATCGTCGACGCGTTGCCTGCTGGCGAGATGGCGGCAATTTTGGCCGACCCAGCCGCCCGCACTACGCACGTCGACACCATCGTCGAGTTCGCGGCGAGTGACGACTTCGCTGGCATTGATATCGACTACGAACAGTTCGCCTTCGCCGATGGCAGAAGCACCTGGGCAGCGACTCGCCCGAACTGGGTGGCGTTCATCACTGAACTCGGCGCGGCGCTCCGTGCAGATGATCGAACGCTGACGGTCAGCATTCCGCCGGTGTACGACGCCGGCCAGACTGCAGCAAGCGGCTTTTGGGTCTACGACTACGGCGCCATTGCGCCGCATGTCGATCGAATTCGCATTATGGCTTATGATTTTTCGGTCATGAATCCGGGGCCGATTGCGCCACTCGAGTTTGTTGAGCGCTCGATCAAGGGAGCAATTGAAGCAACGGGACAGCCCGACAAGCTGGTGCTCGGGCTCGCCGCATATGGACGGAACTGGCCGGTCGGTGAGTCAGGCATCTGCCCGGCGTCGGAATTGCAGGGTCGCACAAGCGTCACGGCGCGCTCGGTCGACGAGCTGATCGTGCTGCGAGAAGCGACGCCCATCGCCGTTCCTGAGACCGGCGAGTGGACCTTCGACTACGACCTTGAGGTCACCGATGGAACGACCACTTGTCTCCAGGGCCGCCGAGTCCACTACGTCGACGGCGACGGCGTCCGCCTGCGGATGGATCTCGCACGCAAGTACCAAATGGACGGTGTGTCGCTGTGGGCGCTCGGCTTCGAAGATGACGCGGTGTGGGATCAAATCCTGCCGACCTTGACCAAGGAGAACCCGTAATCTGGCAGGGATGCTCACCTGACCAGGAATCTCATCTGAAATCCGAGTACGGGCAACAGTGCCGGGTCCAGGATGGCGAGTACTGACCGAGGATGGCGAGTGCTGGTCGAGGATGGTTAGTCTGGTCGAGGATGGTTAGTACTGGTCGAGGATGGTCGACTCGGTGATGCGAGTGAGCGTGTCGCGGATGCTGCGCGCCATCGCCTCATCGACACCTTCGACCGACATCAGGTCGTCGAGAGTTGCCCGCTGCATCTTTGCCAAGCCACCGAAGTGGTTGGCGACGGCGTCGGCAATGTTGACGTCGAGTCGCTTCACGCGGCGCAGGAAGCGCAGGCCCTTGGGGGCGACTTCTTGGGTGAGGTCGTCGTTGTCTCCGGCGCGACCAAGCACGTCGGCGGTCACCCGCAGGTTGAGAACGTCGTCGTCCGACAGCTCAGACATGTCGGACATGGCCTGCTCGGCGGTCTTGTCAGCAGGCATGTAGTCGGCGACCACGAGGTCGAGTTCATCGTCGATCTCTTCGTAGAGCTCGTCGAGCTGGAGGCGCAGCAGGCGCGCGTCGATCCCGAGTTCGATGATCATCGTCTCGATTTCGTCGGCGACGCGATGGACCATTTCGCCTCGCTGGACAACAGCAACCACGTCGCGCAACGTGGCGACATCTTCGACTTCGACGGCCGTCAGGTTGTTGATGCCGTCATCGAGCTTGGTCTTGTAGCGCTCAAGGGTCTGCAGCGCCTGGTTAGCGCGCTCAAGCAGGTGGCCGACTTCTTGCAGCTGACGTTTTTCGCCACCTGCGTAGACGTTGATCACGCCCATTTCTTCGCTGGCCGAGACCACGGGTACGTCGAGCGACCGTGCGACGCGCTCGGCCGTGCGGTGGCGGGTGCCGGTCTCGCTGGTCGGGACAGTGGGGTCGGGGACGAGGTGCACGTTCGCTCGCGCGATTCGCCCGCCTTTGTTCGAAATAATGATGGCGCCATCCATTTTCGCCAGTTCGGACAACCGCTGCGGGCTGTACGGGGCATCGACGAGGAACCCGCCGGAGCAGATCGATAGAACGTCAGGTTCGTCGCTCAGGACAAGGAGCGCGCCGGCTTTTGCCCGCACCACGCGGTCGATGCCGTCGCGCAGCGGAGTGCCAGGCGAGACGCGAGCGAGCGCATTGCGCATCTTCTCGTTTGCCCCTTTGTACCGATACTCCACAATCGCATCTTACGCGAGATGAGCGCACATGGTTCTGTCAATGGCGGTGTCGTGAATGGCGGTGTCGTGAATGGCGGTGTCGTGAATGGCGGTGTCGTGAATTGGGTTTGGACGGCAACGTGTCGGCGGCGGACGCTCAGCCCTCACCGTTGAGGCCGACCGCAGCAATGGCTTCGCTCAGCGTCTTGGCGCGAATGACGCGGATTGCGCCGTCGCCGTCGGGTGAATTGGCGGGGACGACGACGCGAGAGAACCCGAGGCGTGCAGCTTCGGTGAGTCGACGAGCAGCTTGGCCGACCTGACGGAGTTCGCCTCCGAGGCCGACTTCGCCAAACACTGCGACGTCGGCGGGCATTGGCTGATTGCGTAGTGCGCTAACCACCGCGAGGCAGACGCCGAGGTCGAGGCCGGGCTCGACGAGCTTCACGCCGCCGGCGGTGGATGCATAGACGTCGTTCTCGGCAACGGGGAGCCGGGCGCGGCGCCCGAGGACGGCCATCAGCATCGACAGGCGCGGGCCGTCGAGGCCCAGCGCGCTCCGTCGGGACGGCACGCCTGGAACGCCCGGTGAGGTCAGTGCCTGGACCTCGACCACGATCGGCCGCTGCCCTTCCATTGTCGGCACGACCGCTGAACCCGCGATGCCGGTCCGGCGATCGGAGAGGAACATCGTCGATGGATCAGGGACGCCGATGAGGCCGACGCCTGCCATTTCGAAGATGCCGAGTTCGTTGGTTGGGCCAAACCGATGCTTGGAAGCTCGCAGCAGCCGGAGGGCATGATGTTTGTCGCCTTCGAATTGGAGGACGGTGTCGACGACATGTTCGAGCACTCGCGGCCCGGCGAGGCCACCGTCCTTCGTGACGTGCCCAACAAGTACAATTGCAATGTCGCGTTCCTTGGCCACGTTGACCAGTCGCTGGGCGCAACCACGAACCTGCCCGACGCTGCCGGGCAGCGAACCGAGCGATGGGTCAAAGACGGTTTGGATGGAGTCGATGACGACCAGCTCGGGCTTGGTCTCTTCGATTGACTCGAGGATGTGCGGCAGCGATGTTTCGGCGTGGAGCCAAAGTTGCGGTCGGACTGCATCGAGCCGCTCGGCGCGTAGACGCACCTGCTGGGCGCTCTCCTCGGCGCTGACATACAGCGTTGGCCCGTCCCACGATGCGAGGAGCTGCAGCAAAAGCGTGCTCTTGCCGATGCCGGGCTCGCCGCCGAGCAACATGACGGCGCCGGGCACGATGCCGCCTCCCAACACCCTGTCGAGTTCGTCGATCTGGGTCGGCCTCGGCTGACCGGCTTCGGTGCCCACGTTGCCAATGAGCACCGGGCCCGGACGATTGGTCGGTGGCGGGGGAGCCTTGAGGGCGTCGCCAGGCCCTTCGATTTCTTCGGAGAGGGTGTTCCAGTCACCGCAACTGCCGCACTGGCCCGACCATTTGGGATACGACGAACCACACTCGCTGCACGCGTAGACAATGCGGATCTTGCCGCTCGACTTGGCCATGGGTGCCACCCTAGAGATGAGGTGTCACAACCCGCTCCTGCGGAACGCAGCGACGTCGTCGCTGGCCGTCTTCGCCGGCAGTTGTGAGTCTTCGGACTGGCGTGCGAGCTCGCTGCGCTCAACGGTGGCCCCGGTTTGTGTTAGTTCAGTGGGAGGCCGGTGTCGAGGTCAAAGAAGTGCGCCAGATGTGTCTTGACACCAAGTTTCACGACCTCACCACTGCGAACAAAGTGAATGCCGTCGATCCGAGCGATGACGCTGGTGGTTGACGTGGAGACGTCATCGCCGTCTTCCGCGATGACGGGGGCGCCATCGAGTTCGACGACCGGCACGTCGAGTGTGATGTGGAGATGTGCCTCGGCGCCCATCGCTTCAGCCAGATCGATCTCGAACTCGACGGTCTGATCTGCGGGCAGGTCGAAGTCGCCCTCTATCGAGAAGTGTTCGGGACGAAGGCCGAGTACCACCGATGACCCGATGCGGTCTGCAACCTGGGGATACCGCTCGACTGCCCGTGGGTCGATTGCGAGGGTATGGCCGGCGAAGCTTGCCGTGGGCCGTTCCGCTGTCCCGCCGAGCGTCACGTTGATCAGATTCATTGCCGGGCTGCCAATGAATGCGGCGACGAACAAGTTGGCTGGTCGCTGATACAGCTCTTGCGGGTCGGCGACTTGCTGGAGGACGCCGAGGCGCATGACAGCGACGCGGTGCCCCATCGTCATGGCCTCGATCTGATCGTGGGTCACATACACCATGGTGGTGTCGAGCCGTCTCTGAATTTGGATGATCTCCGAGCGCATCTGAACGCGCAGCTTGGCGTCGAGGTTCGAGAGCGGCTCGTCCATCAGGAACACCTGTGGGCTGCGCACGATTGCGCGACCCATGGCGACGCGTTGACGCTGGCCACCGGAAAGTGCTTTCGGCAAACGGTCGAGATAGTCCATCAGGCCGAGCATCTCAGCGGCCTCCTCGGTGCGTGCCTTGATCTCGGCCTTCTTGACCTTGGCAACTTCCAGCGCGAAACTGATGTTCTCGCGAACGGTCATATGCGGGTACAACGCGTAGTTTTGGAACACCATTGCGATGTCGCGGTCGCCCGGTGGGACGTCGTTAACGAGGCGATCGCCGATCAGCAATTCTCCGTCGGTTACTTCTTCGAGCCCAGCAATCATGCGCAACGCGGTCGACTTGCCGCAGCCCGAGGGCCCGACAAGTACCATGAATTCACCGTCCTTGATGTCGAGGTCGAGCGAGTCGACGGCCTTTGGGCCATCGCCGTCGTACTGCTTGCTGACGGAGCGGAAGGTGACTTCTGCCATGGGTAACTCCCTACTTGAGCCCGCTGGAAGCGGAGTTCTCGACGAAATAGCGCTGGGCGAACAGGAACACGAGGATGGGTGGGGTCATAGCGATCATCGCGCCAGCAAACACGAGGTTGAGATCGGTGCTCGATCGGCCGCCCAATGTTGACAGAGCAAGCGACAACACACGGCCGTCGGGGTTGCCAGAGTTGATGATGACCAGTGGCCAGAAGAACGAGTTCCAGGCATAGAGGAATCCGAACGTCGCAAGCGTGGCGATAGCCGGGCGAGCGAGCGGCACCATGATGCGCCACAGGATCTTCCAGCGTGAGGCATTGTCGAGCAGCGCGGCTTCCTCGATCTCGACGGGAATGCTGATGAAAAACTGTCGCATCAAGAACGTGCCATAGGCGCTGAACATGAACGGAATGATCAGCGCCGAAAGATTGTCGAGCCAACCCACCTGGAGCATGAGCTGGAAGAGCGGAATGATGAGCACGACGAACGGCACCATGACCGAGCCGAGGTACAGCAGAAACAATGGCCCGCGTCCCTTGAACTTGATCCGAGCGAATGCGTAGCCGCCGAGGATCGACGTCACAATCTGGCCGGACACGACAACGATCGTCACCAACACTGTGTTGGTCAGTGAGCGGCCGAGATTTTTGTCGATGAGGACCTCTTCGAAGTTCTCGAGCCGCGGGCCGAACTGCTGCACGGGTTCGACCAAGTTGACCAGTTCGACGCGCTCGTCGGCTGGGTCATCCAGCGACACGAATCGGCCACCGGACGTGAGCCGCGATCGATATGCCTCGATGGTGGTGCCGTCGACCTCAATGGCGAAGACGTCTTCTTCGTCACCGTCGATGGTGACGACGTCTCCTGTCTTGTCGCCTGACGACACGTCCAATCGGATGATTCGATCAATGTCGTCGAGGGGTCGGAACTCAGCGACCGAGATGTCGTTGTCGACGAGTGCAAAACGCGTGCTGGAATCCGGGAATGTGAAAAGGGGAAGCGATTCATCACTTACATCGACGTCATCGGGGAGCAACAACTCGGTGGCGTCAACGGTTTGGGGTTCTTGAGGAATAAGGGTTCAACGGAGCAGCTCCACGTCGGTGGCTTCTGCGACGTCGCGAAGGCGACGACGAAGGGAAAGATGACAACGACTGCAACCGAGACAAGAGACAGGTAGGTGAAGACGCGAACGATGGTCGCCCGTGGCCCCTTTCGACGGACACTCATGACACGCCTCCCGAAGTGGCTTCATCACGTTGTCGTCGGAACTGGAACGAGGTGAAGCTGAAGATGATGATGAACAGCACCCAGGCCAGCGACGAGGCGTAGCCCTGGCGGTTGTTGGTGAACGCCTCCTGGTACAAGGTCAGCACGGGTGTCTGCGTGGCGAAGTTCGGTCCGCCTGCAATCGGTCGCGCAAGGATCCAGACGATGTCGAAAAGCTGCAAGGCGAGGATCGACGTTGTGATGACCACATAGAACGTCGTGTTGCGGAGTTGCGGCACCGTGATCCGCCGAAAGATCTGCCAGGTGTTTGCGCCGTCGATTTCAGCTGCCTCATACAACTCCTTCGGAATGGCCTGGTGTCCAGCCAGATACAGCACCGTATTGAATCCGAAACTCATCCAGGCGAAGACGATGACCATTGCGAGCAAGGCTGTGTCCGGCTGGGTGAGCCAGCCCTGGCCTTGGCCCGCTTCGGACACGCCGAGCAGGTCGAGGAGGTAGTTGATCCAGCCGATTGTGGCGTCGAACATTTGGCCCCACACGATCGCGACGCCGATCACCCCCGCCACCGAGGGGATGAAGTAAATGGTTCGGAAGATCTTCATTCCGGGCAGCTTCGAGGCGAGCACGCTGGACAGCACGAGGGCTGGCAGTACAGCGAGAGGTACGGCCAGCAAGAGGAAGACCATGATGTTCTTCAACGACAGCCAGAACTCGACGTCGCGTGCGCCGATGACCCAGTGTTGGCCGAACCAGTCGAGGTTGGCCAGTACCTGATAGCCGCCTTTCAGCACCTCGGTGCCGGAGTTGCTCTGCGACGAGTGAGCGAAGTCGATCGACAACGCTCGGATGTAGTTCTCCAGCCCGATGAAATCACGGGTCGTGTTAGTGGTATCCCAGTCGAAGAAGCTGACCCAGAGTGAGAACAGGAGCGGGAACGCGAAGAAGATGAGGAACCCGAGCAGGTTGGGCGACAGAAAGGCGAGGCCGCTCAGTGCTTCGTCGGTCGCTCGAGTGGAGCCGAAGTGCTTGGCTGCGGCACGCGACCACATGAGCCGTGTCGCGAGCGCGGCGCCAACGGTCAAGGCAATAGCGCCAAGCGCAAGCGGTCGAGTGAGCGAGTCGCCGATGGACAAAATCAGGCCGGAGGGGTCTGCTTTGAGTACAAACCAGACACTGGCCAGCCCGGCGACGCTCCAACCAGCTGTGCGCAGGCGCTGCGGCCCGACTGCCGTTGGCCGGTTGGTCAACATCTGGCCGCTCAGAAGTACCCAAAGCAGTCCGACACAGATGACGCCGAATGGGATGAATGCCTTGTACAAGCCTTCGCCGAGGTCGCCGAGGGCCCGAAAGGCGTTAAAAAGATGCAAGGTTGCCGCGGCGGCAACGAGAGTGAGGAGATAGTTAACAGCGAGAGACAACGGGCGGACCCAACGTGCGCGGGCACCAATGCCGTAGGCGCTCGCCATGTGAGCAACGAAAGCAAAGCTGAAGAAGCCCTGCAGCGCGTAGCGCGGCATCCACGGCAGTTCGATATCGCCACCGCGACGAGCCAGCAGAATGCCCACGACGCTCACAGCGGCACCGACGAGGTGCCACAGGCTCAGCAGCTTCAGCTGTCGGCCAAGCCCGGTGCCGAGCGCGTTGCGAGGCTCGGCCTCAGCGTCGGCGCTGTCGGCGGTGTCCGTAGTGATCGTGTCCGACACAAGTCCCCCAGGTGTGATGGTCGGTGTCCCGAGCGAACGGGCGAAGCCCCGACCGTTCCATCTGGTGTGAGGCACAAGATGGAACGGTCAGGAAGTAATCAGCCGCCGAATGTGGCGATCTCAGCCTCGGCACAAATGTTCGCAGCGAAGTCCTCGATCGTGCGCTCACCGTTGATCACTGCGGTCACCGCAGCACCCACGACATTGTCGAACTCGGTGCGGCTACCGGTCCAGAGAGGACCTTCAGCTGTCGGCGAGTCAGCAAGACCGTTGAGGAACGCTTGCGCGTTTTCCGGCGGGGTGAAGCCAAGGAAGGCCTCGGCTGCAGCGGCGCTCTGGCGCCTGCCCAAAGTTGGCTCCGAGTTCGCTGATCGATGCCTGGGTGTCAGCAGTGGTCAGCGACTGCACGAGGTCGAATGCCTCGGACGGGCTTTCCGTGTTCGCGTTGACGACGTATGCGCCCCAGAACAGCCAGTTGCCCTGTGTGCCACCGGGGCCGGTGGGCAGCTGGACGACGTCCCAGTTGAAGTTGGCGTCGGCGCGTGCGCCGGGCGTTGCCCAGCGGCCGTTCATGAACATACCGACGGTGCCGGCCTTCCACGGAGCCTCTCCACTTTCGCCATAAGCGACTGCAAGACCGCCGTCGTAAACCGCCTTCATTTGGGTCAGACCCGCAATGGCTTCCGGCGAATCGACCGTGCACTCAGTGCCGTCTTCGTTGAGGAAGCTACCGCCAGCTGCCTGGATGAAGTAACCAATAGGCCCCCACCAGGCGTCCATTGCAAAGCCCTTGTTTTCGCCACCGAGCGCGCTCACCGCAGTAGCGACTTCGGCGAAGGCCGCCCAGTCCCATTCGCCGGCTTCGGCGAGGGCTCTGGGGTCGTCAGCACCGGCCTCAGCGATGAGGTCGTTGTTGAGGTACATGGCGAACGTTGATACGTCGCGGGGCAGACCCCACAGCTTGTCGCCCGGGGCGCCTGCGTCGGGGTCGAAGGTCAAGTGGTACATGGGCTCGGGGTAGAACTCGCCGGTGTCGAAGCCGTCTTCGGCCGCGATCGGGGCCAGGTCGAGGATGAGACCAGCGCTCTGGAAACGAGCGATGTCAGTTCCCGGGATCCAGAACACGTCAGGGGCGGTGCCGTTGGCGATCTCGGTGATGAGCTGGTCCTGGTAGTTGGCGCCGTCGGTGGTGCCGGGCTCGTAGGTCAGTGAGACTGCGTCGCCATTTTCGGCGTCGATTGAGTCGCTGATCGTTCCGTAGACCTCGGCCTCGGCGTCGTTGTCTGGCCGGGTGCGCCAGCGGATCGTGACCTTTTCGCCGCTCGCGGCGGGTTCGTCGGCTGCCGGCGCGTCGGCTGCCGGCGCGTCGGTGGTGGCGGATTCGTCGGCAGCGTCATCGCTGCCGCCGCACGCAGCGGCGACCAGTGACAAGGCAACCGTCGCGGATGCGATCTTTCGTATTCTTTGCACAGTGTGCTCCTTCAGTGATGGTGGCAATTGCTGCCACCGCTTCTCCCCCTGCTCGCGATCGCGAGCCCGGTATTCTCTTGCACCATTACCATTGATTGCGCGCCAAGTTGCATCGAGGTGTGAACCTCAGCGCGCTCGGGCGAGCCATCTTTGGCGGCCGTCGGAAGTCTCCCTTCGTCCCGTCAGCCAGTGCGCAACTGGGACATCATTACTCTTCTTGTACACAGTGTCAATAGCGCTTGCGTACCTCGTCAGCATTGGTCAATGAGGCAGACTTGGTGATGTGAAAGATGACTCACCATTTTCTGCGGCTTCGGAAGCGGTAGGGCCGCGTCTATCGCCGGAGGAACGACGCCAACATCTGCTCGCAGTGGCGCGCATGATTGTCGAAGAACGTGGAGTTGGTGCGCTGTCGATGGAATCGGTTGCCGCCGAGGCGGGGGTATCGCGCAGTCTGATCTACGCCTACTTCGCGAACAGGACTGGCCTCGTGCACGAGTTGTGGGATGAAGTCTCTGGTCTCTGGGACGTCGAGGCAATGCCATTGTACGAGGAGATCCCTGGTTCGCAGTCACTGCGTCAGTTGTTTGACCAACGCGTTATGTCGAATACGCGCTGGTTTCTTGACCAGGTTGAGTCCAGCGGCCTGCTGTTCCATCGGCTGCAACTCGAACCCGTGCTCGAATCGTCGGTTGCGGAGGTGCGCAAGCGTGTGGAGCGCGACAACCTTGAGTGGTGGGCTCGACTCGTCGAGGCGATGGGTGTTGAGCGGGAGCGGGCCCTGGTGTTCTCGGCGCTCGCCAATGCCCCGAGCCAAGTGATGTGGAGCTTGCTTGCACACGATCAGGCATCTCGATCGGCCATCGAAGATGTGTTCTTCCTCATGTGCGGTTCTGCTCTCGACCAATTGCTCGCTGCAGAACGCTATTAGATATTCTGTCAATAGTGTCGACGTTCTACGTTCTACGTTCGACTGTTGAAGTGGCAGCGCCACGTGGAGAGCAACCATGCAACATCACCATTTGGGCCGGACCGCACTACGCGTCAGCGAGTTGTGCCTTGGCACCATGAACTTCGGACCGGCAACGTCCGAGGATGAGTCGTACGCGATTCTCGATCGGGCCCTCGAACACGACATCAACTTCGTCGACACGGCCAATCAATATGGCGCAAGTGCGGGCGTGGGGGCCACCGAGACAATCATCGGCAACTGGCTCGCGCAGGGTGGTGACCGCCGCGAGCAGATCGTGTTGGCCACCAAGTTGTACGAGCCGATGTCGGATCGACCGAACGATCGTGGATTGTCAGCGCGCAACATCCGGCTTGCCTGCGACGCCAGCCTGCGGCGGCTCCAGACCGACCACATTGACCTGTACCAGATGCATCACATCGACCGCACAGCTCCGTGGGACGAGGTGTGGCAGGCCATGGAGACGCTGGTGGCGCAGGGCAAGATCACCTACGTTGGGTCGAGCAACTTTGCTGGCTGGACTGTCGCGCAGGCCAACGAGGCAGCGCGTTCCCGCCATTTTCTCGGGCTCGTATCGGAGCAGAGTCTCTACAACCTGACCGAGCGAACGATCGAGCTCGAAGTCATTCCGGCCTGCGAATCGTACGGATTGGGTCTGCTGCCGTGGAGTCCGCTGGGCGGCGGCCTCCTCGCCGGCGTGTTGTCAGTCGAAGCAACGGGCCGTCGATCGAGCGCCGAGATGGCCCGACGCGTCGAGTCGATCCGCCCGCAACTCATACAGTGGGAAACCCTGTGTGATGACCTCGGCGAACGGCCGAGCGATGTCGGCGTGGCGTGGTTGTTGCACCAGCCTGCGGTGACTTCGCCGATCGTTGGCCCAAGAACCATTGCCCAACTCGATGGGGCCATTCACGCCACGTCGATCCACTTGTCAAGTGATGTACTCGATCGGATCGATGCAATCTTTCCTGGTCCGGGGCCAGCGCCGGAGGCGTACGCATGGTGATAATCGGAAGAGACGAAGGAGATATCTGTGTCAACGACCAGTGAAGCCGGATCAACAGAACGCCACGCCGACCTTGGGTGGCACGGCCTCGATCGAAACGCGCCGGAGATCGTGCAGCAGCGCGAATACCTCCAGGCCAACGGCGGGTTGCGAGATGTCGAGATTCTCGACCCGTCAGAGATCGACCGAGCCGTCAAGATCTTCCGTCGTGATGGATTTGTCCTCGTCCGCGACGCGCTCGATGCGGATCAGACAGCGTTCCTCCGTAAGGGGGTAGTCGAGGTCGTTGATGACATCGTTGCGCTCGACGAGCAGCGCGGCGGCAACCGCGGTTCGCATCGGTACTCGTTCGGCGGCTCCAGCGTCACTCGCAGCATGTTGCACCGGCCCGAGTGGCAGATGCTGATCGACCTGGCGACCGTGACGCCTATTGTCACGGCCATCTTCGAGTCGTCGGACTACATGCTTCGCTCGGCCAGCGGCGACTTCTGTCTGCCTGGCGCCGTCGGCTACCAGCCGCTGCATTCTGATATCCGTGATTTCGAACCAGACGGAAGCACTCCTTTCAGTTCCTTCCACGATCCCCGCGGGTCCCACACGATTCGCGACATTCCATGTCCGTATGTGTGCGTCAACTTCCTGCCGTTTGATCAAACCGTGCTGAACGGGCCGACCCGTCAAATCCCCGGCTCGCAGCACTCGCGCGCGCCGATTCCGACACTCGACGAAGAGCCCGAGTGGATGCGCCTCAGCACGGTGTGTCCAGCGCCTGCGGGCACCGTGCAAATCCGTGACGTGCGGGCATGGCACGGCGGCACGCCAAACCTGTCTAACGAACTTCGGGCGATCCCGGTCGTCGAGTTCTACGCGCCGTGGTGCCCGCACTGCCAGAACTTCGGGCCCACCTACGAGCGCACCACAAGGCGCTGTCGGAGCACGCACAACATCTCACCCGCTTCAGTGTGATCGACTCGTCCGAGGAATTACCTTCAGGGTATGTCGTGAAGCCCTTGCCAAAACGGTCGTGACTTCTGTGCTGGTTGCCCGGCTCGGGAAGTTGTGAAACGAAATCTCGGGCCGAAATTCAGAGGCGGCCAAGGTGGCGATGCTTGTAGGCGCGAGCTCGTCGGGAGCGGGCGAAGGCCACGTAGATGATGAACAGCCCCATGAATGCGACCCAGCCAATGAAAGCGACGAGCGCAGCGATCGACAGCGGGCGTGCCCAACGCTGACCCTCGCCGGGTTGCTGCGTGGTTTCGGCTTGCCACTGGAGTGCCGTGCCGTCGAGCGGGACCGCCCACTCGAGGATGCCGGCTTGGTTCGGCTCGACGTTCGTTGTGTCGCTCTCTAAAACGCCAGGCAGCGAGGCTCGGACAGTGACCGACATGTTCTCTTCTGGCGTTGCGCCGGCGGCGGCAATCTGCGCGGCGAACGGCTGTGATCCGACTGCAGCGACAAGGTCGGCGTCGGCGAACGCGTCGAATCCGTCGACGAGCACGAGTCGACCTCGGAGCTGGTTGGTGGTGACGTCACCGTTGAGGCCGCGACCAACTTCCATTTGAGTGAAGGGCGGGCCGAGGGACTGCAGCAGGTTCGTTGCCTCGCCCTGTGAGCGGAAGGGGTGTGTCATCTGGAGGAAGAGCCCGCCTGATCCATCGCCCGGGGCGCGCGGCCCGTCGATGGACCACCCGGCTTCGATCACGTCGTTGAGGACCAGATCATCGGCAAGCGTTGGAATCTGATCGAGGATCTCTTGGTCGGCCACGATGGTCACCGCGATCTGGCCCGTCCCGTCGGGATCAACGACTACGTCAACAGTCACGTCGAGTTGGCATGCAGTCAGCGCGACGGCAAGCGTCAGAAAAGCCATCAGCCGCCGAATCACATTCGCCATTATGTCGCGCGGTGGCGCCGGAAAGGTGGCAAGTGCTGGACCACGAACCGAAAACAGCGAACGCCCCGACGGCTGACCGTCGGGGCGTTCGCTCAGCAGAACGCTGAGATCACTCGGCTGCTTCAGGTGGCGGCAGCTGAGCCTCCGGCGGAGCGGCCGGCTTTTCGGTCGCGGTCATCTCGAGTTCAACCGACGCGGGGGGCACGAAGCCCTCGACGGCAGTGAAAGTGAACTTCTTCTTGCCCTCGCGCTCGGGATCTTCTTCAGTGTCGACAACAATGATCTCGCCTGCCGAGAACTCCTTGTACAGGATCTTCTCGGACAGCGAGTCTTCGATGTGGCGCTGGATCGCACGACGCAACGGGCGGCCGCCGAGCTGCGGGTCGTAACCGAGTTCGGCGAGCAGTTCCTTGGCGGACTGCTTGACCTCAATGCCCAGACCCTGACTCTCGAGCTGTCCGGTGAGGCGCACCAACTGCAGGTCGACCATCTGGAGCACTTCATCCCTTGAGAGCTCGTGGAAGACAATGGTCTCGTCGATGCGGTTGAGGAACTCCGGCCGGAAGTGGTTCTTCAGGCTGTCGTTGACCTTTTCCTTCATGCGCTCGTAGCTCATGGCGGAGTCGTCGGTCGTGAAGCCGAGGTTGGCCTTGCGGAGATCCTGCGTGCCGAGGTTCGAGGTCATGATCAGCACGGTGTTACGGAAGTCCACGGTTCGGCCCTGGCTGTCGGTGAGGCGACCATCATCCAACACTTGGAGGAGCGTGTTGAACACGTCGGGGTGGGCCTTTTCGATTTCGTCGAACAGGACAACGGAGAACGGCTTGCGACGCACCGCTTCGGTGAGCTGGCCGCCCTCTTCGTACCCGACGTAGCCCGGAGGCGAACCGACGAGACGACTGACCGTGTGCTTCTCCATGTACTCCGACATGTCGAGTGTGATCAGCGCATCGTCATCACCGAACAGGTGTTGGCAAGCGCCTTGGCGAGCTCGGTCTTGCCGACGCCTGTTGGGCCGAGGAAAATGAACGAACCCGACGGACGCTTGGGGTCCTTCAGGCCAGCACGAGTGCGGCGGATCGACTGCGACACGGCGGCCACAGCGTTCTCCTGGCCGATGATCCGCTTGTGCAGTTCGTCTTCCATCTTCAAGAGACGCTCGGTCTCTTCTTCGGTCAACCTGTAGACGGGGATGCCGGTCCAGAGTGCGAGCACTTCGGCGACGGCTTCTTCGTCGACTTCGTCGAATAGGTCGACACCGGAGGCCTTGACCTCGGTCTCTTTTTCGGCCTTCTCTTCGAGCAGCTTCTTCTCTTCGTCGCGCAAACGGCCAGCCTCTTCGAACTGCTGCTCTTCGACAGCGGTCTTCTTGGCGTCCTGCACGTCGGTCAGCTTCTGCTCAAGCTCGCGGAGATCGGGCGGTGTGGCCATGCGCTTGATGCGCAGGCGCGAACCGGCCTCGTCGATGAGGTCGATTGCCTTGTCAGGAAGGAAGCGGTCACTGATGTACCGGTCGGCGAGGTTGGCTGCAGCAACGAGGGCCTGGTCGGTGATGGTGACACGGTGGTGCGACTCGTACTGGTCGCGGATGCCCTTGAGGATCTCGATCGTGTGCGCCAGCGACGGCTCTTCGACCTTGACTGGCTGGAACCGACGCTCAAGTGCAGCGTCTTTCTCGACGTGCTTGCGGTACTCGTCGGTCGTTGTGGCACCAATGGTTTGGAGTTCACCGCGAGCGAGCATTGGCTTCAGAATCGACGCAGCATCGATCGCGCCTTCGGCAGCACCGGCACCCACGAGGGTGTGAATCTCGTCGATGAACAGCAAGATTTCACCGGCAGACTTGATCTCTTTGAGGACCTTCTTCAAGCGTTCTTCGAAGTCGCCGCGGTAGCGCGAGCCAGCGACAAGTGAGCCGAGGTCGAGCGTGTAGAGCTGCTTGCCGGCAAGCGTGTCGGGGACGTCGTTGTTGACAATCTTTTGGGCGAGGCCTTCGACGATGGCGGTCTTGCCGACGCCGGGCTCACCGATGAGCACCGGGTTGTTCTTGGTGCGACGCGACAGGATTTGCATCACGCGTTCGAGTTCTTTCGAGCGGCCAATCACCGGATCGAGTTCACCGTTTCGGGCAGCTTCGGTGAGGTTGCGGCCGAACTGATCGAGGATCTGGGAGTTACCGCCCTTCTCGTCGCCGCCTTCCTTGTTGCCTGCGCCGACGCCTGCGGCCGGCTGACCGGTTTCGGAGGCCGAGCTACCGCCACCCGTGGATCCGGCAGGCCCTTGGTAACCGGACAGCAACTGGATGACCTGCTGGCGAACGCGGGAGAGGTCGGCGCCGAGCTTGACGAGCACCTGTGCCGCAACGCCTTCGCCCTCGCGGATGAGGCCGAGCAGGATGTGCTCGGTGCCGATGTAGTTGTGGCCGAGCTGCAGTGCTTCGCGCAGCGATAGTTCGAGAACCTTTTTTGCGCGCGGTGTGAAAGGGATGTGGCCAGACGGAGACGAGCCGCCCTGGCCAATGATCTCTTCAACCTGGCTGCGTACGCCCGCCAGGTGGTCGCCGAGCTTGACGAGCACCTGTGCCGCAACGCCTTCGCCCTCGCGGATGAGGCCGAGCAGGATGTGCTCGGTGCCGATGTAGTTGTGGTTGAGCAGCCGGGCTTCTTCCTGCGCGAGCACGACGACTCGTCGTGCTCGGTCGGTAAATCGTTCGAACATCTGCTGCCCTTTCGTTCAGGGGCCCCTCAATGAGCGCCGTCTGCGGGATGCGAAACAGCGCTCGGAACCAGTGAGCTAACTCTACCGGCGACCTGTCACGGTGCCAGATCGAGCCCCGTGACAGGTTTTCCACAAGTTCGAGGAATACAAGCGGGCGTTGATTACGTAGTGCGCATCGCAGCCCGAGGCGAGACAGGCGCGGGTGAGCCGCTCTGCACGAAAATCGGGCATGATCGGCCTATGCGAATCGTCCTCATCATCGTCGGCCTCCTTGTCACCGTCATCGCGGTCGCGGCAATCATGATTCGCCGTCTCGACCACGATGCGGCGGTCTGGCACGTCGATCCGCTCGTTGCCGCGAAGCCGAGCACACCGAACTCGTATCGAGTTGGGCCCGACGGCACGACGGAAGCGGACGCAATGGCAGCGACCTTCGCGCTGTCTGCTGCGGATCTGGCAGTCAACTTCGACGCCATCGCTCGCGGCGCTGGCACTGCAGTCGTTGGCGGCTCGGTAGCCGAGGGCCATGTGACCTATGTGCAAACCAGTGGCCTCTTCGGCTTTCCGGACTACGTGTCGGTGAAGTTCATCGAGATCGATGCCGCCAACAGCACGCTGGCAATCTTTTCCCGATCGCGCCTCGGCAAGAGCGATCTTGGGGTCAATAAGAAGCGCGTCGAGGCGTGGCTCGGTCAGCTCAGTAGCTGACTTAATGTTGATCTGAACCGAACGATTCGCGCGAATGTCACGCGCTGACGCTCGCGATCAGGCAGGCTGACGAAATGCATGTCGTGATCGTTGGCGCTGGCGAAGTCGGCTGGTATCTCGCACAACGTCTCGGGGCCGAGGGCCACGACGTTGTCGTCATCGAGCAGAACAAGGCGATCGCGTCGGCAATCAGTGCTCAGCTCGACGTCCAGGTTGTCGTCGGCAACGCGACATTGCCGTCGACGATGAAGGCCGCACGGATTGATCGCGCTGACCTCCTGGCCGGAGTCACGCAGAACGACGAGGTCAATCTCATCGCATCGCTCTTGGCGAAAGAAGCGGGTGTCCGACAGACCGTTGTCCGCATTCAGACCGAAGAACTCCGCGATGAGGCCGGCGCACGGCTCCGTGAGATCATGCGGGCTGACGTGGTCATCGATCCCGACGCTGACACCGCCGACGAGATCATGGCACTCACCCAGGCATCGGGCGCCGACGAGGTGTACCAGATGTCCGGTGGCGATCTACTCGTCCTTGGCTGCACGATCGGCGAGGGCGCAGCGTTGGCCGGAAGCACGCTCGCAGAAATCGGCGCATCGTTCGAGCCCGACTGGCGCTTCCTGTTCGGCGCGCTGACGCGTGATGGAGAGACCGTCATCCCTCGAGGAGATCAACGCCTCGAAGCCGGCGACCACGTTCGAGTACTCACCAACCGCCAGAGCCGTAACGAGATCCTTGAATTGCTCGGCGCTTCACACCAGAACGCCAAGCGCGTGATGGTGCTCGGCGGCGGCGCCGTTGGCACCCGCGTTGCCGAGCGACTCGAAGCTGACGGAGCCGATGTCGTTCTCGTCGAACACGACATCGAACGAGCACGCGTGCTGAGCGAGAAATTGCCGCGCGTCACGGTGGTGCAAGGCGACATCGAAGACACCGACATGCTGAGCGAGGAGTCGGTCACCGACAAGGACCTCGTGATCGCGGCCACAGGTGACGACGCAGCCAACGTGCTCGCTTGTGCCTTTGCCGCGACCGGTCGAAACACGTTCACCGTTGCTGTGATTCATCGGCTCAGCCTGCTCCCGCTCGTTCGCCAATTCGGCATCGACGCAGCGCTGAGCCCACGCACCGCATCGGCCAACGCAGTGCTGCGTCACGTGCGCGGCGGAACCGCGTCGGTGGCGACCTTCCTCGAGAGCGACATTGAAGTCGACGAGATCGAGATCGAAGCAAACTCTGAGGCAGACGGTGCCGTCGTTGCCGAGTTGCATCTGCCGCACTCGATCGTACTCGGCGCCGTCATCCGCCCCGGAGAAGCCGGTCGCATTGTGCGCGGCAACACCGTTCTTCATGCGGGCGACAACGTCGTGGTTTTTGCCCGCCCCGATTCGCTGCCAGCGCTGCGCAAGGCATTCACCTGTGGGGCGGACCATCGGTGAGCAACCTCGAACCGCATGGTTCGCATCGGCTTCACCGGCCTGACACCCACGCGCTGCTGAACCCGCGAGTGTCGGTCTTTGGTGACCGTGGCGAGCGACTGTTTGCCCAGAAGCGACGACCTTCGCTCCTGCTGAACGTCGTCGGCCTGACGCTCACCGTTGTCGGAGTCGGCATTGCCATTTCCGGCATTGTTGACGTCATCGATGGCGGTCCCGATGTCGTCGCGCTGCTGATTACTGGAATCATCACAGCGATCGTCGGTGCGGTCATGTGGCAGGGCACCGTCGCTCCACAGCAAATTCGCGTGCTCGACGTGTTCACTACCGTCACCATCGCGTGGGTGACCATTGCCGCGGTCGGTGCCATTCCATACCTGGTGACGGGACACTTCACCCGCGTTGACGATGCGCTGTTCGAAGCCATGTCTGGGTTTACGACCACCGGTGCAACGGTCACCCCCGACATCGAATCCACGTCAAAAGGCTTGCTCTTCTGGCGGTCAATGACGCAGTGGATGGGCGGGATGGGCGTCATCGTGCTCGTTGTCGCCGTGCTGCCGACGGTTGGATCGGGCGGAATGAGCCTGCTCGAAGCGGAAGCGCCGGGCCCCACTGGCGAGCGGCTCACCCCTCGCGTGCGCGAAACCGCGCGCCGGCTCTGGGCGGTCTACGTCGGCTTCACCGCGCTGATGGCGGTCGCGTACTTCGTAGCCGGGATGAGCATTTACGACGCGGTGAGTCACTCCTTCACGACGGTCTCGACGGGGGGCTTCTCTCCGTACCAGGCCTCGTTCGGCCACTTCGAATCAGCTCTACTCGAATGGATTTGCATCGTCGGCATGCTGCTGGCTGGCGGCAGCTTCACGCTGTACTGGCGCGCTCTGCGGGGCAACGTGAAGCCGCTTCTGCGCTCGACTGAGTTCCACGTCTACCTCGCGTTCGTGAGCGCCATCACGCTCTGGGCGTTCGTGACTGCGGGCAACAACGGCGGTCAGTCGACTGGATTCCGTGATGCGCTTTTCACCACCGCGTCGACGGTCACCACGACTGGCTATGTGGCGACCGAATACGGCCTGTGGAGCCAGACGGCGCAATCGTTGCTGCTGATCGCGCTGCCACTCGGCGCCATGGCCGGCTCAACTGCGGGTGGCATCAAGTTGCTGCGGGTGATGGCAGTGTCGAGTTTCGCCCACCGCGAGGCGCTGAAGCATCTTCATCCCAAGCTGGTTCGACCAGTCCGCGTCGGCAATGCGTCATTGTCAGATGACGTTGCGGGCAAGGTTGTTGGATTTTTGCTGCTGGCGTTGGTGATCTTCGGCGGCGGATCGTTTGCCATCGCTGCGACAGGCCCCGACTTGATCACCTCGTTCTCTGCGTCGGCGACCGCGCTTGGCAACGTTGGTCCCGGCCTCGGGCTTCTGGACCACACGGGCGATTTCACAGTGATTCCGAGGGCGGGCCGGTGGATTGCGACGTTGCAGATGCTCCTCGGGCGCCTCGAGATCTACCCGGTGATTTTAGCCCTCTCGGTCGTCACCCTCCGGCTCCCCAAGAGACTCCTCCCGCGTCGCCGCGGCCACTGACCCACACTCACAGCCCGCACGTCTGCGGCGAGATGAGAACCCCGTTATCGCTCACACAAAACAAATTCGGGCAGGCCGGGCAGGCCGGGCAGGCCGAGCAGGCAAGGCAGGGATCTGGATGCGCGGGTGGCCGCGGCGCCCGCTACCAGCTGGGGGCGAAGCGGGAGATGATGGAGGCAACGCGGTAGGCGCGTTCGGCGCCACCGGCGCTGGCGTCGTTGCGCATCTCATTCGTGGCGATCCGTAAGACGGCGCCCATCGCAGCGTCGTTGCGTGAGGCCACACGGAGCGCTGGCTTCAGGATCGCGGGACGGCCGAGGAAACGAGCAGAGAGGCGGCCGACCTTGCGATATCGACCGAGTTCCTCATTGAGCAGGACCGGGTACCGCTGGAGTGAGGTTGAGTTGCCGGTGGTCAAGGCCTCGTTGAGAACATCGGCCGCCAGTCGGCCACCCAAGAAGGCTGCCTCGAGGCCGTCGCCGTTGAACGGATTGGCGGCGCCGGCGGCGTCGCCGGCGGCGGGGTTTTTGGACCCATCTTGGGTGCCAAAAGGGACCCAAAACGGAGCCGCAACCGGGTCGGCGCCTTGAGCCCGGCTTCGGGATCGATTCCCCAGTTGTCGGCGATCGACGCGCTAAAGGCCGTCAGGAGCTTCAGCGTGTTCAGGCTCTTAATATTCCGGTGGCTTGACAGTACGCCCACGCCGACGTTCACGTTGCCGTCGCCCATCGGTGCAATCCAGCCGTATCCCGCCACGGGCTGGCCGTTCGGGTCGGAGAGACCGAGCGAAGTCTCCACCCAGGTTTCGCGAGCGCGTGGCGACGCAAAGTAGGTGCGCGCAGCAATCGCGTAGGGCCACTTACGTTCGCGGCTCGTACCGAGCCCACGCCCGAACCGGCTGTTCGCCCCGTCGGCGACCACGATGAATCGTGCGCGGATGTCGCGAGTTTCGGTGACCTCACCCGCGTCGCTGACAAGTTGGACCGTGGCACCACGAACGAATCCACGCTCGGCAATTGGTGAAACGGCCTCATGGCCCATCAATAAGGAGGCGCCCGCAGCAACGGCACGATCGCGTAGATGCTCATCGAGCCGATCACGGCGTACCACGATGCCGTGTTGCGGGAAGTCGGGATGTTCTGGCCACGGCGATTCGACGGCGTGGCGGCCGTGCGTCATCCGGACGCCCTGCACAAGATGTCCGCCGATCTGCGTCGGGTCAACTTGGATGCTGGAAAGTTCGGCGACCGCACGTGGCGACAGGATGTCGCCGCACGCCTTGTGGCGCGGACCGCTGCGCTTCTCGACGACAGTGACGTGGTGGCCGGCACGAGCCAACCGTGCAGCGATGCTCGATCCGCTTGGACCGCCGCCGACGACGAGGACACGGGGGAAGGCGAGGGTTGAGAGAGGCGAGGGTTGAGAGAGGCGAGGGTTGAGAGAGGCGAATCCGGCGATGCGTCGGCCGGGTCAGCTACGGCCAGGGATCGGTGCGGAACCGATCCGCGTGACTTCAATCATCGATTCACCGACCGGGACCGGCTCGATTGCATTGTCGGAGGCAAGAACGACCGCACCGGTTGCGACCTCTTCGAACAGTACCGATTCTTCTGAGCACCACGTCTCGAATTCGGTTTCGTATTCTTCACTGGTGGGATCGGCCCCAGCAAGTGTGTAGCGCTCGTGGCAAATCACAGCGACGATCTCCTCGTCGCTGAGCTGGCCACCAAAGCCGGGCATGACGCCTTTGACACCTGTTTGGTGGGCTCCGCCGTCGCGGTCCGGGTTGCCGTACACCTCGACACCAGCGATGTTGTACTGCTCGGTGCCGTAGTAGACGTAGCGGATTTGGTCTTCGATGTTCGGGAAAGTCTTGAGGACTTCGCCTTCGGTGAAGGCATAGCCCACACCGCCGCCACCGCCAGCGCCGTGGCAGCTGGCGCAGTTGTTGTAGACCTCTGCGCCTTCGCCGATTGGGCCGGCAGAGACTTCGCCGCCATCGGTCAATGCACGCACGTACATGAAGCCCCACACGGGCATCAGCGACAGCGTCGCCATTGCCCAAAACGGCACCTTGCGCCGTTCCTTGTAGGCAGTGACGTAATGCGGGTCGGGCTTCGGCGGCTGCGGAGCCGAAGGCTCGGCAGCCGCGGTGCGCCCAGCGGGTCCACTCGGAGGCGGAGCTGCAGCGGCGGGAGTTGCGTTTGGAGCCTTCTCGACGGCCCCACCAGCAGGTGTCGCGGCGGAGGCGTCGTCGCCGCCCTGGCCGATTGCGGAGCGCCGTTCGCGCGACCGCTTCAGGAGGTGTTCGGGGATCTCAGTCACTGGGCAGAGGATAGATGGTGAACGAGCGGTCGCGTGAATCTTAGAGAGTGACAATTTCGCTGGAACCCGTCACACTGCTTTGAGCAGGCGCTCCGATATTTCAAGGGAACGCCCATGCACTTTCGCACAACCTGGCGCGCGCGTCACACTTGCGTGCCAGACTTCGTTCGTCCCGAAGCCATGAGTACACTTAGTGATTGAAATCACGAGTGATCTGCCATTGGCGGCACGATCGAACAACAAACAACTCCGCAGTACGAAAGCAACTCAGAGGACTCACCACCAACGATGATCGCAATCGATGTCTTGAAGTGGCCTGGTGTCAACCAGGCGTTCATTGTGTCTTTCGTGGCAGCCGTACTTCTGACGCTTGCCGTCATTCCGTACGGCCAGCGACGGAAAAAAGGCCAGACTTTCACCTGGGGCGAAGCAATGCTTGCCAGCACCTACGCGTTCGGCGTCTTGTTTCTGACCTATGGCGTCGTTCCCCACCAGTGGATTGACCATGCTGACAAAAACCTTGGCTGGTCAAAAGACAAGCTGATGCTGGGGCCGGGCCAGATCCTCAAGCCGCAGTCGCTCGGAGGGTGGAACCCCATCACGTTGCAGTACGAAGCGCTTCGCGACATCATTGTTGTCTTGATTCACGCCGTCTTCTTTGGCCTCAACGTCTTCGTGGTGATCTGGTGGCAGAACCGTGGCAAGGAAGTCCAGAAGGAACTTCCCGTGTCCTCGTACGGTCGTCCTCTGGTGAAGAAAGCCTGATCTGATATGGCCAAGACCGACGCAAACCCCCCGATGATGCCGTTCACCGACGATTACACGTTGGTGGAAGTCGACGCTGACTACCTGAGCAAGGCTGTCAAGCCGAAGCAGTTCATCCACATCGATCAGTCCGAATGCATTGCTTGCGAGGGCTGCGTGGACATTTGTCCGTGGAAGTGCATCCACATGGTGAGCACGTCTGCGGTGACCGAGGCCATTGGCACCGAACAGCCAGGCACTGACCCGTCAGATGCCTTCATGTTCACGATTGACGACGACATCTGCACACGTTGTGCATTGTGTGTCGACCGCTGCCCGACCGGGGTCATCATCCTCGGCAAGGCCGGCTCCGCCACGGCGGCCGGCGATTATCACATGCGTACCAACAACCATGGCTACGGCTATGGGATGAGGCTCTGAGAGAGATTCATGTCTAAGACGATTGACGACAAACCACGCCCGAGCGTGAAAGACCGCGTGAACCAGGCGGTTGACGCGACTCAGGGCAGCCAGGCCTGGAGCTCGATCTTCCGGCCTGGTTCGATCTTCCGCAAGGGCTACACCGACAGCCCGCGCAACCGCTCGTACGTCATCATGAACTCGGTGCTGTACCACTTGCACCCGGTCAAGGTGAAGCGTCACGCAGTGAAGGTGTCATACACCCTCTGCCTCGGCGGTCTCAGCTTTTTCTTGTTCATCCTGCTGACCGTGACCGGCATCTTCTTGATGTTCTTCTATCGGCCCGAAGCAACCGCAGCCTGGAATGACATTCAGAACCTCCAGACTTCGGTCACCTTTGGTTTGCTGGTCAGAAATATGCACAGATGGGGGGCCCACTTGATGGTGCTCGCCGTGTTCTTGCACATGGCTCGAGTCTTCTACCACGGCGCCTACAAGCCGCCCCGTGAGTTCAACTGGGTGATTGGCGTGATCCTTCTGACCCTCACCCTGCTGCTGTCCTTCACCGGGTATCTGCTCCCGTGGGATCAGCTCGCGCTGTGGGCGGTGACTGTGGGTACCAACATGATGGGCTATACACCCGTGTTCGGTAACGAGGTCAGATTTGTCTTGCTGGGTGGTGCCGAGATTGGCTCCGAGACTTTGCTGCGCTGGTATGTGCTCCACGTCTTGTTCCTACCGTTCATCATCGTTATCTTCATGGCAATCCACTTCTGGCGAGTGCGGAAAGATGGCGGTATTTCCGGTCCGTTGTGATCTGGATATGACCTCCGTAAGTATTCTGATGTTGAATGGACGTGTCCCTGAGAACCAGGGACGGAAAGATGAAGGGGCGAACTCATGACCGAGATCCCAGAACATCTGCTGAAGCGGGCGCAAGCCGCCCGTGAGAAGTCCGCAGACGCCGCTTCTGCTGCCGAACCAGCAGCGGCCAGCAGCGAATCTGCAGCGCCAGCAGGCGATTCGCGCATTCCCGAAGCGCTGCTGAAACGCAGCCAGGCTGCCAAGGCATCAAAGGGTGACGCCCCGACCGCTGAAGCCTCGCGAGGCGGAGGCGTTGCGGTTGCCGACAAGGTCGGCGCCATAGTCGCGGCCGCCCCTGCCAGCGGTGGCATCCCCGTCGGCGCAGGCCCGGGCGGTCATACCCAGCGTCTACTGACGGTCGTCAAGTCCGGTTCGATTCAAGACGTCAAGGCCACCCCGGTCGACAAGGTCCACACCTGGCCGCACCTCCTCGCAGCCGAGTTCGTTGCCGCCCTGGCCATGACGGCGTTCACATTCATCTTCTCGGTGTTCGTTAACGCTCCGCTGCTGCAGCTCGCCAACACCAACGCGACACCGAACCCCTCGAAGGCCCCCTGGTACTTCCTTGGTCTGCAGGAATTGCTCACGATGTTCCACCCAATGGTGGCGGGCGTGACCCTTCCCGGCGTTGGCGTGATCTTCTTGATTCTCGCCCCATTCGTGGATCGCAATCCGTCGAACAAGCCCGAAGATCGCAAGTTCGCCACATCGCTCATGACGGTGCACCTCATGTTCTGGGCTGTCCTCGTCATGATCGGTTCGTTCTTCCGTGGCCCCGGTTTCAACTTCGTGTTGCCCTGGGTCGACGGCCTGTTCTTCGAGCTCTGAGTCAACTCACAGCCCATTTGAGTACGTAGTAAAGATCGTAAAGGAGTTCCCCCCATGAGTACCGCAGCAGTCATCGCCCTAGCAATCGGCGTCGTCGTTGTTCTTGGCGCCATCTCGTTCGCCACGCTTGCTCGCAAGAGTGATGTGCGTGGTGCCGGCGCCCTGTCCAGCGAAGCAGTCAAGCGCGACAAAGCCGGCCGCAGTGCCGCAGATGTCGAGGCCGAAGCAGCAGCTTCGACTCGTACCGGTGCCGATGCCGAAGCTGAAGGCGTGCAAGCCCGAAGTAAAGAACTGGTCCAAGTTGGCGCTGAGGATTCGACGCTGATCCCGTGGACCCCACCGGATCCCGAAGCCATCGGCGTGTCACGGCGGCAGTTCTTCAACCGCGCGACCGTCACACTGATGAGCGCTGGTATCGCATCGTTTGCAGCGGCCTCTTTCGTGGCATTTTTGTGGCCCTCGGGCACGGGCGGCTTCGGCGGCAGCGTCGCTGTCGGCAAGCTCGACGCGATTAAGGCAGGAATCAAGCAGGGGGGCGGCTTCTTTTATGTCCCCGAAGCCAAGTCATGGATTACTGCGTACCCGGTCGAAGCGCTGCCTGCCGCACGCACGATCTACACCGACAACATCCTGGTTGGCATGGAAGCTGGCATTGTTGTGCTGAGCCAGAAGTGCCCACACCTCGGCTGCCGTGTGCCCGAGTGTAAAACGAGCCAGTGGTTCGAGTGCCAGTGTCACGGTTCCCAGTACAACCGTGTCGGCGAAAAGAAGGGCGGCCCCGCACCTCGCGGTATGGACCGATTCCCCGCTGTGATCTCGCCAACCGGCGATGTCTCGATCGATACCGGCACGAACGTGACCGGGCCCGCGATCGGTGTGAATACCACCGGTCAAGAAGCTGAAGGCCCGCACTGCACGGGTGGAGACGAACACTGATGATTTTGGCCTCAACGACGGGAACAATCGCTGTCATCAGCGTCGTTTTCATTGCGATCGGTTGGGTTGTTTACGGCATTTTTAATGTCGTGGCAGGCCGCAAGGAGGTCGGTTCGGAGATCGAGCTCGCTGCCAACCGCAAAGAATATTACGACGACGAGACGCTCGAAGGCTCGCGCCTCGAGCGTGTGCAACTCTTTGGTGTGCTGCTCCTTGCCCTGATTGTGGTGATGTTGCCTGCGTACTGGGTGTTCGAGCCCAGCCGTCAAGCTGGCGCCGAAGAGGGCTGGAACAACCGTTTTGCCAGCTGGGGGTCGCAGCTCTTTGCTCCGACCGCAGAGGGCGGCTTCAATTGTGCGATCTAGCCGGGGCGGCATGGGTGGCGTGGGCGGCGAAGCGCCGTTCACCGTTACCGACAAGCTGACTGGCGAGATCACCGCGGTCAACTGGAAAGCACCAGCGATCAACACTATTTACTATCGTTTTGATGAGTCTGAGGTCAGATTTATTCTGAACTACGGCCGCCCGTTCTCGCCGATGTCGCCGTGGGGTCTCGTCGGCGGTGGCCCGATGAACAGCCAGCAGATCGACAACGTTCTCGAGTACCTCAAGTCGATCCAGCTCCCGCGTGACAACTGCGGCGCCGGCGAAGTCGAAGCCTTCAGCTTCTACGGCCAAGAACTCTGCCAGAGCGGTTCCGTTCCCGAAAACATCGCGAGTGACATTGCGGCCTCAATCGATGGCGCGATCGCCTCTGGCGAAGCAGCCAGCGTTGGCGAGGCCGTCTTCAACCTCGAACTCGGTAGTGGCGCGTACAGCTGCGCTCGTTGCCACACACAAGGTTGGAGTTACGGAAACCCGGGTCAAACCGGCCAGGGCGCCTATGGTTGGAACCTCACTGGTGGCGCAACGAACAGCCACTTCAATAACGAAGCCGACATGGTCGCATTCTTGAAGAACGGTTCTGAGTTCGGCAAGGTCTACGGTAATCAAGGTCAGGGCAGTGGTCGTATGCCTGGTTTTGGTGCGATGCTGACTGACGAGCAAATCGAAGCAGTCGTCGAATACGTACGGAGTTTGTGAACAGCATGTCATTGTTGGCAATTGGATGGGAACCCGAACTACGCGGTCTCCTCACGGTCATCATCGGCGTTGTCGTCCTGATGGGCAGTATCTACATGATCATGGCAACGAACATGGGCTCGCGCCTTTCGTTCCTCGTCACCCTGACCGGGCTGATGGGCTGGATGGCCTTGATGGGCGCCACCTGGTGGATCTACGGAATTGGCCTCAAGGGTCCCGAGCCGTCATGGGCCGCAATTCCGGGCCAAACAATCATTCAAGACGTTCCTGCGCTGCGCAGTGCTGGTGCTCTTGAAAGCCTTCCGGACGGTCACGAGGACGCACCCGCGACGGAAGTGCACAAGCTTGTCGAGCAGCAGTTCTTAGAAGAGGGCTACATCAAGATCTCCACTGGCAACCCGGCATACGGCCAGGCTCAGGCTGCTGCGAGCGAGAACATCGAACTCGATGGTGCCCTCTCAGCAGGCCAGTACGAAGTTACTGAGGTTTTCGACACTGGCGGCGAGCGCTATCCGTTGATTGGCAATAACCAGTCCTTGGACTTCTTTGCCTTCTTCCACAAGCCGCATTACACCGTTGTTGAGGTCTCCCCCTTAATTCCCGTTCGGACTGAGCCAGGCCGAGCGCCTGCCGCGGCCGAGATTGACGAAGCAGGGCAGCGCCAATACGTGTACATGGTTCGCGACCTCGGAGCGAAACGCCAGCCGGCAGTGGTTCTGACTATTGGTGGAGGCGCGATCTTCCTTGCGCTCTGCTACCTCCTGCATCGCCGTGAGCGCATCTTGCAGGACAACCTCTCCAGCGCCGTCGCCACGGCATAGGTCAGGCTCCTATGGCGCAATATCTCCCGATCATTTTCTTGATGTTCCTGGCCATTGCCTTCGGTGGCATCAGCTTCGTGGCGTCGCGAGTGCTTGCGCCAAGCCGGCCATCAACGGCCAAGGAAGCGCCCTACGAGTGCGGCATCGTCCCCACACGAGACCTTCCCGAGCGTTTCCCGGTCAGCTTCTACATTGTCGCGATGTTGTTCATCATGTTCGACATCGAGATCATCTTCTTGTATCCGTATGCGGTTGGTCGCGACTCACTCGGGTTCTACGGCTTCTGGGCGGTCCTCGCCTTCTCGGTCATCTTCTTCCTCACGTTCGTGTACGAAGTGGCCCGCGGAGGCCTTGACTGGGGTCCGCTGCACAAGTACCGGAACCTCGAAGCCGAGGCAGCAATCTTCTCTCCCGAACGCACGATGTCGTCAACCGTCCGTCGCGTCGGTAGCGAAGGTCGTCTGCCAAGCAGCGACGCACCATCCGGGCGCGCTTCGGCATAGGCCGCATCGCGGTCGCGGCAGTCCGAACACCCCCGAAAGCCACAGGAGTCTCAACATGGGCATCGTCAACGATGTGCTCGACGACGGAATCGGTGGGATCGCGCACAACGTCATCACCGCCAAGCTGGAAGATCTCGTCAACTGGTCACGTTCCCGCTCGTCATGGCCAGCGTCATTTGGTCTCGCATGCTGCGCGATCGAAATGATGGCCACGGGTGCTGCGCACTACGACATCTCGCGCTTTGGCATGGAAGTGTTTCGCGCGTCACCACGCCAGGCCGACATCATGATTGTGGCGGGTCGCGTCAGCCAGAAGATGGCCCCGGTCCTGCGCCAGGTGTACGACCAGATGATGGAGCCCAAGTGGGTCATTTCGATGGGCGTGTGCGCCAGTTCTGGCGGGATGTTCAATAACTACGCCATCGTGCAGGGTGTCGATCAGATCGTCCCGGTCGATGTGTATGCACCAGGTTGCCCACCCACTCCTGAGACGCTGATCCACGCCATCGAGACGTTGCACGGCCTCATCGAGAACGAAGAAATCTTGAAGCGTCGCTCCGCATCGGGGGCGGGGGCAAATATTCATGTTGAGCACATCGATGCGACCTCGACACCGGTGCTTCTTGGGATGAAGTCATGAGCGACGACGCCAGCACCGCCCAAGAACAAGCCGAAGTAGCCGAGTCCGTTGCACCGGCCATCCACGGCTGCCCGGTGACAGATTCGAATGGCCAGGAAGTCATCCACGCCAGCGTCGAGCAGTACCTCGACGTCGTGAAAGCCCTCGCCGACGAGGGCTACATCATGTGTGTCGACTTGTGTGGTATTGACTATCTCGAATTTATGGATCGTGCGCTTCCCGACGACATCGAGCCGCAGCGTTTTGAAGTCGTCATTAACCTTCTCGACATGGCGCACCGGCGTCGCACACGGCTCCGTGTCCAGGTGCCCGAGGCGGACCCGACGGTCGCATCGTTGTTCGAGATTTACCCTGGCACCGAAGCAATGGAGCGCGAGGCATATGACATGTTCGGCATCTTGTTTGCTGACCACCCCGACCTCACGCGCATCCTGATGCCCGAGGACTGGGAGGGCCACCCGCTCCGTAAGGACTACGACGTGGGCCGCATTCCAGTTCAGTTCAAGGGAGCCAATGCATGAGCACCACAGAAGAGAAGCTGACTGGCCAGCAGGCCGACAACACCCAAACGGGAGACGCGGTCGACGAAGTTCTCGATCCCTCGGTGAACAAGGTTGCCAGCACCGACGACCTTGGTAGGAACTATCACCTGTTCGTTGCCGGCACCGACGAAGGCGATCAGAAGCTCAAGCCGCGCAGCCAGACGACGGCGCGTGAGCTGCTTCGCGAAGTCGGCTCCGTTCTGCGCATGTCCGAAGCCGATGCTGCCAACTTGGGCGAGCTTCCTGACGACCCCGAAGAAGATCAGACGATGATCATCAACATGGGGCCCCAGCATCCGTCCACCCATGGCGTGCTCCGACTGATGCTTGAGCTCCAAGGTGAGACAGTCCTGCGCTGTAAGCCGATTATTGGCTATCTCCACACCGGCATGGAGAAGACTGCCGAGCAGCTCACCTTCATGCAGGGCGGCACCAATGTCACCCGCATGGACTACCTGAGCCCACTCAACAACGAGTTGGTCTTCTCGATGGCCACCGAGAAACTTCTCGGCATCGACGGCGACATCCCCGACCGGGCCGTGTGGATTCGGATGCTGCTCTCTGAGCTCAACCGCATGTCGAGCCACCTGCTGTTCATGGCGACCAACGGTATGGACCTCGGCGCCGTATCGATGATGATCTATGGCTGGCGTGAGCGCGAAGAGGTACTGCGGTTCTTCCAAGAGGTCACTGGCCTCAGGATGAATCACAACTACATCCGGCCTGGCGGCCTGGCAGCTGACCTGCCTGCCGGATGGCGCGATGGTGTGCTGCGTATTCTCGACCTCCTCCCGCCGCGCCTCGACGAGTACGACATCTTGATGACCGGTCAGCCGATCTGGCGCGAGCGTCTGCAGGGTGTTGGTGTGATCACACCCGGCGAAGCACTTGCTCTCGGCGCCACCGGCCCCATTCTTCGTTCGACCGGTGTCGAGTGGGATCTCCGTCGCGACCAGCCCTACATGCACTACGACGAACTCGAGTTCGACGTAGTGGTCGGCTCTTACGGCGATGCGTTTGATCGGTACGCAATCCGCCTCGCTGAAATCCGGGAGTCGATGGTCTTGGTCCGCCAGATTCTCGAACGGATCCCCGAGGGCGACTATCGCATTCAGGACAAGAAGGTCACCCCGCCGCCACGTGCTCGTATCGACGAGTCGATGGAAGCGCTCATCCACCACTTCAAGATCTTCACCGAAGGTTTCAAGGTCCCAGAGGGCGAGGTCTACGTCGGGATCGAGAGCCCCCGTGGCGAGATCGGTTGCTATATCGCATCCGATGGCGGCCCTAACCCGTACCGCCTACATATGCGCGATTCGTCCTTCGTCAACATCCAGTGCCTGCCACACATGATGCGTGGCGGCCTTGTTGCTGATGCCGTGGCGATCATTTCCTCGGTGGATCCAGTACTTGGCGGTGTCGACCGATGACGAACTCCGTCGACATGATTTCGTTTACAGGAGCTGGCGCATGAGCCGTTTGTCCGACCACAACGTGGCCATTGCCAAAGAGATCATCGGGCACTACCCGAAGCAAAAATCGGCGCTGATCCCGCTCGTTCATCTCAGCCAAGAGCAGAACGGTTACGTCACCAAAGATGCGATGCGACATATTGCCGAACTGGTGAACGTCACGCCGGCCGAGGTGCTGGGTACTGCATCGTTCTACGAGATGTTCAAGTTCGAACCCGTCGGCAAGTACGTCGTCAACGTGTGTACGACGTTGTCATGTGCACTGCTCGGCGCCGGCGAACTCCTGCACCACGCCGAAGAGAAGCTCGGCGTCAAGGCCGGCGGCACCACCGCTGACGGGCTGATCACGCTCGAGCCAGCAGAGTGCCAGGCGGCATGCACCGAGGCCCCGTGCCTGCAGGTGAACTACCGCCATAAGTACCGCGTCACCCATGACGATTTCGACCAGATGGTCGATGACCTCCGATCCGGAAAGCTCGAATCCGAGATTCCGGCGCATGGCACGCTCGGCATGCAACGCCAACACATTCCTGACGACAAGGGCGTGGGTGCAGTGCATCCCGACGACGTCGTCGGTGGTCCGGTGTGGATCCCCGTCGCCGTCGAGCCAGATACTGAAGGGGCATCCAAGTGAGCCACCACACGAACTCCCAGGGCGCCGAGACGCACGACTATATTGCGGGCTTCTACATCGGCGATCGCCCGAAAGTCGTCACCTCGCGCTTCGAGTACGAAGACAGTCACACGCTCGAACGGTTTCTCGCAACCGACGGCTACGAAGGCCTCAAGAAGTGCCTGACAATGTCGCCGCAGGAAATGCACGACGAAGTCCGCAACTCCACCGTGCTCGGCCGTGGCGGCGCTGGCTTCCCGGCGGGCGTCAAATGGGGCTTCACCCCGCAGGGCGTGTGGCCGCGCTACCTCGTTGTCAACGGTGACGAGTCGGAGCCGGGCACCTATAAGGACCGTCTCCTGATGGAACGCGATCCGCACCAGCTCATCGAAGGCTGTCTGATCGCCTGCTACGCCGCCGGTCTGTCACAGTGCTTCCTGTACGTCCGCGGCGAGATGGCCGTTGCGCAAGAGCGCATTGCTGCGGCCCTCAACGACGCATACGCGGCTGGCTACATCGGCAAGAACATCCTCGGCACGGACTTCTCCGTCGACATCGTGCTGCACTGGGGTGCAGGTGCCTACGTCGTCGGCGAAGAGACAGCACTGATTGAGTCGCTTGAAGGCGAGCGCGGGATGCCTCGCCTGAAGCCGCCATTCTTCCCCGCAGCTGTTGGCCTCTACGGCAAGCCGACCATCGTCAACAACGTCGAGACGCTTGCCAACCTTCCGTTCGTCGCGATAAACGGGTCGGCGGCCTACACAGCGATTGGCACGCCCACCTCGCCCGGCACCCGCATGGTTGCTGTGTCAGGGCACGTCAAGCGGCCCGGCGTGTATGAGATCGTCAATGGCTCGACGACGTTCCGCGACATCATTTACGGCGATGAGTTCAGCCAGGGCATCCGCGACGGCAACGACATCAAAGCCTTCGTGCCCGGTGGTGGTTCGGCGCCATGGTTCGTGGAGGATCAACTCGACATCCCATTCGAAGGCAAGGAAGCCAGCGCTGCCGGTTCGATGCTTGGATCGGGCGCCATCATGGTGATGGACGCCACAACCGACATACCCGCCGCTGCGTACACACTCACGAAGTTCTACGCCCACGAGTCGTGTGGAAAATGCACGCCGTGCCGCGAAGGCGGCACCTGGCTGATGCGGATGCTCGAACGAGTGATCGCTGGTCATGGCACCGATGCCGACCTCGACCAAATGCGTGAAGTCGGCCAGACGATTTGCCCCGGTGATATGCCGCATGCATCGAGCGAGCGCCTCGGCCTCGAAGCGGTGCCGTTCCCCTACAAGATGACCACGATCTGCTTCGTTGGACCCTCCGCCTGGGCGCCGCTGCATTCGGCTCTCACGCTGTTCCCCGAAGAGTTCGAAGCTCGCGTTACCAAGGTGCCCAAGCGAGTCTCCATTCCCGTCACCGCACTCTCAGGAGCTGACGCATGACCGATGTCCCCACCGAGGTTGCCGAAGAACCCGCAATCGAAGAAATTTCTGAACCGGAGCCCGACCCCAACGCCGTGCAGGTCACCCTGAACGGCAGCGCGGTCACCGCGCAGAAAGGCGACCTCGTCATCGCGGTTGCCGAAGGCAACGGCGCTGCTGTGCCGCACTTCTGTTATCACCCCCGAATGAGCTCGGTCGGCATGTGCCGCCAGTGCCTCGTCGAGGTCGATACGGGCCGCGGCATGCAGCTTCAGCCGTCGTGCATGATCACCGTGTCACCCGACATGAAGATCGACACCGAGTCGCCGACCGCGAAGCGTGCCCAAGAGGGCATGATCGAGTTGCTGCTCGCTAACCATCCGCTCGATTGCCCGGTCTGCGACAAGGGCGGCGAATGCCCGCTCCAAGATCAGTCGTACGCCGTTGGGCCCGGTGAGAGCCGGTACGTCGAAGAGAAGCGTCACTATGAAAAGCCGATCCCGATCAGCGACCTCGTGTTGCTCGACCGAGAGCGTTGCATCCTCTGTGACCGTTGCACGCGCTTCGCCGACGAGGTGGCTGGCGACAAGCTGATTGTCTTCACAGAGCGCGGCAACAACACGCAGGTGATGACCTTCCCGGACGAGCCGTTTGCTTCGTACTTCTCGGGCAACACCGTTCAGATCTGCCCGGTTGGGGCACTGACCGCGGAGCCGTACCGCTTTAAGGCGCGACCGTGGGATCTTGAACAACAAGAATCGACTTGTACAACATGCTCGGTCGGCTGCCGCACCGTTGTCCAGTCGAGCCGTGACGAACTGCTCCGATACCAGGGCGTCGACTCCGACCCGGTTAACCACGGCTGGCTGTGCGACCGCGGGCGCTTCAACTTCGAAGCCGTCAACTCTGAGCACCGTCTCACTCAGCCGATGATCCGGACCGAAGCTGGCCTGATCGAAGCCAGTTGGAGTGGCGCCATGGCGTCCGCCAGCGGCCTCATCCGCGAGACCCTCGCCAACGGCGGTCCTGCGCGCATTGCCATCCTCGGTGGTGCCCGCGGCTCCAACGAAGATGCATTCGCCTGGGGTCAGCTCGCCGACGCGATCGACACCCCGTACCGTGATGCGCAGCTGGGTGACGGCCTGCCTGGCGAGCTCCTCGGCCTCAACCGGGCGACCATCGACGAAGCGGCCAACGCCTCGACGATCGTGCTGCTGGGGCCCGACCTGAAGGAAGAACTGCCGGTTCTTTACCTCCGACTTCGCGATGCAGCAGAGAAGAAGCGCAGCAAAATCATCGAGTTCTCCGCGACCGATACCGGCCTCAGTCGGTACGCATGGAAGAGCGTGCGTCATGAGCCCGGCAATCAGACCGACGCTGTGGAATCTGCCATTGCTGATGCCGATATTGCGGCGCAGCTCGCAAGTGGCGACGTTGTCATCGTCGCCGGCCGGCCAAACCTGGCCGAGTCATCCGACGCCACCGTCGCAGCGCTGCAGGCAATGCTCAACGCTGCGCCGGGGGCCAAAGTGCTCCCGGCACTCCGCCGCGGCAACGTTGTGGGCGCGCTATCGCTCGGCATGGCACCGACCGGCCCGGTCGGTGACCGCGGCGACGCGATCGACGCGTTGACCGCAGCTGCCGAGGGCAAGATCGATCTGCTGATCTTGGTTGGCGCCGACCCGCTCAGCGACTGTCCCGACACCGACCTCGCACGTCGTGCGTTGGCCGGCGCTCGTCGCATCATCTCGATCGATACGCATCCGTCTGAGTCGACAAAGCTTGCTGACGTCGTGCTTGCCGCTGCTGCCTACGGCGAGAAGTCGGGCACTACGACGAATCTCGAGGGGCGCGTCACAACACTTGCTCAGAAGGTCACCGTCGTAGGGACCGCCCGTCCCGACTGGATGATCGCTGTTGAACTGGGCATGTCGCTCGGCGACAACTCGTTCGGCGCCGACCACCCGCTGGCCGACGTTGCGTCAGTCAACGATGTCACCGATGCAATTTCGGCAACCGCACCGCTCTTCGCGATGGTCACTCGCCAGGCGCTTGCGGGCGATCCCAACGGAGTGATGTCGGCGCAGCCCACTGCGTTGCTTCCGGCTGTGTCGGTCGCGGTGGCAGGACGCAACAGCTACGACTACAGGCTGGTGGTCAACCGCAAGTTGTACGACGGGGCTATTGGTACGGCGATGTCGCGTTCGCTCGTCAACCTCGCACCGGGTGCAGCGGCGCACGTTCATCCGCTCGATCTCGACGGCATCGGCGTCACCGAAGGCACAGAAGTGAAGCTGATCAGCGCTAAGGCAACTGCAGTGCTGCCGGTCGTTGGCAACAACAACGTCCCCCGCGGCGTTGTATGGGCGCCGTTCAACCAGCCTGGGACTGGCAGTATCGAAGACATCATCGACGCCACTGCTGCCAACACCGACGTTCGAATCGAGCGGATCTGATGCTCACCTCGCAACTTGTCAACGGATCCGTGGCCAATGGCTTGGTCGTTAATGGCTTGGTCGCCATCGACCCCGTCACCGAGGGCGGTCTTTTGTGGACTCCGCTGCTGATCATCCTCGTCAAGGTGCTGGTCATTTTCGTGCTCGGCCTCGTTGGCACGATGCTGATGGTTTGGTTCGAGCGCAAGGTTGTCTCGGGCATGCAGAACCGTGTTGGGCCGAACAAAGCCGGCCCGGCTGGCTTGCTCCAAACTCTTGCTGACGGCCTCAAGCTCTTCTTCAAAGAGGACCTCCTCCCGAACCGTGCCGACCGAATCGTGTTCCGTCTGGCGCCGTTCCTCGCCTTCGTACCGGCATTTCTCGTTTGGGCAGTCATCCCGCTCGGCGGCGACTTCTCCCAAAATGCCGATGGAACGTTCAACAACGGCACGGTCGAAATCTTCGGTCAGACCACGCGCCTGCAGCTCGCTGACCCGCCGGTCGGCATCTTGCTCGTCCTCGCGTTGAGTTCCATTGCCGTCTACGGCATCATGCTCGCTGGCTGGGCTTCTGGGTCGAAGTACCCGCTGCTGGGTTCGGTCCGTGCCACCGCGCAGATGATTTCGTACGAAGCAGCACTCGGGTTGAGCCTTGCAGCGGTGCTGCTGTCGTCACGCACACTGTCGACGTCAGGCATCGTTGCGAGTCAGGATCGTTTCGTCGACTGGAATCTGATCACCACCGGCTTGCTGCCGTTCTTCGTGTTCGTCATCGCCACCACGGCCGAACTCAACCGTCCGCCGTTCGACCTCGTTGAGGCCGAACAGGAACTGGTCGGTGGCTTCAACACCGAGTACTCGGGCATTCGTTTCGCCCTTTTCTTCCTCGCTGAGTTCATGAACGTCATCACGATGTCCGGCGTGATGGTCACGCTGTTCCTCGGTGGACCGCAGGGTCTCTTCGACATCCCGATCATCCCGGGTTGGATCGAAGGTTCCGTCTGGTTCATTCTCAAGCTGCTGCTGTTCCTCTACATGTACGTCTGGTTCCGTGCGACGTTGCCACGCCTGCGTTACGACCAGTTGATGGACCTCGGCTGGAAAGTGCTGATCCCAATTTCACTTGGCTGGTTCCTGCTCCTCGCAGCACTGCGCGAGTTCGCCAATGGCGATCGTGTTGCCAGCCTTCAGGTCGTCGGTATCTCACTGGTGATCGGAGCTGCAGCGATGAGTTTGTTCATGGCGGCGCTCAGCGTCAGCCGCAAGAATCGTGAGGCAAACAGCACACTTGCGCCAGTGCCCTCTCAATCAACGACGGCTGACTCAACGACAGCCGGCTCCGGAAAGGGCTCGAACTGATGGGTTACTTCGAAGGATTTCTCATTCCACTTCGCCAGCATCGCCTCTTTGGAGGCAAGCAGGTGACCACGCAGTACTCCGGCGGTCGTCGCGCGAAGAAGAAGGGCGACTTCACCTCGACGTCACAGGGCGACGAGAAAATCCCGAAGCCTGAGCGGCTGCATGGCCGTCACGTCCTGAACCGTTATGAAGACGGCATGGAGAAGTGCATTGGCTGCGAACTGTGCGCCGGCGTCTGCCCTGCTAACTGCATTCACGTTCGTGGTGCTGACAACGACGCCGAGAACCCCACTTCTCCTGGCGAGCGTTTCGGCTGGATCTACGAGATCAACTACTTGCGCTGCATCCACTGTGACCTCTGTGTCGAGGCATGCCCGACCGAGGCCATCACCGAGTCGAAGATGTTTGAGTTCTCGTTCACCAATCGGCAGGACGCGATTTACACCAAGACTGAACTCGTTGTCGACGACGAGGGCAAGGCCCAACGCCTCCCCTGGGAGGATTGGCGCGAGGGTGAAGACGACAACACGTCCGGCTGGATGCGCGCCACGTCACCGTCAGGCGACGCCGCCTTCGAAGGGGAGGTCGGTTGGAGCAACGAACTCGGCTACGGTCTGCGTGCTCCTGAGCCCAAGCAGGCCGAGCGTGATACTTCTGAGTATCCCGCGACGTTGTCTGGAATCCGAACGGTGAAGCGCTGACCACATGGACACGACCTTTCTTGAATATCTCGTCTTCTTCGCGGCCGCCGCGATGGTGCTTGGCGGCGCCATCGGCGTCATCACGCTGAAGAACCCTGTCCACGCTGCGCTCGGCTTGGTGCTCACGCTCTTCGGTATTGCGGTGCAGTTCGTTGCCCAGGAAGCGCACTTCCTCGCAGCGGTCCAGATCATCGTCTATGCGGGCGCGATTGTCGTGCTCTTCCTCTTTGTCATCATGCTGCTCGGTGTCGACAATGCAATGGACCTCTCGATCGAACCAATCAAGGTGCAGCGTCCGCTCGCTGCGATCATGGGCCTCGGGCTCGTGGCGCTCCTCACGGCTGCAATTGTCAAGGCTGACAGTGCCACGGTGCTCCCCGATGCCCTTGGTGACGGCCTCGACATTGCCACGGTCACTGGTGACAGCGACAGCAACATCAAGCAGTTGGCCGAGAACCTCTACGGGGACCACATTTTCGCGTTCGAACTCACGTCGGTCTTGCTGATCGTCGCCGTCGCCGGCACGGTCGTGCTGACGCGCAAGTGGCCGCGCAACCAGGAAATTGCTGATGCCGATGCCAAATCCTCGAATACGTCGGGAACGTCCAAGTGATTGCTGCCATCGAACCGTCCTGGTACCTCATTCTTGCGGCGATGCTCTTCAGCGTCGGCGCGGTCGGCCTCTTAATCCGCCGCAACCCGTTGGTGATGTTCATGTGCATTGAGCTGATGCTCAATGCCGCCAACCTGACCTTTGTTGCGCTCGCCATCAAGCTGGGCGACATCAACGGCCAGACCGCCGTGTTCTTCGTGATGGTCGTTGCGGCTGCCGAAGTCGTGGTTGGCCTCAGCATTATCGTGTCGATCTTGCGACGCAAGCCTGGCGCCACCGCTGACGACCTCGCGGAATTGAAGGGCTAGTCATGATTGACCTTGTTTGGCTGGTGCCATTCTTCCCGCTCGTCGGTTTTCTGACGATCCTCATCGGAGGCCGCAAGCTCGGTGAGCCGAAAGCTGGCCACTTCGCCACCACGATGGTGCTGCTGTCGTTCGCTGCTGCCGTTGGCATCTTCTTTGACCTGCTGTCGCGAGATGCTGCTGATCGCTCCGAAATCGTGACCCTCTTCTCCTGGGTGCCGGTGGGCGATCTGAAAATCGACATGGCCTTCCTCGTCGATCCGCTGAGCAGCACGATGCTGCTCTTCGTTACAGGTATTGGCTCGCTCATCCACCTGTATTCGGTGGGCTATATGCACGGCGACCCGAAGTTCTCCAAGTTTTTCCTGTACCTCAACCTCTTCGTTCTCTCGATGACGTTGCTGGTGCTCGGCTCGAACCTGCTGGTCACCTTCCTTGGTTGGGAAGGCGTCGGTACGTGCTCGTACTTCCTCATCTCCTTCTGGCACACCAAGGATGCGAACGCTTCAGCAGGCAAGAAGGCCTTCGTCACCAACCGCATTGGTGACTTCGGCGTGATGCTCGCGATGTTCCTCGCCTTCGGCGCGGTCGGCTCGATTGACTACGCCGTGATCAACGAGAGCGCCCTTGCTGGGACGCTGACCCAGGCAACTGCAACCGGCATCGCCGCGCTGTTGTTCCTCGGTGCTGTGGGCAAGTCTGCTCAGCTCCCGCTCTATGTGTGGCTACCTGACGCTATGGCCGGCCCGACCCCCGTGTCGGCGCTCATCCACGCAGCAACGATGGTCACTGCCGGCGTGTTCCTGATGGTCCGCATCAATCCGGTTCTCGGCGCGGCTGCCGACTGGGTCCCGACACTTATTGCCTACACCGGAGCGATCACCGCGCTGTTTGCGGCCACGATTGCCCTCGCGCAGAACGACATCAAGAAGGTGTTGGCATACTCGACGGTGTCGCAGCTCGGCTACATGTTCCTTGCGGTCGGCACCGGCGCGTATGTGGCAGCCATCTTCCACATGGTCACGCACGCTTTCTTCAAGGCTCTGCTCTTCCTCGGTTCGGGCTCGGTCATCCATGGCATGCACGACGAGCAAGACATGCGCAAGATGGGCAAGCTGTTCAAGTTCATGCCGATCACCGCATCGACATTCATCATTGGCTGGCTTGCCATTGCCGGTGTGCCGCCGTTTGCTGGGTTCTGGTCGAAGGACGAGATCTTGCTGTTCGCTCTCGCTGAGAGCCCGGTCCTTTACGTGATCGGCATCGTCACAGCGATCCTTACCGCGTTCTATATGACTCGCCAGGTCGTCATGACCTTCTTCGGTGAGCAGAAGTGGGGCTCGCTCGCGAACGCCGAAGAAGCAGCGCACCTCGAGTCCGCTGCCGCTGATGAAGGCAAGTACGACGCAGCGGCGTCTGCCGAAGCGCCCGCACCGGTGGAGACGCACGGCGCCCACGGCGAGTTCAAGCCGCATGAGTCGCCCCCGACCATGCTCATCCCGCTCGTGGTTCTTGCTGGCCTTTCGATGGTTGGCGGCATCATTCAGCTGCCGTCGCTCGGCATCATTCCAAAGGGCGCCCAGCACAAGCTGCTCGACTGGCTTCACCCGATCGTCGAATTCGGCGAAGGCGCCGAAGACCGTGGAATCGGTGAAGCGGTCATCAAGGGCACGTGGGCATATGACAACAAGACGATCTTGATTGCTATCGCTGTTGCCTGTGCGCTGATTGGTATCGCCGGTGCGTTTGCTGTGTACCAAAAGAAGATGGCCAAGCCCATCGAGCCGAAGCTGTTTGCCGACGGCTGGAACTACGACAACATGATCAGCTGGTTCATGGGCAACCCGGGTCGCAAGGGCTTTGACGGTGTTGCTGAATTCGATACCAAGGTGGTCGATGGTGCAGTCAATGGCGTTGCCACGTTGGTTCGTGAAACGTCGAACCAGGTCCGCAAGGTTCAGACCGGTTATTTGCGTCAATATGCCGGGGTGATCGGCATCGGTGTCGTCTTGCTCCTCGGTTGGTTCGTGGTGATTCGAGGAATTCTTTAATGTCTGGTTTATTCGCTCTTCTGCCCGCTGGCGGCATGCTCGCGGCCGAGGAATCGTCCGGTGCTGCGGTGTCGTTCCCGATTCTCACCATGCTCATCCTCGTGCCGTTTATCGGTGCGGTCGCTGTTGCATTGACTGCGAAGTCGCGTCCCGAGATCACCAAGCTCATTGCCCTGATGGCGTCGGTCGGTACAGGCGCTCTTTCGATCTGGCTGCTGTTTGCCTTCGAGCAGGGCGAGGCTGGCTTCCAGTTCTCATCGAAGCACGCTTGGATTGAGCAGTGGGGCATTGGCTGGCACCTTGGTGTTGACGGCATCTCGCTGTTCCTCATCGTGTTGACCGGCGTTCTGTTCCCGTTGGCGATTGTGGGCATCGATGCCCACCATGACGAGAAGCCATATCTCGCTTGGTTGCTGATGCTGCAGGCCGGCGTGATGGGCTCGTTCCTGTCGCTCGACCTTTTCCTGTTCTTCATCTTCTTCGAGATCGTGCTCGTGCCGATGTACTTCCTCATCGGTGGCTGGGGTTATGAAAACCGCGTCTACGCGGCGACGAAGTTTTTCCTCTACACGATGTTTGGTTCGGCCTTCATGCTCGTCGGAATCATCGCCACAGCGATGCTCGCCCGCCAAGACGTCGGCTACCTCACATTCGACCTGGTCGAAATCGCCGAGAACGCCAACTTCAGCGCAAACGTTGGCCGCTGGCTGTTCTTCTCGATTGCCATCGCGTTCGCCGTCAAGGTTCCAATCTTCCCGTTGCACACCTGGTTGCCTGACGCTCACACGCAGGCCCCGACCGCTGGTTCGGTCGTTCTGGCTGGCGTCATGCTCAAGCTCGGTACGTACGGCTTCTTGCGTTTCGGCCTCTACCTTTTCCCTGAGGCAGCGGTATGGAGCCGGTCACTGTGGCTCACGCTCGCTGTCATCGGCATCATCTACGGCGCCATTGCCGCGACGATGCAGAAAGACCTCAAGCGACTCGTTGCCTACTCATCAGTAGCGCACCTCGGCTTCATCATTCTCGGCACGTTCGCTTTCACGACGCAGGCGATCTCGGGCTCGGTGCTGCAAATGGTCAGCAGGCGTACGTCGCTCGCGGCGCGCTCTTCCTCCTCGTCGGCATGATCTACGAGCGTCGCAAGACCCGCCATCACCGCAAGATCAACCTCCGGCAAGTCGCCCCGATCTTTGCAGCCGGTTTCATGATCGTGATGCTGTCGTCGATCGGCGTGCCAGGTTTGAACGGTTTCATTGGTGAGTACCTGATTCTGCTCGGATCGTTCCAGACCGCGCGATGGTGGACCGTGGTTGCTACGGGCGGTGTGATTCTCGCTGCGTTGTACTTGCTCTGGGCGTACCAACGTGTCTTCCACGGCGAGCCTGACGAAGCCAACGCTGCGTTCCCCGAACTGCGTGCAAAGGAAGCCATGGTCCTCCTGCCGTTCATCGTCGCCATCGTCTTCACCGGTGTGTACCCCAAGCCGCTCCTCGATCGCATCGAGCCGAGCGTCGAGGCGCTCGTCACCCATGTGGCCGACAACAGTGCCTTCAATATTCCTGAGCCTGGCCAGCAGTGCGGCACGTTCGAAGTCGAACACGCCGAAGCAGGTGTCGAAGCAGACGCGGGCGCCGAAGCGCACGGTGACGAGAGCAATGGTTGTGAGAGCGGAGACGATGAGTCCCATAACAGTGGTGACGATGAGTCTCACGACGATTCCGAGAGTCAAAGCGACGAGGGAGAGGAGCCCGGCGAATGATCTCTGAGCTCGCTTCTTCGTTCGCTGGCAGCTTCCCGGCACAGCTTCCCGCCCAGGCATTCCAGGGCCCCGAGGTCAACTGGTTTGCACTGTCGCCGATGCTGGCGCTACTTGCCGGGGCCCTGGGCATCATGGTCGTGGGCGCAATGACCCCGCAGTGGCCCAAGGGCCTGTACGCATTCGTGTCTGCATTCACCGCCGGTACCGCCGGTGCGTTGGCAATGGTTCAGTGGGACGACATCACCGACACTGGCGTGCAGACGCTCGTTGGCGGTGTCGTCGCCTTCGACACGTTCGCGATGTTCTTGACAATCACGATCTGTATGAGTTTGCTGCTCGTGTCGCTCTTGACCGACTCGTTCCTGCGTGGGACGCCAAACGAAGGCCCCGAGATCTACGCGCTGTACATGGTTGCTGCCATTGGTGGCATCGTCATGGCGTCGGCCAACGACCTCATCGTGCTGTTCCTCGGCCTCGAGACGCTGTCGCTTGCGCTCTACGTGCTTGCCGCCTCGAATCGTCGTTCGCTCAAGTCGGCCGAGTCCGGCATCAAGTATTTCGTGCTCGGCGGCTTTGCGTCGGCGTTCTTCCTCTACGGCATCGCGCTCCTGTACGGAGCATCTGGCACCACCAACATCACCGAGATGGTCATCGCCTTCCGCAATGGTGTCGACCTCGACAACTCCGACCCGTTGGCGCTCGCCGGCATCGCGATGTTGATCGTCGGGCTTGGCTTTAAGGTCGCGGCAGCTCCGTTCCACGTGTGGACGCCCGACGTCTACGAAGGGGCGCCGTCGCCAGTCACTGCATTCATGGCATCAGTCGGCAAAGCCGCCGCCTTCGCCGCAATGATTCGTGTACTGGTCACCGCACTGCCGTTCTTCCGTGATGACTGGGGCCCGGTCATCTGGGCGCTTGCAGTTCTTTCGCTGGTCGTTGGTTCATTCCTGGCCGTCGTGCAGACGAACGTCAAGCGCATGCTTGCCTACTCGTCGGTGAGTCACGCTGGCTTCCTGCTGGTGGGTGTCGAGGCTGCTCGCAACACGGCGGGCGAAGCTCTGCCGGGCGATGGCATTGCCTCAGTGGCGCTGTACCTGATGCTCTATTCAGTGCTCGTGATTGGTTCGTTCGGTGTCGTCACCGTCGTGTCGAAGGCGTCAGGCGACGAAGACGGCGACTCGTCGCTCGACTCGTTTAAGGGCCTCGCCAAGCGTCGTCCGACCCTGGCACTTGCATTCACGGTCTTCTTGCTTGCGCAGGCTGGCGTGCCGCTCACCTCCGGCTTCATTGCGAAGTTTGGTGTCATCCAGGCCGCTGTCGAAGAAGAGAGCTATGTCATTGCGGTCATTGCCATGGTCGCTGCCGTCGTCGCTGCGTTCCTTTACCTGCGAATCATGGTCAACATGTGGCTCGCTGATTCCGATGGTGGTGACGATGCCGAACCCGTGACGATTCCGTTCTCGGCTGGTGTCGCGATCTTCGGTGCCGCAGCCTTCACACTGTTCGTCGGGGTCTTCCCTGGTTGGCTGATCGACGCGGCCCAAACTGTTTCGATCATCGCTCGCTGACGACCCACAGACCAATTTGATCCCGTCATTGGATCCTTAAACCTTGCGCGCAATTCTTGGGCGCAATTCTTGGGCTGTGGTTTTGTGTGAGCGATAGCGGCAACCGAGACTGCTTCGGCTTACACAAAGATTGAGCTGCCGGGGCCCGATGACGTGCTGGTTGGCGTGCTCGAGATCCTCGCTCGATACTCTGCCATTGTGAACGACTTGCCGACTGCTTCAGTTCCATCGTCGCCCCGTTACCCGGTCGTCCTGTTCGACCTGGACAACACGCTCTCGGACTTCACCTCGGCCCAAACAGAAGCATTCCCCGGGCTACTGGCAGCGCATGGAGTCGCCGAAGCCGAGAGCTACCTGGGGGCCTTCAAGCGCCTCGCCGAACCGCTTTGGAAGCAGATAGAAGCTGGAACCCTGACGCTCGACACGCTCAATGACGAACGCTTTCGACTCCTGATCGAGCACACCGACATCGACGTCGACCCGTCCGTTCTCGCAGCTGAGTATCTCGGATGGTTGAGCAAGAGTGGACGATTAATTCCGGGCGCCGTCGAGCTACTCCAAGCACTCCACGGCAGCGTTCGAATGGGCATGATCACCAATGGGTACGCCGAAGTGCAGCGGCCACGGCTCGAACGGTTCGAGTTGGCGCACTACTTCGAATCGATCACTGTCTCGAGTGAGATCGGCTACGCCAAGCCGGGCCAAGCATTCTTCGACGTCGCGCTCGGTCAGCTCGGCAATCCAGACCCGGCGACGGTGCTGGTTGTCGGGGACAGCCTGAGCTCAGACATCGCCGGCGGTGCAAACGCTGGCTGCGCGACCTGCTGGTACAACCCTTCCGGCGAGCCGCTGCCGGAAAACGCTGCCGATATCAATCACATGGTCAACAACCTCGCCGAACTCCCGAACCTGATTTACGGCTCGTAGCAACCAATACCGACCGTCGACCCGCCAACGTTTCAGCACAGCATTGGCAGCGTGCCACCAACAGGTCGCCTGTCGAACTCGCGATTGAGACCGGGGACGCGATCACTGGTGCTGCCAGTCCAGTTCCTCGATCCGTCTGGACTGGTCCAAGTTGCCACCCGATCCGGCGTCATCGTGACCGCCCAACCGCCCAACCGCCCTGGTGAACGAGATGGTGGTGTCGCTCACACACGGGCAGATGATTGGCAAGATCGGCTCCGTCACTGATGCTCTCACCAGAATCGAACGTGATGCATCCGACAGCTCGGCTCGCGATACTCGGTCGAGCACGACTGATCGCGCCAATGCGAAGGCACCATCTGGGTTGAACTTCCCCAGTTTTGCTCCTATCGCGAGATCAATCGGGGAAGTCGGTAACAACCACAGTCACGATGGACTGTCACAGAGTTCTGTGAGATGCCCCGAATCTCAAGTCAGACGCCGGTAGCCGCGACGTATCTGTGCAGGTTGATCCGGACGAGGCCTGAGCAACAATGGCTACCCACCGTGACCCATCGATCGACGAGCTGAAGAACGCAGCGATGTTGTCCAGGCGGCTGCCGCCGTTGTGGTTGTGGCACGCTGGGCTGGTGACTGACGACTCCGAAACCGCTGGCCTCTATGCATCGATGAGCACGCTGCGGGCTGTCCGTAAGTTGCGGCCCGACCCGATTCCCGACGACGTGCTGGAGCGCGTGCTCCAGGCAGCGTGCTGGGCGCCGACAGGAGGCAACACGCAGCCGTGGCGTGTCGTGGTCATCACTGATCCCGAGGTCAAGGCCTCGATGAAAGAGATCTATGCGCCGGAGTGGGCCAAATACGTTGGCGGCTTTATGAAGATGATGGAAGGCCTGCCGCCCGAACAGCTCGCACCGTGGGAACGCGTTGCTGCGGCCGGCGACTACCTTGCCGACCACCTCGACGAGGCGCCAGCGTTGTTGCTGTTCTGTGGCAACCCGAAGATGATGGCGATCACCGATGCCAAGCTCGATCGGGTCAGTGTGGTCGGTGGCGGGTCGATTTATCCGGCGGTACAGAACGCGATGCTTGCCTGCGTTGCCGAGGGGTTGGGCTGCACACTGACAACGCTCCACTGCCTTCGCGAGGCTGAAGTGATGGAACTCCTCAAAATTCCCGAGGGCTGGGCAACCGCAGCCCTTGTCCCGATCGGGTATCCGGTCGGTAAGGGTCACGGCCCAATTTCACGCCAGGCCCCGAGCCAGCTTGCCTTCCGCGACACGTTCGGGAACGCTTGGTCGTAGTGGAGACTTAGCACCAGTCGGCTTGGGCCATCGTCCAGATAACCGACCGCCCAGACTCCGCAACTGCTGTTGGCTCTTTTTCGATGACTCGGTCGCGGTGGAAGCCAAGCTTGGCGGGAACGCCAGCGCTTGCCTCGTTGGCCTCATCGGTGTGGACCTCGACGCGTTCGATGCCAGCGACGCCGAACGCCGTGGTTGTCAACGCCGAGGTGATCTCTGTGGCGAATCCGCGCCGCGTATGGTCATCAGCGATCCAGTAGCCGATGTCGAGTGCGCCGGCGCCAACGCGACGGTGGAGCCCACAGCTCCCGATCGCGATGCCGTCAAAGAACGTGCCGAACACGACGTCGCCGCCTTCCTCGCACTGGCGAGTCCACGTTTCGATCAACGCGACGCGTTCGGTGACCGTTTGTGGTTCAAATTTGATCCAGGGCATCCACGGTCGGAGATGCTCAACGTTGCCCTCGACGAGGTCGCCGAGTATCGAGGCTTCGTCGTGCTGCCAACACCGCAGGAGTAGTCGGGGTGTCTGGACGCGCGTGGGAAGCCGGTCGTCAGCGCCATCGGTCATGTCCCGACAGTAGTGCTGGCTTGGCAGGTCGAGTTCTCAAGTCGGGTCAGCGGGCGGATCAGCAAAGAGTCAGCACAGAGTCAGCACAGAGTCAGCACAGAGTCAGCACAGAGTCAGCGGGTGGGCCAAGTAGCAACAGTTGCATAGCGAGCGCCGCCTGGGTGCAGGCGGCTCTCTACGAGGGCAACCTCATCAACGTCAAACTCTGCCTGGCACAGCATGCCAACGACCTTGCGCACGATGGCACCACGCTTGACTCGAGCGATGGTGATGTGGCCGGTGAACGTCGGCCGCGGATCGAGACTGCCGATACCGGCTGTTGCCTCTACCACGGCGGCAGAAAGTGCATCGATCCCGTTGACCGGTGCCATTGCCGAATGCGTTCCGAGCATGTCGATGGCCGGGCCGACTCGCGCGACTGCCGCTGGCAGTTCAGCGCGATTCATTGCTTCACACACGTTGTCAATGTCGGCCTCGCCGAGAAAGCGGAGCGTGGCATGCCAGTTCTCTGGTGCGACGAAGCGCACTCCCTGCTGGTCTTTGCGGGGTAACTCGGTGAGCATTTCGACAACGTTGGCCGTTGGCCAGACGGCAAGAAACAGTCGACTCATCACGAGCAGGGTTGCAGGCGGCGGGGTGTTCTCAACCCAGACTCCGCTCGGGTCCAGCAGGGTGTCTGGACGCTTCTCGTCGAAACGGGCGACAATTGACTCATGAAATCACAGCATTCAGACATGAAGCGCCGCCTCGTGTTGTTCGGGCTGATGGTGCTCATTGTCGCCATGGTGGCGGGAACGGCGTTCGCCTAGCTGCGACAACCGGCTGTGGGTTAGGCCGGTTGCATTTGGGCATCGCGCTTTTCGGCGTACCGCTTTGCAACACGTGCGCTGGTTGCCATCCGCTTCATCAAGCGTTCCTGCGCTGCGGCACCCTCGCCGGAGAGGCCTGTGATGTTCGCAGCGTCCCACTGGCGCAGGACCACGGGGGCCAGAATCTGTTCGTGGTGGATCTGTAGGTCGTAGATGCCGGCACGGGCAATGGCCTTGGCATGCCGCTCGAAGTCAGGAATACCAGTACCCGGCATCGCGAACGAACGGACCTGCTTTTCCATTGCGATCATCATCGTGTTCGGGTCGGCCTTGATGGCCGCTGCTGCGAGATCGCGATAAAAAAGCTGGTGCAGATTTTCGTCGCTGCACACTCGCTTGAGCAGGTTGAAGCCGACGTCGTCACCGAGTTGGGCACCGGTGTTGCGGTGCGAGATTCGCGTGGCGAGTTCCTGCAAAGCAAGGTAAATGAAACCATCGTGGGTGGTCTCGGGGTCAGGCGTCTCGCCCTTGCTGACCTGTACCATTCGGCTCCGCTCCAGCTCGATTGGGTCGATCGCCCGCGTGACGGTGATGTAGCCATAGATCGCCATCGAGTGACGACCTTCTTCGGCAGTCCAGCGGCGGGCCCATTCGCCCCAGGCGCCGTCTTTACCGAACATCCGCTCGACCGACCGGAAGTAATACGGCAAGTTGTCTTCGGTGAGGAGGTTGACGAGCAGCGCGCTGCGGACCTCTTCAGAAAGTTGCGCACCGGCGAGATCGGCATCGGCGGGGGTCCACTGATGCCCCTCCATGTGGTCCCGACCGCGGCTGTACGGCACATACTCATGCGGGAACCACTCTTTGGTGGTCTCCAGATGCCGTTCGAGCAACTGCTCGACGTCGGGAGTGATGGCGTGGAGGATTTCCTGCTCGTTCACAACATGCAGCCTACCGACCAGTAGGTAGCCATGCGAGCCGGGCGCGACATATGGCCAATTTGTGGTGCAAGATGGAGGTGTGGAGAGCGCGCGAGTTGATCAGTGGCTGTGGTCGGTTCGACTCACCAAGACGCGCTCCGACGCCGCCGGAGCATGCCGGGCGGGGCACATCAAGATTAATGGCAAACCAGCGAAGCCCTCGTCTGCTGTCAAGGTCGGTGATCGAATCGAGGCGCGCCTGAACCAGCGGGAACGAATTGTCGATGTGGTCACAGTTGTTGCCAAGCGTGTCGGCGCACCGGTCGCGGTCAGTTGCTTCGTTGATCACAGTCCGCCACCGCCTGAACGCGATCCGCTGTCCCCGCCGATCTTCGAACGAGATCGCGGCGCTGGTCGACCGACCAAGCGAGACCGGCGGCAACTCGACAAGCTCCGCGGTCGCCACCGCTGAGCTCGGTGACTCTCTCGCAAACTTGTCAACTTGAAATTCGAAGGGGCCCAGGCGGCTAGATTTCTGCGGCTTGCCCATCGTGGAACAGCCCAATCCTGCTGAGGACGCAGAGATCCCAGCGGCGAACGGTGGAATCGACGCGTCTCGCGACGGTGGGTCGAGCCACGCTGGCTATCAGCGGACCCAGTACGAGGACCTCGCAGCTGAGCCGGAGGGCGATTCTGCTGCTGGTCTCTGGGCGCTATTTCTCGGCCTCGGCTTGCTGATGATTGGCAACGGGCTGAACGGTGCAGTGATTGGCGTCCGCTCGGGCAGTGAGGGCTTCAGCGTCGTTGTCACCGGCGTGATCATGGCGGGCTACTTCGCTGGGTTCCTGATTGCGCCAAGTCTTGTTGTGAAAATGATCGCGTCCGTTGGTCACATCCGTGTCTTCGCCGGACTGGCGTCGTTGGCGTCGAGTGCGGTCCTGATTCACGCCCTGTCGGTTTTGCCGGTGACGTGGACTGCAATGCGCTTTGTGTTCGGCTTTTGCTTCGCCGGGCTGTACATCGTGATCGAGTCGTGGCTAGCCGAACTCTCGACTCCGGCGAATCGGGGACGAACGCTTGCTGTCTACATGATTGTCTCGATGGCCGGGCTGGGCATCGGCCAGTACCTCATTGCCGTCGCTGACCCCAATGGCTTTCGCCTGTTCATTGTCTCATCGGTACTTGTTTCACTGGCGCTCGTCCCCGTGACGCTTGCGGCTGCAGCGAAGGTGCCGCCGAGTCGCCCGATTGAGAAAGTCTCTATCCGAGAGTTGATCGGCTACGTCCCGACGGGCGTTGTTGGATCGTTCATGAGTGGTGCTTCGGCCGGTGTGTTGCTCGGCCTCGCGGCGCTCTACGCCACGAGGAGCGGCTTGTCGGTCCATCGCACAGCGGCGTTCCTGATCGCCCCGACGATCGGCGCCATTGTCCTCCAGTGGCCGGTTGGTCGCCTTTCCGACCGGGTGTCGCGGCGCAACGTGATCTTTGGCGTCGTGATCGCAGCAGCAGCCTTGTCCGTGATTGCTTCGACAGTTCGGCCAGACAGCGCGCTCATGCTGCTCATCATGTTCGGTATCGGTGGCACGATGTTCCCGCTGTACTCACTCGTGGTCTCGTACACGCTCGACTGGACACCGGTCGAAAAGACGGTAGGTGCAGCGGGCACATTGGTGCGGATTAACGGCTCGGGTGCCCTGGTCGGACCACTCGTCGCTGCCTCACTGATGTCATGGTTCGGCGACGACGCGTTCTTCTTCACGATGAGCGCGGCGTTCTCGGTGATTTTTGCTTTCGTCGCCTATCGGATCGCCTTCAAGGAGGCGCTACCGAGTGAACGTCAAACCAAGTTCGTGCCGTTCCCGGCGCGTGCCTCGAACATGGCAATCCGCCTCGTCGTTCTGCCGGTCAAGGCCACCAAAACGGTCGGCCGATCCGTGGTGTCGCGCCGCCACGAACACCACGACCCGAACTAATCAGGCGGGGTTGAGGCGGGGTTGAGGCGGGGTTGAGGCGGGGTTGAGGCGGGGTTGCGGTTCTCGAGGCGGTTGCAGAATGCTGGCATAGGTTGAGGGACGGCCAATGCCAAGTTCTTCGAGGCGTTTGATAAGACTTGAGTAGTTGATCGGGTTCGAATGCGCGCTGTGTCATCATCTTGCCGAGGGCCTTCTTGTTCTTGGACAGGTAGCGCAGCGATGTACCCACGCCCAGGCGGACGCCCATGGTCATCAGCTTCGCCTTGTCGATCACGCCCGGAACGCCGAGGTGCACCGGGATGGTCAAACCAGCGGCTCGTTCCCGTCGCAGCCAGTCGCGGATCTGGTCAGACGAGAAACACATTTGCGTCGACACGTGTGCGGTCCGGCCGGATTCGAGAATCATTTTCTGTTTGACATGCAACGCATCGTGGAGCTGCTCATTGGTGATGAAGGGGTGAGTGTCAGGGTACGACGTGTAGCCAATGTGGTCGACGACGGGGCGCGTTCGCGTTCGTCGAGTGCGATGAGCGCTGCGATGAACTCGATGGCGTCGAAGAAGCAGCCGGGTGGGTCGGCGTCGCCGCCGACGACAAAAATCTCTCGCGTGCCGATTACGGCGAGTCGATCCAGGATCTGCCTGAGATGATCGTGGGTTTGCACCATGCGCGCCGAGATATGGGGCGTGACCGAGTGGCCGGCTGCCACGAGTGCCGCAGTTTCGTCGAGGGTCGTCTCGATAGTTTTCGCCGGCGAGCAAGTCATGGAGATGTGCGACGCCGGTGCGAGTTCCGAGATTGCACGCTCGAGGCTCTTCATTGGAATGAGCTCGACCTTGGCGTTTTCGATCACCGATCGGAGCGGTGACGCCCCGGGCAGGAGGAGGGGCCGTCGAAGCCCGCGGCGCCGCCGGTTGGCGGCCATGGCAGGCAATTCTTTTGCTTCGGCAGACATCGTTGTTCCTCCGTTGTTCGTTTGAAGAGCTGTTAGCTGAGGCCGACGATGTTGCCGTCGGCGTCAATGTCGATGGTCTGCAGCGCTGGCGTTTTACCAAGGCCTGGCATGGTGCGCATGTCGCCGCAGATTGGGTAGACGAAACCAGCACCGACCGAGGCGCGAACCTCGCGCACAGGAAGAGTCCAGCCGGTGGGCGCACCCTTGAGGTTGGGGTCGTGGGAGAGCGACAGGTGAGATTTGGCGATGCACACCGGCAGGTTGCCGAAGCCGTTTGCTTCGTAGTTGTCTTTGGGGCGTACGGTCGGCGGCCGAGAACTCGGCGCAGTTGCGGAGGACACCTTCTGGGCAACGGTGGTGATCTTGTCGCGCAGGCTCATCTCGTCTGGGTAAAGCACCTGGAAGTTCGACTCTTCTTCGGCGGCTTCGGCGACAGCGTGGGCCAGGTCGGTGGCGCCGGCGCCGCCTTCGGTGAAGTGCATCGAGACTGCCGAACGAGCGTTGAACTCCTCGGCGATTTCCTTGATCGCGTTGATGTCTGCGTCGTGGTCGCCGGGGAAAACGTTGATTGCCACGACCGGCGTGCAGCCGTGGATCCGCATGTTCTCGAGCTGTTTGCGGAGGTTGTCGCCACCCTGGTGCACTTCGTCCGGGTTCTCCTTGAGGAGGTCTTCGGGTAGTGGCTTGCCGGCGACGATCGTGTGCTTGCCTGAGTGTGCCTTGAGCCCTCGCACCGTGGCGAGGAGCACGGCGCAGCTGGGCTTGAGGCCGGACGCGCGGCACTTGATGTTGAAGAAGCGTTCGGCGCCCATGTCGGCGCCGAAGCCAGCCTCGGTGATCAGGTAGTCGCCCATGTGGATGCCGATGCGGTCGGCGACGATAGAGCATTGCTGACGATCAAGAACCATCCCAGCTGGGTGTGCAGAGTTTGGAGGGTCTGCATCAGGTTGGGCTTGATGGCCTCACGCAGGATGACTGCCATTGAACCGGCGACCTTCAACTCTTCGGCTGTGACGGGCGTACCGGATTTGGTGTAGCCGACGACGATACGGCCGAGTCGTTCGCGCAGATCCTGCAGCGAGGTGCAGAGTGCCAGGGTCGCCATCACTTCGGAGGCGGCGGTGATGTCGAAGCCTGTTTCACGCGGTACGCCGTCGAGGCGGCCGCCGAGGCCGATGACGCCGTTGCGCAACGCACGATCGTTGACGTCGATGACTCGGCGCCACGTGATGTTGTGCATGTCGAGCGCGAGGTCGTTGCCGTGGAAGAGGTGGGCGTCGAGGGCAGCCGAGCACATGTTGTGCGCTGCGGTGACGGCGTGCATGTCGCCGGTGAGGTGCAGGTTGAGTAGCTCCATCGGCACGACCTGGCTGTAGCCGCCGCCGGCAGCGCCGCCCTTGATGCCGAACGTCGGGCCCATTGAGGGCTGGCGGATGGCAATGACGCCGCGCTTGCCAATGTGGCTGAATCCCATACCCAGGCCGACGGTTGTGGTGGTCTTGCCCTCGCCGAGGGGCGTCGGTGTGATCGCGGAGACCACGACGTACTTCGCTTTTGGTCGGTCTTGCATCTTCTCGATGGCTTCGAGCTGGATCTTTGCAGCGCCGGAACCGTAGGGCTCGAGGTGCTCGAGCGGAATACCAGACTCAGCAGCGACCTCGGTGAGCGGTTTGAGCGTCGCCTTGCTGGCGATATCAAGGTCGGAGGGGAAACCCATGTTGTGTCCATTCTGCACCGACCTGAGTGGATGCGAGTCGCCGCCCGGATCGAAGTCCGCGCAGTCTTTCTATTGATCTGACCACCACTGACTGCGCTCGCCTTACATCGCTGCATAAATCCGCATGGTGGAACGGTTCCACGATACAGAATAATTGAGGGGTGTGTCAATGGTCATGTGAGGTGGCCTCACGAATACGCGGAAGGAGGCGTGCATTGGCACGACGTGCAAGGGTGGTGGATGACTTCGCGGACAACGACTGCAACGACTCTTGCCGGAAAGGTCAAGGGAACCGTCGGGTCCAAGGGTCGGATGCTGCACTTCCGGGGCATACCTTTCGCGGCACCACCGGTCGGCCCGCTCCGGTGGCAGCCGCCGCAGCCAGTTGAGCCATGGAGTGGCACGCTGACCTGTACCAAGTTTGGGCCGCATGCGTACCAGCTTGCAGCAGGCTTCGAGTTGTTCTTTAACACCCTTATCGACGGGCTCGGGCTGGGTCGGGCACGCAAGAAGGCGTTAGCTGCGAGCCTCAAAGTCGCCAACCTGAAGCAAAGTGAAGACTGTCTACAACTGAATATTCATGCACCTTCGCACGCCGAGAAGCTGCCGGTCATGGTGTGGATCCACGGTGGCGATCACACCGACGGCAGCGGAACCGAGCCGCATTACAACAGCGACGTACTCCCCGAACGCGGGTGTGTGCTCGTGACAATCAACTACCGCCTCGGCATGTTCGGCTTCCTGGCTCACCCGGAACTCGCCGAAGAGTCACCTGATCGGGTGTCTGGTAACTACGGCTTACTCGATCAGGTTGCCGCACTCGAATGGGTGCGCGACAACATCGCCAGCTTCGGCGGCGATCCGGAATGTGTCACGATTTTCGGTGAGTCGGCTGGTGGCCAAGCCGTTCTTAACATGATGACCACCCCGCGGGCGCGTGGCCTGTTTCACCGTGCGATCGCGCAGAGTCCGAGCGATAGCGGCCGGTGGTTACAGCTTCGGCGGCCGGCGCTTGATTTCTTACCAGCCGAAGACGCCGGCGTCGAGTTTGCGAAGGCCGTGGTTGGTTCCGAGCCAGGCCAGATCGAACGAATGCGTGCTCTGGGACCCGAGGAGCTCACCGAGTACTACCAGAAGCTCCCGTTGCTCGGTCGTCATTTTTACCCGGCGGTCGATGACGAGATCTTGCCGATGGCGCCGATGTCGGCATTCAGTGCGCAGCTGCAGGCGTCGGTCCCGCTGATGATCGGTTACAACTCGGACGAAACCACGCTTTTCGTCGACTTCATGCATCCGGCAGGCGGTGAGTTCTATCGCGACATCAGCGTCGAGAATCTGCCACCCGTATCGCTGCAGGACATGCAGGAGATGTTTGCGGTTTCCTACCCGAGCCAATCCCACGTCGACCGCTTGATGGGCGCCTATCCAGGCCTCGCGACTGCTGAACGGTCGTCGGTTGCCGACCATGGCTGCGACCATATATTTGGTGTGCACGTCGAGCATGCGGCCCGCGAGCATGCGGCCAGTGGCAACCAGGTGTACCGCTACTACTTCACCGCGACGCCGCCGTCGAAGAAGCAGACCGCAGGTGCGTTTCACGCTGCGGAGATCTTCTACGTCTTCGATACGTCGTTCCCGCTGGTGCCCGTTGCCGACGACGCGCACCTGACGATTCGTGAGATGGGTGACCGCTGGTTTGCCTTCGCAGCAACCGGAGTGCCGGATTCGCCTGGCCGCGAGACCTGGCCTGCTTATGACCAGGGCGACCCGCAGCACATGGTGTTCGATCGGCCCCGGTCCGCAGTGGGCCCCGTGCCGCCGAGCACGGGGATCGAGATCATGCGTGAGCGAATCGATTGGCTCACGGAATTGCTTTCCTCTGAGTCAGTAGCTGACCCTTTGATCTGACCTATCCGACTGACTTATCCAAGGTCGGCGCTTGTGCAGTCGCGTACGAGGCTGTCTTGCGTGGTGACGAGCACAGAGCCATCGGCGAGCTGGGCTCGATACGAGACCGAACCGCCGTCACCGACGATCTCGGCAGCTGCGCGGTCGAGCTGGATGGCAGGGTCGGTATACGTCATGAAGGAGTTGCCATCGGCATCGCTCGTGATTTCGACACGGCCGAGGTCAGACCCGTAGCCGACCACCGTTGACTCGCCCGCGTTGTTGGAGATGAAGCACGCATCGACCAGGGCTCGCAAGTACAGCGGCTTGTCGTTGGCGCCAAACGTCTGGATCCTCTGTTCGCTGCCGCAGTCTGAACCTGTGCTCGGTGGATTCGCGACGATGCTGAAGCTGCCAGAACCCGTAGGGGCTTCGAAGGCATATCCCTGATCGAGTTCGAGGAACTTGCCAGTCTCGGCAGGGAACCCGCGAACCGAAAATGCGCCGCCGGTGATGCCGCCCTCGTCGAACCACTGCTCGACGATCGCAGATGTGCCATCGATGTTGATCAGGTGGCTGAACACCTGCAGGTCGGTGTAGCTGGGTGCGAGTGGCACCGTGAAGCAGGAGCGCTCAATCGAATACTCGACGCCATCGACACGGACGGTGCCCGGAGAGGCCAGCGCTGGCCCTGTCGAGGTGGCGGTCGTGGCCGGCGCGGATGTGGTGGCCGGCGTCGTGGTTGTCTCTGTCGCCTCGGTGGTTGTCGGACCGATTGTCGTATCAGACGAAGGGGCGGTCGGCTCCGCAAGGACCGTTGTGGGCGGATCAATCGTCGTTTCGGCGGGAATCGTCGAGTCGATCAACGCGGTCGTGGTCGACTCGTCGACGGTCTGCACTGAGTCGTCACCGCCACGGGTGAGGACGAGAACAACGATCGCTGCGATGACGCCGCCGACGAGGAGTCCGATTGCTGCCGGCCCGCCCCATTGAGACCGACCAGCAGCGGGTGGTTGACCGCTGGGGGGTATGTCAGAACCACCGCCACCTCGCCGGGTGGCGGTCGGTGGGGTCGGCGGGGTCGGCGGGGTCGGCGTGGTCGGTGGGGTCGGTGGGGTCGGGCTGGTGTTGGCCCAGAGGTCAGCGTCGCGATTGCCCTCGTTGGTCATCGTTCGAGCTTGTCACGCCGACGGCCCGAGAAAGATGCAGCTCCTGGTCGAGCGTTTGTATCAGAGGTCGGGTGTTCAATGTCGCGAGTCGGGGTTCGAAAAGGCTCAGGATGAGCAAGACAGCATCGAGCAGCCGACGCGTGTCCGTGCCCAATCGGGTCGGAGTGTTGCGTATTCCTCGCGGCCTGGCTGTTCGTCGTACGGGTGGCGCAGCAGATCGAGCAGCTCGGGAATCATGTCGTAGCCGCCGGCTTCGGCCTTGTCGATCGCAAGTTGGGCGAGGTAGTTCCGCAAGACGTACTTCGGGTTGACCGCATGCATCCGGCTGCGCCGGGCGTCGGCTGTTTGGTGTGTCGTCCGGCTGAGTTCGATGTACGACCGGAACCACGTGGCGGTCCGCTCGAGGAGTTCGCCGGTCAGTTCGGCTGGGGCGTAGTAGGACCCGATGAGCGGCTCGATCAACGTGGTGTCGTCTACGGTGAGGTCGACTTCATCGACTTCGATATCGCCGAGCGTGCGGAAGAAGATCGTCATGTCGGTTTCGGTGAGTGGGAGCAGGTCGAGCAGTTCGGCGGCGACTTCGCGACGGCGAACGACATTGGCATCGACCAGGCCCAGCTTGTCGGCGAGCGCACGGTCCCAGCCTTGCGCAAAGCGTTCGGAGTAGCTGTCGACGATTGCCTGCAACGACTCGGCGTCTTGAGTCAGTGAGTGCAGCGCTCCGCCGAGGCGGCTGACGTTCCAGTGGCCGATCTGTGGTTGATTGCCGTATCGGTAACGTTTGCCACCGGCATCGGTCGTGTTCGGAGTCCAGCCCGGATCGAAGTCTTCGAGCCATCCGTACGGGCCGTAGTCGATCGTCAGCCCGAGGATTGAAAGGTTGTCGGTGTTCATGACGCCGTGGACGAACCCGACGCGCATCCAGTCGACCATCAGGTCGGCGGTCCGGTTGGAGACTTCCTGGAACCAGGCAACGATGGCCTCGTCAGTCACGCTCGGGTTGTCTGGGCCGTCAGCCGTGAGGAGATGCGGGAAGTGGCGGCGGATCGTGTGTTCCACGAGCGAACGCAGCAGGTCGATCTCGCCGCGCGACGCGGGGAGTTCGAAATGGCCGAACCGGACGAAACTCGGCGCGACACGGCAGACAACCGCACCCTGTTCGTTGGCTGGATGGCCGTCGTAGAGCATGTCGCGCATGACATCGTCGCCGGTCAGTGTGAGGCTGAGGGCGCGTGTTGTCGGCACCCCGAGGTGATGCATTGCCTCACTGCACAGGAACTCGCGGACCGACGAGCGCAGAACGGCCCGCCCGTCGGCGCCGCGGGAGTACGGGGTCGGGCCAGCCCCCTTGAGCTGCAGTACGGCATGGCCGTCATCGGGGGTGGCGATTTCGCCGAGCGCGATGGCGCGCCCGTCGCCGAGTTGGCCGGCCCAGTTGCCGAACTGGTGACCGCCATAGTTCATGGCGTGGGGTTGCATGCCGTCGATCAGTTCGTTGCCGCTGAACACTCGCGCGAATCGATCCGATGCCACGGTGTCTTCGTTGATGCCGAGTTGCTCCGCGACTTCGAGCGAATGGGCAATGAGCGTGGGCCCGGCAGTCGCAGTTGGTTCGACTGGCGACCACCCGGCGCCGTTGACCTGGCGGCGCACATTGCGCTGCTCTGGGTCGCCGGGCACATCGTTGACGTACCAGTGGTCGGTTGTGAAATCGAACCCCGTCATGACAACAGTCTCGCAGCACGCTCGGCGACTCCCGCCTCTGAGCTGGCGATCAAGGTGACCGCGAAGACCATGGGTCTGGTTCCTCTGGATGGCTTTGCTGCTTGGGCCGAAGTTCGAACGTCAGGCGAGCGGCGCAGCGAGCCTGGTTGTGACCGCGTCGCGGACCTGTGCATCGAAGGAGTTGACATGGTCTTCAATCAAGTTGGCCACCGTTTCGGCGTCACCGGATTGGAGTGCGTCGTGGATTGCGGCGTGATCGTCGACGGCATGGCCCATGTCGTGGACGTCAGCGAGGTACATATGCCAGAGCCGGTCGCTCTGCGCGTAAAGCGTGTCGAGCGTGTTGGTGAGAAAGCGATTGCCCGAAGCGCGCCAGATGATTTCGTGGCACTGCCGATCGAGTTCGAGAAGCTCTTCGGGGGTCTTGCCCGGCAGGGCTGTGTCGGCGAGGACGTCGGCCATCTCGTCCCAGTCGGCTTGGGTGCCGCGCTTTGTTGCGAGGCGCGCGGCATAGGGCTCCAAGGTTGCTCGTGTCTCGTACAGCATCGCGAGTTCGTCGAATTCGATTGCGCTCACGAACATCCCGCGCCGCGGGATGACGGTGACGAAGTGGTCGCGGGCGAGGCGTTGGAGTGCTTCACGGATCGGGGTGCGGCTCATGTCGAGGGTTGCTTGGAGGTCGGCCTCGCGCACGACGTCACCGGGTGCGAGGTCGAGGCGGATGATCAGTCGCCGAATCTCGTCGTATGCACGCTCGGCGAGTGAGAGGGGTTGCAACTTGGGGCTTGACACGCCTGTCATACTCTGTTGATATATCACCACTGTCAGCCTCGAATAGTTACGTATGGGGTCAGGCCCCTTTCGCAACTCTTTGCCTTTCCGAAGCGAGCGCCTCCATGAGTGACCAAGAATTCCCCACTACCGCCAAGGTCGTCGTCATTGGCGCCGGAATCGTCGGCAACTGCCTGGTGGGCCACTCTCGCCCGACTTGGCTGGACTGACATGGTGCTCATCGACAAGGGCCCTCTCCCGAACCCCGGTGGTTCGACTGGTCATGCATCGAACTTCATCTTCCCGGTCGATCACAACAAGGAGATGGCACTGCTCGGTGTGCAGAGCGCCAACCAGTACCGCGACGTCGAACGCAGCGTTGACTCCGGTGGCATCGAAGTGGCCCGCACACCCGAGCGGATGGACGAGTTCCAGCGCCGGATGACGTCTGCGAAGGCGTGGGGCGTTGAGGCCGAACTGCTGACCCCGGCGCAGGTCAAAGAGCTCGTGCCGTTCATCAATGAAAATGTAATCCTCGGTGGCTTCAGTTGCCCCAGCGTCAGCGTCGTCGACTCCCTCGACACCGGCACACTTTTCCGCAACGAGGCGATCGAAAAGACCGGCCTCAAGGTGTTCGCCAACACTGAAGTGCTCGACGTCGAGACCGAGGATGAGCCCGGCACCGGGCTCCAGAAGGTCACCGCCGTGGTGACTGACAAAGGCCGGATTGAAGCCGAGTACGTCGTTGTCGCCTGTGGCGTCTGGTCGAACCGTATTGCCAACATGGCCGGCGCCACCATCCCGCTCGTGCCCGCCGTCCACCAGATGGCCGACGTCGGTCCAATGGACATCCTCGCCGAGACGCAGAGCGAGATCAGCTACCCGATTGTTCGTGACATGGACACGTTCTGCTACGAGCGGCAGTCCTCGGGCTCGATGGAAGTCGGCTCCTACGCTCACCGCCCGATCCTGCACCACCCCGACGACATCCCGTCGAACGAAGAGGCAGCGCTCAGCCCGACCGAGATGCCGTTCACGCCCGACGACTTCGACCAGCAGATGGAAGAAGCAATCGAGCTGATGGACATGCTCGGTGACGCCGAAATCAAGTACGCCATCAACGGCCTGCTCTCGCTCACACCTGACGCCATGCCGTGCCTAGGCGAGACCACCGAAGTCCGCAACCTCTGGTCGGCAGCCGCCGTCTGGGTCAAGGAAGGCCCGGGCATGGCCCAGGTCGTCGCCGAGTGGATGACCTATGGCTACCCGCGAGTGATCGACGCCCACGGCGCCGACATCGCCCGCTTCTACGACCACGAGCGCAACGACGAGCACATCTGGAGCCGCGCCGAAGAACACTTCAACAAGACCTACGGCATTGTGCATCCCGCCGAGCAGTGGGAGAACCGCCGCAACCTGCAGGTGTCGCCGCTGTTCGAACGCCAAGAAGTGCTTGACGCCTTCTTCTTCCAGGCCCGTACGTGGGAACGGCCGCAGTGGTACGGCAGCAACGCCGATCTCGCCGAGCGCTACAACGTCGCGGAACGCGAAGTCGAATGGGATAATCGCTGGTGGAGCCCGATCACGGTCGGCGAGCACCTCAACATGCGTGACAACGTCGGCCTGATTGACCTGTCGGCATTTCAGGAGTTTGAGATCTCTGGTCCCGGTGCTGTTGAGTTCGCCGACTACCTCTGCGTGAACAAGATCGGCCCCGTTGGCCGCGCGACGTACACCCCATGGCTCACCCCTGACGGTGGGTTCCATTCCGACCTCACCATGCACCGGACCGCAGAAGACGTCGTTGTCGTCGTCACCGGCGTGTTTGATGGCGGGCGCGACCTGTCGTGGATGAAGAAGTACATGCCGAAGGACGGTTCGGTCACGTTGACCGACCGCACGCTCGAAGTGTCGACACTCGGCCTCTGGGGCCCGAACGCTCCGGCCACGCTCACAAAGCTGACCGATGCCGACCTCTCACACGAGGGCTCGTCGTACGGATCGCTCGTCGAAGTGAAGCTGAACCTCGGTGGCGAAGAGGTCAACGCCACGCTGTTCCGTATCTCCTACGTCGGCGACACCGGCTGGGAGATCTACGTTGCATGGGACAAGGCGCCGATGCTGTGGGACGCACTCATGGAGGCAGGTGCCGACCTCGGCATCCGCGCCACCGGCGGCGGGGTATACGGCACGTCAGGCCGCATTGAGAAGGGCTACCGCCTACAGGGCGCCGAGCTCGAAAGCGAGTACAACCCGCTCGAAGCCGGCCTCGCCCGCCCCAAGGTCAAGTCGGCGACTTCATCGGCAAGGACGCCTATCTCGCTGCTCGCGAAGCCGGTGACCCGGAAGTGTTGATGTGCACGATGACCGTCGACGACCAGACCGACTCGCAGGGCCGTACTCGTTGGATGCAAGGTGGCAACGAGCCGTTGTGTGACCTCGATGGCAACACGATCATGGATAGCCACCAGCGAGTCTCACGCGTGACCACCGCTGGCTACGCCCCATCGATTGCCAAGATGGTGCTGATGGGCTACCTCCCGCGGGAAATGGCGACGGCTGGCACGAAGATTCAAGTCATGTACATGAACGAGTACTTCCCGGTAACCGTCGTCGGCACCGACGGCCCGTTCGACCCCGAAAACACACGACTGAAGGGCCGAGGATCAGGAACACCATGAGAGTCCTTGTTTGCGTGAAGCGGGTACCTGCACCTGGCGCCAAGATCAACATCACCGATGACGGCCAGTCCGTCGATGCCACCAATCTTGGCCACACCATGAGCCCGCACGAAGAATGCGGGCTTGAGCTGGCCGTGCAGCTGGTCGAGGTGCACGGCGGCGAGTCGCACGTGCTGACACTCGGTGTTGCAGCAGCCGACGAGCAGTGCCGTTGGGCCGCCTCGATTGGCATCAACAAGGCCACGCTGGTCGACGTCGGAACGCAGGGCTGGGATCCGCAGCGAACAGCATCGGCAATGACCGACGCCATCCGTGCAATCGAAGCGGCCGAGGGTGGATTCGACGTCATGATCTTCGGCAACGAGTCGGCCGACACGGGTGGCTTCCAAGTCGGGATTCGCGTCGCTCAGGCGCTCGGCCGGCCGATGGTCAATGCAATCAAAGGCGTCAACATCTCTGCTGGCATCGATGGGGCTGACACGGTGCTCGAAGCGCAGCGCGAGACTGACTCTGGCATGGAGGTCTACAAGCTTGCGATGCCGTGCGCGATCGGAGTGAAGGAAGGCATCACCTGGCCGCGCTACCCAACGATGCGCGGCCGTCTCGCTTCCAAAAAGCTTGCCGTCGACGTCGGTGCGTCGGAGGCAGCCCCCGGCGGTCAGACCATGGTGCGCCTCAACCGTCCCGAGGAGCAAGTGTCGGAAACGATCATTCTCGGCGAAGGTGCCGCTGCTGCCCCCGCAGTTATCGAACTGCTGAAGGAACTCGGCCTCTGGTCGCAAGGAAGCACCAAGCAGGAGGTGGGGGCATGAGTGTGCTCGTCGTCGTCGAACATGACCGGGGCACGCTCGCCGACGCGTCACTCGAGGCCTTTGCCTTCGCTCGATCGATAGCCGAGCAACTCGGCGAGCCGGTTGAAGCGTTGTTGATTGGAGCGGACGCTGTCGGACTTGCCGACATCTGTTCGGCGCATGGCGCAGCTGTTGCGCATCACGCGTCGATCGCTGGCCACTCCGTTGGCGACTACGGTCCCGAGGCATACGGCATGGTCGTGGCGTTGCTCGCTGCGCGGCTGTCCCCCAGTGGCATCGTGGCATCTGGAACCGACCGCGGTAACGAGGTGCTCGCGCAGGCTGCTGCTGAGCTCGACCTTCCGTTTGTTGCCAACTGTGTGTCGGTCAAGACTGACCACGTGTGGGAGTTGACCCGGGTGCAGTGGGGGGGCTCGCTCAACGAGGAGGCGCGGCTCGCGTCGCGTCTCCCGATCGTCTCGGTCGCACACCATGCCGTTGAAGCCGAAGAAGTCGCAGCCGGAGCGACGGCGACAATCACCGAACACGTCGTGGAGTTGCCCGAGTGGGTCAGCCGTTCGGTGATCCAAGATCGCGTCGTCTTGTCGGAGGGCCTGACGTTGGCAACCGCGCCTGTCGTGATCGGTGGAGGCCGCGGCGTCGGTTCGGCTGAAGGTTTCAACGTGCTCGAAGCGCTGGCAGCACGCCTCGGCGGCGTTGTCGGATGTAGCCGTGCGGTGACGAACAACGGTTGGCGTCCGCACAGCGATCAGGTCGGCCAAACGGGTACTCGCATTGCGCCGCAGCTCTATATCGCCTGCGGCATCAGCGGAGCGATCCAGGATGTTTGGGAGCGAAGGCGGCGAAGAAGATTCTCGCCATCAACATCGACCCCGCAGCCAACATGGTCGTCAAAGCCGACTACGCAGTGATCGGCGACCTTTTCGAAGTGCTTCCCGCTATCGAACAGGGCTGATCGAGCGCGGCGTGACCTTCGGGTGAGCCAGGCCCCGGCGTGCAACAACAAATGGCGCACGCTGTACAGTTTCTGAGATTCGTATGTACCAACGGCTTTGTCTTCAGATTTTTCAGAATCTACCGAAGAGCTGATTGTGGCGTCGTCATCCATGGCCTCCGATGGGATGGCGGCACTTTCGAGCGGGCCATACAAGGTGCCGGTTCCGTGGCGGCGCCCCGATCCTCTGAGTCAGCGAGTCGGGCTGACGGTCGCTATTTGTGCGCTCGTCATCCTGCTGCCCTTCGGGCCATACCGGGTCCCCCTGGCATTTCTGATCGCAGCCGTTCAGTTGATCGCCACCGTCGTCGTGCGGCGCCGGAAGGCCTCGGTGACCGAGGAACTCGGGAGCTATCTATTCGTCGAGCATCTCCTCATGCTCGTCGTCGTTCTTGTTGCTCCGTCGGGTTACCTCGGAATTGCAATCGTGGCCATCGGGTCGCTCGCATCGAACAGTCCGTACGTTCCGCAAAGTTGGCTTCGCGGCCTCGCCGTGATCACGATGTTCACCTTCGTGGCGCCGGCGCTGATCTTCGGCTTGGATACGGGACCAATGGTGATCGGCGCCGGGTTGTTTATCGTTGGTCATATTGTGTTGAACCGCAGCGGCGCATTGCTCCATGCCGAAGAAGTAGCGACTGCAGCGCAGTATGAGGCAGACCACGACGCGCTCACGGGGCTTCCGAACCGGCGTGTTCTGCGTGCCGTTCTCGATGGCCGCGGCGACACGGCGCGGCCAGTTGCGCTGTTGCTGCTCGACATTGACCACTTCAAAGAGATCAACGACAGCCTCGGTCACGACGTCGGTGATCACGTCTTGCGTGAGGTGGCGCGTCGGCTTGCCGGGATCGACGACGAAGTTCTCGTTGTGCGCCTCGGCGGTGACGAGTTCGCCGCCGTCGTTCCCGGACCTGTTGCTCGGGCGGACGAGTTTGCCGAAGCAATCGACCGCTGCATGCAACCAACAACCTGGGTGCACGGCGTTTCTCTCGCGGTCCGGGCGTCGATTGGTCTGGCGCACACGTATGCCGCGCCTCCCCGTCTTTTGCTGCGTTACGCCGACATTGCCATGTATCGCGCCAAGCGAGAGGGTGCCGGCCCCACGTGGTACCGACCTGAAGACAACCCGCATACGGAGCGGCGCATCATGCTCATGCAGGGGCTTGTGGACGCGATCGAGTCGGGGCACATTCGGCCATGGTTCCAGCCGCAGATCGACATTCTGACCGGCGAAGTTGTTGGTGGCGAAGCGTTGGCTCGGTGGGATCATCCCCGCCTCGGAGTGGTGGGCGCAGCGGAACTGCTCGAGCACGTCAGGCTGGCTGGTAAGCAGCATGAATTCTCGGTGGCAATGCTGCGGCGTTCAATTGAGGCGGCGATCTCGTGGCCTGGTCACATTCGGCTCTCGGTCAACGTCTCGTTGCGCGACATTCGAAGCAGGGACTTCGGAGCAGAAGTCGAGTTCCTCCTCGCAACGACGGGGTTTGACCCACGGCGACTCACGCTCGAGGTGGTCGAGTATGCCGCCGACGCCTGCACAGACGGCGCCGTCCCAGCGGCGCAGCGAATCCGTTCGACTGGGGTGTCGCTTTCATTGGACGATTTTGGACAGGCGGCATCGTCCTTGGCTCGGCTCGACCTCTTCGACGTCGACGAGCTCAAAATCGAACGTCGGTTTGTCGCCCGCATGATCAGGCAGCGCCGCGACGACCCGTTTGTCGACTCAGTCGTCGCGCTGGCCAATCGACTCGGGCTCCGCCTCGTCGCAGAGGGTGTCGAAAACGATGAGATGGCTCGCGCGGTCGCGATGGTCGGAATCCGAGTTGTGCAGGGCTACCACTATGGGCGCCCGGCGCGCACGCTCCGGGTAGAACGGTTCGCGCCCATGGCGCCACCAGGTGCCTCGCTGCTTGATCTTTAATGACGCGAAGTGCTTGGCCTGCTGACCCCGCCTCCATCGCGTCTTCTGTATTCCATTGATTACTCTGCCACGAGGCGTCGATGGAATAGGTGCCTTGCCCGGTTGGTTGAAGTTGGTGCCCCCGAACAAGGAGAACAGCTCATGGCAACAATCGATCTCACCAGTGACCAGTTTCAGCAGACCGTCACAGCCGACGGCATCGTGCTCGTTGATTTTTGGGCCGAATGGTGCGGCCCCTGCAAGTCCTTTGGACCGACGTTCGAAGCGGCGTCCGAAAAGGACCCCGAAATTACCTTCGCGAAAATCGACACCGAGGCCGAGCACGAAATTGCTGGCGCTCTTGAGATTCGTTCGATCCCGACGCTCATGATTTTCCGTGACGGCATCCAGGTCTTTTCGCAGCCGGGTGCGCTGCCCGGCCACGCACTCGACGACCTGATCGGTCAGGTCAAGGCGCTTGATATGGACGAAGTGCGAGCACAGATGGTTAAAGAATCAGCCAGCTCCGACACCGACACCGACACCGACACCGACTGACGCGGCAAAGGCTCCCGCCACCACTCTGCTCCTTCCCCCAGTCTGCCCAGCTGAGGACCCGGTACCGCAATGGTGTCGGACCTTCGGCGATTTCTGTGAGCGGTTGCGGAAACCGACGCCGCAATTGTTCACACAAATGAGACAGCTTGTGAGCCCGACAGCGTCAGACAGCGACAGAAACTGCGTCTCGGGCGTCTGCGAGCAGATCAATGGAGCGGAGACGCTCATTGATCGTCGGTGACGGGTGCACGGTCATCAACTCGTCGACGCCGACAGCTTCGGCGAAGTTCTCGAGGTACCGATGCACCGTTTCGGCCGTGCCGGCAGCGGTGTAGTGCATCATCTGGGCGATCTGTTGGCCCTGCGGTGACGAGAGGAGATCGTCGGCCTCGGCAGGACTGAGCTCGCGGCTCGGGGTGACGAAACGGGCGATCCGTCGGCGGCTCACATCGACTCGTTGTCGTTCGGCATCGTCTTCAGTTTCCGATGCGATGACGTTGATGCCGGCCATGGCATGGGGCTCGCTCAGCTGCTCGGACGGTTGGAACTCGTTGCGATACGTCGCGATTGCATCGACCAAATGCGTCGGAGCAAAGTGTGAAGCGAAGGCATATGGCAGCCCAAACCTCGCGGCCAGGCGTGCGCCAAAGAGTGACGACCCGAGGATGTAGAGCGGCACGTTGGTGCCGGCACCCGGTACGGCAATGACGCCGGGAACGATCGACGCAGCGCCCAGGTAGCCCTGTAGCTCGCGGATGTCGTCGGGGAATCGGTCAGACGCACGAGGGTCGGTGCGCATGGCGCGCATTGTGTTCTGATCGCTGCCGGGCGCCCGACCGAGCCCAAGGTCGATTCGCTCGGGGTGCAACGTGGCGAGTGTGCCGAACTGCTCGGCGATCGCAAGTGGCGAATGGTTGGGCAACATAATGCCACCCGAACCGAGACGGATCGACGACGTGTGCGCAGCAACGTGGGCGATGAGCACGCTGGTCGCTGATGACGCAATCGACGCCATGTTGTGATGCTCGGCGTACCAGATGCGCTCGTATCCACGCTGTTCGGCGCGCTGCGCGATCGACACGCTCGTCCGGAACGCGTCGGCAGCCGTTTCGTCAGCACCGATGAACGCAAGGTCAAGGATCGAGATCGGAGTCGTCACGTCACCAGCATGCCCGGTTCGCTTCGGCGAGACACGGTGGAGCGACGCCCACCACGATCCAGTGCTGCGCCGCCGATGACATCTGACTCCACCGACTTCGGCGAACATGGGCGGTATGGACTTCGATCTTGATCAAACTGATGCACTCCTTTCGACAACGCGTGCAGTGCGTAAACGCCTCGACTTCGATCGGGAAGTGCCCGACGATGTGCTTCTCGAGTGCCTCCAGCTTGCGGTGCAGGCCCCAACTGGTTCCAACCAGCAGGGCTGGCGCTGGATGGTCATCCGCGATGCTGAGAAAAAGGAAGCACTCGCGAAGCTGTACCGCGACGCCGGCGGCGAGTACCTCGCAGCGGCGGCCGATCAGGCTGACACGGGCACTCAGCAGGGTCGAGTGATCGATTCGGCGAACTTCCTGGCACAGAAGCTCGGCGAAGTGCCGGTGCTCGTGATCCCGCTGATCATCGGTCGCCTGACCGACAACAGCGCCAACGCCGCTGCTGGTCTGATGGGTTCGATCATGCCGGCCATGTGGAGCTTCCAGCTTGCACTGCGCAGTCGTGGCCTCGGCAGTTGCCTCACCACGTTGCACCTCGGCAAGGAACAGGAAGCCGCCGAGATCCTCGGGATCCCCGACCACATGACGCAGGCCGGGCTGCTACCCGTTGCCTATACGAAGGGCACCGATTTCAAGCCGGCCAAGCGCGACGATGTGGCCGAGATCGTGTACCTCGACACGTACAAGAACCCGATTCGCCCGGCCTGACCCTCGTACCGCTTGGCTGGACCCGGCCACCAGATTCTCGGGACGGTATGCGGTGAAATCGGCTCCGTTTCGTTCCGAGTTCGTCGTGGAGCGTGTGACTGTCGCGACGCCTCGCTGATCGGGCGTCGGGTTCGACTGACTACCGTTCGAACATGGGCACACCCGACGAGCTGCTCACGGTGAGCGAGGAACGGGCACGCGGGCGAGTCGGAGTCAAGTGGTCGAAGCACGGTCCTGATGTGCTCGCGGCGTGGGTCGCCGACATGGACTTCGACCCGCCGGCACCGGTCATCACGGCCATCCGTGCCCACACCGAACGTGGCGACCTCGGGTATGGGCCGTTTGCTGTCGACCTCGCTCCGGCGTACGCCGATTGGCAGGAACGTCGACACGGGTGGGCTCCCAACATCGAACAGATCCACCCATTCACGAGCGCCTTGCACGCCTTGGAAACCGCACTCTGGAACACGACCGATCCTGGTGACGGTGTTGTCGTGTTCACGCCGATCTATTACCCGTTCCTCGATGCGATTGCGAACAGCGGCCGCCGACGGATCGAGGTGCCGCTGATCACCGACGGCTGGAAGCTTGACGTCGAACGATTCGAAGCAGCAATCGACGACACGACGAAGATCATCCTGTTTTGCAACCCGCACAACCCGACGGGCCGCATCTTCGATGACGATGAAATTGCAGCCGTAGCCGATGTTGCCGAGCGACACGACCTGCTCGTGATCACCGACGAGATCTGGGGCGATCTGACCCATCAGCCAGGATTCATTCCGTTGGGCGCCACCGACGAGCGGTTCGTCGGTCGCCTGGTCACCCTCGGCTCAGCGAGCAAGACCTTTAATCTCGCTGGCCTACGCACCGCCGTTGCCCACATCGACCACGCGCCACTCACGGCAACCCTGGAAACGATGCCGGGACACCTCCACGGGTCGCCGAGCACGCTCGGGATCACCGGGACGATCGCTGCATGGACGGCCTGCGACGACTGGCTGTGGGCGGCGCGCCGCACCATCGAAGTGCGCCGCAACCAGCTCGCTACCCGACTTGCTGCCGACCTTGCAGATGTCGGTTTCCAGATTCCGCAAGCGACGTACCTCGGATGGCTTGACTTCTCCGCTTACGACATCGGCGACGACCCGTCTGAATGGCTGCTCAAACACGCGCAGGTGGCGCTGTCGAGTGGAGCGAAGTTCGGAACGGGCGGCCGGGGACACGCACGGATCAACGTGGCGACGTCGTCAGAGATTCTCGACGGGGTGATCGACCGGATCGCCAGCACATTGTCCACACACCGACCCGACCACTTTGGGAGTACCGAATGACCGACACCAGTAGCGAGCAAGCTGTCCATATCCGCAAGGGAGTGCCTGGTGATCTCGACTGGCCGACCACGTTGGCCCGGCTCGACAAGGTGCTGCGTATCCGCACGACGCCGATCGGCATGAAGATGTTCGAGACCGCATTCGAGATGGAAGCGGTCCCGAAGATTCGACGACCGAAAGACATCCACACCGCCGACCAAATCGTGTCGATGGCATCGCGTCTCAACTGGACTGTCGGCATTACTGGTGCCGACTTGGTGGGTGCTCAGTGCCAGGCCGTCCTCGGGCTTGGCGCTCAGGATGACGAGTGGTACTCGGGCAAGCACATGGCCGGCGTGTGGTTCGAGACAATCGAAGATTCTGCAGCGCACCAGGCTGCGATGCATGTTGTTCCCATTGGCCAGTACGAGGCCATGGCGGTGTCGCCTCTGAGCACGGGCCGTCTCGATCCGCCAGACATCTGCATGATCTATGCGACGCCTGGCCAGATGATTCTGCTCATTAACGGCCTCCAGTGGTCGGGGTACAAGAAACTCGAATGGGGGTGCGTGGGCGAGTCGTCGTGCGCTGACTCGTGGGGTCGCGCCTTGTCGACAGGCGAGCCGAGCCTGTCGATCCCGTGCTACGCCGAACGTCGGTACGGAGGCGTGCAGGACGATGAGATGTTGATGGCGCTGCAGCCGCATCAACTCGTGCAGGCGATTGACGGGATGGAGGCGCTGTCACGTAACGGTCTTCGCTATCCGATCCCACCCTACGGCATCCAGACCGACGCACGCGCCGGCCTCGGCGCTAGTTACTGACCTTGCTGGCCGGACGCCAGGGTGAGGTGCTGACGGCGAGCGCAGTTGGGCCACGGCCGAGGAGGACCTCGCCCCACCTGACCGGTGCGTCGTCGAGGAGCGCCAGCTTGGGGAATCGATCGATCAGGCGGCCGACTGCAACCTCGGTTTCCAGCCGAGCGATCGCCGCGCCGAGGCAGAAGTGGCCGCCGTATCCGTAGCCCAGATGTGATCGGGCGTTCGAGCGGTCGAGGTGCAGATCGTTGGGGTCCTCAAACACGACCGGATCGCGGTTGGCGCCGAGCACGCCCAGAAACACGGTCTGGCCTGCTTCCAGCGCGATGCCGTCGCGCTCGTGGGCCTTGCGCAGCACCACATTGTCGAGCCGTCGAAGCGGTGCAGTTCTTCGAGCGCTCCGCTGAGTTGCTCTGGCCGTGATCGCAACAGCCGCTGTTGGGCAGGGTGCTGGAGCAGTGAGTGCATCGAGTTCGAGATCAGGTTGGTGGTCGTTTCGTGGCCGCCGAACAACAATAACGTGAGCGCCCCGACCAACTCGGTCGGGGCCAGGCCGGCATCGGGGTCGTCGCTCGTGACCGCAATGAGCGCCGAGATCAGGTTGTTGGTGGGCTCGCTGGTATATCGATCGACCAGGCCGGTGAAGTAGTCGACGAACTTGGCACTGCCTGCCGCAGCCCGCTCGATGCCAGCTGTTCGGTTGGCCGAGCCAAACACGATGGCGGCGAGTTGGTCGCTCCAGTGCTTGAAGTCATCGCGGTCCTCTGCGGGTACGCCGAGGAGCTCGGCAATCACGATTGCCGGTAGAGGAAACGCGAAGTCGCGGACGAGGTCGGGTTCGTCGATGTCTGCGAGGTCATCGAGTAGCTCGTCGACGATCTCTTCGATACGTGGCCGGAGGTCGGTGACACGGGACGGCGTGAATGTTCGACGGAGCGGCTCCCGCAATCGGGCGTGTTCGGGTTCGTCGTGGAACACCATCCAGCCGCGCAGCAGGTCGAAGGTCTGGCCCATTGCGGCGCGTGAGGCGTCGTCGAGCCGGCCCTCAAGTGGTGTCAGCCGATCACTCGAGAGCCGTTGGTCGTGGAAACCGAGCCTGACCGCCTCGTGGGTGGTGAACATCCACGCACGATGTCGAGTGAGCCACACGATCGGGCCCATCTCGCGCAGTGCAGCGAAAATGGCGTGCGGATCAGCGATTGCGTCCGGTGCGAGGAGATCGACGTCGCTGGTTGGCGCGTTCACGAGCCGGGTCCGCGCAGTAACGCGATGACGCATGCGTTGGCATCGACACCGGCAGCACCACCGCCCATTGTTTCGAGCAGCGCGATCCGTGCGCCGTTGACTTGGCGTTCGCCAGCCTCGCTACGCAATTGCCACACCAATTCGGCGGTTTGCGCCAACCCGGTCGAGCCGAGCGGGTGCCCGCGCGACAACAGCCCGCCGCTGGGATTGACCGGTTGCGGCCCACCCAAGCGCGTGTGGCCCGACGGAGCGAGTGCAGCGCCTTCGCCCCGAGGCGCGACACCGATTGCTTCGAGTGTGAGGATCTCGCCGATGGTGAACGCGTCGTGCACCTCGAACACGTCGACGTCCTCGACCGCTAACCCTGCCTCGGCGAATGCCCGAGCTGCAGTTCGGGCCACCGTTTGGAAGCCCCATGGCTCGGTGTCGCTCGACGTCCAGAGCGGGCCGGACGAGAACTGGCTGGTCAGGATCTCGACGTGCCGGCTCGCATGGAGCTCGGAATCCGGATTGAACGCTGTGATCACCGCAGCGCCCGCTCCATCAGACATTGGGCAACACTGCAGAAGGGTTAACGGCCCAGCGATTGGTCGGCTCTCCAACACCTCGGCGGTGGTCGGCGGAGTTCCTGAGAGGTGGGCCCGCGGGTTGAGCGCACCGTGCGCCTTGTTCTTGACGGCGACCTCGGCGAGAAGTGCCGGATCGACGTTGAACTCCTGCAGGTAGCGACTTGCTTGTAGCGCGTAGAGCGCGGGCATCGCCAAGCCTGCTCGGCCCTCGGGGTCGCTCAGTTCGGGCACGATGGGCCCCGCGAACTGGGTCGACAACTGTTCGACGCCGACGGCGATGACCCGCTCGTAGCGCCCCGAGGCAACCGCCTGCTGTGCTTCGTGCAGCGCCACTGTTCCGCTTGCGCAGGCCGCCTCGATTTTGAACGTCGGAATTCCACCGAGCCCTGCGCCGGCCAGCACCCGGTTGGCGAGGCCAGGAGGGCCGAAGACCGAGCCAACAAACGCAGCGTCAATCTCAGACGGTGCGAAACCGCTGTCGTCGATCGCCTCAATAATTGCTTCCCACGCCAGTTCCTCGACGCGTCGATCGGCGAAGCGCCCGAACTGTGAGGTGCCAACGCCGGCGATGCCTACTCGGCGGTCGGTCATGATGCCACCGCTTCGACGAGTAGATCGCCGTGGTCATTCCCAACGATTCGCACGACGCCCCCTGCGGGGACTTCGATCGCGTCAACAATACGTGCCAGCACGCGTGGCCCGCAGTCGATGTCGACGTAGGCGAGAACGAATGGGGGAGCGATGTCGCCGATGCGAAGGTGCACGGTGGTCGATGACCAGACTGTGCCGCTGGGCCCGAACGACTTCGGCGTGGTCGAACCGAGGCATCGCTCGCAGCGATCGTGCCTCCGAGCGGCAACGTGGCCGCAAGCGGTGCACGCTGATCCGTCGATGCAATAGTCGACCAGGTGGGGTCTCGGGTCAGCCGGTGTCGGTGGTGCGCTCGCCATGGCCCCATGCAAGCACGCCGCAGGTGCGTGGGACGATCCGCACCGCCGATACTGACCGGCCAGGTCGTCGTCGCGTTGGTCGACAGATCAGACTGTGGGGATGGACGTCCGGGGACTCATGGCACAAGCTGCAACACTGAACGCGAACCGGATAGCGGTGATCCATGGTGATCGCCAGTTGACATTTGCCGAGGCGTGGACCCGCGGCACGAGGCTTGCGAACGCATTGCTCGCCCTCGGCCTCGTTCCCGGCGACCGAATTGGTGTCCTCGAAGACAACAGCATTGAGGCGCAAGATCTCTTCGCCGGCGCGACCATTGCTGGCCTCGTACGTGTGCCGCTCTACGCCCGCAACTCAGCTGAGGCACACATCCACATGCTCGATCACACGGGCTGTCGTGCGGTCATCGTTGCTGAGCACTACGCGCACGAGATCGATGCAATCCGTGCCGACCTTCCCGACGTCGAACACGTCATCGTCCGCGATTCGGGCTACGAGCAGTGGCTTGGCGGGCACGACGATGTCGACCCGAACGTGCCGATTGACCCGAATGACTGGTACATCATCCGCCACACGGGCGGTACCACAGGCAATCCGAAAGGCGTTGCCTACACCCATCGTTCGTGGCTCGCTACCGGGCGCGACTGGTTCTACAACTTCCCGCCGATGATCGCTGGCGAACGGTGCCTCCACGTCGGGCCGATCTCTCACGGCTCGGGCTATCTGTACACGCCGACATGGCTGAGCGGAGGCGCAAACGTGCTGCTTGATCACTTCGATCCGTCGGAGACGATCGAGGTGATGGAGCGTGAGCGGGTCGGCTACATGTTTGCCGTGCCCGCAATGCTGAACGCACTCGCCCGCGACGAGACAGCGCGCAGGCGCGACTGGTCCGCACTCAAAGTGATTCAGATTGGGGGCGCACCGATCGCCGACGAGACAGCGTTACTTGCGCGCGACGTATTCGGCATGGTGCTGTACCAAGGCTTCGGCCAGACCGAGGCGGTTCCGGTCTGCATGATGGGCCCCGAAGAGTGGTTTTCTGAGGTCGAGGGTTCTGAGCCGCTCCGCTCGACCGGTCGGGCATTGCCGTTCGCCTACTTACAGATTCGCGATCCCGACGACAACATGCGGCAGTTGCCGATCGGTGCCGAAGGGGAGATCGCCGTGAAATGTGATGGCCAGATGCTGGAGTTCTGGGATAATGCCGAGGCGACCGCTGAACGCATCACCCCTGACGGGTTCGTGCTGACTGGCGATATCGGGCGACTCGATGCGAACGGTTACCTCTACGTGCTCGACCGCAAGGACGACATGATCATCTCGGGCGGCTTCAACATCTGGCCAGCCGAACTTGAGAACGCCATTGCCGACCATCCCGACGTCGTCGAAGTGGCGGTGTTCTCGGTGCCTGACGACAAGTGGGGCGAGACGCCGATGGCGGTGTGCGCAGTGGCGGCCGGAATCGCGGTCGATGACCCCAGGATCATCGACGAGATCCGATCGCTCTGCGTCGATCGACTCGGCTCGTACAAGAAGCCAACGCACATCGAGCTGCGGGCCGAACCGTTGCCGAAGAGCCCGGTCGGCAAGATCCAGCGCAAGGTGCTCCGCGAACCGCATTGGGCCGGTCACGACCGCCGGGTTGCCGGCAACTGAGCAGCGCATCGGTTTTCCTTTCGCCGCGGCTGAATGCTCGGCGGAGCGATCGCGTACTGTCACCAACATGAAGATTTGGCGACTCAAAGCCCACGGTGACCCACTCGACCAACTCGAACTTCTCGATGAGGCCGCATCCGTACCTGGCCCTGGCCAGGTACTCATCAATCAAGAGGCTGTCGGCCTCGCTTTCCCCGACGTCTTGTCGTGTCGGGGGATGTACCAGGTGAAGTCGCACCCCGGTCATGTCCCGGGTGGCGAGTCGTGTGGCACCGTCGCAGCGCTCGGCCAAGGCGTCACGAGCGTCGAAGTCGGCCAGCGTGTCGCGTACCTCGGAGGCGGTGGCCTTGCGGAACAGACCGTGCATCCGGCAGCCGGGTTGTTCCCGGTGCCCGATGGCGTATCGGCAGCAACGGCAGCAGCGATTCCGATCAACTACTGCACCACGCTCTATGCACTCGAGGATCGAGCCAAGCTGCAAGCTGGCGAGTCCGTGTTGATTACGGGCGCAGCCGGGGGCACCGGTACGGCGGCAATCCAGTTGGCCAAGGCCATGGGTGCCAAGACCATCGCAATCGCCGGTGGCGCAACCAAGGTGCAGGTACTCAAAGACGTCGGTGCCGACGTGGTGATCGACCACCAGGAAAACCCCGACTGGGTCGACGCCGTTCGTGAGGCGAGCGGCGGCGGTGTCGATGTGGCTTACGACCCGGTTGGTGGCGACACCTTCCAGCAGGTCCGCCGATGCATGGGCTGGGATGGTCGACTTCTGGTGATCGGGTTCGTCGCCGGCATCCCCGAGTTTAAAACGAACCACGCGCTCCTCAAGAGTTACTCCGTGGTCGGAGTCCACTGGGGGGCAGCGTTGGCGCGCTTCCCCGAGGCGCTTGAGCAACAGATGACCAAGCTGCTTGCGATGGCTTCAGAGGGCACGATCGATCCGCCGCTCTACCCGCCGTATGCATTCGACCAGGCGGCGCAGGCCCTGCAGGACCTCGCTGACCGCAAGACCTACGGCAAGGTCGTCGCGCTCATCAAGTAGCTCCGAACAGGGTCAGCCAAATCGGGCTGATAGCTCCGCGATGTCTTCGGGGTACATGTCGCAGCACCCACCGATGATCGTTACTCCGGCATCGACCCAGGTTGCCACGATCTCTGCGTAGCTAGCGGCGTCAAGATCTGGTCGACGATCGAAGATCGTGTTGTTGGCGGCGTATTCGGGATGGCGGGCATCAGGGAAGCCGTTGGCGTAGCCGCCGATCCGGACGTCGAGTTCGGACGCGGCGGCCTTCTCCGCAAGCTCGATGATGGCTGGTGTCATCTGCTCCGGCAGTGCGCAATTGAACATCACGGCATCGACCACATCGGCGTGCTCGGTGACGACATCGATGATGTCGTCGATGGTGTCGCCCGAGCGAAGCGCGATCGGCCCGTCGTAGGCGTCGGGCAGCGAGAACGATGCCCAGATTGGCTGCCCCGACCCGTGCTCGCGGATCGCTGCGACGATCACGTCGAGTTCGGCGACCAGGCTGAGCGTTTCTGCGATCCAGACATCGACGTACCGATCGAGCTGCCGGACGATAAGTGCATAGATCTCGGGGGCCCGGTCGGCGTCGAACAAGTCCGGTTCGTACGAGCCGAATAGCGGCGGCATCGAACCGCCGACGAGCACCACCCCGGCGGTGTCGGCGGCTTGGCGTGCAAGCCGTCCTGACAGCTCGATGAGGTCGGCGCCATTAGCAGCGAAGCGGTCATCGCCAAGGTGGTACGGAACGACGGCGTAGTTGTTGGTGATGATCACCTGCGCTCCGGCATCGATGAACTGCGTGTGGGCATCGACCACGTGGTCGGGGCTCTCGATCAGCGCCAAAGCAGACCACTCGGGCTGTCGGAACGGTGCGCCGATCCGTCGCAGGAACTTGCCCATCCCGCCGTCGAGAATGGTGATGTTGCTCATCGCGGTCGGAGCAGTCGGCACAGCGTGTGAATCTACTCTGCGGGTCAGGCGAAGTAGTTCTTGCAAATCTCCAGCATTTTACGAAATGCGTGATAAACTACGCAATACAACAGCAGAGCAGGCACGCCAGCCGGCTCCGAGATCACGACCCCGCCAAAACTCTCAACACACTGGAGCATTTAATGCGCAACCAAATCATCACCAAGATCAACGGTCAGCTCGAAACGGCAACCGCCAACTACACAAGCACCAACGACAAGGTCCTTGATGCCGTCATCGATGCCAACCGTAGGGCTGTCGACTTCGCAGTGAAGACTGTCGACGCCATCACCAAGGTCGTCGAAGTTCCCGCCATGGTGGAGCTGCCGTTTGCAGGCCGCTTCGAGCTCGCCGAGTTCCCGACCGCTGCCGAGGCCGGCAAGCGTTACATCTCCTTCGTTGAACGTGCCGCTGACATGAACCGTGACCTACACGGGCGCGTCATCGAGATGCTCAAGATCGAAGAGGCCAAGCCAGCAGCCAAGAAGCCAGCAGCCAAGAAGCCGGCAGCCAAGAAGCCGGCAGCCAAGAAGCCGGCAGCCAAGAAGCCGGCAGCCAAGAAGCCGGCAGCTGACGCCACGAAGTGATCCGCTCAGCGCCCCGCACAGCACTCCATCCCCCAGGGGTGATGGTGCAGTAGCGCTGTACGAACACGACCGCCGCCCCGCCGAATATTCGGCGGGGCGTCGTCACTTTTCAACCCATGTCAGGCAGGATCACTGAATGAGTTCGAAGTCGAACGACGCAGCTGACGACCAGAAATGGGGCGCCGGAGCGCTCGGCGACTTCATCCGCAGTCAACGTCGACTCGCGGAGTTGAGCCAACGTGAGCTCGCCAAACTTGCAGACCTCTCTGATGCGTATCTCAGCCAGCTCGAGCGAGGGCTCCACGAACCGTCGGTCCGAGTCGTCAACGGCCTGTCGTCGGCGTTGAACGTGCCGGCTGACAAGCTGCTGCGTTTCCTTGGCCGTGACCGTCACGAGGGCGGTGCGGTTTCGACCGAGTCGGCAATCCAGACCGATGAGGCGTTGACGGACGTGCAAAAGCAGTCGCTACTCGGGGTCTACCGAGCCTTCATCGCCGCGAACGATCTCTGATCAGCCTGCGAGCTGGCGGGCCGCCGCCACCACGATGGCAACTGCATTCGACTCTGTCGCAGCGATTGTTGCGGCGTCCGGAGTTTCCTGTTGTGTGCGGTTGACGAGTACACCCGCAACGCAGCCGGCGCGCCAGCCTGACGATGCGCACATCGTCAACAGGGTTGCCGATTCCATCTCGTAGTTGAGTACGCCCATCGACTGCCACTCGTCGAGCGACCCACGGAATCGTTCGACCACACGGCCAGTTGTTGTGTCGTAGCGTTCTTGGCCTGGATAAAACGTGTCGCTCGATGCCGTGATGCCCACGTGGGTCTGAGATCCGGCGTCGCGCGCAGCAGTGACGAGGGCTGTCGTGCACTCAAAGTCGGCAACGGCAGGGAACTCCATCGGTGCGAAGTGCAAACTTGCCCCATCCAGCCGAACGGCTCCGGTGGTGATGATCACGTCGCCTGGGTTGACGTTTGGCTGGATTCCGCCGGTGGTGCCGACCCGCAGAAAGGTGGTCACCCCAAGCTGTGCGAGTTCTTCGACAGCGATCGACGTCGACGGTCCGCCAATGCCGGTCGAGCAGACCACGACTGAATTACCGTCGAGCTTTCCAATCCACGATGTGAACTCGCGATGGGCTGCCAGTGGCCGCGAATCATCAAGGAGTTGAGCGATGCGCTCGACCCGATTGGGGTCGCCCGGCACTATCGCCAGAGTTGCACCATTGATGTCGGAGGCATTGAGCCCCAGGTGGAACGTCTCGGCCATGAGCTCACCGTAGCGACTATCTCGCTATCCCCGAGGTGAAACCCGAACGGAGTTCAGTGGCCGGTGACCCCATGGAACGGCCGTCCGGCTTCGTTGAAGGCGGTGTACAGCTCCATGAATGCGTCGCCGAACGGGTTGATGCCACGTAACGGCTGGGCCGCACGCTGCACAGTCCAGTCGTGAGGCGCGAGATCGATTGCCGTGACAAAGTTCCGTTCGGCACCCTCGGCATCGCCGTCGTTGCGGAGGCGGGTGGCGATGCGGAAGAACAATCGCGCCTGTTCTTCCTCTGAGCTCAGGTCGTGGACCGCACCTTTTGCGTCCTCGGGCGACATCCGGAGTGTGCCGACCTTGGCCCATGCGCGGATGTGGTCCATCTGAGTCTCGGAGTTGATGCCGGTGAGCTCGCGGAACGTGTCGCTTGCGTAGGCGCTCCAGTTCGGCTGGACGATGTTGTCGTCCTCGTCGATCATCAGCACCGTCGGCACGTTCGAGATCGCGTAGAGCTCTGTGACCACATGATCGGCGTCGATCAGGATGGGATAGGTGATGCCGTCAGCGGCACCACGGATGGTCTCGACGTCTTCATCGACGGCGACAGCGATCACTTGGAAGTTGTGATCAGCGAGTTCTTCTTGGAGTGCCTGCCAACCTGGCAGATCGAGGAGACAGCCTCACCACGACGAGAACGCAACGAGCAGTCGCTTTTTGGAGCGATGGTCGGAGAAGTTCATCGGCAGGCCGTCGAGGTCGGGCAACGTGAAGTCGGGAGCCCGCATGTCGTTGATAGCGGCGCGACGTAAATCGCGTGGGGCGCCGATGGCCACGAGGTCGGATGTGGCGTCGTGCGCCGCAGGTCGGTCGATCAGAGACGCCACGGCGGTGACGTCAACGCGGTCCCCGCTCATCAACGCAGCGCGATCGTGAACGATGACGCAGGTGTCGTCCTTGCAGAGGCCTTCGGGCTTCAGAGCCCAGCCGAGTGCATTTTCGAGGGCTGCCGGGTCGATCAACGGCCCACCTTCCAACATCACGATGTCGTTGTTTGCCATTGCCGCACCGTAGTCGTGCGCCGGCAAATTCTCCCTCCCGAACCCCGCCGGTCAAACGACCGCTGCGTCGCTATGGTGCGGCAGTGAACGATGTCGGGCGCCAGAGAACGGAACGATCGGCCATCGCGTTCCTCGCGTTCATCGGCGTCTTGATGGCCTTTGGGATCGACGCAGCGCTGCCTGCATTCGACCAGCTCGCTGAAGCATTCGACCTCGACGAGCGGGGAATGAGCCCGGCGGTAACTGGCACCGTTTATTTCGCTGGCATGGCGGTCGGGCAGCTGTTCTACGGCATCCTGGCCGATCGGTTCGGTCGGCGACCCGTGCTTATTACGGGTGTCGCGGTGTACGCGGTCGGTGCGATCTGCAGCGCCCTGTCACCCAACTTCGAACTACTCCTGGCTGCTCGATTCGTGTGGGGCCTCGGCGCATCGTCGCCGACCGTGATGCGCATGGCGATCGCTCGCGACCTGTTCGCTGGAGATCAGATGGCCCGCGTCGTGAGCACCTTCAGCGCCATCTTCTTGCTTGGACCGATCTTCATGCCGTTCGTCGGTGAAGCGATTTTGCTCGTCGGTGACTGGCGGATGGTTTTCTCGGCTGGCCTCGTGCTTGCAGGAATAGCGCTCGTTTGGGCCATCAGGTTCGGTGAAACCTTGGCGCCCGAACTGCGGCGTCCAATCAAACTGGCGCGGATCAGCGAGGCCTTCGGTGCAGTCATGGCCACTCGCGTGACGTTGTGGATTCTCATCGCCCAGGCATTCTTCGGTGGCGCATTCTTCGTGTGGCTTGGAAGCGCGCAGGTGGTGCTCGACAACGTTTACGACCGCGACTCGCAGTTCACGTTGTTCTTCGGAGCATCAGGCATCGGCATGGCGCTGGCGTTGCTTTTTAACCGTCGACTCATTCTGAAATATGGCGCCGAGAAGATGGTCATCAGCGCAGCCACGGTGTTCGTCGTGGTGAGCGTCGTCGGGCTGGTCGGCACGCTGCTTGCAGACGGAGTTCCGTCGGTCTGGTTCTGGTTCGGCTGGGCATTGATTGCCAACGCGAGGGCAGGCACCATGGCGCCGATGAGCGTGTCGGCGCTGAGCAGCTGACAAGGCCGGTACAGCAGCCGCGATTCTCGGGGTCGCGCAACTCGGTGTCGGTGCGGCGCTTGCCGCCATCGTCGACGCCCAGATCGATACCACGGTGACGCCAATGGTGTTCGGGGCGCTGCTCTATGGCGCACTCGGCTTGGGCTGTCTGACGATCGCGCTCAAGCCAAAATAGTTACGTTTGGGGTCAGGCCCCTTTCGCAACTATTCGAAGGCTCTGCGCAGGTTGTTCATGGTGGTCTGGCATGCCTCTTCAAGGTTGTCCCGGCGACCTTCGATCTTTCCCGGATAGATCTTGGGGAGTTCGAGCAATGGTGCTTCGAACGACTCGGTCACGGTGCACGTGGCATCGCCGGTCGGCGTGATGTCGTAGCGCCAGACGGTGGCATGTTCGAACTTCGGCGGCACCGAGTAGGCAAATGCCTTGGCCGGTTCGAACTCGGTGACGAGGCAATCGGCGTGCCATTCGTAGTCGCGGGCCTTGTTGTGGCCACGGAAGGTTGAGCCGACGGCGACCTCGGTTGAACCCTCGAGGAACTCGCAGCGGACGTTCTCCGGGCTGAGGCCGGGAAGGCGGTCGAGATCAGTCAGGTAGGCGAAAACGTCACTGGCCGACCCGTTCACATCGACGGTTGCGGAACCCTCTGTTGCTGCACTCATCGCGCCAGTGTGGCCCACGCGGCTCAGCGGGCCGAAGTCAGCCGATGCCGTCGGGCATTTCAGACTTGCGGCGGCCGATGAAGTCGAGCAGCTCAGCGTCGATCGCATCGTCGAGCGGCGGTGCTTCGTAAGAGGCCAGCGACTCTTTCCACGCGGTGTTGGCACGGTCGGCAGTGGTCGTCGAACCGTCTTCGAGCCACTGCTCGTAGCTCGAGTTGTCGGCCATTGTCGATCGATAGAACGCGGTTTCGAAGTTGGCGAAAGTGTGTGCTGTTCCGAGAAAGTGGTCGCCGGGCGTGTGCACGGTGAGCTGTTCCATGGCTTGGCCATTCTCGCTCATATCAAGGCCCTTGGCGAGCGTCATCATCATGCCGAGTTGGTCGGCATCCATCATGAACTTCTCGTAGCCGACGGCAAGGCCGCCTTCCATCCAGCCAGCCGCGTGGAGAACGAAGTTGACGCCCGCCATCACGGTCGGAATGATCGTCGAAGCCGACTCGTACGCGGCTTGAGCATCAGGCAGCTTGGAGGCGGTCAGTGAGCCGCCCGAGCGGAACGGGACGCCAAGTCGGCGAGCAAGTGCAGCAACGGTGTAGAGGACGATCGCCGGTTCGGGCGTGCCGAACGTCGGTGCGCCAGTGGCCATCGACATCGACGATGCGAACGACCCGAAGATCACCGGGGCGCCTGGGCGTACGAGCTGGCAGAAAGCCATGCCGGCCAATGCTTCGGCGAGTGTTTGTGCGGCGACGCCGGCCGAGGTGGTCGGTGCCATTGCGCCAGCGAGGATGAACGGAGAGATGATGCACGCCTGGTTGGCAGCCGCATAGGTCTCGGCCGCAGCCAGCATTGTGTCGTCCCAGACGAGTGGGGACGATGCGTTGATGAGCGACGACATGACGGTGCGATCTTGCAGGTCGCCGCCGAATGCGATGCGTGCCATCTCGACCGAGTCGGCCGCCCGCTCGCCAGCGGTGACCGAGCCCATGAAGGCTTTGTCGCTGTACTTGAGGTGGGCGTACACCATGTCGAGGTGACGCTTGTTGACGGGTACGTCAACGGGCTCGCACACCGTGCCGCCCGAGTGATGCAGGTTCGGCGACATGTACGTGAGCTTCACGATGTTCTGGAAATCGGCGATCGTTGCGTACCGACGGCCGTCGTCCTGGTCATAGACGAAAGGCGAGCCGTAGTTCGGTGCGAAGACCGTGTTGTTGCCGCCGATTTCGACGTTGCGTTCCGGATTGCGTGCGTGCTGCGTGTACTGGCGCGGAGCGCTATCTTGCACAAGCTTGCGGCACAGCCCGCGCGGAAAGCGAACTCGTTCGCCTTCGACATCGGCGCCTACCGCGCGCCACATTTCGAGGGCGCTCGGGTAGTTGCGGAATTCGATTCCGACGGTTTCAAGGATGGTGTCGGCGTTGTGCTCGATGATCTCCAACTGTTCGTCGGTGACCAACTCGTACGGCCTGATCTGACGTTTCAGATATGACGGGATTGGGGCTGCGGTCGATGCCCGGCTGGCCGCACGCCCAGCGCGGCCACCCGTCCGACGCCCACGTCGTTCGTCACTCATTACTCACCCCGTTCGTCGCCCGTCCCCAATGAGGGGGTTCCACAATGCGGAACGGTTCCATCATACAGAACGCACGAGGGGTGGGTGAGAATAAGCGGACCGAATCAGTCTTGGCGAGAAGCCATCGGCAACGCCTCGAGTTAGCAACCTGATCAGCCGCCGCCACGATTTCAGGCGGGTCGACGCCGTCTGCCAGTGCGCTGTCTGGCGCCAGCCCCTTCGGGCTTTAGCTGGGCAACTGGGAGCATGGTTTCGGTTGCGAGGTTCGGCGTTGGCTCGGTCGTGTGGGGGAATCCCATGGCGTTGACGAACAGATCCTGGAACCGGGGCTCGGTCGCGGTCTCGATCTTGTGCACTCGTCGCACTGTCTCTTCGATCTCGGCGCGTTGGCTGGCCGATACCAAGGCTCGAACAGCGCCGGCTCCGGCAGCGTTGCCAACGGATGCAACCTTCGCGACCGGCACGTCAGGGACGAGGCCAATCACCTTGGCGTACAGCGGATCGATATGGGCACCGAAGGCTCCGGCGAGCCGAACCGAGCCGATGCCGTTCGGATCGATTTTGCCAGCGTGTTCGCACAGCAGATCGATACCAGCGCGCAATGCGGCTTTCGCGAGCTGAATGGCTCGCACGTCGTCTTGGGTGACGTTGATGTTTGCAGCCGGTTCATCGGCAACACCGAACAGCCGATACGAGAACGTGCGTCCGTGGGCGAAGATGCGCGACGTCTTGGCCGGCCCGTCGGAACGTACGGTGCCGTCGACGTCGATGAGTCCCGAAAGATACAACTCGCCCATCACTTCAATGATTCCGGATCCGCAGATGCCGGAGATGTCGAGCGACCGGGTCTCGGCTTCGAAGCCAGGGTCATCTGACCAGAGGTCGGAGCCGATCACCTTAACTTTCGGTTCGAGCGTGTCGCGGTCGATGCGGACCCGTTCGATGGCGCCTGCCGTGGCGCGCATTCCGGCAGAGATCTGGGCGCCTTCGAAGGCCGGGCCGGTGGGGGACGAAGCAGCCAGTACATGAGCCGAGTTGCCGAACACGATCTCAGCGTTTGTGCCGACGTCGACCAAAAGTTGGAGGGCGTCGCTGCGGTGTGGGCCTTCGGCGAGAATTGCGCCAGCGGTATCGGCGCCGACATGGCCGGCGATGCAGGGGAGGAAGTAGACCTCGCAGAACCGGGCGTCGATGTCGAGGTCGACGGCCAATGTGACCACGGCGCTGTCGGTTGCCAGAAGGAACGGGGCTTGGCCAAGCGGCGTCGGATCGATGCCGAGGATGACGTGGTGCATGATCGGGTTGCCAACGATCGTCATGTCGAGCACCACGTCGCGGTCAATTCCGGCCTCAGCGACGAGCGCGCCGACCATTTCGTCGAGTGCAGTCCGCACTGACCGAGTGAGCTCAACCTCGCCGCCTGGGTTCATCATCACGTACGACACGCGCGACATCAGGTCGTCGCCGAACCGAATCTGCGGGTTCATCACACCGTTGGTCGCGCGGATCTCGCCGGTCGACAGATCAACGAGGTGGCCAGCAATGGTGGTCGAGCCGACGTCGACGGCGATGCCGAATGCCAGGTCGACGTAGCCCGGATAAATGGCGCAGACCTCGTGACCATGCCGGACAGCGACGGTGATCGTGTTGTTGCCACGTTTGGCTGCCGGTGCAATCAGCGCAAGGACGTGAGTTGCGAGGCGCGACATCGTCACGCCATAGGTCATCGACAGCCGTTCGGCGATCTGTTCGGTCAGCCCGCGCAGATCAGAGCCGAGTTCGGCCTTCTCCAACTCGATGTAGTGCAGGCGGATGAGCGGGTCGATCTCGATGCTGCCCACGTCGACGGACTTCCGGACGACCTGTTTGTGGACCTGGCTCGCTGCGGGGATCTCAACTTTGAGGTTGCCGCAAACTTGTGCCGCGCATCCGAGACGCTGACCATCGGGGATTGGCCGGCGGCCCTTGTATTCCTCTTCGGTCGAGGCCCAACCGGTCAGCGCGTCGGTGTTCGTGGGCACGATCTGGCAACGGCCACAGAGTCCGCGTCCACCGCATGTCGAATCGAGGTCGGCCCCGGCAAGACGTGCAGCATCGAGCACGGTGATGCCTTCACTGACCGTCACTGACAACCCTGACGGTGCGAATTCGACCTTGTACGTCATGTTGCCAGCCACACGAATTCCTCCGTCAGCCTGCCACGCGGGCGCTACGGCCACCACGACGCTTCGGGGCGCCACCGGCTGCGTCGCCGGCGGCCTGGCCTCCACCCTCGCGGTATGTGGCGATCCATGCGCCGCAGTCTTGGTCATGGCCAGCGAGCACGTCGGCGGCTTTGACGGCCTTCTTCACTTCGTCGTGCAGCGGGCTCATGATTGCCGACGTCATACCGTTGGAGATCGCCATGGCGAGGAACGTGCCGGTGATCGCGTTGCGCTCAGGAAGCCCGAAGCTCACGTTCGACGCGCCGCATGTGGTGTTCACTTTGAGCTCGGTCTGGAGGCGGCGGAGCAGCTTGAATACTTGCTGGCCAGCCTGACCCAGGGCGCCGATCGGCATCACCAGAGGATCGACGATGACGTCGGACGAGGGAATCCCGTAGTCGGCGGCGCGGCGAACGATCTTGCGTGCGACTTCAAAGCGGACATCGGGGTCTTCGGAAATTCCGGTCTCGTCGTTGGAGATCGCGACGACTGCCGCGCCGTATTTTTTGACCAGTGGAAGCACTCGTTCCATCTGCTCGTCTTCGCCGGGGACTTGTTGATGAGCGGCTTGCCTTTGTTGATGGCGCGCCGCTCAGCGAAGCGACAATCGAGGAGTCGATCGACAGCGGCACGTCGGTGATCGACTGGACCAACTGAATGGCCTGGGCGAGGAGCGCAGGCTCGTCGGCCAGTGGGATGCCAGCATTGATGTCGAGCATCTGTGCGCCAGCAGCGACCTGCGCGAGGGCATCGGAGGCCACCCGATCGAAGTTGCCCACTTTCATCTCGGCGGCGAGCAGCTTGCGGCCCGTCGGGTTGATGCGCTCGCCGATCATGACGAACGGACGATTGAAGCCGATGACGACTTCCCTCGTAGCGGAGCTGATGATGGTCTCGGTCATGGTGCTGTCGATTCTGTTCGTTGCTGGTGCATCGGGTTCATGTCACGCCAAGGTCAGACTGGTGGCGTGATGGTGGCGTGATGGTGGCGTGGCAGGGCTAGTCGGATGTGATTGGGACGTCGAGGCCGCCGTTGGCAACGATGGCCTCGAGGCGATCTCGTGAGTATTGGCCTTCGATGTCGGCACAGAGTTGGTCGAGCTGGGCGTTGATATCGCCGCCGGTCAGCGGTGTCGATTCGGTCCGCCATTCCGCGACGTAGTCATCGGTCTCGGTCAGATCGGCAACGGCTGCTGCCCGGTCGATGGCATGCTGAAACCGGGCGTGCATTAACACTTTGCTGGATTCATCGCCGCTGCGGGCGGTGAGCTGCGCAGGGATGTCGCGCCAGTAGATCGTGTTGACCGATGGTGCGCCAGATCGTCGGCGGCTCGATCGTCGGGCGGTCTGCCGCTCACGCATTTCGCCTTGGTCTAGATGGTCGCCGGTTGCAGCGCTGCTGGGTTCTGTGTCGTCGGGTTCAGGAGTCATGCCGGTGTTCTCCTCATGTCGGCGTCACTTTCGTTGTGAACTCGACGACGGCGGTTTCAAGCTCGCCGTAGCCCGTTGGTTCAATGAAAAGCTCGAGGCCGAGCCGGTCGGCACACTCGTGTGCAGCTGCCAACGCCTTCGGATCGCTGCTCTGTTCGAGGTACACGCACCGTGTGTAGTTGCCGAAGTACATGTCGCGCAGCTCCGGATGCTTGGCAATTCCCATGCCCTCCCAGATCAACCGCTCCCAGTTCCGAGCAAGGAAATCGGTGAGGTAAAAGCTGCCGAGAGCATGATCCTGCAGTTGTTCGAAACGGTCATGGGTGGCAAAAAATTGGTAGCAGTGAGCGCCGGCCAGCATCTCGACACCCTCTTCGAGACACACTTTTTCCAGCAGGCCGCCGGTGCCGCAATCGGCGTACCCGATGAGGATCTCGTCGAATTGGCCCGAGGCATGTCGCGTGCCGTTGTCGAGCAGGGCGTTGTCGTTAAAACCCACGGTGCTCGGCGCTGTTGGACACACTGTGCCAGACACAGTGTGACCAACCTGGTCCCTTGCTCGGCGGATGCGGGCGCGAACGAGTTCGGGGATTTCTTTCGGGTGGTTGTGCAGCGACGCCGGAAGACACTCGACGGTCACGTTGGTCAAACCATTGAGCTCGGTGATGGCCAGCAACTCGCGGGCCAACGCCCCGCAGGCGATGACCAGCACGCGGGGCTGCATGTCAGACGCGGACCGACGGGCCAGCAGGCTCGGGATTGCCACGTCGCTCGGTCACGAGTGTTTTTGCCTGCTCGGACGCCACCGCTGCGTCACGGCAGTAGGCGTCGGCGCCGATTGCGTCGCCGAACTCCTCGTTCAGCGGTGCGCCGCCGACAAGGATGATCTGGTCATGGCGGCGGCCCTTCTCAATGAGCGTGTCGATGACGACCTTCATGTACGGCATGGTGGTGGTGAGGAGCGCTGACATGCCCAAAATGTCGGGCTTGTGCTCGTCGAGCGCAGCAATGAACTCGTCGACGTCGGTGTTTATCCCGAGGTCGATCACTTCAAAGCCGGCACCTTCGAGCATCATCGCGACGAGGTTCTTGCCGATGTCGTGGATGTCGCCTTTGACGGTGCCTATCACGACCTTGCCGACTGATTCGGCCCCGGTCTCGGCGAGGAGCGGCCGCAGAATTGCCATGCCGGCCTTCATCGCATTGGCGGCAAGCAGGACCTCGGGAACAAAGAGGATGCCATCGCGGAAATCGATGCCGACGATGCGCATGCCTTCGACGAGCGCCTCGTTCAGCACACGGTCAGGCGCCCACCCGCGGTCAAGCAGGATCATCGTCCCTTCGTGGATTTCTTCTTTCATGCCGTCGTAGAGATCGTCATGCATTTGCAGCGTGAGGTCTTCATCGCTCAGCAGCGCGAGGTCAATCGCTTCATCATCACTTGTTGCGCCGATGTCATCGCTCATTGTCAATCTCCAGAGGGTGGGCGGAACGGGAGGACCCCGTTACCGGTATTCCGCAATGTGGAACTGTACCGCATTGTGGAACGCTACGCCAGACCCCTCTGGGACAGGCGTGCGCGTGATGGTACTGACGTCGGCGCCGCACTGCAATGATGGCGACAGGAAGCTGCGCAGTGTTTGAGACGGCTATTTATGGTGCTACACCTGTCCTCGGAGGAATGACATGGCAGGCGTGCAATCAATTGAGCGGGCGTTCGCGGTACTACGCGAACTTTCGCTGGGCCCGGCAGGGGTCACTGACATTGCCGACCGGGTCGACCTTCCCAAGTCGACGGTGTCGCGGCTGCTGTCGGCGCTCGAAGCTGAAGGCGCAGTTCAACAGCGGCCGCACAGCACAGAATACGAACTCGGAGCAGGCCTGGCAGCGCTCGGTGATGCAGCGAACAACGACGCGAACATGGCTGCCGTTGTCCGGCCGTTCCTTCTCGAACTCGCCGAAGCAACCGGCGAAGCAACCGGCTTCGTCGTGCGATCTGGCCGTAATGTCTACTGGGCCGACAACGTCGAGCAATCCGACGAGGCGGTGCAGGTGATCGATCGCACCGGTTTCTACGCCCCCATGCACTCGGTGCCTGCGGGCGTCACGCTGCTCGCGCATCTGCCTGCTAGCGAAATCGAGAGCTATCTCGCCCAGCCGCTCGAACGAGTGGATGACCGGACCCCGACCGATGTCGACGAGCTTCGCTGTCGCATTGCCCAGATCCTGGTCGACGGCGGGCTCTGGTCGTTTGATGATCTTGATGAGGGAATCACCGCGATCGACGTCCCGTTTCGTGGCGCATCCGGGCAATACGAAGGCGCACTGTTCGTCAACGCCCCGAGCTACCGATTCCCTGCCGAAGGTGACGACGAGCGAATCCAGCAGTTGGTTTTCGACGCAGCAGAACGACTCTCGGGCCGCTTCCAGGTGCACTGAGCGCAAGACTTGGGCCCTTCCCAACGGAGCGGCCCAGTAGGTTCGAGACGATGAAGCGTCAGGACAAGGCAGACCGAATCGGCGACATGCTCGACGATCTGTATCCCAACCCACCGGTGCCACTCGATCACCGGAATCCGTACACCATGCTCGTCGCGGTCGCGCTCTCCGCACAGACCACGGATAAGAAGGTCAACGAGGTCACCCCAGCACTGTTCGACGTGGCCGACACGCCAGAAAAAATGGCACGACTTTCGCCCGATGAGATTTTCGAGTTCATCAAGCAGGTTGGGCTCGCGCCGACCAAGTCGCGAAACTTGTCAACGATGGCGCACCAGATCCTGGATGCCGGTGGCGAATTGATCCCCGAATGGGATTTCTTGGAAGGGCTCGCTGGCGTCGGCCACAAGACAGCCGGCGTCGTCATGGCGGGTGCATTCGGTTTTCCGGCGTTCCCCGTCGACACGCATATCCATCGCCTGGCTGATCGGTGGGGGCTGAGCAACGGGAAGAATGTCGAAAAGACCGAGCGGGACCTGAAGGCCGTTTTCGCCGAAGACACTTGGGATCGTCGTCACCTCCAGATCATCTACTTTGGCCGCGAACACTGCCCGGCGAAACGCCACGATCTCACCGCCTGTCCAATCTGTTCGTGGGCTGCCAGCAAGAAACGCATCGCCCTGGAGTCGCAGTAGCCCTTGAGTCGCCCCTGACTTCACCGCCTGATCACTCCCGAAAAAAATTCTGATGGACCGCAACGACCTCGTCAACCACCTCGTCAACGACCTCGTCGACGACTTCGTGAGCCGGCCGTAGGGGCGACTTTTCGGCCTGCTTCAGAGACCTCAACAAAAAACAACGTGACGAATGGCGGGAATACCTGGCGCTGAGGTTGGGAAGGGATTCACATGCCCTGATATCTTCGGGCCCGCATGTCGCACTTTCTTCGCGATTACCTCAACGTTGTCTGGTTCGGAATCGCAGCGCTCGCCATTGGCGGGTTGCTGCTTGGCCTCGCCGCGGCCATTCGCCCGTCCAAGCCCAACTACGACAAGGGCATTGCCTACGAATCGGGTGTCGATCCGGTTGGTATGGGCTGGTCGCAGAGCCAGATTCGCTACTACGTGTTCGCACTGCTCTTCGTGATCTTCGATGTTGAAGCCGTTTTCCTGTTCCCGTGGGCTGCATCGAGCGAGCGGTACGGCACGTTCGGGCTCATTGCCATGCTCGTGTTCATCGTGCTCCTGCTCGACGGGCTCGTCTATGCCTGGAAGCGAGGACTCCTTCGATGGGTTTGATCCTCACGAACTGCCACACTCGCCCGAACACGCAGAGAAAGACGATCTGACATGGGTCTCGTTGACAAGGGCCGTCTCCCGGCACCACTTACTAAGCTTTTCAACCTGAGCCGCTCGTATTCGCTCTGGGTGTACCAGTGGGGGCTTGCCTGCTGCGCCATCGAAATGGGTGCGGCCTTCGGGTCGCCGCGTTATGACGTCATGCGTCTCGGCGTCATCCCGCTGCCCGCATCACCTCGACAGGCCGATTTTGTCTGCGTGTCGGGCACCGTGACCGACAAGATGGCCCCAGCTGTCAAGCGCCTCTGGGAGCAGATGCCCGAGCCGAAGTACGCGATTTCGATGGGTTCGTGCGCCAACTGTGGCGGTCCGTACTGGGACAGCTATTCCGTGACCAAGGGTGTCGATCAGATCATCCCGATTGATGTGTATGTTCCCGGCTGCCCGCCGCGACCAGAAGCGCTGCTCGAGGGCATTGTGCTTCTTCAGCAACGCATCAAGAACGAAGACATGGCTGCCAAGTGGCGCGGCGACGAGTTCACCACGCTCCAGCGCACCCGTGCGATGGAAGCTGGTGAAGTCGACCGTGACGGCGAGCTGATCAGCGACACGCACAGCATCTCCGACGAGCCCATGGCTGAGATTGCGTCTGCGCACCCAGAACCAATCGTGGTTGGCGGTGGCCCAATTGAGTGACGACACCCAAACCCCGCAAGGAGACACGGCGCCCGCCGCACTGCCGGGCGACGGTCTCCGCGAAGGCATTGTCGACACGCTGCGCAACGACATCGGTGAAGCGTTGATCGACACGCTGCTCAAGCCGAATGACGATCTCTGGGTCCGGGTCAGCGCCGAGAGCTGGCTCGCTACGGGCCAGGCGCTCAAGGCTGCCGGGTTCACATACTTTTGCTTCTTGTCCGCAATCGACTGGATGCCGTCCCCGTTCGGTAACAGTCAGGATGATCCTGACGATGAGCCAAAAAAGATCGACATGACGATCAAGCAGGGCTACACCGGCGGCGAGACCCGCATGCAGGTGTTCGCTCGTCTGACCGACATCGATCGCCACGTGGGCTTGACCATCAAGGCCGACGTCGCCGATGACAACCAGGTGGTCGATTCCTGGAGCCAGCTCTTCGCCGGTGCCAACTGGCATGAACGCGAATGCCACGAGATGTTCGGCATTGGTTTCAACAACCATCCTGACCTCCGCAACATGTACCTGCCCGGCGATTTCGAGGGCTACCCGCTCAAGAAAGATTTTCCGTTGCTCGCCCGCATGGTTAAGCCATGGCCTGGCATCGTCGACGTCGAGCCAATGCCCGACTTCGAAGAAGCAGCCGACGCTCCAGCAGCAGAAGCGCCTGCGAGCGCCATCGAAGGAGCCGAGTCATGACCCTCACTGATCGCCAGCAGTTGAGCTACATCGCCTCGCAGGCAGCCGATGCCCGTTTGAACGTCGAGCTCGAGACCGAGGGCATGACCCTCAACATCGGCCCGCAGCACCCGGCCACCCATGGCACGCTGCGCATCATCGCCCGCCTCGATGGCGAGCAGGTCGTTTGGGCCGAGCCGGTTGCGGGATACATGCACCGCGGCTACGAGAAGCTCACCGAAGTTCGCACGTTCCCGCAGGTCACGTCGCTCGTCAACCGCATCGACTGGTTGGGGAGCTTTGCCAACGAGGTGCCGTTCATCCTGGCTGCCGAGAAGCTGATGGAGGTCGAGGCGCCGCCACGCGCCCAGGTCATCCGCACGATTCTTTTCGAACTGTCGCGCATCGCGAACGTGTCGCTATTTCTCGGCGACCTCGGTGTGCAAATGGGCGCCATCACGCCAGTGTTTCTGGCGTTCCGTGACCGCGAGTACATCCTTAACCTGATCGAAGGCGCCACCGGCGGTCGCTTCCACCCGAACTTCGACCGTATCGGGGGCCTCAAGGACGACCTGCCCAAGGGTTGGATCCAAGAGACCAAGGGTGCGGTCAAGAAGCTCGAAGAGTTCTGCGACACGATCGACGACCTGCTGTTCGGCAACGAGATCTTCCAAAGCCGCATGCGTGGCATCGGCGTGATCCCGGCCGACATCGCGAAGGACTACGGCTTGTCCGGTGCCAACGCTCGTGCGTCGGGGATCGACTGGGACCTCCGCCGCGACCAAGACCTGCCACTCAGCTACGACCTCGCCGACTGGAAGGTTTGGACCCATCCCGACGGCGACTCGTGGGCACGCTGCTGGATTCGCCTCCAAGAGACGCGCGAGTCCTGCAAGATCGTTGGCCAGTTACTCGATCAGATCCCGGCAGGCCCGGTCATGACCAAGGTGCCGCGGATCATCAAGGTGCCAGAAGGCGAAGCCTGGGTAGCCACCGAAAATCCGCTTGGCGAGATGGGCTACTACGTCGTCTCGAAAGGCGACCTCGGCCCGTTCCGCGTCAAGATCCGCTCGGCGAGTTTCAATAACATCTCGATCGTGCCGTGGGCGCTCAAGGGCGTGTACGTCCCTGACATCATCACGATCCTCGCCTCGCTGTACTTCATTCTCGGAGACATCGATCGCTGATGCTCGCCCAACTCGCTGCTGAATTTCCGGACTGGTATCCGGAGTGGAACATCCCGTACTGGCTCATGTCGATTTTGCGCGTCGTTGGTGGCCTCGTTGCCGTGCTGCTGCCAGCTGGTGGCATCGTGTACATCTTCCTCTTCAAGATGATGTCGTTCATGCAAAGCCGTCTCGGCCCGATGGAAGCTGGGCCGTATGGCTCGATGCAACTGCTGGCCGAAGTTGGCAAGTGGATGCAGAAGGAAGACCTCGCTCCCGACAACGCCGACGTGCGCATCTACAAGATGGCGCCGCTCATCGTGCTCTTGTCGACCTTCCTCTTGGTGGTCGTGGTGCCGTTTGGCCCGCAGGCGTACTTCACGAACTTTGAGACCGGCATCTTCTATGCGCTGGCTGTTGCCTCAGTCAGCGTGCTCGGCATCCTCATCGCCGGTTGGTCGTCGGCCAACAAGTACTCGCTCCTCGGTGGCCTCCGAGCAGGCGGGCAGCTCATTGCCTATGAACTTCCGATGGTGCTCGCCACCCTTGGTGTGGTCATTCAGGCCGGCTCGATGAACCTCAACCGAATCATCGAAGTGCAGAACACCGGCGAGATCTTCGGCATCGGCTGGATTGGCAACCCATTTGTCATCACGCAGTTCATCGGCTTCTTGATCTTCATGATTGCGGTACAGGCCGAACTGACCCAGAGCCCATTCGACATGCCGATCGCCGAGTCAGAACTCGTGTCTGGCTACATGACCGAGTACTCGGGCTTCCGCTTCCTGATCTTCTTCATCGCCGAGTTCGCCACCGCCGGCGTGTTTGGTTTCATTGCCTCGGTGCTCTTCTTGGGCGGCTGGGGCGTCCCGTTCACGTGGTTCGGCTGGGAAGGCATCTCCGATGTCGCCTGGTGGATGAACTTCGTCGGCCCGCTGATTATGTTCACCAAGATGTTCGCCCTTGTTGGCGTCATCATGTGGGTGCGCTTCAGCTATCCCCGTTTCCGTGAGGACCAACTCCAGACATTTGCCTGGAAAGTCCTTATCCCGCTCGCACTGGCTAACACCGCTGCGACCGCAATCCTGAAGGTTGTCTTCTGATGCCCAAGGTTCCTGGACTGCTCAAGGGGCTCGGCGTTACTGCCGGGATCCTCGGTAAGACATTGAAGAACGGTGCCGACACCGTTCAGTATCCGCATGAGAAGGAAGCTCCGCCCGTTCGTGCGCGCGGCGTCATTGCATTGCACGAAGACAACTGCACCGCGTGCATGTTGTGCTCGCGCAGCTGCCCCGACTGGTGCATCTACATCGAAGGGCACAAGCAACTCGCCCCGCCGCGCCGCGCCGGTGGTAAGCCGCGCCAGGTCAACCACATCGACCGTTTCGACATCGACTACGCCCTCTGCATGTACTGCGGCATCTGCGTCGAAGTGTGCCCGTTCGACGCACTGTTCTGGAGCCCTGAGTACGAGTACTCCGAGCCGAAGATCGCCGACCTCCTGCACGACAAGCAAAAGCTCGGCGAGTGGATGGAAACCGTCCCCGAGGCACCGGAGCTCGAAGTTGGAGCCGGTAAGTAATGGTTGAGTCCCTGCTCGCTCAGGCCGAGATGAATGGTTCGGTCAACGTTGCGATGAACATTGCCTTTGGCATCATCGCCACGGTCATGATCTTCGCCGCGTTCAGCGTCGTCACCACGAAGAACGTCGTGCACGCCGCGCTGTATCTCGTGGTCGTACTCGCCGGCGTTGCAGCGCAGTACATCTTGGCAGCCGCCGAGTTCGTCGCCGTCTCCCAGGTGATGGTCTATATCGGCGCCGTGATGGTCTTGTTCCTGTTCGGCATCATGCTCACCCGTGCCCAAATCGGCAAGGAAGAGGGCCTCAATAACAGCGGTTGGCAGTTGGGCATCCCCGTCGCACTCTTGTTGTTCGGCCTCATGGCCTACGTCATTGTCGACACGTACGAAGACACCGTCATTGGCGAACGGACGCCGTTCGCCACCGAGGGCATTTCTGATCAGGTGCTCGCGCCTTTCTTGGTGCCGTTCCTGGCCATCTCGTTCGTCCTGCTCGCTGCTGCCATCGGGGCCATCGTTCTGGCCCGGAAAGACTGAGGGCCGCATGCTTGCTGTCAACTTCCTGCTGCTCGCCGCCGTACTGTTCTGCATTGGCGTGTTCGGCGTCATTGCTCGCCGCAACGCGGTGATGGTGCTGATGTCGATCGAGTTGATCCTCAACGCCGTCAACTTGAACCTCGTTGCGTTCGCACTGATGAACAACAACCAGGAGGGCCAAGTGTTTGCCCTCTACGTCATCGCGATCGCCGCTGCCGAAGTCGGCGTCGGCCTCGCAATGGTGTTGATGATTTACCGCAACCGAAAGTCGATTGCCCTCGACGAACTTTCGGAAATGAAGGGCTGAAGTGCTCGCCGCAGAAGAAACATACAAGTCACTCGAACTCAGCTCCGGCTGGTTCATGGAGAACGCCTGGCTCATCGCCCTGATCCCGGCGGTTGCGTTCGTGTTGATCATCGCGTTTGGAAAGAAGATGCCGTTCAAGGGTGCCGAATTCGGCCTCGCATCGATCGGCGCATCACTCGTGATTGCCACCGGCGCCGGCATCCAGTGGATGCAGCGAACCGACTCCGCAGACCACGGCGGTGAAGCAGCGCAGGGGATGGCCAGTGGCGTCCGGGGCGCACTTCGTGCAGCCGAGGGCGCTGAAGCCAAACCCTTCATCGACCCCGTTGTCAGCCAATGGGTGTGGTGGCAGAACTCGGGCCTCGAATTCGGCATTGGCTCGCACATTGACGGCCTGTCGATCCTGCTGCTCTGGCTTGTTGCGTTCATTTCGTTCCTGGTGCAGATCTTCAGCCTCGACTACGTCCGTGGCGATCGTCGCTACACGCACTTCTTTGCAGCATTGACGCTGTTCTCGAGTGGCATGCTTGTCATGGTCATGGCGTCGAACATGGTCCAGCTCATCTTGGGCTGGGAGATTATGGGCCTCTGCTCGTTCATGCTGATCGGGCACTGGTGGGAAGACTCCTATAACAGCCACTCGGCATTGAAAGCGTTCTTTACCGTGCGCGTTGGCGACGTCGGTCTGCTCATCGGTACGGCGATCCTGTTCTTTGGTTCCAACCAGTGGGCAGTCGACAACCTCGGTACGAACGGCTTCGACATTCGAGCCATTCAGGCCTGGGCGCTTTCAGGCGACGGGTCTAGTTGGACGCTGTTGATGGCGTCGGTCGCCCTGTTCATCGCGGCAATCGGCAAGTCCGGCCAGTTCCCGTTTCACACGTGGTTGCCTGACGCGATGGCGGGCCCTACCCCCGTGTCGTCGCTGCTTCACTCCTCGACCATGGTCGTTGCCGGTGTCTTCCTCGTCGCTCGCATCTACCCGGTCTTTTGGGAAGGGTTCAACATCGCCAACGGCGGGTTGAGTTTCATTGCCATCATCGGCGGCATCACGATCATCATTGCGGCACTGCTCGCCTTCGTGCAGGACGACATCAAGAAGGTCCTCGCCTACTCGACGGTGAGTCAGCTCGGCTACATGATGCTCGGTCTCGGTACCGGCGCTTGGCTGCCCGCTGTGTTCCACGTGTTCACGCACGCCTTCTTCAAGTGCTGCCTCTTCCTCGCTGCCGGCTCCATCAGCCACTCTGGTTCGCACCACTCCTTCGACATGAAGAAGGACATGGGTGGCCTGCGCAAGTTCATGCCAATCACGTTCGGTGCATGGTGCGTGTCCACGCTCGCCCTCACCGGTGTCATCCCGTTCGCTGGCTTCTGGTCGAAGGACGAGATCATTGACAACGTCGGCGACGCTGGCTACACGTTCTTGTTCTGGGTCGGTCTGTTCGGTGCAGCACTCACGGCGATGTACATGACCCGCGCGACCTACCTCACCTTCTTTGGCGACCCGCGTGGCGCCGCTGCCGGCATCCACCATGATGCCGATCACGGTTACGCCACGGAGCATCGCGAAACACTCGTGACCGCCGCCACGATCGACCGTGAACTCGTGACCGTCGGTGCAGCGCCAAAGTCGCTTGGCGCAGCCGCAGCACACGGCGATGATCACGGCGATGATCACGGCGATGATCACGGTGATCACGGTGATCACGGTGATCACGGTCCGCACGAGTCCGGCAAGCTGATTCTCATACCGATCGTCATCCTTGCCGTCTTGGCACTGACCTCAGGCTTTGCCAACCCGACCCCGCTCGCTGGTGACGCCCTGGGGCTTAACCTTGGTGAAGGTGTCGAGCTGATCAAGGAATACGTCGAGCCCAGGGCTGAAGCTGTGTCTCTCGATATCGCCGCTGGCCATGCAGGCGAATCGGTGCAGCTACTTGAGCCCGGCTTCGTGCCGAACGAGGCAGCTGGCTTCGTGCCGAACGAGGCAGCCGGCTTCGTGCCCGCCGCTGGTGACAAGAAGGCAGGCTGTGGTCGCTCGACACCAGAAGTCGGCACTGTCTGCTACTTCCCGGCGGTGTCGCACGCCGTTCCGACGCTCAGCAAGATCCTGCTTTCACTTGGCGTCGTTGCCATTGGCTACGCCGCTGCAATCGGGTTCTGTATCGCCTTCTACAAGAACAAGCATCCGAAACTGGTTGGCTTGACCGAGCGTTCCCGCATCGCTCGTGGTGGCTACCTGTTCCTCAAGAACAAGTACTACCTCGATGCTCTGTACCAGAACGTCTTCGTCTACTTCGTGTCCAGACCGCTTGCCAAGGCCACCTACTGGTTTAACCAGAATGTGCTCGACGCAGCAGTCGACGGCGTCGGAGCCGGCGGCAAACGCGCCGGCGAATTCGTGTACAAGAACATCGACCAGAAACTCGTCGATGGTGCAGTGAACGCATCGGGCACCATTGCTTCGGAGACCGGACACGGCCTCCAGCCCATCCAGTCGGGCCGAGTCAACCACTACGCATCGCTCCTCTTTGGTGCCGCCGCTGTTGGCGCCATCGTCCTCGTCATCCTCAACGTGAGCTGAGAGAAACAGAATCATGGAAACACTGACAGATCAAAACTTCCTGCTGACGCTCGGCACCTTCCTGCCGCTCGTCGGTGTGCTGGTGATGATGCTCTGGCCCAAGGACGACGAGTCCGGCGTCAAGAGCGTTGGCATCGCCACGGCGGGGGCAACACTGCTCGTGGGCATCTACACGCTCACGCAGTTCGACTACTCCCAGAGCGAAAAACTGCAGTTCGCCGTCGACGCCGAGTGGATTGAAGTGATCCGCTCCGGTTACACGATCGGCCTTGACGGCATCAGCCTCCCGCTGTACTTCCTGTCGATGTGCGTCACGTTCCTCGTGATGATCTACACCTGGGACAACATGCCTGACGCGGGCAACCCCAAGGCGTTCTACATCTTGATGCTGGTGCTGCAAACCGGAATGGCCGGCACGTTCATCAGCCAGGACCTCATCCTGTTCTTCGTCTTCTTCGAAGTTGTTCTGCTTCCGATGTACTTCATGATCGGTGTCTGGGGCGGCGAAGATCGCCAGTACGCCTCGCTGAAATTCTTCCTCTACACGATGTTCGGCTCGGCATTCATGCTTGTTGCCTTCCTGGCCCTCTTCTTCCAGACCGGCGGCGAGAGCTTTGGATTCGCCTACCTCATCGAGATGGGCGCCGGAGTCGATCGCGACGTACAGATCTGGATCTTTGCCGGCTTTTTTATCGCCTTTGTGGTCAAACTACCGGGCTTTCCGTTTCACACCTGGCTGCCCGACGCTCACACCCAAGCACCGACGCAGGGCTCGGTCATTCTGGCCGCGATCTTGCTGAAGTTGGGAACCTACGGCTTTGTCCGCATCGCCATCCCGATGCTGCCCGAGGGCGCGAAGGCGTGGGCGCCAGCCATTGCAATCCTCGCCGTCATTGGCATCATCTACGGCGCACTCGGCTGTTTGGCGCAGACCGACATGAAGCGCTTGATTGCTTTCTCGTCGGTTGCTCACATGGGTTACGTGATGCTCGGCATCTCAACGCTCACTGAGTTCGGCATCAACGCAGCCCTGTTCGGCATGGTCGCTCACGGATTGATCACGGGCATGCTCTTCTTCATTGCCGGTTCGGTGAAACACCGTTTCCACACGCTCGAAATTAGTCGTCTTGGCGGCATGCTCATTCAGATGCCGAAGATGGGCTGGATTCTTGGTTTCGCATCGATGGCATCGCTGGGCCTGCCGGGCCTCGCTGGCTTCTGGGGTGAATTCCCCGCCATCCTCTCGGCGTACCAGCCGGGCTTTGGTCTGAACGAAGTGCTCTTCCGAGTCTGCATGGTCATCGCAGCCATCGGCACTGTGCTCGCTGCGGCTTATCTGCTCTGGCTCTACCAGCGCACTGCGTTTGGCCAGCCGCCGGCCGAGTTCTCAGGTGGCGCAGCACACAGCTTGAGCGCAGGTGCCGGTGAGCACGCTGGAGATGACCACGACTCCGACATCGAAGACGTCCGGCCCACCGAATGGATGGCGTGGACACCGTTTCTCATCGCCATCGTCGTCTTTGGTGTGTACCCGCAACTGATGTTCAAGGTGATGGACCCTGCGGTCACACAGATGGTTGAAACCCTCGGGAAGTCACTGGGCTGATGCTCGCTTCCTTATTCGCCCAAGCGACCGACTGGGTCGCGCCAACGATCGATTGGCATGCGATCGCGCCTGAACTCGTGCTCGTCGTCGGCATCAACATCATTTTGCTGCTTGATCTCAGCCTGGCTGACGCGAAGAAATGGATGCTCGCCACACTTTCGGGCTTCGTCATGCTCGGGGCGCTCGTTCCAGTCGTCACGCTGTTCGTGATCGGTGACGATTCTCGGTCGATGTTCGGCGGTCGCTATGTGATCGACGAGTACGCGCTTGTGCTCAAGGGATTCTTCTTGTTGGTTGCCTATGTGGTGATTTTGATGAGTCAGACTGAACTCGAAGAGGGCGGCTACTACCAGGGCGAGTTCTACGTCCTCATGCTGTGCTCGGTGCTCGGCATGGTGATGATGACCTCATCGCGTGACCTCGTCTCGATCTTCGTGGCCCTCGAGCTGCTGTCGATTCCGGCCTACATGCTGGCTGCCTGGAATAAGCGCAATCCGAAGTCGAATGAAGCGGGCATGAAGTATTACCTGCTCGGCGTGTTTGCTTCGGCAATCATGTTGTACGGCATGAGCCTGCTGTTCGGCGCAACCAACTCAACGCTGCTGACCGAGATCGGTGCCACGCTCGTTGACGGCAACCTCAGCGGCATCGAAGTCGTTGGGGTGGTGTTTGTCATCTCCGGCTTCGCCTTCAAGATTTCAGCGGTCCCGTTCCATACGTGGGCGCCTGACACATATGAAGGTGCGCCGACTCCGGTGACTGCGTTCCTGTCGGTTGCTTCCAAGGCTGCTGGCTTTGTCGCCCTCGTGACGATCATCTACTTGGCTTTCCCGAACGCCTCGGATGTGTACCAGCCGTTCATTTGGGTCCTCGCCGCACTGACGATGACCGTCGGCAACGTGCTTGCGCTCCGCCAGACCAACATTGTCCGCATGCTGGCCTACTCGTCGGTCAGCCAGGGCGGCTTCATCTTGATGCCTTTGGCGTTCGCCGGCGAGGCAAATGCGTCAGGCTCCGCCCTCAACGCCGTGGTCGTCTACCTGCTGGTCTATGGCTTCATGAACCTCGGTGCGTTCGCCACGGTGATTGCCGTGAGCCGCAAGACTCGCAGTGGTGAGATCTCCAGTTTCGGCGGCCTCTTCAGCTACGCACCTGGCATGGCGGTGCTGGTCACGATGTTCTTTGCATCACTTGCAGGCATTCCGCCGCTCGGTGGCTGGTTCGCCAAGTTCAACGCGTTCAAGGCTGTGCTTGATGCTCAGAGCAGCTGGGCGTACGTGCTGGCTTCGATTGCTGCAGTGAACACGGTCATCTCGGCGGCGTACTACATGAAGGTGCTGCGGACCGTCTGGATGGACGAAGCTCCTGACGGCGACACGAGCCCGATTAATACACCCAGCCCGATCAAGGCAGCCCTCGGCCTCACCCTCGTCGGCACCCTTGTCGTCGGCGTGTACCCGCAGTCGGTTGCCAACTTTGGCGACCTCGAAGACCTCACCGGCACCACCGAATTGGTCGTCGTCGTCGACGCCGGCGGCTGACCCCGCACAAATCCCAGCTTTCGAGCCCGGTTTTGTGTGAGTGGTCGCGGCGTCGTTACCCACTTGTGCTCACATAGAACGCGTAAGCGGCACAGATTCGGGCGGCACAGATTCGGGTGGCACAGATTCGGGTGGCACAGTGCTGAGCGCTGCAATGGCGCTCGCGACGGCGGCGAGGCTGAGCGGCCCGGCAACGCCGTCGACGACGAGCTCGCTGGCTTCTTGGAATCGGCGTACGCCGCCAGCGGTGCCCGGGCCGAACAGCCCGTCATCGGCGCTGGCGGGCAAGTACCCGAGCACAATGAGGTCGGCCTGCAACTGCTTCGAACGAGGTCCTTGAACGCCGAACTTCAAGGTACCTTCGGCAGGCTCGTCGACGTAAATGAGTTCGGTCGTGGTCGGCGCCGACTCAGTTGAGGGTGGCACCGTCGTTACGGGTGCAGTTGTCGTTGTTGCTGGAACCGTCGAATCGACAGCGTCAGCGGTCGCGGCGGGTGCAGGAGCGTCCGTGGTCTCGGTGGCCATTGCAGCCGTCGAAGGAGCCGACGTGGTTGGGTTAACGACGGTCAAGCTGGGCGGGCGCCTGTCGTCTCCTGGTGGCGCGCCGGGAACCGCTGCACCACTGGCCGGGTCGACTCCGCAGGCACCCAGCAGCACGATGACCGCACTCCACAATCCGACTTTTCGCAGGCAGCTCACCCAGACAGCTTGCCTCACCGCAGCGCCGCGCGACCGGCGCGCTACAGAATTTGAACAGATTCGTCCCGCAGCGAACGATCTCGACAAGTTTTCGGGAAGACTTGGCCGGGTGGTTCCCTTCGACGAGTTCATGCGAGAAGCTCTGTACGGCGAGGCCGGGTTTTATACCAAGCCGGACGGGGGGCATGCCGGTCGGCGCGGAGATTTCCTGACGTCGCCCGAGGTCGGGCCGCTTTTCGGTGCCGTCGTGGCCAACTACCTCGACGCCGTCTGGAAACGCATTGGTGAACCGGACGAGTTCACGGTGGTCGACGTTGGCGCAGGGCCAGGCACGCTGGCTCGTTCAATTGCATCCGCACGCCCGCGCTGCTCCCACGCCATGCGGTTTATTGCCGTTGAACTGTCGGCCGGCCAGCGCGACCGTCATCCTGCCGACATTGAATCGACAGCGACGATGCCGACCGAACCATTCGACGGTGTGATCATCGCCAATGAGCTGCTCGACAACCTTCCGTTCCGTCTGGCCGTCTTTGACAATGGTTGGCGTGAGGCCTACATCGTTCGTGATTCCGAGGGTCGACCGACGGAGACGCTCTCGGCTCCGTTCGATCCGCCACCTGCGCAACTCCTGCAGACGGCGACGCTTGGCGCCCGCGTTCCACTTGTCGACCAAGCACGGGAGTGGGTCGAAGCTGCGCGACAACTCGTTCGCAACGGCACGGTCCTTGCCATTGATTATGGCGTTCCGCTGACTGGCGAGCTTGCCCAGCGGCCGTGGCGCGACTGGCTGCGGACATACCGTGGCAACGAGCGTGGAGGGCACTACCTGAGCGCGCCCGGGAGCCAGGACATCACGACTGATATCCCGTTCGATCAACTCCCAGAACCCGATGCGCTGCGCTCTCAGGCACAATTCCTCCAGCTGTGGGGGATTACGGACCTTGTCGACGAGGGCAAACGGATCTGGGAAGAGCAGGCAGCCAGGCCCGGCCTCGAAGCAATGAAGATGCGCAGTCGGGTCAGTGAATCCGAAGCCCTGCTCGACCCGTTGGGCCTCGGATCGTTCCTTGTTGCAGAGTGGGTTGCAGAATGGGCTGCTTAACGTGGGTTGCTGAACGGGTTGCTGAACGGGTTGCTGAACGGGTTGCTGAACGGGTTGCAGAACGGGTTGCAGCGCCGGTCGGGGAGTAGCGGCTCGTCTGGATTCTGGCGGCTGACCCGTCTGATCTACAATTGGCTCCATGAGTGACGAGCAGCACGACACCATCGACGCACTGGCTTCGGAGAACCGAACGTTTCCGCCAACAAATGCCTTCAAGGCGACCACGTTGGTTGCCGGCACCGAACTGTACGACGAAGCCAACGCCGACGATGAAGCGTTCTGGGCGCGCCAGGCGAGCGAACTTGTCGAATGGTTCAAGCCGTGGAACACCGTGCTCGACTGGCAATTGCCCTACGCCAAATGGTTCGAGGGAGGCACGCTCAACGTGGCGCACAACTGCCTCGATCGTCACGTCAACGCCGGCAACGGTGGGAGGGTTGCCATCCACTGGGAGGGCGAGCCCGGCGATACGCGGACAATTACGTACCAGGACCTCCTTGACGAAGTCAGCCAGTTTTCCAATGCGCTGAAGGATCTCGGCGTCCAGAAGGGCGACCGGGTCAACATCTACCTCCCGATGATTCCCGAGGCAGCGGTCGCCATGCTCGCTTGCGCTCGCATCGGTGCGGCTCACAGTGTTGTCTTCGGTGGGTTCTCGAGCCAGTCGCTGAGCGACCGCATCAACGATGCCGAAGCCAAGGTTCTGATCACCGCTGACGGCGGCTATCGGCGCGGTGAGGTCTTCCCGCTGAAGCCTGCTGCCGACGAGGCGTGCGAATCGACGCCGACGATCGACCATGTCGTTGTCGTCAAGCGTGGCGGGAACGATGTTCACATGGTTGACGGCCGTGACCACTGGTATCACGACCTCCTCGATGGTGCCTCCACTGACTGCCCTGCCGAGCCAATGGAAGCCGAACATCTCCTCTTCCTCCTGTACACCTCGGGCACGACCGGCAAGCCCAAGGGCATCATGCACACCACCGGCGGGTACCTCACCCAGGTCACCTATACCCACAAGTACGTGTTCGACCTCAAGCCCGAGACCGATGTGTTCTGGTGTACTGCCGATGTCGGCTGGATTACCGGCCACAGCTACATCGTGTACGGGCCGCTGTCGAACGGCTGCACTCAGGTGATGTACGAAGGCGTTCCCAACCATCCGGGCAACGACCGTTTCTGGGAGATCATCGAGAAGTACGGCGTCACGATCTTCTACACCGCACCCACCGCGATCCGGACCTTCATGAAATGGGGCGACCACGAGCCCGCAAAGCACGACCTGTCGTCGCTGCGGCTGCTCGGAACCGTCGGCGAGCCGATTAACCCCGAAGCATGGATGTGGTATTATAAAACAATTGGTGGCGGACGGTGCCCGATTGTCGACACCTGGTGGCAGACCGAAACCGGCGGCATCATGATCAGTCCGCTGCCTGGAGCGACCACCACGAAGCCGGGCTCAGCAACGTTCCCGCTGCCGGGCGTGTCGGCCGAACTCGTTGACGACGATGCCAACCCGGTTTCTGTGGGCGGCGGCTACCTGACGCTGACGCGTCCGTGGCCGGGCATGCTCCGCGGTATCTGGGGCGATGCTGAGCGATATCAGGACACGTACTGGTCGCGCTTTGCAGGTCGCTATTTCGCTGGCGACGGCGCCAAGCTCGACGACGACGGATACCTCTGGCTGCTCGGACGCGTCGACGACGTCATGAACGTGTCCGGGCACCGCATCTCGACCACCGAAGTCGAGTCGGCGCTGGTGTCACACCCGGCAGTGGCCGAGGCAGCGGTGGTCGGCGCTTCCGATGTCACAACTGGCCAGGCGGTCATTGCGTACGTGATCCTGCGTGAGGGGCACGACGCCGATGAGCAAGAGCTCCGAAACCACGTGGCCGGTCAGATCGGTGGGATCGCCAAGCCGAAGCAGGTCTACATCACAACGGACCTACCGAAGACGCGTTCGGGCAAAATCATGCGCCGACTGCTCCGCGATGTGGCCGAAGGCCGCAACATCGGTGACACCACCACGCTCGCCGACAGTTCAATCGTTGACGAACTCCAGGCGAAAGCCGCAGCGACGACCGACGATTGAAGCTTGGCGATCGATGTTCTGCCCCGTCCCCGGGTGTGCGACCGGTGAGTCAGCGGCGAAGTGGAGAAGTGGGAGGAAGTGTCAAGTTCCGAGATTGAGGTGCCGATACAACAAGTATGAGTTCGGAGTCTGAGCACGACGGTGGACCGCCGCTGCTGTCATGGGAGTCGGTGGTGCGTACTGCTTCCCCTCAGAACGCGCTCGGAGCGTCTGCATTCGACGCCGCAATCGCATCACATCGTGACTCGGCCCTGCAGGATGTAATTGATTCGGTCCCGCTGTCGTTGACGATGGCCCCGATCGACTTCGATATTGCACCGATATCGCTCGATTCTCCGAAGGTCAACTCAGAGACGTTGCACTCTCAGGTAGCGCCGGATCCGTTCACGCCAAACTTGAAGATTTCCACTTCGACTTGAACGAAATGGAGTCCTCCGCTGGCGCATCCACGACGATCGCCCCGCAGCCGAGCGAACCGCACACACCAGCGGTGCCGGCTGTCGAGGAGTCCATGCTTGACAGCTTCGAGCTGAAGATTGCCCCGCTCGATATGGCGGACCTCGCGCCGAGCGGCCGAACGTGGTTGATCGACCCGGTGCCTGGATCGGCAACACCGGCAACACCGGCGCCGTTTGCCCCACCTTCGGTACCTTTGGCCCAAGTTGTCGAGACACATGCGGTTGCGCCGCAATTTGCGCTGCAATTGGCTCCGCAGCGCGATCTCGAACCGGTGATTGCCGCCGCCCCCTCGATTCCCGGTCTGCCGGCCGACCCGGTCAGCTCTGAGCCGGCCCCGACGACTGTGATCCCCGGAGCCTTTGAGCCGCAGAATCCCACCCCAACTTTGCCCCCGCATCAGCCGATGCTGGCCACAGCACCGCAGACCGCTGCACCGGCTTCGCGAGCGAGCTACGTTCCTGAGCCTGCCGAGTCGGGTCAGAAGCATCAGAAACCAGGCGGCGGCGGTATTGCGTTGCTCTTCATGTTGCTCGTGCTTGTCGGCCTCGTTGCAGGAGCGGCTGTGTACGGCGGCCCCTACCTCTTCCCTGAAGAAGGGAACCAGTTCAATGACGAAGCTACCGAGACAGGGCGCGGCGCCGACATCGCCGAACCGCTCGTGATCGATCGCCAGCTCAGCGCCGCCTATGGCGTCTCGATGGCCGATCACTTCCTCGGTGATTGGGCAGCCGACCTGCCGACACGGCGTTCGCTCGCGTTGGCGAAGGGTCCCATCGACACACCCGGGCTGCATGAGCTCGTGGCCAATTGGACGCCGGCGTACTACTCGCCCGAAGCCTCTTCAATCATCGCGAACAGCGGACTCCTCCCGGCTGCTGTCGAGAGCGCCGTGGCGGAGGCAATGGCGCTCGGGGTCCTCGATCAGCAAACGGGATGGGTGTCCCAGCTCAACCCGGCAGCTCTCGACGCCAGCGCGTTGATTGAGGCTGGCGCTGTGGCCGAGAGCCGACGCGTCAGCGGCACGACGAGCTTTGGGACTGCTGTACATCCCGATCGCCGCATCGATATTGCGGCGTTCCTGCCGCCGGTGCTTGAGTACCGCGTCAATGCACCGCTGGCCTTCGCCGAATTTGCCGAGTCAGGCAATATCGACCTCGCGGGGACTGCGCTGCTCGCACTCTCTCGCGAACCTGAGGTCGCAGCTGCTGACACGATGACCACAACGCAGCAACAGCGCGACCGTACGTTCTGGTACATGGTCTTTGCTGCATACAACTCGCCAGCCGAGGCCTATGCAGCGACCAATGCTCTCGTCCAGACATCACTCGCCGCCGTCGACCGTGCCGGAGTGCACTGCACGTACATAACGTTCTCCGGGACCAATGTCGCCGATACCGCACAACTGACCAACGTGCTCCAGACCTGGGCCAGCGCCGCGCCGCCCGAGATGGCTGCCACGACGTCGGTACTGTCAGACGGTGCCCAGCAGCTCTCATCGTGCGACCCGGGTGCTGGCTTCGAGTCAGGCGCCCGCTTTGGCGTCGCCCGAGAGATTGCCCGCTTGCGTACCGTGGAGCTCGCTGCGTTAGAGAATGTCGATCCGCAGACCGGCACGGCTGACGACAGAGCATTCACCGTGGAGCAGGTCCGAGCGACTCAGGTCGGGCTGCCAATGCTTGACCAGTTCTTTGACATGCCTTACGTCGATTCCGCTCGTGTGGCACGTTCGCTCGTGTCAACCCCGAACGGTTCGCCCGCGGTTCCCTCGGCCGAACCCGCTGGCTGCGCGGTCGGGGAGTAATCAGTCGCGGAAGTTGTTGAACTGCAGCGGAATGCCGATGTCTTCGGCCTTCAGCATTGCCATCACTTCTTGCAGGTGATCGCGTTTCTTGCTTTGTACGCGAATCGAATCCCCCTGGCTTGAGCTGGAGACGCCCTTGGGACCTTTCTCCTTGATTGCCTTGTTGATCAGCTTCGCCTTGTCTGAGCTGATGCCCGACGAGATGGTCATGACCTGGCGAACGGTGCTGCCTGAGGCCTCCTGGACGTCGGCGTAGTCGACGCCCTTGAGCGAGACGCCCCGTCGAACGAGCTTTTCTTCGAGCACGATGCGCAATGCGTCGAGCCGATCGTTGGAGACAGTGGCCATGGTGATGGCAGTGTCGTTCTGCTCGATGGACGAGTTGGTGTTCTTGAAATCGAACCGTTGTCCGATCTCGCGCTGGGCCTGATCGACCGCATTCTTCACCTCTTGGTCATCGACTTCGGACACAACGTCAAAACTTCCCATCCCCTGAGAATACCGGTTGTCGGATTCCCGACGCGATGGGTACGCTGCAAATGCCTTGTTCGTCGGTTTCACCCGATGTGCAGGGACCAATTGAGGGTCGGTGCCCGAGCGGCCAAAGGGAGCAGGCTGTAAACCTGCCGTCGTAGACTTCGAAGGTTCAAATCCTTCTCGGCCCACCAATTTGAGAGCCCGTCAGCTTCTGCTGGCGGGCTCTTGTCGTTTTTCGTCGACTCCAGCCCAGCACGCATCCGGATCCGCTGAGCTGGGTACCGTTCGAGCGACGCGGCCGCGTCCGTTCGAGCGACGCGGCCGCGTCCGTACACTCGATGCAGTGAGTGACCTCGACCAATTCATCGCAGCCTTCGACGTCAACGACCCGGCGTTTATTGCTGACCCGTACCCGGCTCTCGATGCGCTGCGTGAGGCCACGCCGATTTTCTGGAACGACGCGACGGGACAATGGATGTTGACTCGCTTCGAGCATGTCTCGGCAGCGCTGAAGAACCGGACTCTGGGGCGCGCCTACACGCATCGGTACACCCACGAAGAGCTCGGCCGCTCAGGGCCGGATTCCAAATGGGCGAAGTTCAACGAGCATGAGCGCTGGTCACTGCTTTGCCTTGAGCCGCCGGATCACACCCGGCTTCGTCGACTGGTCTCGAAAGTTTTCACCCCGAGCGCCACCGCTCAGCTCGCCGACCCGATCGCCGCGATCTCGAATGAGTTGCTCGACCAGTGTGCTGAGGCCGGAACGTTCGATCTGCTCGCCGACTACGCGCAGCCGTACTCAGTGGCAGTCATCTGCTCGATGCTCGGCGTCCCGCGTGCCGACACGGAACTCCTGCTCGGCTGGTCGCACGCGATCGTCAAAATGTACGAACTGTCGGCATCGGATGAGGTCAAGCAGGCAGCAGACCAGGCTGCGGGGGAGTACATCGACTACACGAGAGCACTCATCGCTGATAAGCGTGCGCGCCCAGACGGACTCCTCCTCTCGGAACTGGTGCAGGTCGAAGACGGGGGAGCGACGCTGACCGAAGACGAGATCATCTCGACCACGATGGTGCTCGTTGAGGCCGGCCACGAAGCAACGGTCAACACGTTAGGCAATGGCTTCCGGGCCCTCATGGCGCACCGCGACCAGTGGAACCGAGTGGTGCGCCAAGATGTCACTGCAGCATCGACGGTCGAGGAGCTCTTGCGTTTCGATGCGCCGCTCCAAATGTTCGAACGCTGGGTACTCGAAACCGATACCGAGATCGCCGGTCAGGCGGTGCAGGTTGGCGACGAGATCGCCATGCTATTCGGCGCTGCCCAGCGTGACCCGCGCCGCTTCGACAACCCCACCACGTTCGACGTCGGCCGCAACGACCCGGGCCATATTGGCTTCGGCGGCGGTATCCATTTTTGTATCGGGGCCCCGCTTGCCCGTCAAGAATTGATCCGCTCGGTCGAGGGGATCGCTTCGCGTCCGCGGAGCATCCGAGGCGCAGATCACCGCCGGCTTCGCGGGAGTCCTCGCGCGCGGCCTCACGGGCCTCACGCCCGCGGACGTCCTAGTCACTGGTGGCCGCCAGCGAGTAGCGTCTTGTCGATGTCCGCCGAACTGAAGTCACTGATCCTGTGTGACTTCGCGCAGATTCGAGAAGGGTTGCTCTTCGTGCAATCTGGCGGCCTCACCAGGCTGGCGGCGCCGACCTTTCCAGCAAAGTTCGCCTGTCACGTCGCCACGCTGGTCTGGTTGCCGCCGAACGAGTCGGGGGCGGCACACGAAATCGTCATGAAGGTGAAGTCGGCGGCTACGGCCAAACTCACGGCCACCGTCAACGTCGCATTACATGAGTCTTCGGCTCCGTCTGCGCTGCGTCCCGGCGAGGGCCGGCAGGTGCCGATTGTGGTGCCACTCGGCGCTGTCAGCTTCCCCGCAGCAGGTGAGTACGACCTTCAGGTCGAAGTCGACGGCGAGTTCGCTGGCGACATCAGTTTCGTTGTGGCTCAGCGAGTCTGACCCAACTTCAGGAGGAGTTCACCTGGCGACTTCAGCCACAAATATGTTGGCCCTACCGAAGCCATCGTGGGGATGGACCGAACCGGGCGGGAACCGACCGTCACATATCGGCGTGGCGGTTTCGGCCACGGAGTGTGTCGGTGATGCTGGGTTCCTCAACCGGGCCGTCACTTCCGCACGCCGTCATGACAAGCACTATGGCGATCAGTGGAGCGGCGATGGTCCGCAACGAACGGGTGCGCTGGGCAGTTGTTTTGGTCATTTGTTTTCCGCCTTGATGGTTGGTGTGCTTGGTGCGAATGCGCAGGCCCAACTCGACGAGGATCTCGACTGCGGCCTGAGGACCCGCCCCGCACAAGTGGCAATAGCTCGCCATTAGGCAAGGGTGGTGATATTTCGGTCGTCAATCGAGCAGCGTGCGTCTCCGAGCAGCGTTCCGATCATCAACAATTCGTTGCGACGTAGACGTGGACACGTGTCCAAGATGACCGTTTCTTGTGTCACGCATCCATCACAGACTCATGGAGCACTTCGCTGTCGGCTTCGAGCCTGCCGCGCCGGTTGTCACAAGAAGACAGCGCCGCCCGGAGGTGCTCAGGGCAGGTGTCCAGGGAATGTGTTCAGGGAATGAGTTCTGGGAAGGGGTTCAGAGCATCTTCTGCATGACAGCGGTGCTCAGCCATCGATTGAACTTGCGACCAACTTCCTTTTCGACACCGACCAGCTCAAAACCGCATGCCACGTGCAGGGCCCTGGAGGCCTCCGAACTGGCCTCGATGCGCGCAATCATCGAATGAAAGCCACTGTCACGTGCAAGCTCGATGAGATGTTCCATCATGGTTCGTCCGATTCCGAGGCCGCCATGGTCTCGTGAGACGTACACGGAATTCTCGACGGTCGGCCGGTAAGCCGCCCGCTCCTTGTATGGCGACAGGGAGGCGAAACCGACCACTCGTTCTTCGCCGTCACGGTTCGCCATGGTCGCAACAACCGCCGCAAAAGCACCTGATCGCTCGGTCAGCCAGCTGCGTTGTTCTTCGACTGAGCGCGCTACGAGGTCAAATGTGCTCGTGTGATTCTCGACCTCGACGTTATAAATCGTGCGAATTGCTTCGGCGTCGGCGAGCGTCGCAAGCCTGATCGATACGGTCTTTCGGGCGCCAGCCGGGTCACCCAGGCGAGGCGCGACCGGAGGCTGCTCAACGGGCTCGGACATGCCCGCCCGAAGGTACTTCGTGTGACGCGCGAAACCGCAGAAACTTCGCGTGTCAATGGGAAACAGGCCGGTACACTCGTGCGTCGGTTACGGCTCAAGCCGTTCCCGAAGGGTGCCCAGAAACGAGAAAATTCTGGTCATCGCCAAAGACGCCCTCTTAGCTCAGTTGGTAGAGCACAGCCATGGTAAGGCTGTTGTCGTGAGTTCGATTCTCACAGAGGGCTCGACCAAGTGGTCGGGGAAACCCGTTCGCGTGCCAGAAGCATCAAGATCGCCCAGAAAATCGGGTTCGCATGGCGGCGTAGCTCAGTTGGTCAGAGCATCCGGCTCATAATCGGAAGGTCCTCGGTTCAAGTCCGAGCGCCGCTACCAACAACACATCCAAAGAAAACCACCTCAGGAGTAGAGGAAGCACATGAGCAAAGTGAAGTTTGAGCGGAATAAGCCGCACGTGAACATCGGCACCATGGGTCATATTGACCATGGCAAGACGACCCTGACTGCCGCCATCTCCAAGACCCTGTCGGATCGTGGGTTGGCTGAGTTTACTGACTTTGATGGCATTGATAAGGCGCCTGAGGAGAAGGCTCGTGGTATCACGATCTCGATTAGTCATATCGAGTACACGACCGAGAATCGTCATTACGCGCATATTGATATGCCGGGTCACGCTGACTACATCAAGAACATGATCACGGGTGCAGCCCAGATCGACGGAGCAATCCTGGTTGTGGCTGCAACGGATGGTCCAATGCCTCAGACGCGTGAGCACGTGTTGTTGGCTCGCCAGGTTGGTGTGCCGTACATCGTGGTGGCTCTCAATAAGTCTGACATGGTTGATGACGAGGAGCTTTTGGAGCTCGTTGAGATGGAAGTTCGTGAGTTGTTGACTGAGTACGAGTTCCCGGGCGATGATGCTCCGGTCGTGCATGTGTCGGCGCTGAAGGCTCTTGAGGGTGATGCTGCTGCGCAGGAAAAGGTCATGGAACTCATGGCTGCTTGTGATGAGTCGATTCCGCAGCCGGTCCGTGAGTTGGATAAGCCGTTCCTGATGCCGATTGAAGACGTGTTTACGATCACTGGTCGTGGCACGGTTGTGACTGGCAAGGTTGAGCAGGGCATTGTCAACACTGGCGATGAGATCGAGATTGTTGGTCTGCGTGATACGCAGAAGACGACGTGTACGGGTGTGGAAATGTTCCGCAAGCTCCTCGATGAGGGCCAGGCTGGCGACAACATTGGTGCGCTGTTGCGTGGTACTGGTAAGGATGATGTTGAGCGTGGTCAGGTGCTGTGTAAGCCCGGTTCGATCACGCCGCATACCGATTTCGAGGGTCAGGTGTATGTGTTGACCAAGAATGAGGGTGGCCGTCATAAGCCGTTCTTCAACAATTACCGTCCGCAGTTCTTCTTCCGTACGACTGATGTCACGGGCACGATCGAGTTGCCTGATGGCACCGAGATGGTGATGCCTGGTGACAATGTCGAGATGACGGTCCAGCTCGGTAAGCCGATTGCTATGGACGAAGGTCTTCGCTTCGCCATCCGTGAAGGTGGCCGCACTGTTGGTGCCGGCCGCGTCACCAAGATCCTTAAGTAAGCAATTTCTGACGACAACGGTCGGCTCGGTTTACCCGAGCCGACCGCTGTGCTGTCACCACCCGTCGCCCTGGCGACGAATACGAAAGCGAGCCAGACATGGCCAAGAATGATAAGCGGGTCAAAGTGACCCTGGAATGCACCGAGTGCAAAGAGCGCAACTACATCACGATGAAGAGCAAGGTCAATGACCGTGAGCGCCTCGAGATGAACAAGTACTGCTCTCGTGAGCGCAAGCACACTCTCCACAAGGAGACTCGCTGAAAACACAGTGAGGGCGAGCCGGTGGCAATCGTTGCCGACCCGACCTCACCGGATGCGCTGGTACCCTGATTAGATCGGACTAAAGGCCAGTAGCTCAATTGGCAGAGCACCGGTCTCCAAAACCGACGGTTGTGGGTTCAAGTCCCTCCTGCCCTGCAAGTTTCACCGGGAAACCGATGATGACCAAACAACTCGAATACGAGAGAACGTAGCGACAACGTGTCAATGGATGATCTCAACCGCGAGCAGAAGCGACAGCTCCGCAAAATGGGTGCCCTCGATGAGGATGGCAAGGCGACGCGCGCGCCGCGCCAGCAACTGAAGAAAGATCAGCGTGTAGGCGCTCTTCAGTATTTGCGTGAAGTGCGCGAGGAAATGCGCAAGGTTGCCTGGCCGAAGCGTCCCGAGGTCACTCGTTATTCCATCGTCGTCATCATTACCGTCGTGTTCTACACGGCACTTGTCGGCGGATTCGACTACCTGTTCGGGCAAGTGTCCGAGTGGTTCTACCGACCATCATGAGCGACGAAATGACTGACCACAATATGCCCCAAAGCACCGACGACAACGGATCTACCGGGACTGACGCGCTCGCTGCGCTCGACGCCGAACTCGACTCGGTCCTCGACGCTGCCGGTGCGTCTGCAGCCGACCTCGAAGGTGCCGCTGAAGTACTTGTCGCCGACGCCGAGGCGACCAACGCCCCCGCCGATCTGCTTCCCTCGGGCGATACTGACGTACTCGCAGATGCAGAGACTGAAGCATCGGTCAGCAGCTCAGTGAGCGCCGACGCCGTTCTTCCGACTGGTGACACCGATGTCACGGCAGAGCCTCAAGACGATCCCGCTGGTGACTCCGACGATGCCGCTGGTGACTCCGATGCTTCTGCCGGTGATTCTGAGGCAGCACCTGACGAGGTTGCCGCCGCCGAAGAGGAGCCGTACGACGACCCGTTGCTCCGCCCGGGCCAGTGGTACGTCGTGCACACGCAGTCGGGCTACGAGAAGAAGGTCACGGCGAACCTCAACGCTCGCATTCAGTCGATGAACATGGAAGACAAGATCTACGAGATCGTCATTCCGATGGAAGAAGTCGACGAGTTCAAGAACGGCAAGAAGCAAACCGTCTTGAAGAAGGTCTTCCCGGGCTACCTGTTGGTCCGTTGCCAGATGGACGACGAGTCGTGGTACTGCGTCCGCAACACGCCCGGTATCACGGGCTTCGTCGGCCAGGCAGTCAAAGGCCAGAAGCCCACGCCGCTGTCGCGTCGTGAGGTTAAGACCTTCCTGTCGCCGAAAACCAACGCTCAAGCTGACGCACCGCGTCGCAAAGCCAAGCTCGATTACGAAGAAGGCGAGAGCGTCCGTGTGAAGGAAGGCCCGTTTGCCGACTTCACCGGCGAAATCGCCGAAATCAACGCCGACCACCTCAAGCTCAAGGTCCTCGTCAACATCTTCGGTCGCGAGACCCTGGTGGAAATGGACTTCAGCCAAGTTGCGAAGCTGTAGCTCGTCACCAAACTCTGATCAGCGTCGTTCGCTGACTGACACTGAATAGAAACCCCGAGAGAAGAAATCACATGGCCAAGAAAAAAGTCCTCACCGTTGTCAAGATCCAGATCGAAGCTGGCAAGGCGAGCCCCGCCCCGCCCGTCGGTACCGCGCTCGGACCGCACGGCATTGCGATCATGGACTTCGTGAAGGCGTACAACGCCCAGACCGAGGCTCAGGCCGGCACAGTTGTGCCGACCGAGATCACGATTTATGACGACCGTACGTTCACCTTCGTCCTCAAGACCCCGCCGACCTCGACGCTGATCCGCCAGAAGGCCGGCCTCGACAAGGCAGCGAACAACCCGGGCTCCGAAATCGCCGGCAACATCACTGAGGCTCACGTCGAAGAGATCGCCACGATCAAGATGCCTGACCTCAATGCTCACGACATGGAGGCCGCAAAGCTCCAGGTTCGCGGCACGGCTCGTTCCATGGGGATCACCGTCAGCTGACGCTGCCGGGGCGACTGACGTCGCCTCGCTCGACTCCGTCGAGCATGATCCTTTCCTCCGGCTGACACCGGAATGCCCTCATGGGCATGCAGGCACATCAAACCCAATAACTACGGACGGGGTCAGGCCCCTTTCGCAACTCTGTACGGAATCACCACACAGTCTCGACCGGCTCACCTCGACCGGCGGACTTACTACTGAGGGAGACAAATATGTCCGGCAAGAAATTTATCGACGCGTCGAAGAAGTTCGATCGTGAAACGATGTACACCCCGACCGACGCAGTGCGTTTGGCGAAAGAGACGGCAACGGCGAAGTTCGACGAGTCCGTCGACGTTTCGTTCCGTCTCGGCATCGACCCTCGCAAGGCCGAGCAAATGGTGCGCGGCACCGTTGCTCTTCCGCAGGGAACCGGCAAGGACGTCCGAGTGGCCGTGTTTGCGTCAGGCGAAGCAGCTGACGCTGCTCGCGAAGCCGGCGCTGACATTGTGGGAGCTGACGACCTGTTCGAACAGATCGAGGGCGGCATGATGGACTTCGATCTCGTCATCGCAGCACCGGACATGATGCCGCTCGTGGGCCGTCTCGGCCGCACGCTCGGTCCCCGCGGCCTGATGCCAAACCCGAAGACAGGTACCGTCACCCCCGACGTCGCCAAGGCCGTCACTGAGTTCAAGGGCGGCAAGGTTGAGTACCGAACCGACCGCTACGGCAACGTGCAGCTCACCGTCGGCAAGGCCAGCTTCACCCCCGAAGCACTCGCCGAGAACATCTTCGCCGTGATCGACGAGATCCAGCGGGCAAAGCCTGCTTCGGCCAAGGGTCGCTACATCCAGAAGGTCACCGTCTCGTCGACGATGGGACCCGGCGTCAAGATCGACATCCAGCGCCTCAAGCCTGTTCTACCTGGCGAAGGCTGATTCAGTCCTTGCAGTCAGACAGGCGCCTCGCGCACCGTACGTAAACTGAACGAATGCCCGCATTTTTGTGCGGGCATTCGTCGTTTTCGAGTGCAGGCCGTCCATGCGGCTACGTATTTCATCGACCAACTCGACGAGCACGCGTGGAAGGGCTGAGCGCGAGTCGTAGGCTCACTCATTGTAAAACAGGTCGCTCGCCAGAGACCGTTGGTCTGGTTGTCAGCAATGGCAGTCAGGTAATGGAGTTCGCTCCGCCAACCGAGGTGCATATCCCCAAGAAATGGCTTGAGACATCGTCTCGCTGGTCGCTCCTTGGAGGTGTTCGCTGAACATCGCGAGCACCCCGAGTTGAGCGAGAGGAGGAAAACACATATGACAGAAGCAAACGCACCGCGACCCGACAAGGTCGCAAAGGTCGAGGAAATCACTGCAAAGCTCAAAGAAGCCCGCGCAGTGTTCGTCACCGAGTACCGCGGCATGTCGGTCAGCCAAATGGCAGACCTTCGTACCCCGCTGCGCGCTGTCGGCGCAGAGCACAAGGTGTATAAAAACACCCTGGTTAAGCTCGCCGCCGCCAACGCCGGACTCGACGGCCTCAACGATCAGTTGACCGGTCCAACAGCGCTCACCTTCGCCACCGAGGATTCGGTTGGCGCAGCAAAGGCGCTGGTTGACGCGGCCAAGGCAAACCCACTGCTGGTCATCAAGGGCGGCATGCTCGGCGACGCGCCGATGTCTGCCGATGATGTCAAAGCACTGGCAAGCCTGCCGTCGCGCGAAGAGTTGTTGGCGAATCTCGCTGGCGCACTCCAAGCACCGCTGGTCAAGACCGCTCGGCTGCTCAACGCACTGCCGAACAAGTTCGCGTTCGGACTCTCTGCTCTCATTGAGAAGCAGGAAGCTGAAGCCTGAACACCCCATATTTCTGGGGTCGAATGGCCCCGCACTGAAACTGAACGAAAAGAGAGAACACCATGACTAACGAAGAAATCCTCGACGCCATCGGCGCCAAGACCGTCATCGAGCTCAAAGAGCTCCTCGACGCCTTCGAAGAGAAGTTTGACGTCACCGCTGCTGCCCCCGTGGCAGTGGCTGCAGCAGCACCCGCCGGTGGCGGCGAAGCAGCCGAAGAGAAGGACGAATTTGACGTCATTCTCAATGGCGCAGGCGGCCAGAAGATCCAGGTCGTCAAGGTCGTCAAGGACCTTCTCGGCGTCGGCCTCAAGGACGCCAAGGACATGGTCGATGGCGTCCCGAAGACCCTCCTGGAGAAGGTCAGCAAGGCTGACGCTGACGCCGCCAAGGCCAAGCTCGAAGAAGTTGGCGCTGACGTCGAAGTCAAGTGATTGACCAGCGGCGCAGTGCGCTGCTGATCTGAGTTCTTTCGAGAACTATCAGAGCCCAGATGCCACCTTGCGGTGTGCATCTGGGCTCTGTCGCGTTTTGGGTCGGCGACCCAGCTCATGACTCGCGAGCGGCAGCGAGTGCCCAACAGGCGAATTGCGGAGTGTCACTGCGGGTAAATCGCGAACCGGCGTCCTCAGCCAAACACCTGCTCACGTAGCGATTTTATGGCGATACCGCGGAGATGCTTGACATTTCGGCGGATGTTCCTTACGTTGACCCGCAATTCGTCGGTGACACTTTCAACATCGTCGATCCAGAAAAAGTACGCCCGCACCGCGAATTTAGGCTGTCTGCGGTTGATGTTACTCGCCCCACGTGGATAGCCTGGACGACTGCCGTGCGTCTCCTGTCCACCCACTTTTCACCAAGTGTGGTTCAGCGCGCCCAGCTGCCTGGCAACAACCCTCAACTCTTTGGAGAGTGATCGTGGCGACTCGTCCCGTGTCTCGTGAACGTTATTCGTTCGGCAATCTGAAGGAGCCGCTTGAGCTCCCCGACCTGATCGCCGTCCAGCGTGAGAGCTTCCAGTGGTTCCTCGACGAAGGGCTCGCGAACACTTTCCGCGACATCAGCCCCATCAAGGACTTCTCGGAATCGCTCCAGCTTGAGCTTGAATTCGACCCGTTCGATGAGGACTTGCGCGAGTCGCGACCGTCACGCGTTACTCCGCTAAAAACGCTTGATAAACAGCATCCGCGATGGCGATATCTTGAACCGCAACACCGGTGAGATCGGCGACAGTAATCTGGCCGTCGTCGACCATGACCGAGAAGGGCACGTTCATCGTCAACGGCACCGAGCGTGTCGTCGTGAGCCAGCTCGTTCGCAGCCCCGGCGTGATCTTCGAGCCGGGTGAGCGTTTCCGCCTGCGTAACCTCACCAAGCACCAGCTCGTCAAGGGCACCATTCATCCTTACCGCGGTGAGTGGATGGAGTTCGATGTCGAGCACAAGCCGGGCAAGGACGTCACGGCCGGCACGCGTGTCGCTCGCAAGCGTCGCCTCGGTGTCTTCACCATGCTTCGCGCGCTCGGCTACGACGAGGAGAACGCACCTGGCTTCCTCGATCGCTTCGTTCAGCCACTTCGACTTCCTCGAGGGCCAGTGGGACAAAGAGCGCGACACCGCGCCGACCCAAGACGAAGCGCTCATCGAGATCTACAAGCGCGCTCGCCCGGGCGAGCCGCCGACTGCGGAGTCAGCCGAAGGCGTACTTCCGTAACGCGTTCTTCGAGAGCCGTCGCTACGACCTCAGCCGCGTTGGCCGGTACAAGATCAACCGCAAGCTCGGCGAAGAGCTCGAGCCGGGTCGGTGCCCTCGTTTCGGCCTCGAAGGCGGCCTGAATGCCGAGGGCGAGCCACTGCTCGACTACCCCGAAGAGGGCCAGAACGTCCTCAGCCGCTGCGAAGTGCTCGCAACCATCAGCTACATGCTGCACCTGGTCAAGCAAGAGCCGGGTTACCGACTCGACGACCAGGACCACTTCGCCAACCGCCGCATCCGCAGCGTCGGCGAACTGATCCAAAACCAGGTTCGCATTGGTTTGAGCCGTATGGAACGTGTCGTGCGTGAGCGCATGACCACGCAGGACGTCGAGGCAATCACGCCGCAGACGCTGATCAATATCCGTCCGGTCGTCGCTGCGATCAAGGAGTTCTTCGGAACTTCGCAGCTCTCGCAGTTCATGGACCAGGTCAACCCGCTGTCGGGTCTGACTCACCGTCGCCGTCTGTCGGCACTCGGACCGGGTGGTCTGCACCGCGAGCGTGCCGGCTTCGAGGTTCGAGACGTTCACTTCAGCCACTACGGCCGGATGTGTCCGATCGAAACCCCGGAAGGCCCGAACATTGGCCTGATCGGTGGCCTCGCGTGTTCGCCCGAGTCAACGCGTTCGGTTTCATCGAGTCTCCTTACCGAGAGGTCAAGACGGCAAGGTCACAGGCGAAATCGTCTACCTGGCCGCCGACGAAGAAGAGAACTACGTTGTTGCCCAGGCACAACGCCGACTGAAGGACGACGGCACCTTCGCCGACCGACGGTCCTCGTGCGTCGGTCGCCACAGGCAGCCAGCCTCGAGGATCTCCGCAAGATGCTCGAAGCCGAGAGCTTCTTCGGTGCCACCACCGACATTCGGTACGTGCCCCGGCAGAAGTCGACTTCATCGACGTCAGCCCGAAGCAGATCGTGTCGTTGCCACGGCGCTGATTCCGTTCCTCGAGCACGACGACGCCAACCGCGCCCTCATGGGTGCGAACATGCAGCGCCAGGCTGTGCCGTTGCTCCGAGCCGAGGCGCCGTACATCGGTACCGGTATCGAGAGCCGTGCCGCCCGGATGCCGCTGAACTGATCATGGCGCTCGACGACGGTGAGGTCACCGACGTCTCCGGCGAGTCGATTCGTGCTCGTACACAGACGCTCGGCAAGCGGACCTACATGCTTGCCAAGTTCCGTCGCTCCAACCAGGACACCTGCATCAACCACGAGTCCGAGTCACGCTCGGCGACAAGGTCACGAAGGGCCGCTCATCTGCTGACGGCCCGTCGACCGACCAGGGCGAACTGGCTCTGGGCAAGAACTTGCTTGTGGCCTTCATGCCATGGGAGGGCTACAACTTTGAGGATGCGATCATCCTTTCGGAGCGCCTGGTCAAGGACGACGTGCTCACGTCGATTCACATCGAGGAGTACGAAGTCGACTGCTCGTGATACCAAGCTGGGCCCGGAAGAAATCACCGTGACATCCCGAACTTGAGCGACGACATCCTTGCTGACCTCGACGACCGCGGCATCATCCGTGTGGGCGCTGACGTTGGCCCGGGCGATGTCCTCGTTGGCAAGGTCACGCCGAAGGGCGAGACCGAGCTGACGCCGGAAGAACGGCTGCTCCGTGCAATCTTCGGTGAGAAGGCTCGCGAAGTCCGTGACACCTCACTCAAGGTGCCGCACGGCATGACAGGCAAGGTCATCGACGTCAAGGTCTTTAACCGTGACGACGGTGACGAACTGCCTCCAGGTGTCAACCAGCTGGTGCGTGTCTACGTGGCGCAGAAGCGCAAGATTCGCGTGGGTGACAAGCTCGCTGGTCGCCACGGCAACAAGGGCGTTATCTCCAAGATCCTCCCGATCGAAGACATGCCGTACACGAAGACGGCCAGCCCGTCGACATCATCTTGAACCCGCTGGGTGTTCCAGCCGAATGAACGTAGGTCAGGTGCTCGAAGCGCACCTCGGCTACGCGCTCGCTGGGGTTGGACCAACCCGGAGGCACCCAGATCGGCGACGATCCGATCCGTGGCACCGAGACCAAGACCCGCCCGGACACCAAGCCCGACCTCGTGGCGACGCCGGTGTTCGATGGTGCCAAGTGGGACGAAGACAGAGAAGGCCGGCAAGCACCCGGACATCCAGAACATCCTCGCGAACCTCAACGCGAAACCGAGATGGCGTTCGCCTGATCGGCGACGACGGCAAGATGCAGTTGATCGACGGTCGCACCGGCGAGCAGTTCGACAACCAGACCACCTGTTGGTTACATGTACATCTGAAACTGCCTCACCTTGGTCGACGACAAGATCCACGCACGCTCAACCGGTCCCTTACTCGCATGATCACGCAGCAGCCGCTGGGTGGTAAGGCCAGTTCGGTGGCCAGCGCTTCGGTGAGATGGAAGTGTGGGCCCTTGAGGCCTACGGCGCGGCGTACTGCTTGCAGGAACTGCTCACCATCAAGTCTGACGATGTGCTCGGCCGTGTCCGGGTGTATGAGTCGATTGTCAAGGGCGACAACATCCCCGAGCCGGGCGTGCCCGAGTCGTTCAAGGTGCTGATGAAGGAGATGCAGGCGCTCTGCATCAACGTCGAAGTGCTGACCAAGGACGGCCAAGAGATCGAAATGCGCGACCTCGACGACGAAGTCTTCCGCGCTGCTGAAGAACTCGGCATCGACCTCTCCCGCCCAGAGCGCGGCACCGACGAAGACGACGCTCGCCGCGAACGCGAAGAACGGAGGCGCGGAAACTGTGAGGTGAGGCGTGCAGGCAGAGTGCCGCTGATCGCTGGACGATCCGATGTCCGCACACCCATTAGCCCGTACAAAAGGGAAACCACATGCTCGACGTCAAATGTTCGACCAACTGAAATCGGCCTCGCTGAGGCAGACCAGATCCGTAACTGGTCACACGGCGAAGTAAAGAAGCCGGAGACCATCAACTACCGCACGCTCAAGTCCCGAGAAGGATGGCCTGTTCTGCGAGAAGATCTTCGGACCGACTCGCGACTGGGAGTGCTACTGCGGCAAGTACAAGCGCGTTCGCTTCAAGGGAATCATCTGCGAGCGTTGTGGCGTTGAGGTCACGCGCTCCAAGGTTCGCCGCGAGCGCATGGGACACATCGAACTGGCCGCTCCCGCCGTGCACATCTGGTACCTCGTGGTACCCGTTCATGGCTTGCCTACCTCCTGGCATGGTACCGAGCCCAAGGAAGAGCTCAAGGCGAAGCAAGCTCGAAAAGGTCATCTACTTTCGCGCGCCACCTGGTCAGCTGGGTCGACGAAGACGAGCCGCCACGAAGACTGCCCGAGCTTGAGAAGGAAAGCTCCTCGAAGAAGCGAAGAGCATCGACAAAGAGCGCGAGTCGCCCTCGAGCGATCGCATCAAGGACCTCGAAGACGAGCTTGCACAGCTCGAGAAGGACGGCGCCAAGCGACCGAGCTCAAGACAGCGCCGAAGGCGGGCGACAAGGATCTCGAAGCATCCGCGACGATACGCCATCGAGCTCGACTCGTCGAGCGCGTTGGGACGAGTTCAAGACGCTGTTCAGCTCGCCAGATCATCGAAGACGAGATGTTGTGGCGTGAGATCGCGACAGTACGGCGAGTACTTCGAAGGCGGCACTGGGTGCCGAGGCATTCAAGCAGCTCATCAACCGGATCTGACTTCGACGCAGAAGAGATCAAGCTCCGCGATGCGATTCGACGTGGCGACTGGCGAAGGCTCAGCGCACAGCGCAAGCAGAAGCCATCAAGCGTCTGAAGATTGTCTGCGTCGTTCACCGACGCGAGAGAACTCGCCGCGAGAGCGATGGCCATGATCCTGACGTGTCCCGGTCATCCCGCCGGAACTGCGCCCGATGGTGCCAGCTCGACGGTGGCCGCTTTGCGACATCTGACCTCAACGACCTCTACCGTCGTGTGATCAACCGCAACAACCGTCTCGAGCGTCTGCTCATCCTCGGCGCACCGGAGATCATTGTCAACAACGAGAAGCGCATGCTGCAAGAAGCAGTCGATGCACTCTTCGATAATGGCCGTCGTGGCCGCGCGTGACCGGTGCGGGCAACCGTCCGCTCAAGTCGCTCTCTGACATGCTTAAGGGCAAGCAGGGTCGTTTCCGTCAGAACCTTCTCGGCAAGCGCGTCGACTACTCGGGCCGTTCGGTCATCGTGGTTGGCCCGACACTGCGGCTGCACCAGTGTGGTCTGCCCAAGAAATCATGGCGCTCGAACTGTTCAAGCCGTTCGTCATGAATCGCCTCGTCGACGAGGGCATTGCCCAGAACATCAAGACCGAAGCGTATGGTCGAACGTCGCAGACCACAGGTGTGGGACGTCTGCGAAGGTCATCCAGGAGCACCCGGTCATGCTGAACCGTGCGCCCACGCTGCACCGTCTCGGCATCCAGGCCTTCGAGCCTGTATTGAGTCGAAGGTAAAGCGCATCCAGCTCCACCCGCTCGTGTGTGCTGCGTTCAACGCCGACTTCGATGGCGACCAGATGGCCGTTCACGTGCCGCTCTCCGCTCGAGGCGCAGGCCGAAGCTCGCGTGCTGATGCTGTCTGCCAACAACATCTTGACGCCCGCCATCGGCCGCCCGATTGTCACGCCATCGCAGGACATGATCATCGGTGGCTACTACCTCACCGAGTCGATCCGCGTGAAGCGCCCGGTGAAGGCTGCAGGTCTCCGCCGACCTGCTGGGAAGTGCTCGCGTGCCTACGACGAGACGGCCCGTCGATCTGCACGCGGACATCAAGCTTCCGCATCCCAGGCGAAGCGCCGTTCGCAACACCAGCCGGTCGCGCTGTTTGAAGAGGCACTACCCGCACGCCACGTCGCTGCAGGGCGAGGTGCTCCAGGAGTCGGTACCCCGACAAGTTCGGTCACATCGACTACCTCGTCACAAAAGGAGATGGGCGTCATTGTCGAGCAGCTCTCCGACAAGTACATCAAGGCGAAGTTGCCAACGCCTCGACAACATCAAGGACCTCTGTTACCGCTTCGCCATCGCAGTCCGGCATCACGGTGTCGATCGACGACGTGCGGACTCCGAAAGCCAAGAAGGGCATGATGGAGGAGTACGAGCGCCAGGCCGACAAGGTCGAGACGCAGTTCCGTCGTGGCATCATCACCGATGGCGAGCGCCGTCAGCAGGAAGTGCGAATCTGGACGGACGCCACCGCCGAGGTGCAAGCCGAGATGGAACGCGAGTTCAAGGAAGCCAAGTTCAACCCGATCGACATGATGGTCGGCTCGGGCGCCCGAGGCAACATGACGCAGATGCGTCAGATTGCTGGCATGCGTGGGCTGGTTGCCAACCCGCGTGGTGACATGATTCCTCGCCCGATCAAGTCGAACTTCCGTGAGGGCCTCGAAACCCTTGAGTACTTCATCGCTACGCCTGGAGCCCGCAAGGGTCTGGTCGACACCGCGCTGCGAACCGCTGACTCTGGTTACCTGACTCGTCGCCTTGTCGACGTTGCTCAGGAACTCATTGTCCGCGAGGACGACTGTGGATCGACCCTGGGAGTGTGGATCGAGAACGTCACGCCAGACACGGCCAATGTTCGTTCCTACATCGAGACCAAGCTGTACGGTCGTGCGTTGCTGCAAGACACCAACCTCGTCAAGGCAATGGAAGATGGCCGCAAGGTTCTTCCACGTAACACAATCGTCGGCGACGAGGAAATGGAAGCACTCCGCGAGGACAAGGACATCACACGACTCCGTGTGCGTTCTGTGCTGACGTGCGACGCTGAACTCGGCGTTTGCGCAATGTGCTACGGCCGCTCGCTCGCCACCGGCAAGATGATCGAACTTGGCGAGGCTGTTGGCGTCATCGCGGCTCAGTCGATCGGTGAGCCCGGTACCCAGCTGACGATGCGTACCTTCCACACCGGTGGTGTCGCAGGTAAGGACATCGCGGGCGGTCTCCCCCGCGTCGTCGAGCTCTTCGAAGCTCGTACGCCAAAGGGTTCGGCTCGTCTCGCCAAGGCAACCGGCATCCTGCATCTTCGCGAGGACGAGGGCAAGGGCATCCTGTTGTCGTCATCGACGATGCAGGCGAAGAGCACGAAGTGGTTCTGCCGCTCGGTGCTCGCCCGATCGTGGTGGACGGTCAGTCGGTCAAGGCTGGCGATCCGCTCGTCGATGGTCCCTTCGATCCGAAGGAGATCATGGAGATCAAGGGCATCCGTGAGACCCAGCTGTACTTGGTCGAGGAAGTCCAGCGTGTCTACCGCGATCAGGGCGTGTCGATCCACGACAAGCACATCGAGTTGATCGTGCGTCAGATGACGCGTCGCATTGGCGTCCAGGAACCGGGTGGCTCTGGCTTCCTGCCTGGCGAACGTGTTGACTCCAAGCGCTTCCGCGACACGAACCGTCGCATGGTCGAAGAGTCCTTGCGCCCTGCCGAAGGTCGCCCGGAACTCATGGGTATTACCAAGGCATCGCTGGCCACAGAGTCGTGGCTGTCGGCTGCTTCCTTCCAGGAGACCACTCGGGTGCTCACCGAGGCCGCCATCGACGGTCGCGCCGATCACCTCATTGGCCTCAAGGAGAACATCATCCTTGGCAAGCTGATCCCAGCTGGCACGGGTATGCCGAAGTACCGCGAATTCGGTATCGAAGCACCTGACTACGAGCCCATGACGTTCTACTCCAGCGACGATGGTGTCGAAGACCCCGCAGCGTTCCTCGCGAACCTGCATGGTTCCTACGACGCCACCAAGGCCGCCAAGGCCACGGAGCCGATCGGCTGATTGCCAACTGAATTGCACTACGGCCCGGGTCGTCTCCTTGCGGGACCGCCCGGGCCGTTGCGCGTTCCGGGCTCGGGTCGGTGAAGGGCTGCGAAGCCAGCGGGTGAGTCGTTGATCGCAAAATCGGCTTCTTGCTGCCTTCTTGCTGCCTTCTTGCTGGGGTCTTGCTGGGGTCTTGCTGGGGCCGAGACGCCAGTACGGTGCACGAGATGGCGGACGGCATGGGAGGCTTGACTGATCTGGCCTCCCGCTCCGGGCTGTTCAGCCCTGTCCGCGCTGCAGCGCTCGCGAGTGCTGCGGTTCGATGGGGGCCAACGCTCGCGGCTCCGGTGGCGGCATCGGCGCTTGCCAACCCCGGTGGCCAGGCAATCATTGACGACAGCGGCTCGATCAGTTGGCGCGATCTCGATGCACAGTCGACGCGCCTTGCCGAGGGTCTCCACGCCATGGGTGTGGGTCGCGGCGCTCGCCTGGGGGTGATGTGTCGAAACCGTCGGGAGTTCGTCGAGCTCACTGTTGCCGCTGCAAAGGGCGGCATCGAAGTCGTCTACCTGAACACCGGCTTCGCTGCGCCGCAATTGAACGAAGTGGTCTTGAGAGAGTCGATCGCGGCAGTTGCAATCGACGCCGAGTACGCCAGCCTGCTGGACCCAACAGGAATTGTCCGCGTCATCGTGATTGGAGACGCGGCCCCCGCACACAGCACCCCACTTGCCGATGTGCGCGAGCGGCGGTTGTGGCGGTTGCCGCTGCGTGGTTCGCTCCCGATCAACCCGGTACTGCTCACTTCCGGTACAACTGGCACGCCGAAGGGGGCACGCCGATCTGGACGCATTGACCCGTCTGCTGCAACGTCGGTTCTTCAGCGCATCCCCTATCGCGCCGACGACGTCGTTTGCATTGCGTCGCCGCTGTTTCACGCATGGGGCTTCGCCCAACTCGGCATCGCGGTTTCGCTCGGTTGCACGGTCGTCGTGTCGGCGACGTTCGGTGCCTCAGCTGTGCTTGAGCAAATCCCCAAACATTCTGTCAGCGTGCTGGCCGTCGTTCCGTTGCTGCTGCAGCGTCTGCTTGACGCCGACGAATTCGATGAGGCGGACCTGTCAACGTTGCGGATCGTCGCGTCGAGCGGTTCGGCGCTGCCGGTTCCGACCGTCCTCGACTGGCTCCGTCGCGGCGGCCCCAACCTGTACAACCTGTATGGCTCGACCGAGGTCGGCCAGGCGACCCTTGCGACGCCCGCCGACCTGCGGGCCCACCCAGATACCGCCGGTCGCGCCCTCGGCGGCTCCGAGATCGGCATTCTTGACGACGACGGAGCCCTGCTATCGGCTGGGAGCGTCGGCCGAATCTTCGTTGGTAGTGGCGCGCAATTCGACGGGTACACGGGTGGCGGAGGCAAAGAGGTCGTTGATGGCCTGATGTCGACCGGTGACGTCGGTCGCGTCGACGAGACAGGGTTGCTGTTCGTCACCGGACGCGCTGACGAGATGATTGTCAGCGGCGGTGAGAACGTGTTCCCCCAAGAGGTCGAGGACGTTCTCCTCGCGGACGATCGAATTGCCGATGTGGCAGTGGTCGGCGTGTCTGACGACGACTTCGGGCAGCGGCTGGCGGCATTCGTGGTCAGGGCAGCTGGGGTGAAGATCACCAAGCCTGAGGCCCGTGCGCTCGTCGCCGATCAGCTGGCTCGTCACAAGGTCCCACGTGATGTGACTTTCTGTACCGAATTGCCCAGAACGGCCACCGGCAAGATCCAGCGCACCAAACTCTGAACCCTGAACTCTGAACCCTGAACCCTGAACCCTGAACCCTGAACCCTGAACCCTGAACCCTGAACCCTGACCCGCGAGCGCGTGAGCCCTGTTAGAACGGTGGGCACAAAGCGAGCTGCCACCGTTGGTTGGGTTTCAAGAACAAGATTGAGATGTCTTGTTGAACTGCCTCAATCGTGCTGTCGAGGATGAGGTTTCCCACCCCGAAGTCGATCAGGCATTGCCTCACCCCAGTCATTGCCACCACGAACAACGGGGCCTCGTTGTCTTCTTCTGGGAGATCGAGTGAGGAGATGTCTGAGGTTGCATCGCCACCGCTCAGCTCGATCTGCAACGCGACTTCCGACTCGGCCAGCGCACCGACGTTTCCGCCGGCCTGCACGGCATACGTCTCGCCTGGAACGACGACTGCATGGACCGCGCCGTTGATTCCAATCGCGCGTCGTTCAGGAACGATCTGGTTGAGATCGCTTGCGCCGAGGGCTGTCCCTACCAACAGGACGGCTGCGCCGCCGGCGACGATCGAGCTCGTATCGAATCGACGGAGACGCACCACTGCCGCGTCGTCGAATACTGCTGCAACGATGATCGAGACGGTCACGGCAACTGCGATGACAGCAATCGCGCTGACCGATGCAAACAGGTAACCGAACAAGGGAGAGACGAATCGGCTCATCAAGACGAGCGCGGTGCCGCAGAGCGCTACGAGCACCACGATCGTGGCTCGGTCGTGTTGCGTTCCCGCACGGAACGCCAGGCCAACGGCGACCAGGCCAAGCAGTGCCCACGCGGCAAGGGGAACCGCACCACCGGTTCCGGTCACCATCTCCGAGCCAGGCCGGAGAAACGTTCCTGTCAACATTTCGCCTGGGTCCACGATCCGTCCAGACAACGCAAGGGCGTTTGACAATCCCAACTGTTCGTCGCCCGCGCTGCTCGCGTCGCGGAGCGCCGAGATGTTCGACCGGCCAACATTCAACACATCGGCTAAGGGGCCCGACCACATCACAACGAATGCCGCAATCGCGGTTCGGCCAACCCAGCGAGGAGCGCCTGCCCCGCTGTCGCACTTCCATTGGCCCGTCCTCGCGAGAGCTGTCAGGCCAATGACGACGCTGATGATCACGAGTGCAGGAGGCGCCGCAGACACGTGCATTTGCGCTGCCGCGCTCGCACATAAGACGGCTTGGGCCCACCGGCCTGTGCGGATGAACATGAAAAGCCCCCAGACGCCGGCGAAGAGAGCCGTCGCGGCGAGGAGCGGGTTCCACGGCACGTGCAGTTGCTTACCGAACGCGATGTACATAATTCCCACGGAGGCCGCTGCAGTGACGGCGCCGCGTGTCGATGCCCACTGCCAACCTGCCCGGATCGACAGCCCGAACATCAGGGTGTGGAAGATGATCGTCGTCGCGGGGAGGGCGGCGGCGCGGCCACCACTTGCCAGGTAGGGGAGCAAGAACACCCACTCTCGGAACGGGCCCGGATGCTTAAAGTTCAAACGTGAATAGGTACCTACGAGCGGGATCTCACCGTCGCGCATCTGTTCCATCGCAAGCTGGAACACAGCGTGGTCATTGGTGGCAATCCAAAAGCGATAGCGCCAGAGCAGGACCACCCACATCAGCCCGAGTACTACGACAGATGCGACCGCAGCTGCGGACTTCGGTGAGCGCGGTTTGCGTCCACCGTTGCTCGCCGCCGTGGGGGTCTGGCCCGCGGGCTGAGGAAAGAATTTCGGATCAACCGCCGACGCAGGCATCCGGCGATGATAGGCGGCCGGTTGAACGCGAAGGACGGGGCGTCACCGAGTTGCGCGATCAACCCAACGCACCTAGCATTGCACGGTCCTCTCATTGGATGTCTTCAGGCATTCGGTGTACGGCGGTCGGCCACGTTCGTGGTTCCGGCCAACCCACCACATGCCGTCGTATCCATCGGTGCGCACGGTCAGTCCAGACGAACGAGGTTTCATTCGTGCCAACAATCCAACAGCTCGTCCGTCAAGGACGAACTTCCAAAGTCACCAAGTCGAAGACGCCGGCGCTCAAGGGCTCCCCGCAGCGTCGCGGCGTTTGTACCCGCGTGTACACGACCACCCCGAAGAAGCCGAACTCGGCCCTTCGTAAGGTCGCACGTGTGCGTCTGAACTCTGGTATCGAGGTCACGGCCTACATCCCAGGTGAGGGCCACAATCTGCAGGAGCACTCGATCGTGCTCGTCCGCGGCGGTCGTGTTCGCGACCTTCCCGGTGTCCGCTACAAGATCATCCGCGGCGCGCTTGATGCCGTTGGCGTCAAGAACCGCAAGCAGTCGCGCAGCCGTTATGGCGCCAAGAAGGAAAAGTAGGCTGAACGATGCCTCGTAAAGGTCCCGCACCCCGCCGCGAACTTGTCGCGGATCCCATCTATAAGAGCGTCGTCGTCACGCAGCTGATCAACAAGGTCATGTTGCACGGCAAACGCACGATCGCTGAAAAGATCGTCTACGACGCAATGATCATTGTCCAGTCTCGCCTCGAAGGCGAAGAGCTGGCGATCGACAGCGTCAAGCGAGCAATCGACAACCTGAAGCCGCCACTCGAGGTGCGCAGCCGCCGTGTCGGTGGTGCTACGTACCAGGTGCCCGTCGAAGTGCGGCCTCGCCGTTCGACCACGCTGGCCATCCGTTGGCTCGTCGACTTTGCTCGAGCCCGTCGTGAAAAGACGATGTCCGAGTGCCTCGCCAACGAGATCATGGATGCATCCACCGGTCTCGGTGCAGCGATGAAGCGTCGCGATGACATCCAGAAGATGGCTGAGTCGAACAAGGCGTTCGCTCACTACCGCTGGTAATTCGAATTACGTCAAAGCCCCGAAGCCTTTTGAGGCTTCGGGGCTTTTGTCGTTTTCCGGCGCTGTGGCATCGTGTTCACAAGTGCACTAGGTTTTCCGCTACGGAATATTCGACGCCAAGGGGAACTCGATGAACGTGCAATCCATATTGTCGGTCAAGGGCAACGCAGTCGCCACGATTGCGTCGACAGCCACGCTGTCCGATGCGGTCGGCTCGCTTCGTGATCACGGCGTTGGTGCCCTGGTGGTCTGCGACGACGGTAAGACGATTGCCGGCATCCTGTCCGAACGAGACGTGGTCCGCTCGATTGCTACCCATGGCGACGGCACGTTGCACCTGACGGTCGGGTCGGCCATGTCCAGCAACGTCATCACGTGCCAACCGGCTGACACGATCGACGTGTTGATGAAAGCAATGACCGATCGCCGTATTCGTCACCTTCCGGTGCTCGAAGCCGATGGGTCGATGGCAGGCGTGATCAGCATCGGCGATGTCGTCAAGTACCGCCTCGGCGAACTTGAGAGCGAGAACAATCAACTGCACGACTACATCGAAGGTCGCGTCTAGCCACAGCGGGTTCGGCGCCTGGCTATTCGACTGTTCCACTACCGACACGGCTGAGCGTCGTCGGCCCCAAAAAACGACCTTCATCTCGGGTTCGAGCATGGCGAGCAGAACAACCGACCCGACGCGGGTTGCGGTTCGATTTCGACCGATACACTGCAAGGCCTTGTGCACGCATGCACAAGATTGCAAACCCCCCGAATGCGCAGCCCCGGAATCTGCCGGTTGCCTGCGTGACAACGCCCTTTGAGATGGAAGTGAAGTAGAAGATGGCCAAGCGAGAATTTCCCCTGGAGCGCACCCGAAACATCGGGATCGTGGCCCACATTGATGCCGGTAAGACGACCACGACCGAGCGCATCCTCTACTACACCGGTAAGAGCTACAAGATCGGTGAAGTCCACGACGGCGCTGCGACCATGGACCACATGGCCCAGGAGCAAGAGCGTGGCATCACGATCACCTCAGCTGCGACCACCACCTTTTGGGAGATGACCGCATTAACATCATTGACACCCCGGGCCACGTTGACTTCACCATTGAAGTTTACCGTTCGCTTCGTGTGCTCGACGGTGCCGTCGCCGTCTTTGACTCGGTCGCCGGTGTTGAGCCGCAGACCGAAACCGTGTGGCGTCAGGCCAACACGTACAAAGTGCCGCGTATGTGCTTCGTCAACAAGATGGACCGCATCGGCGCCGACTTCTACCGCACCGTCGAGATGGTCGTCGATCGCCTGCAGGCCAATCCGCTCGTCATCCAGCTGCCCATTGGAGCCGGTGGCCCCGAAGCCGTCAAGGCCTTCGAGGGCCTCGTTGACATCGTCAAGATGAAGGCGCTCATCTGGGACAACGAAGAGCTCGGCGCCACCTGGGTCGAGACCGACATCCCCGAGGACATGGTTGACCAGGCGGCTGAATACCGCGAAGCGATGATGGAAACCATCGCTACGCAGGACGAAGCACTCATGGACGCGTATCTCGCCGGTGAAGACATCCCGGAGGAGACCATCAAGGACGCCATCCGTCAGGGCACCTTGGCATTCGATTTCGTCCCGATTCTCTGCGGATCGGCCTTCAAGAACAAGGGCGTTCAGCCCATGCTCGACGCCGTCGTCGACTTCATGCCGAGCCCTCTCGACATCCCGCCAGCACATGGCACCATCACCAAGGGTGGCGAGGAAATCGACATCTACCGCAAGGCCGACGTCAAAGAGCCCTTCTCGGCGCTCGCCTTCAAGATTGTTGCCGACCCGTTTGGCAAGCTCACTTACTTCCGTGTGTATTCCGGAGAGATTGCCAAGGGCGACGAGGTCTACAACTCCGTCAAGGAAGACCGCGAGCGCCTCGGGCGCATCCTGCTGATGCACGCCAACCAGCGCGAAGACATCGACGTGGCCATGGCGGGCGACATTGTTGCGGGCCTCGGCTTCAAGAACGTCACCACCGGCGACACGCTCTGCGACAAGAACGACCCGATCATCCTCGAGCGGATGGAATTCCCCGAGCCGGTCATTCACGTGGCCATCGAGCCGAAGACGAAGTCCGATCAGGAGAAGCTGGGCAAGGCCCTGAAGTCGCTCTCCGACGAGGACCCGACCTTCCGCATCCGCGCCGATCACGAGACCGGCCAGACCGTCATTTCGGGCATGGGTGAACTCCACCTCGAAGTGCTCGTTGACCGCATGCGGCGCGAGTTCAGCGTCGAGGCAACTGTCGGCAAGCCGCAGGTCGCCTACCGCGAGACGATTACCAAAGAAGTCACCAACGTCGAGTACCGCCACATCAAGCAGTCCGGTGGTACCGGTCAGTACGCCGTGGTCAAGATCAACATGGCGCCGAACCCCGGTAACGGTTTCGAATTCGAAGACAAGATCACGGGTGGCAAGATCCCGCGTGAGTACATCAACCCGACAGCGCAGGGCCTCGAAGCAGCCATGGACAACGGCGTCCTCGCCGGCTACACCACCGTTGACGTCAAGGTTTCCTTGGTTGACGGTTCGGCTCACGACGTTGACTCCTCGGAGATGGCATTCAAGATTGCTGGCCAGCAGGCATTCCGCAAGGCCGCCGAAATGGCCAAGCCGGTTCTGATGGAGCCGATTATGAAAGTCGAAGTCGTCACGCCTGAGGACTACATGGGCGACGTCATGGGCGACATCAGCAGCCGTCGTGGCCGCATCGGCCAGATGGAAGCCCGCGGCAACACGCAGGTCGTCAACGCCACCGTGCCACTGTCCGAAATGTTCGGTTACAGTACGGACCTGCGTTCACGTACCCAGGGTCGTGCGACGTACACCATGCAGTTCGAGGAGTACCAGCAGGTACCCGCAGTCATTGCAGACGACATCATCAAGCGCGTTCGAGGCGAGTAGCCCCGGCACCGTTCACTCGTGAACGACGCAACACACCAGACCTTTGAAAACCCACGAAGACCGACACTAAGAGAAGAGTTATTGCAATGAGCAAAGTGAAGTTTGAGCGGAATAAGCCGCACGTGAACATCGGCACCATGGGTCATATTGACCATGGCAAGACGACCCTGACTGCCGCCATCTCCAAGACCCTGTCGGATCGTGGGTTGGCTGAGTTTACTGACTTTGATGGCATTGATAAGGCGCCTGAGGAGAAGGCTCGTGGTATCACGATCTCGATTAGTCATATCGAGTACACGACCGAGAATCGTCATTACGCGCATATTGATATGCCGGGTCACGCTGACTACATCAAGAACATGATCACGGGTGCAGCCCAGATCGACGGAGCAATCCTGGTTGTGGCTGCAACGGATGGTCCAATGCCTCAGACGCGTGAGCACGTGTTGTTGGCTCGCCAGGTTGGCGTGCCGTACATCGTGGTGGCTCTCAATAAGTCTGACATGGTTGATGACGAGGAGCTTTTGGAGCTCGTTGAGATGGAAGTTCGTGAGTTGTTGACTGAGTACGAGTTCCCGGGCGATGATGCTCCGGTCGTGCATGTGTCGGCGCTGAAGGCTCTTGAGGGTGATGCTGCTGCGCAGGAAAAGGTCATGGAACTCATGGCTGCTTGTGATGAGTCGATTCCGCAGCCGGTCCGTGAGTTGGATAAGCCGTTCCTGATGCCGATTGAAGACGTGTTTACGATCACTGGTCGTGGCACGGTTGTGACTGGCAAGGTTGAGCAGGGCATTGTCAACACTGGCGATGAGATCGAGATTGTTGGTCTGCGTGATACGCAGAAGACGACGTGTACGGGTGTGGAAATGTTCCGCAAGCTCCTCGATGAGGGCCAGGCTGGCGACAACATTGGTGCGCTGTTGCGTGGTACTGGTAAGGATGATGTTGAGCGTGGTCAGGTGCTGTGTAAGCCCGGTTCGATCACGCCGCATACCGATTTCGAGGGTCAGGTGTATGTGTTGACCAAGAATGAGGGTGGCCGTCATAAGCCGTTCTTCAACAATTACCGTCCGCAGTTCTTCTTCCGTACGACTGATGTCACGGGCACGATCGAGTTGCCTGATGGCACCGAGATGGTGATGCCTGGTGACAATGTCGAGATGACGGTCCAGCTCGGTAAGCCGATTGCTATGGACGAAGGTCTTCGCTTCGCCATCCGTGAAGGTGGCCGCACTGTTGGTGCCGGCCGCGTCACCAAGATCCTTGAAGTGAGCTGATTGACCATGGCACAGAGCATCCGTATCCGTCTCAAGGCATTTGACCACGAGATCATCGACCAGTCGACAAAGAAGATCGTCGAAACAGTCACCCGCACCGACGCCACCGTTCGTGGCCCGATTCCGTTGCCGACAGCGAAGCATCGCTACACGGTTATTAAAGGGCCGCACGTCGACAAGGACTCTCGCGAGCACTTCGAGATCCGCGTCCATAAGCGTCTCATCGACATCGTCGGGCCGAACGCCAAGACGATCGACAGCTTGCAGCGCATCGAGCTGCCGGCCGGCGTCGACATCGAAATCAAAATCCAGAACGGCTGACCACTCTCTCGAGTGACGGTCTGATGGACCGCACGCCGGCGGCGCACTTTGTCCTATCTTTGGGGCGGGGTGCGCCGCCGTTGTCGTTTTCTGCTGGGCAGTCGGGGGACGCTGAATAGTTGGCGTGAGCCGAGTTGTTCAATCCCAGTTGTGAAACAGGTGAGAACCTCGTTGCTCGACCCGGCCCATACCGCTTGCTCCCGATAGACAGAGGCCATGGCAACGCAGCCACCGATGTTCCTTCCGCCGCCCCAGCAGGGCTCGACGCCATTGCCTCCCGCGCCGCCGAACGGCCGGCATCGCCAGCGCAGGCGCTTCATCTTTATTGGTGTTGTCGGCGTCGTTGCCTGGGTCGCCGGGCTGACCGGAGCGCTCCTGGGCAGTCAGATCTCGACCTGGCTGGACCAACCTCCGACGCGCGCGAGTGACGAAGCCGTGAGGATTGCTGAACCACGCAATGCGATCGAAGCCCGCGTCAACGTCGCCGAAGTTGCCATGTTCGTCGCCCCGACTGTCGTCACGATCAGTGCCGACGTTGGTGGCGGGACCTCGCTGGGTACTGGCGTGATCATCTCTTCACAGGGTGAAATTTTGACCAACGCGCATGTCATCGAAGGTGCCACCGAGATCCGAGTCCGTTTGTCAGGTGAGACCGAACCGCGATCGGTGAGCCTGTTGGCGTCGGATCGCGGCAACGACCTCGCACTGCTGCGGATGAGCGGTGACGGTTTTGAAGCGGCGATATTTGCGGACCCCGGAAGTGTGCGCCTCGGCGACGAAGCACTTGCCATCGGCTTTGCACTGGGGCTTGATGGGGCGCCATCGGTCACCCTCGGCATTGTGTCCGCTCTCGATCGAACGATCTCACAGGCCGACGTTTTCCTCGACGGCCTCATCCAGACAGACGCAGCCATCTCATCTGGTAACTCTGGTGGTCCGCTCGTCAATGCCGCTGGCGAGGTCATTGGGATCAATACCGCCGTTGCCCGTGACACTGCCACAACGTCGGCGACCAACGTCGGGTTTGCGATCTCCGTCACCGAGGCGCTCCCAATCATTGAGGCTCTTCGGGCGCAGGCCGATGGCGCCGAACGGAACGAGGCGTACTTCGGGGTGGGCCTCGAGGATCGACGCGATGGCGGCCAAGGCGTGTTCGTCACTGGCGTTGGAGAGGGGACTCCGGCCGCAGGGGCCGGGGTACTTCCTGGGGACCTGATCGTCGCTGTCGACGGTGCCGCCACAGATGGCTCGGCCGGCGTGATCGCTGCGATCCGCGACAAGGAAGCTGGTGACAGCGTCACGGTTACGCTCATTCGCGAAGGCGTATCGGTCGATGTCACCGTCGAACTCACCAGCCGGCCCGGCAACTAACCCTTCGGCGCTGGGGCGGCGCCTTGGAAGACAGTAGTGATTTTGAGCCATCCGCGCAGCGGCGATCGCTGCTCCTGTTGAGGTCCTGCCCGGGGCTCAAGCTGTCGGTCAAGTGGGCCGACCCGTCTGTTTGGCGCGAGCTGAGGTGTCGAGTCGTCTTGTTGAAGGACCCGGCCACGACGCACACTGCACTATTTCGAGCAAGACCGACCCGAGGCGATGCCACGCGTGGCGGACTGGCTCGGCGCTCGTTTCCCGTGATGTTCGCAGCGGTGAGCTGTGATCACGTCACGGTACTTTCGGCTGCGTGCACCCAGCGGGTGAAGCCGCGTCGCTTCATCACGGAGTGGACCTGGATGTTGGCGTAACCGGTGTCGGTCAGCCAGGTGGTGATATTGGTTGGAGCGACGAACACGGCACGCGGAGCGAGGCCGGCACATTGCTCGAGAATGGCCCGGATGACACCTTCGTCGGCGTTGATCGCATGGCCGTAGGGCAGATCGGTGACGATGGCGTCGGCGTACTGGACGTGGCTGCGAGAGTCGGCCTGAACAACTGTGCCGGAATAGCCGAAGTGGGCGAGATTCTCGTGCGTCATCCCGGCCAGTGCCGGCTTCCAGTCGACGCCGAAGGCCTCGATGCCGAGTGATGCCGCTTCGACGACGATTGAGCCGGCCCCACAGCAAGGGTCGAGAATCGACCGTGCATCTGGCACCAGGTTGACGAGCGCTCGGGAGAACCGTCCGTCGAGCGACGAGGACGTTGTCCACGGCTTGTTGTCGTGCAATCGATACGAAGCTGCGCTCTCGGCTTCGATCTCGCCGAACATAAGGTTGCGCTCCCCAACGATGACCAGGAAGTGATGCAACGGGTTGCCGAGGTCGGGGAACTCCTGGAGCGCATCGGCCAGCATGATGGCGATCTCGATCCGGCCGAGCGGCGATCGGCTCTCCGGGTCATGGACGTCGATCCTGAACCGATCTGACTGGATGGTGTTGGCTCGGACCGCGATCGCGTCGCGAAGCTCCTCAATGGTGTCTGCGCTCACGATGATGCGGACGCCACGGTGGACGTAGGCGGCACGGTCGATTCGGTCGATCCGTTCACAGGTGCTCACGCCATCGGCGTCTGGTGACCCGCCCGTAAGAGCCATCGCCTCGGCTTGGATCAGCCCGTTTCGCTCACCTCGAGCCGTGATTGCCACGTGCAAGTTGCTCGCCATTGCAACATCATGGCGGCTGGGCTCGCAAGATCATTGCGGCCGGGCTCGCAAGATCATGGCGGCTGGGCTCGCAAGATCATTGCGGCCGGGCTCGCAATCTGTTCCCTGACCTGCCGGCCTACCCTTCCTGCGGTGACGAATCAGCCAAAAGAAGCGCCTGACGGCATTCGAATACCGACGGCCCACCCGTTGCCGAGCTGGCTTGGCATTGTCTTGGTAGCAGGCACGTCGGCCGCCGTGCTGGTGCTCGAAATTCTCGCCGGTCGGCTACTTGCACCGTATGTCGGTGTCAGCCTTGAGACGTACACCGGAATCATCGGCACGATCCTTGCCGGCATCGCCTTGGGTGCGTGGGTTGGTGGGTATCTTGCCGACCGCATTGACCCGCGGCGATTACTTCCCGTGCTGTTGATGCTGGGCGGGGCCCTCGCGATTACGACGATTCCCGTTGTGCGTGTGATTGGCAGCGGCAGCTCGGGTGGTGGCGGCCCGATGATTCTGATTCTTGCAGCCTTTGGTTTCTTGCCGTCAGCAACGGTGCTCAGTGCGGTGCCGCCTGCAGTCATCAAACTGCAATTGCGAGATCTGAATCAGACCGGCGCGACCGTTGGCCAATTGTCGGCCTGGAGCACTGCCGGGGCAATCTTTGGCACATTCTTCACTGGCTTCGTGCTGGTGGCCACTGCTGCGGTATCGACATTGATCGTCACGACCGGCCTGCTGCTCCTGGCGAGCGGCGTGGCGTTGGCGATTTTCGCCGGATCGGCAACCGCATCGCCCCAGCAGCAGGTCACGGAACTGATGGGCATCAGCGGGCTCGCGGCGATGTCGATCCTGGGAACCGTGGCCATCGACTCGCCCTGCGAGATACAGACGAGCTACTACTGCCTCTCCGTGCTCGAAGATGCAGGTGACCCGACCCGATCTGTTTTAGTGCTCGACGATCTCCGCCACAGTTCTGTCGATACTGACGATCCGTCCGTTCTTGCTTTCTGGTACGTGCGGCGGCTCGTCGATGCGATCAAGTTGGCGCCAGCAGCCAATGACATCGTGTATCTGGGTGGGGGAGCGTTGACCATTCCACGGTACGTCCGCGACAGCGCGCCCGGGACGAACCAGACAGTGTTTGAGATCGACGGTGACCTGATCGATGTCGTCGAGACCCAGATGGGGCTCGACCGCAATCAACCCGAGCCGATTCGAATCGTTATCGGCGATGCCCGGCTCGCCCTTGATCGAGTCGCCGACGACAGCGCTGACATCGTGATTGGCGACGCTTTCGGTAGCCGGTCGGTGCCATTCCACCTTGCAACCGAAGAATTCATTGGCGACGTCGCGCGTGTGCTCCGCCCAGGGGGCACGTACGCCGCAAACATTATCGATGGCGGCCAGCAGCGGTTCCTCGCCGCCGAAGCAGCCACGCTCGCTCGCGTGTTCGACCACGTCGTGGTGATTCGCGGTGAAGCAATTGCGGCGGGCCGCCGTGGTAACGCCGTGATTGTCGCCAGCGACACGCCAATCGACGCGGCCGCCTTTGAGGCGTTGCGAGTCGCGGCCGACGATCCTGGCGAGCTGGTTGCCGACATTGGCGGGTTCATCGACGGCGCAACGATCCTCACCGACGATTTTGCCCCCGTCGACCAGCTCATCAACGCCGGTTCCTAGTCTTGGGCTGATCTCGGCAAGATTGACGGCGGATTCGGTTGTTCTCTGTCCTGACTTCACACGATTGATGACCTGGAGATACAGATAGGGCATCCAACTGGCTTGGAGGTGTCGCGAGTCACGTGCATCCGGGAGAAACCCCATGAACACGCGAGTTGGGTTCGCGTGGCCTTCCCCCTACCATTGCATGGCCGTGATCGGGATACGTTCCGTGATCGACAAGAACGACAAATGATGTTCGTGTAGGCCCTCCCCGACGTTGGGAACGGAACCGCACGGCACCCTATGAATCGTGCTCCGAGCGTCTGAGTGCACCAACATTGGTGCGTCCAGGCCCGGAGCATTTGCGTGGAGAGCCCCCGGTATATCGCCGGATGGCTTGGACAACGGAAAGGCTGCCGGAAATGGCACAACAAGCGATCGTCGGCGAAAAGGTCGGCATGACGCAAACGTGGGTGGACGACAAAGTCGTTCCCGTCACAATGCTTCGTGTTGCACCTATGCGCATCGTGCAGATCAAGACCAATGAACGTGATGGATACACCGCTTTGCAGGTGACCTACGGACAGAAGAAGGCCAACAAGCTGAACAAGCCACAGGCCGGGCACTTCGAGAAAGCCGGCGTCGAGCCGGGTAAGCGGCTCGTTGAGCTGCGTCTCGATTCCGTAGATGGCTTTGAAGTCGGCCAAGAAATCACGGTCGAGCAAATCGCCGCTGGTACGAAGGTCGACGTGACCGCAACCAGCCGCGGTAAAGGCTTCGCCGGTGTCATGAAGCGTCACAACTTCAAGGGAGCACCTGCCTCGCACGGTGCTCACAAGAACCACCGTAAGCCTGGCGCCATCGGCCAGTGTGCCTTCCCAGCCCGTGTCTTCAAGGGCATGCGCATGGCAGGCCACATGGGTCATGAGCAGGTCACGACGCAGAATCTCGAAGTCGTTAAGAGCGACGTTGAGCGAAACATTCTGCTCGTCAAAGGCTCCGTCCCCGGCCCCGCCGGCGGCGTGGTCATTGTTCGCAACGCAGTCAAGTTCGCTGGAAAGGTTTCCTGACATGGCATCACTGACTCTCAAGAACGCTTCCGGCAAAGACGCCGGCTCGGTCGAACTCGACGACGCCATCTTTGGCATCGAGCCGAACGTGCCGCTCATGCACCAGGTCGTTACCGCTCAGCTGGCCGCACGTCGTGCTGGAACGCAGAGTGCCAAAACTCGTGCCGAGGTACGTGGTGGCGGTCGCAAGCCGTACGCCCAGAAGGGCACAGGTAACGCCCGTCAGGGTTCAATCCGTGCACCGCAGTTCGCCGGTGGTGGCGTTGCGTTGGCTCCCAAGCCCCGCAGCTACAGCCAAAAGACGCCCAAGAAGATGATCAAAGCGGCCCTCCGCTCGGCATTGTCTGACCGGGCTGCTGAAGGCAAGGTCATCGTCGTCGATAGCTACGGCATCGACGCACCGAAGACGAAGGACGCCAAGGCGCTCCTCGCCGCTCTCGACATTTCGGGCACTGTGCTCGTAGTTGTGGGCCGTGACGACGCCAATGCGGCCTTGAGCTTCCGCAACCTGCCGCACGTGCACGTGATTAGCCCCGGAGAGCTCAACACGTACGACGTGCTGTGCAACGACTGGCTCGTCTTCAGCAAGGATGTTGTTCCTGCCCGTGAGGCCCAGGTCGCAGCACCGAAGGCTGACAAGCCTGCCGCCAAGCCGAAGGCTGACAAGCCCGCCGCCGAAGCTGCTGCATCGCCACATGGCGAAGGCTCACACGCCCCGATCGAGGGCGACGAAATGCCTGATGGCTTCCCCATCAAGGGCAACGCCACCTCGAAGCTCTACCACCTTCCCGAGACGTCCTTCTACAACCGGACGACCGCCGAAGTGTGGTTTGCCACTGAAGAAGCCGCAGAGTCTGCTGGCTTCACCCGCCCGGCTTCGCAGCTGAAGAAGGAAGAGGAGTCCTGACATGAAGGATCCCCGCGACATCATCATCGCTCCGATCGTTTCCGAGAAGAGCTACGCCCTCATCGAGACCGGCGTGTACACCTTCGAAGTGGCCAAGACGGCCTCCAAGCCCGAGATCCGCGATGCGGTCGAGAGCATTTGGGGCGTTGAGGTTCGCAGTGTGAACACACTCAACCGACAGGGCAAGCGCAAGCGCACCCGCGGTACGAACCGTGTCGGCCAGAAGCCCAGCCAAAAGCGGGCCATCGTTACCCTGGCAGCGGGCGAAATCCCGCTGTTCGAGAACTGAGCGCATCATGGCAATTCGTTCACGCAAGCCCACATCACCCGGCCGTCGCTTCCAGACGAGCTCCGACTTCAGCGACGTCACCAAGACGACGCCCGAGAAGACGTTGCTCGCACCGAAGAGCCGCACCGGTGGTCGCAATAGCTACGGCCGCAAAACCAGCCGTCACCGCGGTGGTGGCCACAAGCAGCAATACCGCATCATTGACTTCAAGCGAGTCAAGGATGGCGTTACCGCCAAGGTCGCTGCCATCGAGTATGACCCGAACCGCACCTGCCGTATTGCACTGCTGCATTACTCAGACGGCCAGAAGGCATACATCTTGGCTCCCCGTGGCCTCGGAGTCGGCGACCATGTCGTCTCCGGCCAGGGCTCGGACATTAAGCCCGGCAACGCCATGCCACTCCGGTTTATCCCGGTTGGTACCACTATTCACAACGTTGAACTGCGCCCCGGCCAGGGTGGCAAGATTGGCCGCTCGGCCGGTATTTCAGTGCAGCTCGTTGCTAAGGATGGCGATCACGCAACCCTGCGTATGCCATCCACAGAGATGCGCCGTGTGCTCATCGACTGCCGTGCAACCGTTGGTGAAGTCGGCAACTCCGAGCACGAGCTGATCAAGATCGGTAAGGCCGGTCGCAACCGCTGGAAGGGCGTCAAGCCCCAGACCCGTGGTGTTCGTAATGAACCCGGTCGATCACCCCCTGGGCGGTGGCGAAGGCCGCACCGGCGCCAGCACCCGAGCCGCTACCCGGGCCGCGCCAACAAGGGGAAGCCGAGTCAGGACCTCCTTATCCGCCGCCGTCGTTCGGGACGTGGCCGTCGCTAACGCGCTGGCTGAGAAAGAGATACAGAAAAATGACACGCAGTCTCAAAAAGGGCCCCTTCGTCGACGAGCATTTGCTTAAGAAGATCGATGCCCAGAACGAAGCCGGCGAGCGCAAGGTCATCAAGACCTGGAGCCGTCGCTCGACAATCATCCCCGACATGGTCGGCCATACGCTTGCCGTCCACGACGGTCGTAAGCACGTCCCGGTCTACGTGACCGAGTCGATGGTTGGCCACAAGCTCGGTGAGTTCAGCCCCACCCGCACCTTTAAGTTCCATGCGGGTCAAGAACGAGGAGCACGTCGCTAATGACCGGCCCCAAGCTCAACGAGAAGTCTTACGTCGCCGGCGAACGTTCCGGTACGAAGGCCACCGCCAAGTACGTCCGCACCTCGGCATCCAAGGTTCGTGTAGTGCTCGACCTGGTTCGCGGCCTCGACGTCAAGTCGGCCGACCAGATCTTGCAGCTGACTGAGCGCCACACGGCGATCCCGGTCCGCAAGCTGCTCGCCTCGGCAGTTGCCAACGCGGTCAACAACGACAACCAAGATGCTGACGAGCTCTACGTCATTGCCTGCTTCGCTGACGAGGGTCCGACGCTCAAGCGTTTCAAGCCCCGTGCCCGTGGCCGTGCAAGTCGCATTCTGAAGCGCACTTGCCACGTGACGATCATCGTTGCTCGCATGAGTGACGCACGAATCGCCATTGTTCAGGCACGTGCCGAGCGTCAGGGTGCCGGCAGCGGCCGCCCCGTCGCCACCAGCCGTCGTGACCGTGTTGCTCGCTCGAAGGAGCAGGCCGCCGACGCCGGCGCTGAGGCCGACGCCGCCAGCGACGCCATTGCAGTCGAAACCGAAGAGTCGCCTCTCGTAGCCGATTCCTCGATGCCGGGTGCAAACCAGGACAACGCAACAGAAGAAGCAACAGACACTGCAAGCGACACGGCCGCTGACAAGCCGGAGGAGAACTGATGGGTCAGAAGATCAATCCGTACGGATTCCGTCTGGGAATCACCACCGACTGGAAGTCGCGTTGGTTCAGTGAGCGTGACTACAAGCAGTACCTCACCGAAGACTGGACGATCCGCCAGGAAATCATGACGCTTCTCGAGTCGGCTGCAATTAGCCGCATCGAAATTGAGCGCACCCGTGACAAGCTCCGTGTCGACGTCCACACTGCACGCCCGGGCATTGTCATTGGTCGCCGTGGCGCCCAGGCTGATGAGCTCCGCCAGATGATCACCAAGATCACCGGCAATGGCAAGATCCAGCTCAACATCGTCGAGATCAAGAATCCCGAACTCGATGCTGCGTTGATCGCGCAAGGTGTTGCTGACCAGCTGGTCAACCGCATCGCATTCCGTCGGGCCATGAAGCGTGCCGTGCAGAACGCACAGCGTGCTGGCGCCCTCGGTATCCGGGTCCAGTGCTCGGGTCGTCTCGGCGGCGCCGAGATGAGTCGTACCGAGTGGTACCGCGAAGGCCGTGTGCCATTGCACACCCTCCGTGCCGACATCGATTACGGGCTCCGTGAAGCCAAGACCACTTCAGGCCGTGTTGGCGTCAAGGTGTGGATCTACAAGGGCGACATTCTCCCGTACAAGAAGGTCAACGACGACAAGATCCAGCGCGAAGCTGCGATGGCTGTTGGCGAGACCTCAGGTCCGGCACCGGCACCCCGCAAGGTCGTGTCCTCCGGTGGCCCCAGAGGCGCAACCCCCGAAACCGCAGCTTCCGCCCCCGAGGCGCAGCCGTTGGTGAAAGAAGCTGACCCGGAACTCGAGAAGTTGCTCGACGAAGAAGAAGCAATCGCCAAGCGCACCGCGCAGGGCGAAACGAACGAATCGCCGCGGCTCCGCGGCACGGACTGAAAGGGAGCTTGACCAATGTTGATGCCCCGTAAAGTCGCGCACCGCAAACACCATCGCGGCCGCACCAAGGGACAAACGAAGGGTGGCTCCGGCCTCCACTTCGGTGAGTACGGCATTCAAGCTCTCGAGCCGGGCTGGATCTCGGCCCGTCAGATCGAAGCAGCCCGTATTGCCATGACTCGTGCAATCAAGCGCGGTGGCAAGGTCTGGATCAACATTTTCCCGGACAAGCCTGTCACGAAGAAGCCAGCCGAGACCCGTATGGGTTCCGGCAAGGGCAACCCCGAATTCTGGGTTGCCGTCGTGAAGCCTGGTCGGACGATGTTCGAACTGTCGTACCCCGACGAAGCGACCGCGAAGCTGGCCCTCAATAAGGCCATCCAGAAGCTGCCGATCAAGTGCCGCATCATCACCCGTGAGGAGCCGATCTAGTGGCGAAGAAGAATGAACTCGCTGAACTTTCGATGGGTGAACTCATCGAAGAGTTGCAAGCCACCAAGCAGGAAGCGCTGAACCTGCGCTTCCGCAACGCAACCGGCCAGCTCGAGAACACTGCCGAAATCGGCAAGGTTCGCAAGCAGACCGCTCGCATCAACACGCTGATCCGCTCGAAAGAAATCGAAGCGGCCGAGGCAGGGCGCGTGTGGACCATGAGTGAAGCAGTGGAAGAAACCACAGAACAGACCCTCGAGCGCACCGCTCGCAAGGTGCGTGAAGGCACCGTTGTGTCGAACAAGATGGACAAGACCGCCGTTGTGGCCGTTGTCTCTCGTGTTCCGCATGCCAAGTACAACAAGATGATCCTTCAGACCACCAAGTTGTACGCCCACGACGAGACCAACGACGTCAACATTGGCGACAAGGTCCGCGTGATGGAGACCCGAGCGCTCAGCAAGAAGAAGCGCTGGCGTGTCATCGATGTGTTGGAGCGTGCCAAGTGATTCAGCAAGAAAGTCGTCTGCGTGTTGCAGACAACAGCGGAGCCAAAGAAGTGCTCTGCATTAAGGTGCTCGGTGGCACTCGTCGTCGCTATGCCTCGATCGGCGACATTTTTGTTGCGACGGTCAAGGACGCGATGCCTGGAGCTGGCGTCAAAAAGGGCGAGGTCGTCAAATGCGTCGTGGTCCGCACCAAAAAGGAAAAGCGTCGTCCCGACGGCAGCTATATCCGCTTCGACGAGAACGCCGCCGTTCTCATCAAAGATGACATGACGCCTCGCGGCACCCGTATCTTCGGTCCAGTTGGCCGTGAGTTGCGTGACCGCAAGTTCATGCGCATCGTCTCACTCGCACCGGAGGTGTTGTGATGAAGCTTCGTAAGGGTGACACCGTTCAAGTCATCACGGGCAAAGACAAGGGCAAACAGGGCGAGATCGACAAGGTCTTCCCGAAGTCCAACAAGATCATCGTGCACGGCGTGAACACGGCGTCGAAGCACAGCAAGCCGTCCCGTGCCAACGAGCAGGGCGGAATCATCGAGAAGGACATGCCGTTCGACGTATCCAACGTGATGCTCGTCCACGGCGGCAAGACCGTCCGTCTCGGTTACAAGGTGAAGGACGATGGCACCAAGGTGCGCATCGCCCGTCCAAGTGGAGATGAAGTCTGATGGCTGACGTAATGACTGACGCGGCAACATTGCCCCGCCTCAAGGCGCGCTACAACGACGAGATCGCTGCTGCGCTCAAGAGCGAGCTGGGCATCGAGAACGTCATGGAAGTGCCGAAGCTCGAAAAGATCGTGATCAACATGGGTGTCGGGCGTGCAGCTGGACAACCGTCGTTGATCGAAGCTGCTGTTGCTGACCTCACCGTCATCGCTGGTCAGAAGCCGATCATCACAAAGGCCAGCAAGTCGATCGCCAACTTCAAGTTGCGTGAAGGCCAGGCCATCGGCACGAAGGTCACCCTGCGCGGTGACCGGATGTGGGAATTCCTGGATCGTCTGATCTCGGTCGCCATCCCCCGTATTCGTGACTTTCGCGGCCTTCCCGCACACAGCTGGGACGGCAACGGCAACTACACGTTCGGCCTGTCCGAGCAGACGATGTTCGCAGAGATTGATCCCGACAAGGCTGATCACCCCCGCGGCATGGACATCACCATCGTCACCACTGCCAAGAGCAACGAAGCAGGCAAGGCCCTGCTCGACGCTTACGGTTTCCCCTTCAAGAAGGGCGCTGACGCCGACAATGAGCCACGCAAGAAGCGTCGCAAGGGCCCCGCTTTCGGCGGCCAGAAGAGCAAGTGAGCTGAACCATGGCTAAAAAAGCACTGATCAATAAGGCAAACGCGAAGCCGAAGTTCAAGGTTCGCGCCTATACCCGTTGCAAACGCTGCGGTCGTGCCCGTTCCGTCTATCGCAAGTTCGGTCTCTGCCGTGTGTGTCTGCGTGAGCTCGCACACGCCGGTGAGATCCCGGGCCTGACGAAGTCGAGCTGGTGAGGAGTTAGAAAATGTTGACAGATCCCATCGCAGACATGCTGACACGAGTTCGCAACGCGAACACGGCCAAGCACGACGAGGTTCCCATGCCGTCGTCAAAGCAAAAGGTCGCACTTGCTGTGGTCCTCCAGAAGGAGGGCTATATCACGAGCTTCGAGACAACTCCGTCGCCTCGCGGCGTCGGTGAAACGCTCACCATTACTATGAAATACAGCGAAGAACGTGATCGTACGATCATGGGTCTCCGCCGCATTTCGACCCCCGGGCTGCGGGTTTACCGCAGCTCCACCGATGTACCTCGCGTGCTCGGTGGCCTGGGTGTCGCTGTCCTGTCCACCAGCAAGGGGCTCATGACCGACCGGGAAGCGCGCAAGCGCAAGGTCGGCGGCGAAGTCCTCTGTTACGTCTGGTAAGGAACCACTCATGTCACGAATTGGACAAGCACCGATCACGGTGCCCGCAGGAGTAGATGTCAACATTGTTGGCACCCACATCACGGTGAAGGGGCCGAAGGGCTCACTTGATCGTGAGATCCCCGGTGGCATCACCATCGACGTTGACGGCGACACGCTTACGTGCGTTCGCCCGAACGACGAGCACAAAAGCAGGGCGTTGCACGGCCTGGTTCGCAGCCTCGTCAACAACATGGTTCTCGGCGTCACCGAGGGGTTCAAAAAAGAGCTCCAGATCGTTGGCGTTGGTTACCGAGCCGAAGCGCAGGGCAAAGACATTCGTCTGAGCCTCGGCTTCAGCCATACCATCGACGTCAAAGCGCCCGAGGGGATCTCGTTCGAGCTCCCGGCGCAGACACAGGTCATCGTGTCAGGCATCGACAAAGAAGTCGTCGGTCAGGTGGCCGCAAACATTCGCAGCCTCCGCAAGCCTGAGCCGTACAAAGGCAAGGGTGTCCGGTACCTCGGCGAACGCGTTGTCCGCAAGGCCGGCAAGGCAGGAAAGAAGTAGTTATGACGAAAGTCGCACAAGCACGCCGCAACGGTCGCATCCGTCGCCACCGTCGTGTTCGCAAAAAGATCCACGGCACAGCGGCACGTCCTCGTCTCGCAGTGTTCCGTTCGAACAAGCACCTCTCGGTGCAGGTCATCGATGACGATGCCGGCACGACACTTGCCGCCGCATCAACCAACGAATCTGAACTGCGTTCCGCAGGCACGGGCTCGAGCGTCGAGGCCGCTACCAAGATCGGCGAGCTCATCGGCGAGCGCGCCAAGGCTGCTGGCATTGAAAAGGTCGTCTTCGACCGGGGTGGCTTCGCCTACCACGGCCGCATTGCAGCCGTCGCATCCGCCGCACGTGAAGCAGGACTGGAGTTCTGATGGCTTTTGGAAACAACAACCGTGATGGTCGTGGCGATAACCGCCGCGAGGATCCCGATGGTCTGCGTGAATCACGCGTCATCACCATCAACCGCGTCGCCAAGGTCGTCAAGGGCGGGCGTCGCTTTTCCTTCACCGCACTCGTGGTGATCGGTGACGGAAACGGCAAGGTCGGCCTCGGCTACGGCAAGGCCAAGGAAGTGCCTCTGGCGATCCAGAAGGGCACCGAAGAAGCTCGCAAGAACCTCTTCGAGGTCCCAATGGCCGGCTCTACGATCATCCATCCCGTGCTCGGCCAGACCGGCGGCGCACGAGTGATGATGAAGCCGGCAGCAACCGGTACCGGTGTGATCGCCGGCGGTGCTGCTCGCGTTATTCTCGAAGAAGCTGGCGTGCACGACGTGTTGTCGAAGTCGCTTGGCTCCGCCAACCACATCAACGTTGCTCGTGCCACGATTCAGGGCCTCAAGTCCCTGCAGCGTCCCGACGTAATTGCGGCTCGCCGTGGTCTTACGCCGGAAGAGTGCATCCCCAAGGGTCTGCTCAACGCATACAACGAGCGCAACAAAAAGCCTGTCGCTGACTCTTCTACCGAGAAGGCAGCTGCGACCGCTGAAGCAGGAGCTGCATCATGAGTCAAATTCATGTGAAGCAGATCAAGTCCGCTATCGGCACCAAGCCCAAGCACCGCGGTACGCTGCGCGCGCTCGGCCTTGGCAGGATCGGCAACACCAACACACTTCCTGACCGTCCGGAGATTCGCGGCATGATTGCCCGAGTTCCGCACCTCATCGTTGTGACTGAAAACGTCACGGAAGAGAGCTGAACATGAAGGTTCATGAACTCGCACCCGCACCCGGGTCGAATAGGAGTCGCAAGCGTAAGGCTCGCGGTACCGGTGGCAAGGGCGGCAAGACTGCCGGCCGCGGTTCCAAGGGTCAGCGCGCCCGTAATACTGTTGCCCGCGGCTTCGAGGGTGGCCAGACCCCCCTAAAGCAGCGTGTTCCGAAGTTGAGCGGGTTCAACAACCCGTTCCGCGTCGAATACCAGGCGATCAACCTGCACGCCCTGAGCGACTTGGCTGAGAAGGTCGGTAGCGATATCGACCTCGACATGCTCGTCGAAAGTGGTTTGCTCACGAAGGGCGACTTCGCCAAGATCCTTGCACGCGGTGAAATCACCACCAAGGTGAACGTGCACGCCCACGGAGCGTCGGCCTCGGCCATTGCGGCCATCGAGGCTGCTGGCGGTTCGGTCACGCTTGTCACTCTTCCCTTCAAGGAAGAAGGCAAGGCCGGTCGTCCTCCAGTGCAGGGCAACCAGTTCGCCAACCGTTAATCGACCTGTTCATCGTCGCTGGCCTGCCGCGTGGAGCTTCTGCTTCCTCTGGTACGGTCAGCGGGCGTTTGAATCGTCTGGCGTTCAGGCGCCTCACTCGACCGTCACCCCAACCGGGAGCTGTTTCCTTTGATTTCGAATCTCCTGAACATCTTTAAGATTTCGGACCTCCGCAATAAGCTGATGTTCGTCATCTTGATGGTGATCGTGTACCGACTTGGTGTCGCCGTTCGCGTACCCGGCGTCGATGGCATCGCCATCGAGCAGCTGCGTGCTCAGACGAGCGAGCAGGGCGCCCTCGGCTTCCTCAACTTGTTCTCCGGTGGCGCTTTTGAGTCCTTCTCGATCTTCGCGCTCGGGATCCTGCCTTACATCACCGCCTCGATCATCATGCAGGTGCTCGGCGTCGTGATTCCTAAGCTGGAAGAACTTCAGCAGGACGGCGCCGTTGGCCAACGCAAGATCACGCAGTACACGCGCTATGTCACAATTGCTTTGGCGACGCTGCAGTCGACTGGCCTCGTGTTCATCTTCGGCACGGGTCGGGGCACAGCCTTTTTCTCTGCTGCCAGCGCGGCGCCGACTGTGCCTCTGCTGCCCGACGGCGTCTGGCCTCGGGGCTACTTGATCATCCCCACCCTCGTCGCCGGCACGGCGGTGCTGATGTGGATGGGCGAAATGATTTCCCAGCGAGGCATCGGTAACGGCATCTCGATGCTCATCTTTGCCTCAGTTGTGGCCTCTTTGCCCGGAGGCTTCTGGGGCATTCTTCAGCTCAATAAGGTCTTCTGGTTCGTAGCGATGGTGGTCCTGACGCTTGGCATCATTGTGGCGGTGGTGTTTGTCGAGTTGGGTCAGCGGCGCATCCCCGTGCAATTCGCGAAACGTGTCGTAGGCCGCCGCATGATGGGCGGCCAGAACACCTACATCCCGTTGAAGGTCAACCAGTCCGGCGTGATCCCGATCATCTTCGCCAGCTCCATCCTGCTCTTGCCCGTCATTGGCTCGAACGTTCTCGGGGGAAGCGGTGGCCAAGGATGGCGCGGCACGGTGCAACGATTCGTTGACGAGTACATCGTTAACCCGCAAAACGTGGTGTACATCACGATTCTTGCGCTGATGATCATTGCCTTCGCCTACTTCTACAACTCCATTGCTTTCGACCCGATTCGTCAGGCAGATCAGTTGCGTAAGCAGGGTGGCTTCATTCCTGGCATCCGACCGGGTATGCAGACCGAGAAGTATCTGGGCAAGGCTGTCAACCGCATCACGCTGCCGGGCGCTGTCTTCGTGGCGATCATTGCGATCCTGCCATACATTCTGCTGATTGCTGCCGACGTGAACTCCTTCGGATTCGCTGGTACCAGCGTCCTGATCGCCGTCGGCGTGGCGCTTGAATTGATGCGCCAAATCGACAGCCAACTCACCCTGCGCAACTACGAGGGTTTCTTGAAGTAGGAGACGCCAGATGATTCCGGGCGCTCGCCTCATCATTCTCGGCCGACAGGGAGCCGGTAAGGGAACACAGTGTGTTCGCTTGTCGCGCCACTTCGTCGTTCCGCACATCTCGACCGGGGACATGCTGCGTGCAGCAGTTCGCGAAGAGACCGAACTTGGCCTCATGGCCAAGGAGGTCATGGACGCTGGTGGGCTTGTTGGCGACGACATCATGATCGGTATCGTGCGCGAGCGTCTCGGAGCCGCCGACACGAGCTCTCGTGGTTACATCCTCGATGGGTTCCCCCGCACCTTGGAGCAGGCACTGCAGCTCGATGAGATCGCTGCCGAACAGCGTCGCCCGATCGACGTGGTCCTCGACCTCAACGTGCCTCGTGAGATTGTCCTTGAGCGCATTTCGTCGCGTCGAGTCTGCCGAGACTGTGGCACCAACTACACGGCAACTGGCAACGATCCGAGCCCGTGGATCTGTGATGTGTGCGGAGGCGATGTGTTGCAGCGTGACGATGACACTGAAGACTCGGTGAACCGTCGACTCGACTTGTACGAAGAGCAGACCTTCCCGCTTGTGAAGCATTTCAGCGATCAGAACCGGCTCGTTGTCATCAACGGTGTCGGCCATCCCGACGCAGTCTTCGCCCGCATGGTGAAGGCCGTTGAATCCAATCGGGTTTAGTCAGTACCTGGGCACTGACGCTGTGCGCGCCATCGAATTTGGTCAGCTTCCTGATCGGCGACCCGAGCGCGCCACGCTCATCTTCGACGGGTATTGAGGTTTTTGCACACGTAGCGCTCGCTGGATGCGGCGCCTCGACAAGCACGACCGGCTCCACATCGTTGCCTCTCAGGCAACGGGGCAACACCAGTCGACTTGGGTGAGCGAAGAGCAAGCCGAGGTCGCAGCCTGGACAGTCGCCGAGGGCGGGGTCAAGGTCGGTGGGGCCCGAGCAATCGGTCTCGCTCTGGCCGTTGGCCGTCAGGCTCGGTGGCCCGTCTGGCCATGGAAGGTCCCTGGGGCGCCTTGGCTCCTCGACCATGCCTATGCGCTGGTCGCAGCGAATCGACATCGGCTTCCCGGAGAGAGGCCATGGTGCCTCGAGCACGCCGGAGGCTGCACGCCAATCTCGGGCTGAGATCATCCTTGTATCGGGATCAAAGTGACACACTTCTGAGAATGGGTGAATCGCTTCAGCCCTCGCGTGCGGGGGAACTCGGTTATCAGCCAGCCCTCGACGGACTTCGCGCCGTCGCCGTCGCGATGGTCCTGTGTTTCCACGCCGGCTTTGGTTGGATGGGCGGGGGCTACTTCGGTGTTTCAATTTTTTTCACGCTCTCAGGGTTTCTGATCACGACACTCCTGATCGACGAGCGCAGGCAGACGGGGAGCATCGCGCTCGGATCATTCATTGCCCGACGCGCGAAGCGGCTGTTGCCGGCCAGCCTGGCGTGTCTGGCATTGGTCAGCGTTGCGCGCCTTGCGGGGCAGTTCGACCAGGTGGCCGGGTTGCGGAGCGAGTTACTCGGTGCCACGACACATGTTTTTAACTGGGTGAAGGTAGGCGGGGACACCAGCTACACCGATGGCTTTGCCGGTGCGGCAGTTTTCGTTTCGCCGCTCGAGCACTATTGGTCCCTCGCCATCGAAGAGCAGTTTTACCTGGTGTGGCCGCTCGCGGTCGCCCTCCTTGCTCGCCGGGTGACGCAATGGTCGAGCGTCCTCCCGCTGTTGTTCCTTGGCGCTGCCATCGCGACTCCGATTGCTGCGATGGTGCTGAGCGATGACGCGACGTACTGGGCCACGCCGATGCGCGCCGGCGAACTGCTGGCCGGTGTCGCAGTGGCCGGAGTACTTCAGCGTTGGGCAGTACCAGCGTGGGCGGGGATAGTTGCAGTTCCGGTTGCGTGCGTCCTCGTGGCGCTGGCCGTCGGCCTGCCGACGGGATCCGGGCCAGCTTATTCCGGTGTACTCGCGCCGCTCGCCGCTGTTTCAGCCGTCATGTTGTGGAGCCTTCAGGTCGCGGGCCCGGTCCGGCGAGTGTTGTCGAGTCGGCCCCTGGTCCAACTCGGCCAGATCAGCTACGGCGTCTATCTTTTCCACTGGCCCGTCTTTGTGTGGCTCCGTCAGCATGGATGGTCGTTGACAGAGCCATTGCAGTTCATGCTTGCAATATGCGCGACGTTGGTTATCGCGACGGTGTCGTTTGTGTTGATCGAACGGCCGGTTCGGTCAGCGTCCTGGCCGGTGCGGAGCACGATTCGTGGAGCCGCTGGCGCCATGCTCGTTGCGGGCCTCACCGTTGCGGTTCTCCCGTTCTCACGAGGGTTTCTCGAAGCCGACTCGGCAGTTCTTGAGTCGGCATCGGCTGAGCCCGTTGGTTCGCTGGCTCCCTTGGAGCCGGTGCTGCCGAAGTTGGTGACGTCGACGTTGGTGACGTCGAAGTTGGTGACGTCGACGTTGGTGACGTCGACGACTGCGACGGTCGAGGTCGCGGATTCCGAGGTTCAGGGCTCGATCGAAGGAACCGTTTCCGCCGATACAGCCGAGAGTGGGTCCCCTGGTAGTGACGTTGTGCAGGTGGTCCCGAACGAATCAATTGTCCTCGACATCCCGCTCGGTCCGCCGTTGTCGCGGCCAGTTCGGTTACTGACGGTTGGCGATTCCACAGCGTTCTACGTGGGCCAGGCGTTGGCCGAATGGTCCATCGAGCACCGTGCCTACGCCACGTCCGATTTACTGTGGTGCCAGGGTTGCGGCTTACTGCGGGGCGGGGAGGTGACGAGCTGGAACGATTCATCGTTTGCTGTTCGAAGCATCGAAATGTTCGACGTCGACCTCCCGTCAATGGTCGCGCGGGTGCAGCCTGACGTGGTTGCGCTGATGGTCAGCGTGGTCGACGTCGCTGATCGACAATGGGCTGTGTCAGAGGGCCCGCTGGAGCCGACCGACCCCCGATACGCAGCGCGTCTCGCGTCGAGCTATCGCCGAACAGTGCTTGAGCTCCTCGATCTCGGTGTCGCCAACATTGCGATTATCGCGCCTCCGCGCTCCGTTGGTGTCGTCGGCGACGGGGTCACGTTTACGGCCGACCGATGGGAAGCTCTCCATGCAGCGTTGGATCTGGTTGCTCTCGAATTCGGGCCCAAGGTGGCTGTTGTCGACCTGGCCGGATGGGCTGACGCCGCAGGAGTCACCGAAGATGTCGACTGGCGCCCCGATGGCACGCACCTGACAGCACGCAGCGCCCGCGAGGTCGTCGACCGGTGGCTGGCGCCAATTTTGGTTGACCAGGCTGTTTGAGTGGGAGCGGTTCCAAGCCGAGGAATCAGTGTGCCGTCGTTCATACTGGTGCTGTGACGGAGATGCGTAAGACCGACGGCGATGTGCAGCCGTCGTCTGCTCGTCGCCGTGGTCGCCCGCCGGCGACCGACTCGGCTGATACGAAGCGTGCCATTCTCGATTCTGCTCGTCGGTTATTCGCCGAGCGCGGATATGGCGCGGTCACCAACAAAGACGTCGCGACAGCCGCCGGAATCACGACCGGTGCCCTGTATCACTACGTCGAATCGAAGCTCGACCTTTACCTCGAGGTCGATCGCGACATGCAGCACACGATCTATACGCGATTTCAAGATGCCGTCGGGAGTTCTAATAACTTCCTTGGCAAGCTGACCGCTGTACTAGAGGCATCGCATGAAATGGGTGTCGAAGACCCATCGTTGGCGGGCTTCGTTGGTGCCGTTCGGACCGACACCCGCCGCCATCCGGCGGTTGCCGCGCAGTTGGCTCGTTACGCCGACGCCCGCGAACAGTTCTTTGTCGACATCGTCGACGTTGGTATTGCCACTGGTGAGATCATGCCGCTCGCCAAACCGGCCATGGTCGAATTCGTGCGCACTGTGCTGATCGGGTTGACCGAAACCGTCGGCATGTCGCCCGAACAGCATCGCCGAGCCATCGATGGCGTGACCGGCCTGCTGCGCGGCACCATCTTCACTCCGCTCGACTAAACCGCAGCGGACGACAAACGCGCGTCGGTCCGTCACTCGGATGACGATTGCTTGGATTGCTTGGATTGCTTGGATTGCTTGGATTGCGACTCGGGTGGTTGTGGCGGGATTATCGGCCAGAATCATCACGCAGAACCGAACCCTTGCGCAGTGTAGCAAAGGGCTCTACAACCCTTCAAACAAAATTTGCTGCCACATCCCCTTTGCAATATTCGGTGCATTGACAAAAACGCCAACTGACCCACATGGTCATGCGCCAAGGCGCTCCCCGCCTAGTCGAAAGGAATTCTTTATGCCCGTCGTAGTCGTTGAATCCCCTGCCAAAGCCAAAACGATTAATAAATACTTGGGATCAGATTACACTGTACTTGCATCATATGGGCATGTGCGTGACTTGCAAACGATCACGAAGTGTTGGCTCACATCTCCGGGAAGATGCGGATGCACTACATCCGTATTCTCCCTGGTGACAAAGTGCAGGTGGAACTTACCCCTTACGACCTCACCCGAGGCCGTATTACGTACAGGTACAAGTAGAGAGACACCATGAAAGTACGACCCAGCGTCAAAGCAATGTGCGACAACTGCAAGGTGATTCGTCGCCATCGCCGCATCATGGTCATCTGCACCAACCCCCGTCACAAACAGCGTCAAGGCTGAACAGGAAGCACGGTTAGAAGAACAATGGCACGTATTGCTGGCGTCGACATCCCCCGCGAAAAGCGGCTGGAAATCTCGCTCACCTACATCTTTGGCATTGGTCTGCCCACATCGCAGACCATGTGCGCAGCACTCGAACTCGATCCCAACACGAAGGTGTCGAATCTGACCGAGGACGAGGTCAACAAGATCCGTTCGTATATCGATCAGAATCTCAAGATCGAGGGTGACCTGCGTCGTGATGTCCAAGGTGACATCAAGCGCAAAATCGAGATCGGCTGCCTCCAAGGCATCCGTCACCGTAAAGGCCTGCCCGTCCGTGGGCAGCGCACGCACACCAACGCTCGCACCCGTAAGGGTCCGAAGCGCACGGTTGCAAACAAGAAGAAGGCAGTGCGCAAGTAATGGCTAAGCAGACCGCAGCTCGTCGCCCTCGTAAGCGCGACCGCAAGAACGTCACGACCGGTGTCATCCACATCAAGTCGACGTTCAACAACACGATCGTCTCGATCACCGACCCGCAAGGCAATGTCATTGCCTGGGCGTCGTCTGGTGCCGTGGGCTTCAAGGGCAGCCGAAAGAGCACGCCCTTCGCAGCGCAGTTGGCCGCCGAGAAGGCCGCCCGGGCGGCCCAAGAGCACGGCTTGCGCCGCGCTGAAATCCAGGTGAAAGGCCCGGGTTCGGGCCGCGACACCGCCGTCCGTTCCATCCAGAACACTGGCATCGAGGTCATCTCGATCAAGGACGTCACCCCTGTTCCGCACAATGGCTGCCGCATGACCAAGCGTCGGCGCGGCTAGAGAAAAGAAGCGACTGAATCATGGCTCGTTACACCGGACCCAAGCTGCGTATTTCGCGCCGGCTGGGCGTCAACATCTTCGAAAATGAAAAGGGTCGGACCGTTCTCGAGCGTCGTCCGTTCCCGCCCGGCCAGCATGGCCGCACGCGTCGTCGAGGCAACTCTTCTGAGTATCTCGCACAGATGCAGGAGAAGCAGAAAGCCAAGTACATCTACGGTGTGCTCGAGCGTCAGTTCAAGAAGACCTACGAAGAGGCCAACAAGCTTCAGGGCCCGACAGGTGAAATCCTGTTGCAGCTCCTTGAGCGTCGTCTCGACAACATCGTGTACCGCGCCGGCTGGGGTTCAACCCGCCCGCAGGCACGTCAGTTCGTCAACCACGGTCTGATTCTCGTCGACGGCAAGCGAGTCGACATCGCCAGCTTCCGCGTCAAGCGCGGCCAGGTCATTTCGCTGTCGGCCAAGGCCGAGAAGATGATCGTCGTGCAGCACAACCGCGACACGCTCGATCGCAATCTCGTTGGTTGGCTTGAAGCTGGTGAAGGTGGCAAGCAGGTCACCGTGCGCACGCTCCCCGAGCGCGAACACATCGACGTGCCGGTCCGCGAGTCCCTCATCGTCGAGCTCTACTCCAAGTAGTACGCTTGCGGCCGGTTGTTCTGGTCGGTTGTCTCCAGACATTTTTGTTATTTCTCGAATACTGCAGTTGAAAGGCCCCGCCACCCATGCTCGTCATGCAGCGTCCCTCCATCGAAGCCCTCGGCGAAGAGTCGAACAACCGTCAGCGCTTTGCTGTCGGCCCGCTCGAGCCTGGCTTCGGCCACACGCTCGGCAACTCACTCCGTCGAACTCTCCTCTCGTCGATTCCCGGCGCCGCCATCGTGTCGGTCCGCTTCGACGAAGCACTGCACGAGTTCGACACGATCGGTGGCGTCGCTGAAGACATCACTGACATCATCTTGAACTTGAAGGATGTCGTCGTCACTTGTCTGTCCGAAGAAGCTGTCACTTTGCGTCTCGACGCTCGTGGCGCTGCTGCGGTTACTGCCGGCGACATCGAATGCCCGGCCGACGTCGAGGTCCTCAATAAGGAACTCCATATCGCCACGCTCAACACGAAGGGCCGCTTGGCAATCGACCTCACAGTCGAGCAGGGCCGTGGCTACATCTCGTCGAACCGCGAAGAAGAGAACCGCACGATCGGTGTTATCCCGATCGATGCAATCTTCAGCCCGGTCCGTCGTGTGTCCTTCACAGTCGAGCCGACTCGTGTCGAGCAGGCCACCAACTACGATCGCCTCGTTATTGAAATCGATACCGACGGTTCGATCACCCCGGCAGAAGCACTTGCTTCGGCGGGGGCCACGCTGCAGGCTCTGAGCGAACTCGTTGCCACCATGAGCGATGAGCCGCAGGGCCTCGAGCTCGGTGAAATTGTCGACACCACGGTGTCGTCGCCCGACCTCGACTTGCCAATCGAAGACCTCGACCTGTCCGAGCGTCCAAACAACTGTCTCAAGCGGGCACAGGTCAACACCGTGGGCGAGTTGCTCACGAAGACCGAAGACGACCTGCTCAACATCACCAACTTCGGCCAGAAAAGCCTCGACGAAGTAAAGGCCAAGCTCGACGAGCGTGGCCTCCAGCTTCGCGGCTGATAGTCACCAGCCGGAACGCAAGAAACGGAATTTGAATCATGCCCACACCCCGCCGCTCACGTCGCTTTGGTAGCTCTGCAGCCCACCAGCGTCTCATGATGGCCAACCTCGCAGCGTCACTGTTTGCGGCCGAGGCCATCACCACTTCCGAGGCAAAGGCGAAGTTTCTCCGCCCAATCGCAGAGAAGCTGATCACTAAGGCCAAGAAGGCTCAGGAAGAGGGCCCAATGCAGGTCCACCGGATCCGTCAGATCCAGGCCTTCCTCGGCGACCGCGAGATGACCTACAAGCTGGTTCACGAAGTGGCGCCTCGCTACATGGAGCGCCCGGGTGGCTATACCCGCATCCTGAAGATGGGCACGCGTCACGGCGACAACGCCGAGATGGCCCGCATCGAACTCGTCTGAGTTCACACACAATCGAATGAATAAAGGCCTACGGGCATGATGGAGCCGGACGTATCGGGGCGAGAGCTTCGCAACGTCCGGCTCCTTGTCGCGTACGACGGCACTCATTTCCGTGGCTTCGCCGAAAGTGATGGTGTGCGGACAATCATGGGTGCACTCACCGAGGCGGTGGCCCGGATCACACGGGTGTCAGTCGAATCCCTCGAACTCGTCGGCTCTGGCCGCACTGATGCCGGCGTGCATGGCTGGGGCCAAGTTGTTAATGGCCTGATTCCCGCCGACACCGATCTGTACCGATTGACAGCCAGCATCAATGCGTTGCTCCGGCCAGAAATTTCCGTACGCGAGCCAGCGTGGGTCGAACCCGATTTTTCGGCCCGATTCTCGGCGACATCGCGTACATATCGATACGACATCTGGAACGACCGATCCCCGAACCCGTTATTGGCCCGTCACGCTTGGCATCTCGGGCCGTCGCTCGACGTCGATGCGATGAACAACGCGGCGCTCGATCTCCTCGGCGATCACGACTTCTCGTCGTTTTGCCGCAAGCCCAGGCCCGGACCCGGGTACGACGAGCCATCGATGCAGCGGAGGCTGCAGGCCGCGCACTGGACTTCGGAACCGTGGCACGACCTCGACCCGTCACCGCTCCTGCGGTTCGAAGTTTCGGCCACGTCGTTCTGCCACCAGATGGTGCGCAGCATCGTTGGTACGCTTGTCGATGTAGGTTTTGGCCGCCTCGCCGCCGACTCGGTGCCAGCGATTATTGCCGCCCGCAACCGGAACGCTGCTGGCCAAGTCGCTCCGCCCCATGGTCTCACCTTTCATGCTGTCAGCTTCCATGGCATCCGCTGGGACGCTTGACCCGCCGTCATCCCAAGCGGGGACCGCAACCGCGTCAGCTCAGGATCAGAGGGGCACGGGGCGAGGCTCGTCGTCGGAGAGCGTGGGCGTGATGTTGGGAAGCATCGTCAGCAGTTCGTCGGGAGGCACGGCGTGGGAGAACAGCCAACCTTGGAACGCCTGACAGCCGAGTTCGAAGAGGCGGTCACGCTGGTACGGCTGCTCGACACCTTCGGCAACGCAGGTGATTCGCAGGCTCTCGCTGAGGCCGACGATTGCTGTGGTCAGGTTCGTAGCTGCGGCGTCGATGTCGATGCCGGCAACGAATCGGCGGTCGATCTTGACGCCGTCGACTGGCAGTTCGAGTAGGTGTACCAGGCTCGAATAGCCGGTGCCGAAATCGTCAATCGACACGTGTGTGCCGGCGCGTCGGAGCTTGTTCATGTTGGACAGCGAAATGGCACTGGGAGCGAGCAGGTCGGTCTCGGTGATCTCGACGACCATCTGTTCGGTGCGCGCTTTGTGGTGGGCGCAGCGGTTCAAGAAGGAGTGGCCGAATGACGGCGAGGCGATCACCTTGGGATCGACATTGACGTGAACGTCGATGTGCCCATGGCCTGCCTGGTCAAGGCGATGGGCGAACTGCAGCGCCAATTCGAGCACACGGTCGTCGACTGCCTCGGCGAGCCCGGCCATCCGTGCGAGTGGCAGAATCTCGCCGACGCCGAGCACGCCGCGGACGGGGTGGACCCATCGGACGAGCGCCTCGACCGCGGTGACCGTTCCCTGCACGTCGACGATGGGCTGGAAGAACGGTTGAATCTCGCCGTTGTTAAGAGATGCACGGAGTTGATCGAGCTGTAACCGGCGCTCGTTGATCGCATCGAATGAAATGCCGCCGGATTCGGAATGGGTGTTTCGCTTGATCGACATCAACTTGTTCGAAGCGCTCACAAGCAGGGAATCGAGTGCTTTCGGTGTCGCATCGAATGCGGTTGCGGTCCGGATCGCGAAGTTGACCTCGTGATCTTCGAGGATAATCGATTGGCCAACTTCGCGCCTGACGCGTTCGTGCAACATCTCGATGGTTGCGGCGTTCGAGGAGCGAACGGCCACGACGAATTCGTCGCCGCCGAAGCGGGCCGTGATCAGGTCGGTCCAGCGAACGTTTTCAATCCTTTGGGCCACAGCGAAAATCACTGCGTCGCCGACCGGTTCGCCGTACAGCTCATTGATTGACCGGAAATTGACGATATCGATAACCAACACGCCCAGGCCACCGCCGTCAGCCATCATGGCGCGGGCCGACTGCATGAAGCCATCTCGGTTGAGGAGGCCAGTGCGGTTGTCGTGCAATGCAAGGAAGTCGACGCGTTCGCGAGCGTCGACGAGCGCCGACGCGATTCGTCCGCTCACGATGTAGCCCTTGACGACTGGATCGTCGAGCAAATTGTTCACGCTGAGCTCGCAGACATGATGGCCGCCGTTGCTGGAACGCAGCCGCACCTCGAAGTCAGCCGAGGCGTTCGCTGGGATGGCGTGCACCTGGTCGAGGAAACGGTCCCGATCATCCGGGTGGAGGTACGAGATGAAAGGCTCGCTCCGCATCAGTTCCGGGTCATGGCCAAGCAGGCGCGTGACCGCACCGTTGACCGAACGGACATGCCCGTCTCGCGAGAGCAGTGTGACGATCCCATGCATGTTGTTCATGACGGACCGGAGCATGTCGACATCACCTTGGTCGAAGTCGAGGTGGTGACGATCAGTCGTGTCGCGAGCGACGATGACGATGAGGTCTTCGCCGTCTTCGCTGTCCTCGGATTTCTGCATGGCAGAGCGCAGCTCGAGGCTGACCCATGTGCCGCGACCGTGGCGTGCCCGAATGCGGAGCAGCTGTCCATAGCTCTTGCCGGTCGCAGTTTCCATCGATGCAGCGACCAGATTGAGGTCATCGGGATGGACGAGGGGGAGTACCGATTCCCCAATCACAGCGACCGAATCCCAACCGAGAACTTCAGTCGCTCGATCGTTTGCGTAGCGCAACACCCCTGATGTGTTGATTGCGAAAACTGGATCGCCGAGCTTGGTAATGGACGGGATCAACGGAACGGGTGAAGCGTCAGCGGCGTTCGCCAGGCGCCGAGACGGGCCTGGCGGGTGTTGCGCGGGTGAGGATTCTTTTGAAAGGTCGAAGGTCATGGCAATCTCACGTCAAAACATAGTCCTTGATGCATGCATTGACGTGGATTTCATCGGGACCGCCAGAATTCCTCGACCCAGTTTCGCAAGAACGTGGCGGAATAAGTCAGGGCTCCTGGCCGTTGGCAACAACATGGATGGTTTGCGTGTCCTCATCGCCTCGACACCGGTCGGTCCGCTCGGCTCGGGTATCGGTGGGGGCGTCGAGCTGACATTGCACAATCTCGTGTACGGGCTCGGCTTGCGAGGACACCATGTCGAAGTGGTGGCGCCAGCGAACTCGCTCCACCTCGGCGAGCGAGTTCATCAGATCGATGGTGCGTTACAGATCAGTGCCCAGGGACTTGGCCGTGGGGCCTTGACAGAGCTCCCGGCAGGCTCGGTACTTGCAGCAATGTGGTCACACATCGGGAGTCTGCAAGACGAGGCTGACGTGATCATCAACCTTGCCTACGACTGGTTGCCTTTTCACCTGACGCAGTTCTTTGACGTCCCAGTGCTCCACGTTGTGTCGATGGGCTCGCTGAGCGATGCGATGGACCACGTGATCACGGAGGTCGAGCGGCTGCGCCCCGGTCGTCTGGCAGTCCACAGCGCTGCTCAGGCTGTGACATTTCCAGAACCCAGTATCTTCCGGGTCGTCGGCAATGGAATTGTGGTTGAGCGCTACGACGTTCAGTTGACTGTCGCTGACGACGCTCCACTCGGCTTCGTCGGTCGGATTTCGCCGGAGAAGGGCCTGGAAGATGTTGCTGAGCTGTCCTCTCGAACAGGCAAGCGTGTGCTCGTCTGGGGGAAACTCCAAGACAAGGAGTATTGGCATCGGGTCCAGGCCGACCACCCAGGGGCGACCCTCGATTATCAAGGGTTTCTGCCAACCGACGACCTGCAAGCGCAGCTGGGCTCCTGCGCTGCCCTGCTGATGACACCCAAATGGGTCGAGGCATTCGGCAACGTGGCGATCGAGGCAATGGCTGTTGGCGTTCCGGTAATCGCGTACGACCGGGGCGGTCCGGCCGAGATCGTCGACGACGGTGTCACCGGTTTCTTGGTTTCTCCCGGCGACATCGATGCGCTCGTCGAGGCGGTCGCCCGAGTCGGCGAAATCGACCGTGCTGCATGTCGGCAGCGGGTCGACGACGAGTACTCATCGGCCGCGATGGCTGATCGGATGCTGGAATGGGTTGGTGATGTCCTCGCCGCCCGTGTCCGTGTGTGACGCGTACACGTTGGCTCCCCAGAACGCGCGCCGTATCATTGCACAGTTCCGTGGACCGGGTCGCTTGCGCGGCCTGCCCTTGGATGCTGCACCTGCAGTCGGATCCATTTCGAATCGAGACGAGCAAACGGCCATGGCCACATACACACCGAAAGCAAGCGAAATCACCCGCGACTGGCATGTCGTCGACGCGGAAAACATGGTCCTTGGACGCATGGCCACCGAAGTCGCCCGGCTCCTGCGCGGTAAGCACAAGCCAGATCTTCGCTCAGCACATCGACACCGGCGACCACGTCATCATCATCAACGCCGACAAGGTCATCATGACCTCGGACAAGGCCAACCGCCAGATGATCTACACCCACTCGGGTTACCCGGGCGGCATCAAGAGCGAGTCGTTCGCTCACTTCCACGCACGTAAGCCCGCCGACGCAGTTCGTCGGTCGATTCGCGGCATGCTCCCTAAGGGCCCGCTCGGCCGCCAGCAGCTCACGAAGCTCAAGGTGTACGCAGGCCCGAACCATCCGCATGGGTCGCAGTCGCCCAAGACATTCGAAATCGCTGGCGCGAAGCGTCGCTGAGAACAGGACACAGAACAATGGCAACAGTACCCCTGACCCAAACCACCGGCCGCCGCAAACGCGCCGTCGCTCGTGCCCAGCTTCGGCCCGGCACCGGCCAGTTCCTGATCAACGGTAAGGCACTTGACGTGTACTTCCCGACCGCAGCCTCGCGGATGGTCGTCACAGAGGCCCTCACGGTCACCGAGACCACCGAGTCCTATGACATTTCGGCGAGCATCCATGGCGGCGGCATCAGCGGCCAGGCCGGCGCACTGCGCATGGCCATCGCTCGTTCGTTGCTCGAACTTGACCCCGAGAGCCGCGGCACGCTGAAGTCGGCTGGCCTGCTCACTCGTGACTCCCGTAAGAAGGAGTCGAAGAAGTACGGCCTCAAGAAGGCTCGTAAGGCACCTCAGTTCACCAAGCGCTGATCGCAGCCTGGCGATGAAGTTCGGTACAGATGGCGTCCGTGGCGCCGCCAATACCGAGCTCACCGTGGATTTCGCATTGAACCTGGGCCGCGCTGCGGCCCAGGTTCTTTTGCGTTTGGCCCCAGACCTCGACGACCCGGGTTCGATCGAACGGGCGCCTCGCAACATCGTGGTGCTCGGCGGCGATACTCGCGAGTCAACACCGATGTTCCGCGCAGCGCTTGGGGCCGGATTCGCGTCCGAGGGCGTCGACGTCATCGACATGGTCACCGCTACCACGCCACTCGTTGCGTTCGAAGCGCAACGGCTTGGCGTGATGGGGGCTGTCATCTCTGCCTCGCACAACCCGTTCGAGGACAACGGCATCAAGCTGTTCGCGCCCGGCGGAACGAAGCTTCCCGACGACGTCGAAGGACAGATCGAAGCGGCGCTGGATGTGCTCGGCAATCCGGGCGCCTTGATCGGTCGAATCGGTGTTCATCATGACTCGACGCACTATGTCGAACACGTGCTCGGCATGCTCGGCGGGCGTGACCTCAGCGGCATCAAGGTCGTGCTTGACACGGCCAACGGTGCCGGAACGGTCGTTGCGCCTGACGTACTACGCGCATCAGGCGCCGATGTGATTGTCATCGCCAATGAGCCTGACGGCCGTAACATCAATGCTGGTTGCGGTGCGACGCATCCAGAATTTGTCGCCGCGGCGGTCCTTGAACATGGTGCTGACATGGGCGTCGCGCTTGACGGTGATGCTGACCGACTTATCGCGGTAGATCACACGGGCACCGTTGTTGATGGCGACCACATCATCGCCATCTGCGCTGCCGATCTGCGAGCGCGTGGTCAACTCGCCAACGACACCGTGGTTGTCACGGTGATGACCAATTTAGGTTTCCGTCTTGCGATGGGAGCAGCAGGCATCCAGGTGGTGGAGACCGGCGTCGGCGACCGCTATGTCCTCGAAGCACTCGCACTCGGCGGCCATTCGCTCGGTGGCGAGCAAAGCGGCCACGTCATTTTCGCTGACCACGCCACGACTGGCGACGGGCTCCTCACGGCGGTGGCATTGATCGACATTGTCAAGCGGTCAGGAACGACGCTCGAAGCAATCGCTTCGCAGGCCATGACCTCTCTCCCGCAGGTGCTCGTCAACGTCCGCGTGGGCGAACGGGTTCCCGATGTGGCGATTCGTCTCGGTGACGAGATTGCTGCGGTCGAGGCAGAACTCGGCGCAACCGGTCGAGTGCTGGTGCGGGCGAGCGGTACGGAGCCGTTGAAGCCGGCACGACCCACGACGACTTCCGCACCGACAACGGCTGCACCCTCGTGAGCGTCTTCAAGATTCCCGGCTGACCGGTCACACTGTGTCAGGCACAGTGTGACCGCTACCTCGGCGGTCATGCAGAACCAGCGTCGCATCCGAGATCCTGTGCGTCAGCGACGCGATCGATCAGCTCGCGAGAATGGCGATGGTGACAGTGTCGTCACTAAAAATCTCGGCAGTCAGCTGCGTCGTCTCGCCGTCGTTGAACGTCACGGTGCACGAGAACGTCGTGCCAACCTCATTGGATGCCGGATCATCGCACTGTGCCGTGGCGGTGAACCCTGGGTTGAGCTCTTCTGCCTTCTCGACAGCGAGCTCCTCGGCCGCACTTTTGAAATCGGTTGCACTTGCGCTGCAAGAGGCGAGGGCAGCAACAACGGTCAGGGCAGAAAGTAGTTTTTCATAGCGGGAACGTATAGCAGATTTTGGCTATCTCGTGTCACTCCGTGCAAAGAGCGACCTAAGATCTAGTCAGTCCAGAGCGACGCCAAATAAACGGTCACTCTGTGTCAGGCACGGTGTGACCGGCTCTCGGTGCTGGCCTTCGGTAGCCTGTCGGCGTTATGTGCGGCATCATCGGAATCGTCAGTCGTCCACCAACTCGCGAGACGCCGACGGCAGAGCAAATCCTCAGTGGCCTCGACGCAGCACTTGCTGCACGTCCTTACGCACTGGCAGTCGCAGCTCAGGCTGGTGCAGTGAACTCGATGCTTAAGGGACTCCCAGGGGTTCTCGCGCTCGCCGGGCAGGTCGACCTCGTGGCGTCAATCACGAGCCGAACCGATCAGCTCATGGCCTTCGCCGCGGAGATCGAGGCGGGTCTCGATAGCAACGATGCGGGCCTCGATGCCGATGCACAGGAACGGGCGAGCGCCGACCTGATCACGCTCAAGGATTCGGTGTGGACGATCGCCAACGATCGTCTGCGGACTGTGCGCGAAGTGACGGCGCTGGCCGGCCCGGCAGCGTCGACCTCGTCGCTTGCTGGCTACTTGGTTGTCCAGCAGGCTTTCTCGTCGATCGATCGACTCGAAGTGCGCGGCCGCGACTCTGCTGGCGTGCATTTGTACGTGTGGGGCCACGACATTGAGGTCGAAGCGTTGGCCATGCTGCTCGATGATCGCGGCGCCGATCCATTGTTTCAGTCGAACTCCGTCGAGGTATCGGGTAACTCGCTGTCGTTCGTCTACAAGGCGGCTGCCGAGATTGGCGAGCTTGGTGACAACACCGCTGCGCTTCGGGCTGATCTCGCAGGCGATGTCCTGCTTCGCCGTGCCCTCCAGTCCCCTGATGCTCGCGTTGCTTTGCTCGGCCACACTCGCTGGGCAAGCGTCGGCATCATCTCCGAGCCGAACGCGCACCCGGTCAATTCGGCCGAACAGGAGTTGCCCGGCGGCGCTGCCGCTCCCGCTCCCGCTCCCTACGTCGTCGCTGCGCTCAATGGCGACGTCGACAATCACGCCGACTTGCGCGCTGAGCACAGCCTCCGCGTTGCGACGCCGATCACCACGGATGCAAAGGTGATCCCGATGCTGATGTCGCGGCATCTCGCCGACGGCGTTGCACCGGTTGAATCGTTCCGTCGGACCGTCGCCGCGTTCGAAGGTTCCATCGCCATAGCCGTCGCTACGGCCGGTACGCCGTCGACGCTCTTCCTTGCGTTGCGCGGCAGCGGCCAAGGTCTGTACATCGGTCTCGGTGACGACTGCTTCATCGTGGCGAGCGAACCGTACGGGGTCGTCGAGGAAACCCAGCGGTATGTCCGGATGGACGCAGAGCATGGTGGCGAAATCGTGATGCTCGATGGCGTTGCGGCCGGCGACCTCGACGGAATCACGCGGCTTTCGTACGACGGTGGCGACTTACCGCTCGGCGACGATGACGTCGCTCACGCAGAAGTGACCACGCGCGACATCGACCGCGGCGATGCTCCCCACTTCCTGCTCAAGGAAATCACCGAGTCGCCCAACAGCTTTGCCAAGACGCTGCGTGGCAAGATCGCCGGTCAAAGCGACGGGCTACGCGGCGTCGTTGGCGAGCGAGCGCTTCCTGCTGCGATCCGCGAACGTCTCGCGGACGGCACGATCACGCGTATCCGAGTGATCGGTCAGGGCACCGCAGCGGTCGCTGGCCAGAGCACCGCAGCAATCCTCGACGAGCTCACGGGTTCAGCCCTCGACGTCGATGCGATCACCGCAACCGAGTTGTCCGGCTTCCATATGCGGCTTGATATGAGTGACACGCTGGCGATCGCAGTCAGCCAGTCAGGCACCACCACCGATACGAATCGCACCGTCGATCTCTTGCGCGGCCGCGGCGCGATGGTGATCGGCATTGTCAACCGGCGTGGGTCTGACCTGACCGACAAGGCCGACGGTGTGCTCTATACCTCTGATGGCCGCGATGTCGAGATGTCGGTGGCGTCGACCAAGGCTTTCTACGCGCAGGTCGCGGCCGGCGCCGTCCTGTCATGCGCGATCGCCGAAGCGGCCTCGCTGGGCGAGCCGAAGCGCCGGCACCAGTTACTCACGGCGCTCCGCGAACTCCCTGATGCAATGCGCGAGGTGCTCGAACGCCGTCCCGCGATTGCTGAAGCTGCCCGCCTCGCTCCGCCGAAGCGCTACTGGGCAGTCGTTGGGAACGGCCCGAACAAAGTCGCAGCCGAAGAGGTCCGAATTAAGCTCAGCGAGCTCTGCTACAAATCGATGGCGTGCGACTCGACTGAAGACAAGAAGCACATCGACCTCTCCTCGGAGCCGTTGATACTCGTGTGCGCAGCCGGCCTGGTCGGCTCGACTGCCGACGACGTTGCCAAAGAAGTCGCGATTTTTAAGGCGCACAAGGCGACGCCGATCGTTGTGGCCAACGACGGCGAAACGCGCTACAACGCCGATGCCACGATCAACGTGCCACCGGTCGACCCGGCGCTCGGATTTATCCTGTCGGCAATGGTCGGGCACCTGTTCGGGTATGAGGCGGCGCTCGCCATCGATGCCTCGGCCCGGCCGCTACGCGAGGCCCGCGAGGTCGTTGAGCAGCTTGCCGCTCGGGCCCATTCAGGCGACGAATTGCTTGCGCTCGTCGCCGCTGCCATGCCGCAGCCGGCCGCAGCGTTCCACGATGGGCTGCGTTCTGGTCTGTACGACGGTCATCTTGAAGCATCGACAGCAGTGAAGCTGTCCCGGATCTTCGATGATGTTCTGGCTGATCGTCCGGTCGAGCAGTACCAGCAACAGACCGGCAAGGTCGGCACGCCGGTTGCACTCATGGATGATCTTGTTGCCGCACTCAGTCGGGCCATCGACGAATTGACGCGACCCGTCGACACGATCAAACACCAGGCCAAGACTGTCACCGTTGGCATCTCGCGCAGCGACGAAGGCATCATCGGGCGTCCGCTTGTACAAGCTGTCCTCAACGCCGGAGCAGGTCGCGACGTTCTCAGCTACCGGACGCTCAAAATCCTCGCTGATCTCGACCCGGCCATCGCAGAAGTTCGCGGGTTCACGCGATATGCCGTCGACGGTGATTCGATCTCGGTGATCGATCGAGGTGGGATCGCAGTCGAGTTGGAGAGTCGTGTGGTCGGAAACGCCAAGTTGCGCGGCACGAAGCACCGGATTGCTTCTGAACGCGAAGTACTGGTCGCCCAGGGGCGGAGCGACGGTCGCACGGTCATCTTCGTTCCCGAAGTGAAGTCCGGCGAGGCTGTCGGAATCACACTGCTACATGTGGCGTTCCATGGTTTGCTCCCTGTCGATGCAATGCGCGGCGTGCTTCAGGGGTACGACCGCCGCTATGACCGCCTCGTTGACTGGGTCACCGAAACTGAGGGCGGCTTCGATGACTCGCTGCTCGCCAAGTTGTCGGTGCAAGAACTCCTTGTCGGTCCGATTTCCGACGCCGCCAACCACTGGCGCTCGTGACGCCATGATCGGCATTGGAATCGACGTCGTCGACATCGAACGGTTTCGTGTTTCTCTGCAGCGAACACCTTCGATGCAGACGCGGCTCTTCACGCCGAGCGAATTGGCCTATGTCGAACCGAAGGTCGACCCAGTCCCTTCCTTGGCCGCACGGTTCGCTGCACGTGAAGCTGTCATGAAGTCCTTGGGTCTGGGCCTCGGTGCCTTCGGATTCCACGAGGTGTGGGTAGAGCGCGCCGAATCGGGGGTGCCGAGCCTGGCGTTCGCCGGCCGAGCTGCCGAGCTGTCCGCCAAAGCAGGCGTCACCACCTGGCACCTGAGCCTGACCCACAGTGATCTTGTGGCCGCTGCATACGTTGTGTGCGAGTAGTTGTGTGAGGAGCTCCTTCGTCGCTTCTTTGCGGCTGCGCGGCCTACCTCCTGCGTCGGTGCGCACAAGTCTCAGACCTGTGGCCTGACTCACTCACGCTCGGGGGACGGAGCTGCCCACCAACCCGTTGGATTCGTGACTGGGTCCGGGTGACTGCGATGATCAGCGCATGCTCATGGAATTTCAAGAGGCGTGGGAAGAACTGACAGCGCCGGGTGCGCAGTTTGCGATGAAAGAAATTGAGGTGCGGGGGATCCCGATGCGGATCTTCGAGTCGGCGCCACCGTCGATGCGGTTCGTGTGGGAACTCGCGGGCGGCTACGCCGACCGTGACTACGTCGTATTTGAAGATGAGCGGTTCACGTACGCAGAGGCTGACGCGATCATCAAGTCGCTGGCGCACCACCTACGCGAAGAACACGGTGTCGGCAGCGGCGATCGCGTCGCCGTAGCGATGCGCAACTATCCCGAGTGGGTCTTCAGCTACTGGGCAATCATTTCCCTCGGTGCCGCGTGCGTTGGCATGAATGCCTGGTGGACTTCTGACGAGATGAAGTACGGCCTGGCCGATTCGAATCCCAAGGTGTTGATTGCCGACAGTGAACGGATCGAGCGCGTTGGACCGGTGCTCGATGAGCTTCGGGAAACGAATCCGCTGCGCGTGATCGCTGTTCGGACGCCGATGGACGGCAACGTCGAACTCCCCGATGGCGCAGTGCGTTGGGAAGACGTTGTCGACCCGTCTGCCAACCCAGCACCACTCCCAGACATCGCCATTGATACAGATGATGACGCGTGCATCTTCTACACCTCCGGTACCACAGGCAAGCTCCCAAGGGCGCGCAGCTCACCCATCGCGGGTCGATTCACAACCTACTGAACCTCGCCTTCATGACCGGTGTTGCCGGGCTTGCCGGAGCGAAGGCTGCAGCTGCCGCCGGCAGCGAACCCCCTGCGCCTGCTGACCCCGAGAAGCAGAACGTCTTCATGGCACCGACGCCGCTGTTTCACGTCACGGCGAACAACTGCCTGCTCCACCCGGCCACAATCTCGGGCTCGAAGATCGTCCTCACCTACAAGTGGGATGCGGCTCGCGCGCTCGAACTGATCGAGCGTGAGGGGGTCACCAACTTTTCGGGCGTGCCGACGATGACCCGCGAGATGTTGATGCACCCCGACTGGCAAACCCGCGATACGTCAACGCTTGCCGGGCTCGGTGGCGGTGGCGCGCCGAGGCGCGCCTGCATCGCGCGCACGACTAGCGCTGCGCCGCGCGAGCACGGGCTACGGCCTCACTGAGACGCATGGCATCGTCACTGCAAACTCTGGAGCGCTCTACGTTGCTAAGCCGGCGTCGTGCGGTCGTATCGTTCCGACACTTGACGGAAAGTTGATCGACGAGGCTGGGAACGCCGTTCCAAATAGCGGTGTCGGTGAACTCTGCGTGCGCGGCGCTGTGGTCATCAAGGGGTACTTGAATCGCGAAGAATCCACAGCCGAAGCGATTCAAGATGGCTGGTTCCGTACGGGTGACATCGCCACGATTGACGAGGACGGCTATGTGTTCATCGTCGATCGTGCCAAAGACATGGTGCTCCGCGGCGGAGAGAACATCTACTGCTCCGAAGTGGAAACAGCGATCTATCAGCATGAGGCGGTTGCCGAAGCCGCCGTGTTCGGTGTACCCGACGATCGCCTCGGCGAGATTGTCGGTGTCGCCATCGTTCTTGCGCCTGGTGCGTCACTCGACGATGCCGGCCTCCGCGAGTTCCTTGCGCCGACGCTCGCCAAGTTCAAGATCCCCGAGCGCATGTGGTTTCTTGGTGAGCCGCTACCGCGCAACGCCAATGGCAAGTTCTTGAAGCGCGAGCTGCGCGAATCTCTGACCGCATAGGTTGCAGTAATGCTCCCGGTGCTGACGCCCAGCCAGATGGCAGCAGTCGACGCCGCGGCACCGGAACCTATCGACGAGCTGATCGATCGAGCAGGCCGCGCTGTTGCCCGAGTCGCCCTGGATATGTTGGGCGGGAGCTACGGCCGCGTGGTCGTGGTGATTGCCGGTAAAGGTAACAATGGTGCCGACGGGCGCGTGGCAGCGGCAGTACTTCGACGCCGTGGAGTCCAGGTGAAAATATTTGACGCTGCCGCGCTGCCAGCCACTCTGCCCTCGGCTTGCCTCGTCATCGACGCGGCCTACGGAACGGGCTTTCGCGGCGAGTGGTTGGCGCCTGATGTCGGAACGACACCGGTACTCGCCGTCGACGTGCCGAGCGGTGTCGACGCCCTCACGGGCGTGGCTTCGGGCCATGTGCTTCGCGCTGATTGCACCGTCACGTTCCAGGCAATGAAGACGGGTCTGCTGTTCGGTGACGGCGCCTTGCTGGCGGGGCGCATCGAGGTTGCCGATATCGGGCTGGGACTCCCGATGGTCGACCAACACCTCCTGGGTGCCGCCGACGTCATGGCCTGGTGGCCTCGGCGTGCCACCGATGCCCACAAGTGGCGCAGCGCTGTTCGTGTGATCGGCGGCAGCAAAGGAATGATCGGTGCAGCCCGGTTGTGTGCCGAGGCTGCTGCTCGTGGAGGAGCGGGCTTGGTCAAGCTGTCGGTCCCCGGGCAGTCGATTGAGACTCGACCTGAGATCGTTCAGCACGAAGTGCCGAATGCTGGATGGGCCGCTGAGGTGCTCGCCGATATCAATCGATTCAACGCCCTTGCGATCGGCCCGGGGCTTGGGCGTGGCAATCAGACAATGGCAGCAGTACTCGAGACGATCAGTGCGGCTCCGGTTCCCATAGTGATCGATGGGGATGGGCTCTTTGCTTTGGCGAGCGATGATCGATCGCCGAGCGCTCTCCTGAGTCGCCGAAGAGCGCCCACCGTGTTGACTCCGCACGACGGTGAGTTTCGGACGCTGACCGGTGCGCTGCCCGGAAATAATCGAGTGTCGGCGGCCCGATCGCTTGCTGCCGACACAGGATGCACGGTCCTCCTGAAGGGGCCGACAACGGTTGTGGCCGCTTCTGACGGTGAGGTGCTCTTGGTTGACTGCGGCGATGAACGCCTTGCTACGGCGGGGACCGGTGATGTACTGACGGGGCTCGTTGCCGTCGGGCTCGCTGCAGGCTTGTCCGGGCTGCACGCTGCAGCCGCTGCGGCATGGGTTCACGCCGACGCTGCGTGCCGGTGCCCGTCGGCGGGGCTGTTGGCCGGAGATCTCGTCGACGTGCTTCACGCGGTGCTGACTGGCCTACGGTAAGAAGTCCCATGAGTGAAATGCGGAATGAAATGCGGAGTAAAACGCAGAACGAAACGCGGTGGGCCTGGGCCGAGATTGATCTTGATGCGATCCAGCACAACATCGCGCAGCTCCGTACGGTTGTTGCACCGGCCGCCGTGTGGGCCGTGGTCAAGGCAGACGGGTACGGCCATGGCGCTATCGACGTCGCCCGAGCTGCGATTGCAGCGGGCGCTGAGGGCCTGTGCGTTGCCCTAGTCAGTGAGGGTATAGCGCTTCGTCGGGCCGGCATCGATGGTCCGATTCTCATTCTTAGCGAGCAGCCTCCCGAGAGTGCGAGCGAAATTGTCGAGCACCGCCTCACTCCCACCGTCTACACGCGGCCGTTCCTTGACGCACTCGTTGCTGCAGGCCCGACGAGCTTGCCGGTTCATATGAAGATTGACACTGGCATGCAGCGGGTCGGAGCCCACCCGCATGCCGCGAGCGCGCTCGCTGCATCTATTGCCGAACGGGCGCCGGCAATTCGACTTGCTGGGGTGTACAGCCACCTTGCGGTCGCCGACGATCCCGAAGATGAGTTCACGGAGCGTCAGGTCAAGCGTTTCGACGGAGCGCTTGCAAGCATCATCGAACTCGTTGGAGCGGTCCCCCTGGTACACCTCGCCAATTCGGCCGGAGCGCTCGCGCACCCTGGCACGCGTCGTTCGATGGTTCGCGTCGGCATTGCAATGTACGGGATTTCACCCGGCCACGGAGTCGACGACTTGTCGACCGAACTCCGCCCAGCTCTCGCGCTGCGCGCCCGCGTTTCGTACGTGAAGATGGCGCGGGCTGGCAGCCGGATCTCCTATGGCCGGATCTACAAGTTCGAGCGCGACAGCAACGTGGCGACGGTGCCGATTGGCTACGCCGACGGTGTGCCCCGTCGATTGTCAACCAACGGCGGCGAAGTCCTCATCGGTGGACGCCGCCGCGCGATCGTTGGACGAGTCACGATGGACCAGATCATGGTTGACTGTGGTGACGACGAGGTCCGGATCGGTGACGATGTCGTCCTGCTTGGCTCCCAAGACGGGCCCGACGGCGTCCAAACAATTCGTGCCGAAGACTGGGCGGACCAGCTCGACACCATCGGCTACGAGATCGTGTGCGGTATCTCGGAGCGCGTGCCACGCTTCTCGCGCCGTAGCATCGAAGGCTGATGTTGCACCTCCGAGCGGCCTCGATCAACGACACCCACGCCATTGCTGGAGCGATCGCTCAGCTGGTTCGCGCCGGCGACATCGTCGTGCTTGCCGGCGAAATGGGGGCGGGTAAGACTGCATTCGCACAGGGCTTTGGTACGGCGTTCGACATCGACGAACCAATCACATCGCCGACCTTCACACTTGTTCACAGCTACGACTTGCCACGCCCAGCGCGGGGCATTCGCACGATGCACCACGCTGACGTCTACCGGCTCGAACGGACCGCTGAACTGGCCGACCTCGCTCTGGGCGAACTCGCCGAATTTGGCGGTGTTGTTCTTGTCGAGTGGGGTGACGTCGTCGAAGGGACGTTCGGCGATCACCTCACGGTGATGCTCGACCAGGATCCCGATGACGAGGCTGACGAGTTGGCACTTGATCGGGCCCGGTTCATCGAGGTTGCCGGCACTGGGGCGTCATGGGCTGGCCGCTGGGACCGATTGAAGACGAGCCTGGAGCGCTTTGCATGTTGATTCTCGGTATTGAAACCGCCACCGAAAGAGTCAGCGTCTCCGTAGGCGGCCACGAGGGTGTGATTGGTCTATTCGAAGTCACCAAAGGACGCCGTCATGCTGAGACGTTGGTGCCAGCGATTGATTTTGTCTGCAAGCGGGCCGGCATTGAACTTTCAGAGATCAGCGTGGTCGCTGTCGACGTCGGGCCAGGGTTATTCACTGGTATGCGCGTCGGGTTGTCCGCTGCAAAGGCGATTGCTCAAGCATTGTCCGTGCCGATGATTGGCATTTCGTCGCTCGACCTACTCGCGTTTCCTTGCCGCCACACCGACCGGGTGGTTGTCCCGGTCATTGATGCGCGCAAGGGCGAAGTCTTCTACGCCATGTACCGGCAGGTGCCGGGCGGAATCCAACAGGTAGCGGAACCGGCTGTCGGCCCCGTCGAAGACCTCGTCGCAGATCTGATGGCGCGCAGCCAAGATGTCTTGGTCGTCGGCGACGGCGCCGTTCGATACCGCGAGGAGATCCTCGAGGGTTTCCACTGCGAGATGGGTGGCGATGCCCACCCGTCTGCCGGGCAACTCGTGCAGTTGGCGCATGCCCGCGCGCTACGCGAAGAGTGGGTGCAACCACGCGAGATTGAGCCCGTCTACCTGCGTGCACCTGATGCGAAGATTAATTGGGCGACTCGGGCGGCGCGCACATGAGTGTGATCGAGCGGCTGCTCCAGCGTGAGCCGGCTGATGGCAAAGGTTTGTCGATCACACCGATGCGGAAACGCGACCTTCGCCAGGGAATTATGGAGATCGAAGCGGCCGCCTACCAGGTCGGTTGGTCCCAGAGCGTCTTCGCCACCGAAATCGGACAGGTCGGCAAGGGCGACCGGCACTACGTCGTGGCTCGTCGTGACGGAGTCATCGTCGGCTACGCAGGCCTGTGGTTTGCTGTCGACGAGGCGCACATCACCAACGTTGCGGTCGCACCGATGGCTCGGCGCCAAGGCGTGGCTCGGGCACTGATGTTGCACCTCGCCGAGACCGCAATCGCACATGGTTGCGTTGGTTGGACTCTCGAGGTCAGAGCGACCAGCGCTGGGGCGCAGGAGTTGTACCGCGAGTTCGGGTTCGACGCTGCAGGCGTCCGCCAGAAGTACTACGACAACGTTGAAGACGCCATTGTTATGTGGTGCCACGAAATACAGAGCGCCCGCTACAGCGCTCGGCTTGATCAGATCCGCGAGGTCGCCCATGTCTGAGTCAATCGCCCACCCTGAGTTCGGCGAATCGACCCTTGTTCTCGGCATCGAGACCAGCTGCGACGAGACTGCTGCTGCGCTGGTCATGGGAGGGTACGACGTCGTTTCGAGTGTCGTCTCAACGCAGGTCGAAATCCATGCGGAGTTCGGCGGCGTTGTTCCCGAAGTCGCCTCCCGCGCCCACCTCGAGGTCCTCAATCCGGTGATCGCCCGTTCAATCGTTGAAGCCGGGGTCGAAGATTCGCGGATTGATGCCATTGCGTGCACCGTGGGCCCTGGTCTTGTCGGTGCGCTGCTTGTCGGTGTGTCGGCTGCGAAGTCGCTTGCACTCGTGTACGACGTGCCGTTCATTGGTGTGAACCACATGGAGGCGCACCTGTACGCGGCGTCGCTCGAAGACCCGACGCTCGAGTTCCCGCTTGTCGTGCTGCTTGTCTCGGGTGGTCACACGATGCTCGTCGAGATGCAAGACCACGGCCGCTATCGGCTCCTCGGTCAAACGATCGACGACGCGGCCGGCGAAGCCTTCGACAAGGTCGCGCGGTTTCTTGACCTCGGCTACCCGGGCGGCCCGGCGATCGACGAGGCGGCCTTGCTCGGCGACCCAGAGGCAGTGAGATTCCCGCGGGCATTGCTCGATGGCAGCTACAACTTCTCGTTCTCCGGGTTGAAGACCTCAGTGATGAACTACGTCCGTAAACACCCCGATGTCAGTTCGGCCGACGTCGCGGCGTCGTTCCAGGCTGCGGTCGTCGACGTCCTCGTGACGAAGGCCCGGGCCGCAGCGAAGGAAGTCGGCGCGACCAGCATCGTGCTCGGCGGCGGCGTCGCCGCGAATTCGTTGTTGCGTGAGGAAATACTCGACGGATGCGTGAAAGACGGCATCCAGGGTTTCCTGCCGAGCCGGGCGATGTGCACGGATAACGCCGCCATGATCGCGGCCGCCGGCTGGCATCGACTCCGTTCCGACGGGCCGACACCGCTCGACGTCGGCGCCACCCCAAACCTCCGCTTGCCCTTTCTGAATGTCTGAGTCGTCCGAACAGCCTGACGCTCCGGTGTTTCAGGTGATCGATATCGGTGCAATGCTCGATGTCGACGGCAAGCAGTGGCCCACAGCTGTTATCGATGCGCAAGGCCACCCAGCAATCACCGACCTCGCCCGGGTCCATGCAGTCGAAGGCATCGGCGACATCCATACCGAGGCGGTTGCAATGCCGCTCGCCGCTGAACTTGTGTCGGATGAGGCAACCCACATCTTTCTGCTGGCAGTGATGATCACCAAGCCAGTCGAGTGCACCTTCGGCGTGTCGTTCGTGCTGCCGGCGCAGGGCCAGGTGCTGGTCGAAGCGGCTTCCGCCGGAAATCTCGTGATCGCCACAACGTCGCCCGACGAGATCAACGAACAGAACCAGCCGCTCTGGCTTGCGATCGACGTCGAAACGGATCTTCTCGAACAAGCCATTGCAAACCTGCCGTGAAGCTGCCATACCCGCCCTTCTGAAACGTGTCACACCGTGACCTGAAACCAAGCAGATCTCGGCGTGACAAACGCAGGCGATACCGTTGTGCCTATGACGTTTAAGATCGGTGCTCACGAGCTGTCGGCTCCCGTGGTGCTTGCCCCGATGGCCGGTGTCACGAATGCTCCGTTCCGCGAACTCTGCCGTCGGTATGCCCCCGGCCTGGTCTACGTCAACGAAATGGCGATGGCGACACCGGTGGTGCACAAGAACGCCAAAACCGACCGGATGATTAGCTTCGGGCCGAACGAGCAGCCCCGCAGCCAGCAGCTCTATGGATCTGACCCTGAAATCATGGGCGAGGCCGTCCACATCCTGTGCGACGCTGACCGCGTCGATCACATTGACATCAACTTCGGTTGCCCGGCTGCCAAAGTTACGCGGCAGGGTGGCGGCGCAGCTGTTCCGGCCAAGCCCGAGCTGCTTCGTGCAATCGTTCGCGCTGCGGTGAAGAGCGCCGAGCCATATGGCATCCCGGTCACCACGAAGTTCCGGATGGGCCTCTTCGACGACTGGCTGATGCACAAGCGAACCGGCCAGATCTGCGCCGAAGAGGGCGTCGCCGCGATTGCGCTGCATGCTCGCACGGTCCAGCAGCACTACTCGGGTGAGGCTCGGTGGGACGCAATCGGCGAGCTCAAGGATGCTGTCGGCTCGATTCCGGTGCTTGGCAATGGCGACATCTGGGAAGCATCCGATGCAGTGAAGATGATGGAAGCAACCGGCTGCGACGGTGTTGTGATCGGGCGCGGCTGCCTCGGGCGCCCGTGGTTGTTCGGCGACCTCGTCGAGGCGCTGTCGGGCCGTGCGGTTCGCCCGAGTCGCACGCTCGGCGAAGTGGCCGAAGTGATGGCGCTCCACGGCCGCCTGCTCGCAGAGCACATGGGTGAAGACCACGCAATGCGTGACTTCCGTAAGCACTCCGGCTGGTACATGAGTGGCTACCCCGTTGGTTCCGAAGTGCGTCGCCGGTTCGCACTGTGTGCGTCGCTTGCCGAGCTCGATGACATCATGGCGCTGCTCGACCCTGCCGCAGAGGTCGTCGAGGGTGGTGAGCGCATCAAGCGCGGCCATACCAATGGCCCGATCAAGGTGGCATTGCCGACAGGGTGGCTCGATGGCGAGACGCGCGCCGGGCTTGACAGCGACGTTTCGGTCCCTGACGACAGCCATGTCATGGCACTCTCGGGCGGCTGACCGTGTTTGATCTCGCGGCGCCACTTGTTCTGGCGTCCGGTTCTCCTCGGAGGCGTGAGCTCCTGTCAGGAGCCGGTTTGCGATTTTCGGTCCGGCCCGCCGACATCGATGAGACCCCGCTGGCAGGTGAAGCTCCGGGGAACTACGTGCGTCGGCTTTCAATCGAGAAAGCGGCTGCGTCCATGGGCTCACCGCTCGCCAGCCCAGCTGAGATCGTGCTCGCTGCCGACACGACCGTCGACGTCAAAGGCGAGATCCTTGAGAAGCCGCTCGACGCTGACGATGCGTACCGGATGTTGCGCATGCTGTCTGGGCGAACCCATCTCGTCCACACAGGCGTCACGGTGTCGGTGCCCATCACCGGAGCCCGTCGCTCAAGCACGATCGTCGTCGCCACCGAGGTCACGTTCGGTGATCTCGAAGACGCCGCGATCGACTGGTACCTGGGGACCGGCGCGGAAGGCGGCCACGCTGGCGCACGACGCAAAGGTGCGGGCCTTCGTCGAGAAGATCAAGAGGGACAACGCGAAGAAGTGGCCCAATGGGAGGCCTCAGGCTGCTCCGCGACGCCACATCGGCCTGAACAGTAGAAGAACTTCTCGTGAGCAGTCGGCCTTACCGGTTGCCATTGTCTCGCGCGACATTTATGATTGGCACTCGGTAGGTGAGAGTGCCAATTCGGTACTTGACTCAAACCGATTCATCACCAACACAACAGTGACGTGCCAATGGAGGCAACACACATGAACCTGAAGCCGCTGGACGACCGCATCGTCGTCCGACCCGCAGAGCCCGAGACTCAGACCGCTTCCGGTCTCGTCATTCCCGACACAGCCAAAGAGAAGCCGCAGCAGGGCGAAGTCCTCGCCGTCGGTCCGGGCAAGCGCTCCGACAGCACCGGTGAACTCATCGCCGTCGGCATCAGCGTCGGAGACACCGTTCTGTACAGCAAGTACGGCGGCACCGAGGTCGCCTCGGGTGGCGAAGACCTGCTCGTCCTCAACAGCCGTGACGTGCTCGCCATCGTCGGCTGAGCAACCCCACCGCTGCAACCACCACAAGATCTGAAAGAGAAATAGCAACATGGCAAAGATTCTGAAATTCGACGACGAGGCGCGCCGCGCACTCGAAACCGGCGTCAACAAGCTCGCTGATGCCGTCAAGGTCACCCTCGGGCCGAAGGGTCGCAACGTCGTCCTCGACAAGAAGTTCGGCGCACCGACAATCACCAACGATGGTGTGTCGATCGCCAAGGAAATCGAGCTCGACGATCCGTTCGAGAACATGGGCGCACAGCTCGTGAAGGAAGTCGCCACCAAGACTGACGACATCGCCGGTGACGGCACCACCACTGCCACCGTGCTCGCGCAGGCCATGATTTCGGCCGGCATGCGTAACGTCGCAGCAGGTGCGAACCCGATGTCGCTCAAGCGTGGCATCGAGGCCGCTGTGGCCGCTGCCGTGCAGTCGATCGCCGACCAGGCGAAGGACATCGACGACAAGAAGGACATCGCTTCCGTCGCGACCATCTCCGCCGCAGACGCCAGCGTTGGCCAGGTCATTGCCGACGCCATCGACAAGGTCGGCAAAGACGGCGTCGTCACGGTCGAGGAGTCGAACACGTTCGGCACCGAACTTGACTTCTCGAAGGCATGCAGTTCGACAAGGGCTACCTGTCGCCGTACTTCGTCACCGACACCGAGCGCCAGGAAGTCGTCCTCGAAGACGCCTACGTCCTGCTCAACAGCGCCAAGATCAGCACGGTTCAGGCCATGCTGCCGACCCTCGAAGCTGTGATGCAGACCGGCAAGCCGCTCGTCATCATCGCCGAGGACATCGACGGCGAAGCGCTGGCCACCCTCGTGGTCAACAAGATCCGCGGCACGTTCAACGCAGCAGCCGTCAAGGCTCCCGGCTTTGGCGATCGCCGCAAGGCGATGCTGCAGGACATGGCAGTCCTCACTGGCGGTCAGGTCATCAGCGAAGAGGTCGGCCTCAAGCTGGAGAACGTCACGCTCGACCTGCTCGGTACGGCCAAGCGCGTTGTGATCACCAAGGACAACACGACCATCGTTGATGGCGGTGGCGAAAGCGCCGACATCGAAGGTCGCGTCAACCAGATCAAGGCAGAAATCGAGAACACCGACTCCGACTGGGATCGTGAGAAGCTCCAGGAGCGTCTCGCGAAGCTGGCCGGCGGTGTGGCACTGATCAAGGTCGGCGCCGCAACCGAGGTGGAGCTCAAGGAAAAGAAGCACCGCATCGAAGACGCCGTGTCTTCGGTTCGTGCAGCCATCGAAGAAGGTGTGGTCGCCGGTGGCGGCACCGCCCTCATCCGTGCCCGCACCGCAGTGCTGAAGGTTGTCGAGTCGCTGGAAGGCGACGAGGCCACCGGCGCCAAGACCGTCTGGGAAGCACTCCTCGCCCCCGGCCGTAACATCGCCAACAACGCCGGCCTCGAAGGTTCCGTCGTCGTTCGCGAAGTCGAAGCAGCCGACGGCGCAACCGGCATGAACGCCGCAACTGGCGTGATGATGGACCTGATCCAGGCCGGCATCATTGACCCGGCCAAGGTGACCCGTGCGGGTCTGCAGAACGCAGCCTCGATCGCAGCACTGCTCCTCACCACCGAAGTGCTCGTCGCTGACGAGCCCGACGCTGGTGGCGATGGCGGCATGGGCGGCGGCATGGGCGGCGGCATGGGCGGCATGATGTGATCCTCTCGGCACGACTCTGACCCAAATCGGTCGTGCCGGCCCCTGACTCCGTCAGGGTGGATCGACTTCGTCGCTCCGATTATCAGTCCAGCCCCGGAATCGCATTGAGCGATTCCGGGGCTGCGCTCGTTTTCGCCCCGCTCGTGACCTCGCTGGCTCGGCGTGCGTCTTGGCCCTCCATCTGGGTTGTTCAACGCCCGGGGGCCACGTCGTCGCGGCCTACGCGCTTTTTCACTGGCTGCTGCCTTCGCTTCTGCTGTACTCGCTCTCTTCTCTCGGTACTCTCTCGTTATGCCGGCGATTGAGGGTGCACAGCGTCCGTTCTGGATGCACCAGGTGGTTGAGTACCTCATCGGCATCGTTTTGATTGGCGCGGCGTTTCAGGTGCCGGAGCCGGTGGTCCCTGTTGTGATGGGCGCGGTTGTGGTGATGAACGCGGCGATTGCCAGGGGCCCGGCTTCAGCGTTTCCGTTGGTGAGCCGAACGGTGCACCGCTGGCTTGACGTCGTCGTGATGTTGCTACTGGTGGGCGCCGCGTTTCAGCAGGTGCTCGACGTGGACAGCACGGGGCGTTTGTTGCTGTGTGGTATTGCGTTTGTGATGTTCTTCATTTGGTTGAACTCCGACTTTGCCGAGAAGGCGATCAGCAAGAAAAACAAGAAACGGATCAAGCAAGCTCGCCAGGAGCGGTTGGCGCGCCCGCAGAGCGAAGAGCTTGGCAAGAAGGCTGGTCGGGCCGTGGGCGGCGGGGTGAACGCGGCGAAGCGGATGAATAAGAAGCGCAAGGAAGCTCGGCAGGAGGGGCCGGCGCGTCCGCAGAGCGAAGAGCTTGGCAAGAAGGCTGGTCGGGCCGTGGGGGCGGGGTGAACGCGGCGAAGCGGATGAATAAGAAGCGCAAGGAATCGAAGAATGATTGACACGGGCAGCTGAGTGTCAGCCCCGACGTCGGCTCGTATCCTGCCGCTATGAGTTTTGTACCACCTGCGCCTGATCTTGCAAAGATCTTTGCAGCGTGGGAAGAGTTCGAAACGGGTGGACAGCAGCCTGGCTGGGTGCTCGCGAACATGAAGTCAGCGGGCCTTTCGCGGGTGCTTGCCGAGCTGGTCGAGCAGGGCTGGAAGCCGTCCGACTGAATGGCCTTATGACCAACATGCGCGCAGGCGGAGCGCAACGCAATCGCGTTCCCCGTCCTCCTGCATTTACTGAACACTTCGCGACACCGTGGGAGCTCGGCTCATCATGGTCGGTTGATGAATTGGTTGCTCCGGTCCCAGAACGGTCGGGGCCGATGTTGCCTACCTTTCCTGATGCCAAGCTCTCCGCTGTCTTGTGCCTGTTGGCCGACGGGCCGAATGGCGCCGAGGTGCTGCTGACGCGACGCTCGATGGAGATGCGCAATCACAAGGGCGAGATCAGTTTCCCGGGTGGCCGTGTTGACCCAGGTGAAACGGCGATCGAGGCTGCGGTCCGGGAGGCGCATGAAGAAGTCGGACTTGACCCCGCCCTGTCGACGATCGTCGGTGAACTCGAACACCTGAGCACCATCGTCTCGAAGAGCTACATCGTTCCAGTCGTCGCCAGACTCGATTCCATCGAACGGCCGCACCTCGAACCCCAGACCATGGAAGCCGATCGAGTCATGTGGACGCCGATTAGCGAACTCACCAAGCCGTCGACCTATCGCCTGGAGCGTTGGGGCAACTTGCCGCTCGATCGGCCCTTGCACTTCTTTGAACTCGATGACGAAACAATCTGGGGCGCCACCGGTCGAATGCTGTTCGACCTGATCACCCTGCCCAGATAGTTGCGTATGGGGTCAGGCCCCTTTCGCAACTCTCTGGGGGGAGGGGGCGGGAGGATGAGGGCGTCAGGCGCCCCAGCCGCCAGAGAAGTCAAAGAACTGCCCGGTCTGGAAGCGGTTCTTTCCGTCGAGGAGGGGAGCGGTGACATGCGCCAATTCCTCGGTTGTGCCGAGGCGTCGCAGCGGCGTTTGCGCTTCAATCTTTGCGCGTCGCTCAGGATCGTCGGCGCCGGTCGCCTTGATGAACCCGGGAAAGTCCATGAAGTTCGTGCCCACAGCGTTGACCTGGATCCCGGCGCGGGCCATCTCAAGGCCGACTGCTCGGACGATGCCATTCGCTCCGGCCCGGGTGCCGCCGTAGATCGAAGTGATTGGGTCGGGACGAGCGCCCGTCGACGATGTGAACACGACAACTTGGCCTCGGCCGGTCGCAACCATCGGACCAAGGACGGCTTGGAGCCCGTGGAACACCATGTCGAGGTTGGTCAGTTTGATTGTTTCCCACTGCTCGGTCGTCATGTCGAGAAACTTTCCGGTGATGATTTCACCGGTCACCAGGCATGCGGAGTCGAGCTGGCCGAACCGATCGAGAGCGGCGCTTACTGCGGCCTGGTTGCCGGCCGCAGTGGTCAGGTCAACGTCGCTGACGGTCTCGACAGCCGCACCGCGGGCCTCGAGGTCAGGGACGAGCTCCGAAAACGGCGTCTCAGCGGTGCCCATCCGACCGTTCTCGTCGGCGCCTTGCAGGACGAGATCGAAGCCGCGGTCGGCCATTGTGCGCGCGAGCGCCGGACCGACGTAGCCGGTGGCCATGGTGAGCAGTGCAATTGCTTCCTCATCTTGGCCGGGCCCACTCGGTCGCCGGCACAGAGTTGCGAAAGGGGCCTGACCCCAGCCGCAACTATAGCCCCAGCCCTGCGCCACCGCTAGGCTACCCCTAGGCTGCACCACCGGCTGGACGTTGCCGCGCCTGCCAGAGCAAAGCCGATTGCAACGACGAACACGAGGGTGAACCCGCCGGTGATGTCGGCGATTAAACCGCCGAGTTGCGGTGACGTGACCTGCGCACCCCCGAATGCGAAAGTTGCTGCGGCAAAACTGGGGCCGAACGCTTCGGGACTCGTGTTTCGGACGACATAACCAATGATGACCGATGGCAGCCCGCCGAACATCAGGCCAATCACGACCGAACTCGCTGCGACCACACCGACAACGCCGGTGAGGACCCCGGCGAATGCGATCGCAAACATCACATATCCGGTAACGAGCGTTCGTCGTTCGCCGAATCGGCTGGCGATCACGCCCATCATGATGCCGCCGAGAATTGCTCCGATTCCGACCAAGGTGAACATCGTCGAGGCGAGGCCCTCGCTGAACCCGGCATCGTCTTCCAACCGCGATGTTAGGAAGGAGATGGCGATCAGGTAGCTAAACCCGTAGGCGACGTAGGCGCCGGTGATGGGAATCCAGCCAGGCATCTGGCGCAGGACGCCGAAGCCAGCGCCACCGACGCGTTGGCCGCTTGGTGCGTTCTGGCTGTGGCGCAGGAGGAGGACAATTGCAATGACGATCACGACGCCGACGGCGAGGTCGATCCGGTAGACGTCGCGCCACGCGGAGTCGCCCGAACGGTCGCGCACAACGCGTGCCAGTTGGCCGCTGACCACGATCCCGATGCCCACGCCACCACCGATCGTGCCGACGGCGAGGCCGCGCCGATGTGGGCTAACGGCCGCTGCAGCGATTGCGGGCGACGGCACCCAAATCAAAGCGCCACCGAAGCCCATCGAGAAGAGCGCGATGCCCAAAATGAAGACGTTCGGTGCAACGGCAGCTAGCGCAATGCCGCCGAGAGAGAATGCGAACCCGCTCCGCAACACGGTAAGGAGTGGGAATCGGGTGGTGAGCGACGCGACCATGAAGGTGCCGACGAGATAGGCGAGCACGTTGGTCGTGCCGAGCAAGCCAGCGACCGTGTTGGAGTGGCCGAGGTCGTTGCGGATTGCCGGCAGCAGGACGCTGTAGGTGAATCGCCCGAAGGCCTGAGCGACTACGGCCCCAAGGCCGACCAAAACCACTGCGGCCCAGCCGCTGGCGGTGCGCATCGGTTCAGCTCTGCGATTCGGCGAGGGTGGCGAGCTGATCCCACATGACAGCTACGTTGTCGCGCGTGGTTGCACGCGCCCCGATGGAGATGCGGAGGGCCGATCGCCCGTCGAGCACCGTCCGTGTGAAGAGCCCGATGCCCGCGGCGTTCGCTACGTTGATCAGGGCATCGGTTGCTTGGTCGCCGTCGGCGTGCGCAACGCACAGCAGGTTGAGCGGGTGTGGTGCGACGATGTTCAGCCGCTCATGAGATGCCACCCAACCAGCAAGCTCCTGCGTGAGCGCAACATGCTCTCGAAGCATGGCCTGGATCGGGGCCACACCTTCGGTCCGTAACGCAAACCATAGCTTGAGAGAGCGGAACCGTCGTCCGAGTGGCACGCCCCAGTCGCGGTAGTCAATGGCGCTGCCAGACTGAGCGGCTTCGGATGCGAGATATGGCGGCAGGATGCTGAGCGCGCTGATCAAGGCCGACCGGTCGGCGGTCCAGAACAAGTTGCAGTCGAAGTTGATCCCCATCCACTTGTGCGGGTTAGTGGTGTATGAGTCAGCCAAATCAAGGCCACTATTGACCCAGCGATGCTCGGGAGCGAGCGCTGCAATTCCAGACATCGCAGCGTCGACGTGTAGCCAGATGTTGTGCCGCTGCGCGATTTCAGCGATCGCCGGTGTCGGGTCGAACGCCATTGAGGAGGTTGTGCCGTGCGAGGCGACGACGAAAAACGGTGTGAGCCCAGCAGCGAGGTCGGCAGCCACCAAGTCGGCAAACGCATCGGGCCGCATGGCGAACTCGTCATCGGTCGGCACGAAGCGCACGCGGTCGGTGCCGATACCGGCGATGCGGAATCCCTTCTCGATACTGGAATGCGCTTGGGCTGTGCAGTATCCGACGAGATGTGTGGTGTCGCCGGTGGCGTTCACTTCGCCACCGGTGGCCCTCCAGCGGGCGGCCAGCATGGCAATCAGTGTCGACTCGCTGGCTGTGCCCTGAATCGCTCCGCCGCCACATTCGCTGGTGGATCGGAACTGGTCAGGGAGCCCGAGTAGCTCGTGCATCCAGTCGAGCATCAGCGTCTCGAGTTCGGTTGCTGCCGGTGACGTGGCCCAGGCCATCACGTTAATGCCGAGTCCGGCCGACATCAGTTCGCCGAGTATCGACGGATAGGTGATGTTCGACGGGAACCATGCGAAGAAGTCGGGATGCTGCCACTGGGTCAGCCCCGGCACGATGATTTGCTCGAGGTCGGCCATCACAGCGTCGAACGATTCGGGCTCGGTGGGCGGATGCTCGGGCAACTGCGCCCGAATATCACCGGGTTTGGTCTCGGGAAAGACGCGCTGCTCAGCCACACCGTGTTCGAGGAACTCGGCAATCCAATCGACCATGTCGTGGCCGTGCTTGCGGAACTCTTCCGGCGTCATCGTTGCAGAGTAGAACTCTGTCTCGATTCCGGCTGCCTTGGGGCGACCTGACGGATGGCACACGTCGTTCCCGGGTCCGTCTCGCGGATGAGGAGCGGGGGACCTGGGGCGGACGCTTGCCCGGTGGCGCCCAGACAAGATGCAGTCCATGCCCGACACCCCTGTCGTCACCGACTCCTCGCCAACAGCCACCCCAACAGCGCCTCAAACAGCCCAGCGCATCGACAGCCTCGATGTGATCCGCGGCGTCGCGACGCTCGGGATCCTGCTGATGAACGCCGTGACGTTTGCGCTCCCCATTGCCGCTTACAAGAACCTCGAGCAGGCCGGAAACGAGACTCTGCTCGATACGGCGATCGGCGTTGCCGGCCGAATCTTGGTCGACCAAAAAATGATGGCGCTCTTTTCACTGCTGTTCGGTGTGGGCATCGTGATCTTTGCTGACCGAGCCGCAGCGAAGGGCCGTCGATCGATCTGGTTGAGTCTGTGGCGGAACCTGCTCTTGTTCATTGTCGGTCTCGCCCACACGATCTTGTGGGACGGCGACATCCTGACGGTGTACGCCTTGTGTGCCCCGGTGGTTCTTCTGCTTCACAAGTTGCCTGCGGCGTGGCTGTTTGGCATCGGCCTCGCTGTGGCAAATGCGTCAGCTGTTCTGTCGCTCCTGGTCAATTCGTCGATCGAGGACGCCGATCTCGGCGAGGTGTGGTTCATCGGAGGCGAACTGTCGGATGGCGTCGCCGGACTGTTCCTTCTTGACGCCTTCGGCCGGGCCCTCGGGTTAATGCTGATCGGGGTCGGCCTGTTCCGGCTCGGTTTCGTGCAGGGAAATGCGAGTCAGGCGGTCTATCGCCGCGCTGCCGTGTGGGGCTTCGGGGTCGGCGTGCCACTGTCGGCAGCTGGATTGTTAATGAACACATCCACCGATTGGGCTGGGTCGTCGGCCTTGTCTGGCCATGCGATCTCAACGTTCGGGACGGTTCCGATGGCACTCGGTTGCCTATCGCTCATTGTCTTGTGGGCTGGCCGGAATTCGGGAGGGCTCCATGCGCGGTTCCAGGCAGTTGGCCGGATGGCGCTGACGAACTACCTCACTCAAACGCTCATCGGTCTTGCCGTTCTCACAACCGCTCTCGAGGGAGTCGACGTCTCCCGGACGTTCGTGCTGGGGTTTGTCGTGGCGGTCTGGGGGCTGCAGCTGGCGTGGTCACCGTGGTGGCTTGCCCGGTTCCGCTTCGGGCCGTTTGAGTGGGCGTGGCGTTGCGCCACCTATCGGTCACTTCAGCCGTTACGCCGGTGACATCAGCCGTTCCGTTTGCGGTTGCTGCGGATGACGTTGCCGAACACGACCGTGAGGCCACCGACGACGGCGAGCAGGATAAGCCCCTGACGCCAACCGCCGCGTTCTTCGCTGCCGCAACCCGGCCGCTCGAGCACACCGATGCACGACGTCAGGTCGCGATCCTCAGGGAAGAAATCGTTCGCCGTGGTCGGCGGCCGCGGCGTATCGACGTCGACGGAAACGTCGGTCGATACCGGCAGCGCCTCAGACGGTGTTGCCACGTTGGCAGGTGCTTCGATTGCGTGCGCCGTTGCCGGTGCCGACGCGAACATGATGAGTATCGCGATGAGCGCGCACATCGTTCGACTGAACTTCTCGTTCAGGACTGGGCGGCTGGATGGTGCCACTGCTCTACGATTCACAGTCTTGAGTCAATCGCAGCAGACCCCCCGTGCCACCGTCCTGGTCGTCGACTTCGGCGCTCAATACGCCCAGCTGATCGCACGACGGGTTCGTGAGCTCCACGTGTTCTCCGAGATCGTCGGCCACCGCCTCAGTGCAGCCGAGATGGCGGCGAAGAATCCGGCCGCCATCATCCTGTCTGGCGGGCCGAAGAGCGTGCACGTCGAGGGTGCCCCCTCGCTCGATCCGGCCGTATACGACCTCGGCGTCCCGATCTTTGGTATCTGCTACGGCGCGCAATTAATCGCACAGCAACTCGGAGGCACCGTCGGTCGCGGCATGCGCGGCGAGTACGGCCGAGCAGAGTTGCAGCGTCTCGGCGATTCGCTCATCCTTCCCGACGAGGCGCCAGCCCGCCACGAATGCTGGATGAGCCATTTCGACGGCATCACTGAAGCTCCGGACGGCTTTGCCGTGACGGCGTCGTCGCCCGGTGCACCGGTGGCAGTGTTGGAAAACGAGGAGCGCAAGATCTACGGCGTCCAGTTCCATCCCGAGGTGAAGCACTCGCCGTATGGCCTCGCAGCGATGCAGCGTTTCCTCCATGAACGCGCCGGTATCGCGCCCGAGTGGAAGATGTCATCGGTGGTAGAGGAGCAAGTGGCGCTGATCCGCGAACGCGTCGGCGACGCTCGTGTGATCTGTGGTTTGTCCGGTGGAGTCGACTCTTCGGTGGCGGCAGCGCTCGTGCATAAGGCGATTGGTTCGCAGCTGACCTGCGTGTACGTCGACACTGGTCTGATGCGCAAGAACGAAAGCGCTCAGGTTGTGGAGACCTTCCGTCGCCACCTCGGCATCGAGCTGATTCATGCTGATGAAGGCCCGTCGTTCTTCGAGGCGTTGGCTGGGTTGACCGAGCCCGAGTCAAAGCGCAAAGCCATCGGCGAGCGGTTTATCCGGGTTTTCGAAAAGCACACCGGGGGCATCACCGAAGCGAAGTTCCTCGTCCAGGGGACGCTGTATCCGGACCTCATCGAGTCCGGTGGTGCCGACGGAACAGCTGCGGTTATTAAGAGCCACCACAACGTCGGTGGCCTCCCCGACGACATGGAGCTCGAACTGATCGAGCCGCTCCGCGACCTTTTCAAAGACGAAGTCCGTGCGCTTGGCACCGAGCTCGGCCTGCCCGACGAGATGGTCTGGCGCCAGCCGTTCCCCGGCCCGGGCCTCGGCGTCCGGATCATCGGTGAGGTTACGCCGGAGCGCGTGTCGCTGCTTCAGGAAGCCGACGCAATTGTTCGCGAAGAACTGAAAGCGGCGGGCCTCGAGCGCGAGATCTGGCAGAGCTACGCAGCGCTCCTCGCCGACGTCCGCTCGGTTGGGGTGATGGGCGACGAACGCACCTACGGCAACCCGATCGTCATCCGGGCAGTGACGAGCGAAGATGCAATGACCGCTGACTGGGCGCGTATTCCGTACGAGACGCTCGAAGTGATGAGTCAGCGCATCATCAACGAAGTCGACGGGGTCAATCGCGTCGTTTATGACATCACGAGCAAGCCGCCCGGCACTATTGAATGGGAGTGAGAAGGGGCTCCGCCGCTTCGAGTTCCTGCGTCGCTCGTGCGTTGACTGCGTCGCCGATCCCTCTTTCTTGGGACTGACGTTCGAACTCGCTGACGTTCGAACTCGCTGACGTTCGACCGGTGCGCACGTTCCCGCTCGTGGTCAACAGCGGTTATGTGAGGGATTACACAGATGGACCCTGCAATCGCTCGCACAAAAATTCAGGCGCTCGAAGGGTGACTGATCGCACTATGTGAACTTTCGTTCCGATTTCGCAACATGATCGTCATATTCGCTAGGGTTCGTCTCGTTCCTATGAAGCAACTACTCCGTGTTCTTCCCATTGCCGTGGCTGCGGCTTTGCTGGTGCCGGCGTTCACGCCGACTGTTTCATACGCCAGCCCGGTCGATGCGCAGCGCGGACGCGTCGAAGACATCGTTGACGAGCTCGAACGGCTCGAAGAAAATGCCCGCCGGATCGGCGAGGAATACGTGATCGCCGTCGACACAAAAGCTGTGCTCGACAGCGAGATTGTGGAATCTGAAGCTCGCGTCGCTGCCAAAGAATCCGAAATCGGTGAGCTGCGCGGCGACCTGGGTGAGATGGCAATCCGCTCGTTCGTCGGTGCCGGGTCCACTCCACTTGGACCGCTGTTCGAAGACACCTCCGATCTCAATGCGATCATGCAGCGCGACGAACTTGCCCGTGTCGCTCTCAGCGCCGGCACGGTCACAACCGATGAACTGAACGCAATCGTTGCAGACCTTGAAGAGGAGCGCGCCGATCTTGGCCGCAAGCGCACGCAGGCCGAGCAACTCACCAAGGATCTCGCAGACTCTCAAGTTCGCACCGACGAGCTCACTGCCGAATACACCCAGGCTCGCGCCGACGCCGAAGCCAAGCTCGGCCAGGTCATCCAAGAGGAAGAAGCGCGCCGCGCTGCTCAAGCTGCTGCCCGTGTTCGCGCCGAATATGAAGCGCAAGTTGCTGCAGCGAACGCAGCCGCTGCTGCAGCAGCGAACAGTAATAACTCTGGCGGGTCTTCGACGACTGCTTCGAATGGGGGCGGCTCCGGCCCGGTACCGGCCAACGGCGGTGGCAACAGCAACTCTGGCGGTGGCTCGACGCCAGCGCCGACTGCCACGGCTACTCCTGCGGTTTCATCACGTGCGGGCGCGGCCGTGAATGCGGCGCTCAGCCAGCAGGGTGTCCCGTACCGCTACGCCACCTCGAACCCCGGGGTGTCGTTCGATTGCTCCGGGCTCACTAAGTACGCCTGGGCCCAGGCTGGCGTTTACCTGCCACACCAGTCACGTGCGCAGTACGCGTCTATCCCGCATGTCAGCAAGGGTGCTGCGCAGCCGGGCGACCTGATTTTCTTCTACAGCCCGATCAGCCACGTCAGCGTGTACCTCGGCAATGGTCAGCAGGTGCATGCTCCGAACACGGGCGGCATCGTGAACATCGGTTCGGTCAACTGGAACAAGGTCGTCGGCGTGGGCCGTCCCGGCTGAACGACGCCACGTCGCTCAAACCCTGCATCGCCCCGCAACTCTCGTCGGCGAAGGCCGACTCGTTCGTGCATTCTTTGCCCCGAACAATCTGAGTGGCGTCCTCATCTCGTATCGGCATCACGCTTTTCGTTGTTTGTGCGAACTCAAGCTTCGTTGGTTGCTGTTTTGCTGACGCAGAGACCTGGCCACCGGTTGCAGCGCGTGGGGAGTCGGCCGGTACGTTCAGGTGGTGACCGAGATCGCTGGAATCAATGTGCCCCGAGTGACCGATTGGCTCGTGGCCAATATCGCGGGATCGGAGGCCCCCTTTCGGTTCGACATCATCGTTGGCGGCCGGTCGAACCTGACTTTCACCGTTACCGATGCCAACGATCGCAAGTACGTACTGCGCCGCCCGCCGACCGGCTCCGTGCTCGCCACGGCGCATGACATGGAGCGAGAGCACCGCATCATCTCGGCAATCGGCCAGACCAATGTGCCGGTGCCCGAAACGTTGGGTGTCTGTCGCGACGTCGAAGTGACCGGTGCGCCGTTCTATGTGATGAGCCACGTCGTTGGCGTCGTGCTCGACTCCCAAGAACGGGCTGAGGAGCACACCACACTCGAGCAGCGGCGCGTTGCGAGTGAGCATCTGATTGATGTGCTCGCCGACCTCCACTCGGTCGACATCGATGCCATCGGGCTCGGCGACCTTGCGCGCCGCGAGGGCTATGTCGAACGCCAGGTCAAGCGGTGGACCACGCAGTGGGAGAAGTCCAAGACGCGTGACCTACCAGCAGTCGACGAAGTCGCACGTCGCCTCGCCGCGAACTTGCCAACTCAGGTCGGCGTCTCGATCGCTCACGGCGACTATCGGTTCGGCAACGTGCTCATCGACGGCGATCGAGTGACTGGCGTGCTCGATTGGGAACTCTGCACACTCGGCGATCCGCTCGCCGACGTCGGCTATCTCGGCGTGTACTGGACCGACCCGGGCACCAACGAAGGCCGACACAACGACCCGTCCGGTCTCGACGGGTTCCCCACCTACGCAGCCATGCTCGAGCGTTATGCCAACCGCACTGGCCGCGACCTGAGCAACATCAACTACTACCGAGCGTTCTCCTCATGGCGCCTCGCAGTAATTTCCGAAGGCGTCTTCGCCCGGTATTCACAGGGGGCGATGGGCGACCAAGATGTCGATCAGGAAACACTCGACAACTTCCGCGAGGGCCCAGAACTCCTGTCGGCTGCGGCACTCGAACTTCTCGACAAGAACTGATCACACAATGACCGAAGCAGCTCCCACCCTCTCTGCCGATGCCAAGCCGATTCGTTCGGGCGTGCTTGCCGGCTGGACGCCTGGCAAGTTCAGCGCCGCCGAGATGAGCTTCTCCACGTACCGGCGAGGGAGCGGCCCAGCGGTGCTGGTTGTCCATGAGATACCCGGAATCACCCCGGCGGTTGCACAGTTCGCGAACGACGTCGTCGAGCGCGGATTCACCGTGGTGATGCCGTCGCTTGTCGGTACGCCAGGGAAAGCGCCGTCGCAGATCTACATGGCGCAGTCGATGATGAAAATCTGCATCGCCAAAGAGTTCACAACGATGGCGATGAACAAGACATCACCGGTCATTGCCTGGCTCCGTGCACTCGCTCGCAACATCCACAACGAGGTCGGTGGGCCGGGGGTTGGCGCCGTTGGCATGTGCTTCTCGGGCGGCTTCGCACTCGGAATGATGGTCGACGACATCATGATCGCGCCGGTGATCGCACAACCCTCGATGCCGTTTGCTGTGGGCAAGAAGGAGCGGGGCGCGAACCTCAACCTGTCGCCTGACGACGAGGCTGCGATCATTCAGCGAGCGCAAGACGGCTGCCAGGTACTCGGTCTCCGCTTCGCCGGCGACAAGCTGGTCGGGGACCGGTTCGCGATGCTCCGGAAGAAGCTTGGCGATGCGTTCATCGCGATCGAACTGCAGAATACGGCCAAGAGTGACCACTCCACGCTCACCGAACAACGCGACGAGGCGAGTGTCCAACGAGTCCTCGACTTCTTTGCCGAAAAGCTGCTCTGAGACAGAGTTGCGAAAGGGGCCTGACCCCATCCGCAACTATGCGGCTTCGGCGATCTGCTTGGCGGCCTTGTAATTGGCCTTGCCGTTGGGGGCGCGAGGGATCTGGTCGACAAACACGATTGTCTTTGGCGCTTTGAAGCTAGCGAGGTTGCTCTTGACCGATGCAATGATCGTGGCGGCTTCGATGGATACACCCGGGCTGGGCGACACAACAGCGGTCACGGCGTTGCCGAACTTCTCATCGGGGATGCCGACGACGAGGCAGTCGAGAACTCCCTCGACTCGTTTCACTGCTTCTTCGACCTCTTCGGGGAAGACCTTCTCGCCGCCGGTGTTAATCACCTGGCTGCCCCGTCCGAGCAGGACGAGCGTGCCGTCGGCCTCGACCGTGGCGAAGTCGCCCGGGAACGAATAGTGCTCGCCGTCGATCACGCGGAAGGTTCGAGCAGACTTGTCGGGGTCCTTGAAATAGCCGAGCGGGATGTTGCCGCCGGCAGCGACCATGCCGACTTCGCCGGAACCCGGCACAACCTCTTCGTCATCCTCATTGAAGACCTTGGCGAGTGGGCTCTTCGTGAACTTGGCCGTCTCGGTGGGCATTCCCTTGGCCGTGATCTGGGTGCCCATTGAGCCTTCGGTCGAACCCATCGCGTCGATCAGGATGACCTGCTCGATGCGATCAATGAGATCCTGCTTGACCTCGGTGGTCCACATGACACCAGATGAGTTCATCATCTTGATCGATGACATGTCGTACATCGAGCCATCGGGCTTGCCTTCGTCGAGCGCTTTGATCAGAGGTTT